>CBFHOS010000084.1:0-1065 GCA_965657645.1 Puniceispirillaceae bacterium (SeqCode) | reverse complement strand
TGGGCGGCGCCGATGATCGGAGGATGGGTCACGATTGATTTAAGATCAATATCCGACTGCGCAAGATTAGCCAAATCAGGGCACGGCCGTTCCATTTCCGGATCACTCGCAAACAGCGTCTCCAGCGCCTTTGCCGACGCCAGCATCGCCTCATCACCATGAACCGGTCCGAGCATCTGCAGTCCAAAAGGCATACCCTCGGCGTCTCGGCCACAAGGAAGAGTGATCGATGGGCCGCCGGCAAGCGATCCACGATACATTAGGGCCAGCCAGCGATAGTAAATATCCATCCTCTGACCCTCAATTTCCTGCACATAATTTTCAGACCACGGATAAGCGGATACTGGCACAGTGGGCAGCAAAACAACGTCAACGCCATCCATTACTGCATTGAACCGGCGCAAAATACGGGTCTGTTCGAGATGCGCCCATGCCCTATCCATCAAAGACATGGATCGACCTAATTCCAAATTGGCAGTGATGTCGGCACCAAATGCCGCGGGGTCCAATTCGTTCACCTCACCAAATGCCGCGAGAAAACTCTCTGCCCGCAAGATGTCAAAGCAACGATCCATTTCGCCAAGGTTAAGATCGACAGGGCGGCAATCTTGAACATGGGGTGTAATCTTTTCAATGCGGTTGCGGAATGTTTCGCGAATGGCTGGATCTACCGGCGCCCCGCCAAAATCCTCACTAAAGCCAACACGCAAGCTACCAAGGTCCACAGCAGTTAAGTCGTTAAACCGGTCCGCAGAAGCGTGCGCCGACAATGGATCATCAGGATGGTGGCCTTGCGACAAGCTCAGCATTAGCGTCAAATCATCAACAGTGCGTGTCATCGGGCCAATGACTGAAATTCCTGACCAACCAAGGGGCCTTGTGGGATGGGCAATCAAATCGACAGATGGACGAAACCCTACAATGCCGCAAAGTGCCGCGGGCAATCTTAGTGAGCCGCCAGTATCCGAACCCGTGCATACAGGCAATAGATTTGCCGCTAGCGCCGCCGCCGAACCACCCGACGATCCACCGGATATCAAATTCGCGTTAAACGGGTTCGCAGTG
>CBFHOS010000083.1:0-1187 GCA_965657645.1 Puniceispirillaceae bacterium (SeqCode) | reverse complement strand
ACATTTGAGGTTCTGTCTTTTGCAGTTGCAGAGATAGGCAACAATTTAGGCTGAAGCTGCGGCAATGCGGGTCTGGGCCAAGAGACGGCCGAGAGCTTTCTAATCTGCCTCGAATGCCGGCTTTGTGCGCATTGGACCCCTTTGTTCACACTGCAGTAACTAGGAGATGTGGGCTCGGAGTGGTCGTTAGCTGTATCATATGCTAATATCCGCTTAGAGGCGAAGCTGTGAAGCCCTTGGTTCCAACACGCTTACTCCAAGCGTTCGAGTTCCCAGCCATGTTACGCCAAAACTCCGCCAACACAGTGTTCGCAACACAGCCTAGCCAACACTGTGCTCAGCACAGCGAATCCGCAGTCAAAATAGTCAGCAACACGGCAAAAAGTGTGCTTACGGTGTGTAACGCAAAAATCGCCTCAAGATCTTTTTTGAAGCGCTGTAATACACTGATAACATTTAAATAATTGGTAGCGGAGGAGGGACTCGAACCCCCGACACGCGGATTATGATTCCGCTGCTCTAACCAACTGAGCTACTCCGCCATCTAGGCATTGCGTGGGCGCTATTATGGTCGTTCTGACCGGCGCCCTTTCGCTTGCGTTGGCTGTTTTACTGGGTTACATGCTATGAGGTCAAGCCCGTTATCGCCCGAATGTGGAAATTGCTGATATTTAATGCGGCAGGCGCGGCTTTCATGAAATTTATGAGGGATTTCTGCGATGCTTGAGAGCTTTATCACCGCCTTTGTGATTTATTTCGTGGTTGTCGATCCGATCGGCAACGCCCCTATTTTTCTGGCCGTCACCACCCATCTGGACAAAACCAGAAAGGCCCGCGTTGCGCTTGAGGGAACCGCTGTTGCCACAATCATCATGCTGTTCTTCGCCATTTGCGGATCTTGGATTTTGGGCTATCTGAATATATCGGAGGCGGCCTTTAAGATTGCCGGTGGGTTAATCCTATTTACCGTTGCGCTCGATATGCTGACCAGCCGCCGCCAGACGCGCAAAGAACAGAACACCGCCCGGGATAGTGACGCGGGCGCTCCGCCCCCTGCCCTTGGTGAAAGTGATAATGTAGCGATTTTCCCGCTGGCTATTCCGTTGCTCGCGGGGCCGGCGGCGATCATGTCGGTAATGGTGGTATCAGCCGATCTTGATGGCAGCTTTGCCCTGCAAGTCACCGGC
>CBFHOS010000082.1:0-1284 GCA_965657645.1 Puniceispirillaceae bacterium (SeqCode) | reverse complement strand
CTTGCAAAGGAGTTTGCCGCGAATGCACCGCACCGTATTGCTGCGATTTCCGATATTCAGGATGATGAAATGATGCTGGATGCGGGGCCGCAATCGGCCGACACCGTGGCCGCGTTTTTAGAGAATGCAAGCACGGTAATTTGGAATGGGCCGATGGGTGCGTTTGAAATCAAACCATTTGATCAGGCGACCAATGTGATAGCCGCTACCGTCGGCAGGTTGAGTGCGGCAGGAAGCCTGATATCGGTTGCGGGTGGTGGTGATACGCTGGCGGCTCTTGCAAATGCCGGTGTTAGTAACCAATTCTCATACATATCAACGGCTGGCGGTGCCTTTTTGGAATGGCTAGAGGGCAAAGACCTACCCGGTGTCGAGGCGTTGCGCCAAGGCTAGGTTGATATCTGCATAAGAGGCCTGCGTTTGCTATCCCCATCGGGGCAAGCTGGGCATAGGGAGAGAAGCGATGTTGTTTAGTAATCCGTTCAAGTCACGCATGCCCCTGTTGAATGAGGCCTTGCCCGGACGCGATAGGCCGGTTTGGGCTGGTGCACCGCATCAGGTGTTGAACAATCCAACAATGCCGCCATTTCCCGATAATTTAGAACAGATCGTGCTTGGGCTCGGCTGTTTCTGGGGCGCAGAGCGTTTGTTCTGGCAGCTTGAGGGCGTTTACACCACCGCCGTTGGTTATGCCGGCGGAATGACGCCAAACCCGACCTATGAGGAAGTATGTTCAGGCCAAACCGGACATAGCGAAGTCGTTTTGGTGGTTTTTGATCCACAGGTGATAACCCTTGATGCAATCTTAAAAACCTTTTGGGAAGAGCATGATCCAACCCAAGGTTACCGCCAAGGTAATGATACCGGCACCCAATATCGCTCGGTAATCTATACATCTGATGATGCGCAATTGACCCATGTGAAACAATCGGCGGATGCCTATGGCAAGGCACTAAAGGCGGCTGGTCTGGGTACAATTACCACCGAAATAGAGCCAGCGCGCCAGTTTTATTATGCCGAGGATTACCACCAGCAATATTTGCATAAAGTGCCAAATGGCTATTGCGGATTAAAGGGGACTGGTGTCGCCTGTGCCGGTTAGTTGCCGGTTAGTTGCCGGTCATTAGTTGCCGGGGCTGGCCAAGCCTGAGCCGTCAGCCCCGCAATTTTCCGCGCAGACCATTTCACCATCGATATTCTCCCACACCGATCCTTCGATTTCTGCATAGCTCTCGGTCACTGCCTGATGGGCCGCTTCAAAGGCGGCGGTAACGGCTTCTTGCG
>CBFHOS010000081.1:0-1288 GCA_965657645.1 Puniceispirillaceae bacterium (SeqCode) | reverse complement strand
AATAATCCAACCAAAGGCAAAATCAAATTGAGGTGGCGATTTCCGCCAAATGACAATCCGTCAAGCGCGCCGCCAATAAGGACCCCTATCACCATGGCCGTAACATTCAATAAAATGCGGCGTTCCGCACTGACCATGGAGGTTTCCTCTCGCTTTGGCGGCGAGCATTGGGTAGGATGCGGCGCTTCAGGCCCTATCATAATGACAAAGGTTTAACGAACCATGAAGGTTGTTACCCGATTTGCCCCCTCTCCGACTGGCTATCTGCATATTGGCGGCGCCCGCACGGCTTTGTTTAACTGGCTTTTTGCGCGGCATCATGGTGGCAAATACCTGTTGCGCATTGAGGATACCGATATCAAGCGGTCCACACCCGAGGCGGTAGAGGCCATTCATGATGGGCTTGGTTGGCTTGGTCTAGAGGGCGATGAACCGGCATTGCATCAATCCACCCGCGCCGCACGGCATGTTGAGGTGGCCGAGGCATTGGTGGCAAATGGCGCCGCCTATCGTTGTTATCTAAGTGAACAGGAATTGGCCGATATCCGCGCCAAAGCCAAAGAAACCGGTGATCCTGTTCGCTCGCCATGGCGTGACCGGAGGGACCATGGGGACGGTAGCTATGTTGTCCGGATGAAAATGCCTAGCGACGGCGCTACAACTATTGATGATGCTGTTCAGGGCGCGGTAACAGTATCGCACCGGGTCCTTGATGATATGGTGATCCTGCGGGCTGATGGGACGCCGACATATATGCTGGCGGTGGTTGTTGATGACCATGATATGGGCGTCACCCACATTATTCGCGGCGATGATCACCTCAATAACGCCTTTCGGCAATTGATGGTGTTTAAGGGCATGGGCTGGGATATTCCGGTCTTTGCCCATATTCCGCTCATTCATGGCGCGGATGGGGCAAAATTATCGAAACGTCATGGCGCACTTGGTGTTGACGCTTATCGCGACCACGGGTTTTTGAGCGACGCGATGGTCAATTACCTGCTCCGTCTTGGTTGGAGCCATGGCGATGACGAGATTATTTCAAGAGCACAGGCGATCGACTGGTTTGATTTGAGCGCTATCGGCAAATCGCCATCTCGGTTTGACACTGACAAATTGACCGATTTGAATGCGCATTATATCCGCTCGATGGATGATGTTGCTTTGCTCGATCTGATCCGCCCGCTTGTGACAGCAACCAGTGACCATAGCGAAGCGCGGTTGCTAGCCCTGATGCCCATATTAAAGGAGCGCGCCAAAACGCATTTTGAGATTGCGAGCGCCGCGA
>CBFHOS010000080.1:0-1361 GCA_965657645.1 Puniceispirillaceae bacterium (SeqCode) | reverse complement strand
CTATTCTCGCGGTCAATTTCAAGCTTGGTAACGCCGCGGGCTATTTGTCCGGACAATGTCCAACGGCCAATCTTTCGTTGATATTCCAGCATGCCATAGCTGGTCACACTATGGCGCAATGTGCCAAAAGAGCCGCTAAACGAATTGCCGAAATAATGACCATCGGATAGGCCCGCCCCGACATGCACGCGCAAATTCCGATTGATCTGGCGCTGGTAATCCAGATGCCGGTCATCGCCAAAATAGGGCTGGTAACTATTATAAAGACCGGCCGTCTCGGCAAGGCTGGCGCGGCGCGTATCATAGATCCCAACAGCCCCCGAAAGATCGACATAGAAATCGCGCTGATAATCATCCAGCACCATTACGCTAGCCAGATCAGCCATCGCCGCATTTGAAATACCAGCGCCAGAAATGCCGCCCGTAACCGCGCTAACCCCGCCATCGGTTCGTCCGGTAAGCGGCAAGCCAGTGGCACCAACCGGCGCGCTGGCACTATCCATATCGAGCAATCCTTGGCCGTGAACATGGACCGCATAATCCGGAATATCCTTATTCGCGGTTTGCAGAATGAGCTGGGCCAGATTCTTACCGGTCATATGCGGCCACATCTGGTGCAATACGGCAATACCGCCCGCAACCAACGGCGCCGCCATGCTGGTTCCGCTCAAATAGGCATAGGTGCCATTGCGATAGGGCGCATAAATATCAGTGCCAGTGGCCATGATAAAGAAATCAGAAATACTGGCGGCATCACTACAGGCACCGTTCACATAGGTCACACAGACATTGCCCGCCTGATTGCCGGTAATGCGTTGATTGCCCGCATCCCAATTGCCAACAACGAGCATCTTGCCATCCAATATGAGATTGCCCGCATCATCACTGGCCGTGGCCAATTGGTTATATCCAGCGCTATAGGCGGTGCCACTATTGCCCGCCGCCTTGATTAATAGCTGGTTGTCACCGAGCGCGGCGCGCCAATCCACCGCGGCACTACGCGCGTTATAAAACCCATTGGTTCCATAAACAGCATGATCCAGATAATAGGAACCAGTACCAATCGCCACCAGTTGATTTTCCAATGCGGTATCACGCCCATAGGCGGCGCTGACATTTACCGCGACCGAACCTAAATCACGTCCCCATATGGCGACATCGCGGGCGGTGGTAAAACTATAGGCGCTGGTATTCGTCACCTTGCCAATCGCCAGCGTCGCATCAAAGGCGGCGCCGTGCACACCAACCCCATCACGCACCGCCGCGGCGATCCCCGCAACATGCGTTCCATGGCCATTATTATCCTCAATGCCGGTTCCCGAGAAATCGCGGCTATAGCCAATATTGGCGGCAAGATCGAC
>CBFHOS010000079.1:507-1394 GCA_965657645.1 Puniceispirillaceae bacterium (SeqCode) | reverse complement strand
TAACCGCGTCAGGCGGTTGGTTAGCCATTCTAGTGGTGGTGTGGCCATGCTGTTCACGGACCGATTGCGCAACGCTCAACCGGTCGCCAAACTGCTCTTTTAACGCCCCAATGGCCTGATCTATAGAAGCCTGATTAAAAGTCATTTTTCCGCACCTGACACCTGTTAAAATACTCACCAAATCTAGCATAAAAGTGCGGCACTACACAAATTTCTTGTCGGCCAAAAGGGTGCGTGTTTTGGGCGTCTTTTGAGCCTTGCATCGGCGCAAGGAGGGCAATGAATACATGGGTAAAGTTTAGGTGATAGCTGTAATAGCGAGGTGCTGATATGTTCTCATTCACAAAGCGCTCGTGCCACGAATTTATGCTATTTATTGGTCCGTAAGTAGTTGAGTTTGTGTGTTATTTCGTGGATTTAGAGCTGATAAATTCAATTGCTTCTTTTGCCAAGAGCCGCTAGGCTTCCAGCCAATTTTCGCATTTAAAGGGATTTTTCGGCCTATGGCACATATTTCATTTCTCGATGGTGGCGTTGGTCAAGAAATCAATTCGCGCTCTTCAGCAAGCAAATCACACCCCCTATGGTCTATTCAGGTGATGACAGATGAGCCTGAAATTGTGCTCGAAGTGCATAAAGATTTTCTGAAAGCGGGCGCGCGCACCATCTGCGTCAATAGCTATACGGCAACCCCGACAAGGCTCAATCGCGCTAATGAATTTCATCGCTTTAACGAGATTCATGAAACAGCCATCCATCTGGCCCAAGAAGCGGTTCGCCAATGTGGTTTAACGCGTGATGAGGTTTCGATCGCAGGGTGCTTGCCCCCACTTTCGGCATCTTATGTGGCAAAAGTCGCGCTTGATTATGAATCGTCATTAGAAGAA
>CBFHOS010000079.1:0-497 GCA_965657645.1 Puniceispirillaceae bacterium (SeqCode) | reverse complement strand
TTGCCGAAACACTCTCTAACATTACCGAAGCCAAAGCGGCGGCCGATGCGCTTAAATCACATGGGCTTAATTGTCACCTTAGCCTGACTTTATCTGACGAGTGCGATAATCGTTTGCGCTCTGGCGAACCTTTAGAGCAAGCGATTGATGAGCTTGGCGCGATTGGCCTTACCTCGCTTAACGTCAATTGCTCATTCCCTGAGGCGCTCGATAAAGCGATGCCGGTCCTTGGTAAATCTGGCATTCGGTGTGGTGGCTATGCGAATGGCTTTACCTCGATTGAGGGGCTAGAGCCTGGTACGACTGTTGATAATCTTACCGCGCGCACAGATTTATCCAAGGAGCGCTATGCAGACCATGTTGATAAATGGATTGATGCAGGCGCGACCATTATCGGCGGTTGTTGTGAGATTAGTCCGGCCCATATCGCTTATCTGAAATCCCGTCTTGAAGGCAATGGCCATATCTTACAAAAGCTGGGATAGCGGTTTTTAGGT
>CBFHOS010000078.1:0-1422 GCA_965657645.1 Puniceispirillaceae bacterium (SeqCode) | reverse complement strand
TAACGCTGTTCTCGGCAGACCAGAAATACCAGTTTCATGGCATTTGGCTTTTGGACAACGCCCCAGATGCTCGCGATCAAGGCAATGGCCAGCGGCTTTTGAGCTTTGATAAATTGCCGGATTATGATGATCAGGACGCTACCAGAATCCATAGGGCGTCGGTGACCCCGCAGGCTCTGTCGATCGATATCGGGCCCGCCTACAGGCATATTGATTTTGATATTAGCTGGCTTTTGGCGCATGCCTATGACCGCGTAGAGGCCAAGGGTAAGGGCTGGGTTGATGACAGCATAAAATTGTGGAACGCCACTGGTGCCGTGCCGCAGGGCGATTTTAACGACATTCATAATAGCCGGACGGCGTTGCGGGACTGGCTTGGCAAGATCCGCGCCTTTGGCTTTGCCAAGCTGGTTGGTGGACCGGTTAGAGAGGGCGCTTTGCTGGATATTGCGGCCTTGTTTGGATATGTCCGCGAGACCAATTACGGGCTGTTGTTTGATGTGCGATCGGAGGTGAATCCGATCAATCTTGCCTATACTGGCCTTGGGTTACAGGCGCATACGGACAACCCTTACCGTGATCCTGTGCCCAGTATGCAGATCCTTTATTGCCTCGAAAATTCGGCCAATGGCGGGGATAGTCAGGTTGTTGATGGATTTGCCGCCGCGACCCAGCTCCGTGACACGGATCCTAGCGCCTTTGAGAGCCTCACCAGTCATCCTGTGCGATTTACCTATGAAGGGGCGTCTGGGGTGCATTTAACAAGCGTAAAGCCGATTATTGAGCTTGGGGTTGATGGGGCATTGCGGGCGGTTCATTTCAACAATCGCTCGATTGCGCCCTTTAGCGGTATTCCGTTTGACCAGATGCCGGAATTTTATCGGGCGATAAAGGCGTTTGGGGCGTTGATTGATGCGCCGGAAAACCAGATCGGTTTCAAGCTAGCCCCGGGCGAGAGCTTTATCGTCGATAACCAGCGCGTTCTGCATGGGCGTAGCGGCTATGAGGGCGAGGGGACCAGATGGCTCCAGGGCTGTTACCCCGACCGCGATGGATTATATTCGACGCTTTTGGCGTTAGAGGCGGCTAAATCAGGGGCAACAGCATGATTAAAGAGCTAAACCGGAGCAACATCATTCCGTTTCTGAGCGATATTTTTGCGCGGCGCGGGGCCGAGGAATATCTGGGTGAGCCGGTTACAATTGGCATGCATATGTTACAGGCGGCACATTTCGCCGCGAGCGATGGTCATGATGAGGATGTTGTGATCGCCGCGTTACTCCACGATATAGGCCATTTCACCACGGAATTTCTGGGGAAAGAGGCTGATGATGGTGGTGTATTCTCGATGGATGATACACATGACCGCCACCATGAACAGGCGGGCGCTCTGGTCCTTGCACCGTTTTTCAGCAGTCTGAT
>CBFHOS010000077.1:0-1443 GCA_965657645.1 Puniceispirillaceae bacterium (SeqCode) | reverse complement strand
AGTAGCAGTAGCAGTAGCAGTAGCAGTAGCGGTAACAGCAACCACAATCGGCCCTTTGACGATTTTGTCGGAGTGGTGTTTGTGATTATGTGATGGGGGCTTCTTGGGTTGAGTATGGCACCCGAAACTAAAAACTGCGTGAACTTTTTGTTATTAGTTTCAGTGCTTTATAGGTGCTAAAATTAGATGTGCTAAAATGTGTGTAATATTACAAACACTGCATACCCAAAAAGATTTCTTCATCATTCTTTACTTACCAACAAACGGTTTACATCCTCTCTTGAGAACAATTGCTTCAAATCTTCAACAAAATATTTCACGAGGCGGCGGGGGCTATCCGGAAAATAGCCAAGCACAATTTTAAGAGAGTGTGCCGCGTCATCGAACGGCACTTCGACGATCTTATGACCTGCATAAGTCACTTGCGTTTTAGGGCGCATATGCAAAAGAGAACATCCCACGCCAGCGCCAACTAAACTTCGGACCATTTCCAATGTTGTTGCTGTGCTTGCGATATGGGGCTTAATCTGGGCGATATCAAACAGCCGTCGGTAGTAATCTCTGATGACCGGCAAATCAAGGAGCACCATTGGCACAGCCGTCAACTCAGACATCATCACAGATTGCCTTTTGGCAAAGGGGTGATCTTCTGGCACAAGCAAATAGGGCGGCATCTCTATAAGGGTCTCATAAGCAATGCCAATTGACGTGCTTTGGGGTGACGTGTTTTGGGGCGACGTATTTTGCGCAACGCATAGAACAACATCAAATTCACCTGATAACAGTCCCGCCTCAGCTTGCTCGGTATCACATTCGATAAATTTAATATCAACGCGGGGATTATCGACCAAGATATCTCGTGCAATTTTGGCCAAAAAAGCTGGGGCAACAGGAGCATAATAGCCGACACGTAATGTGCCATTTAATTGCGTCCGCATCTCACCGCCTAAATTCATCAACTCATCATATTCGTCCAATAGATTTTGTATCCGCGTCAGCAGGATTTTACCTGTTGCCGTCGGTACAATTCCTTTTGAGCGGTAGCGAATGGTCAATTGCAAACCAAAAGCTTCTTCGACCTGATTAATCGCGGCAAATATGGCTGAGGGCACCACATGCATTTGCTTGGCAGCTGCTGTGATACTGCCTGTTTTAAGCGCAGTCATAAAATATCTTAGAGCTTTGAGACTGGTATCCATGGCACGTCTTTATCGGTGATGTCTTTATTCATATTTTATGAATAGGTTATTCTATATTTTCTGTTTTTCAAAATATAGCAAAATGACGATAATTCGGAGAAAGATAAGAATTTGATAGAAATTTAGGGGGTTGATCATGCAGGAACATGCGCGCGTGGTAGTGGTTGGCGGCGGCATTGGCGGGTTGTCGGCCCTATATCATCTTTGTCTTGAAGGCTGGAGCGACGCCGTCTTATTGGAGCGT
>CBFHOS010000076.1:0-1539 GCA_965657645.1 Puniceispirillaceae bacterium (SeqCode) | reverse complement strand
CACTTGGCATTCCGCGGCCCAATGCCCCAGCGTGGCTTTTAATCAATTGTTACTCTTGCTACGTGATTACACGATCAAGCTTTACAAGGAATTGGCTGATGATCCCGCCTACCCTATCAATTATCACCACGCCACTGGCGGCATGCGTCTTTTAACCAATCAGACCCATATTGATGAAGTCCATCATATCATGTCGGTGGCTAAAGGCTTGGGAATTGATTTTGAATTACTGGATGCTGAGGAAGCCAAACGCCGCAACCCCCTCTTGAATACAGACGATGTGCTAGCAGCAATGTGGGACGAACAGGATGGCGATATTGACCCCGCCCAGCTCTGTCAGGCCCTTGCCGCTAGGTCGCGTAAATTGGGGGCGTCTATTCACCGCAATACCCCTGTCACCGCCCTTAAACAATTGCCTAATGATGAATGGCTGGTGACCACAGAAAAAGGCACGATCACGGCTGAACATATCGTGATTGCCGCGGGCTATCGCGCGAATGAAGTTGGCGCGCTGATGGGGGTTGAATATCCCGTCATTGCCATGGAACATATGTATTTCATCACAGAAGATATCCCTGAATTGACAGCGCGAAAGACAAGAGTCCCAATGGTGCGTTGCCCTCGTGATACGTTCTATCTGCGACAAGAAAAGCAAGGCCTTTTGGTCGGTATTTATGAGCATGACTGCAAGACTTTTGGCATGGACGGGATTGATCCTGATTTTGTCAATGCGCTTTGCCCTGATGACCTGAACAGGTTATTGCCAAAGATGGAGCCTATCTTTGACCGCCTGCCCTGCCTGCATGATGTTGGCATAAAATCTGTGGTCAATGGCCCGATCGCATATGCATCGGATGCCGGGCCTTTGATAGGCAAACAGCCAGGCTTGCGCAATTGCTGGTCAATGAATGGCCTGCGCGTCGGCATTGGTGAGGGCGGCGGATATGGCAAGATGATTGCCCAGATGATAGTTCATGGCGAAACCGAATGGGATTGCTGGCAACTCGACCCCCGCCGCATCACAAGTTTTGCCAATACGGAATTCACTGCCCTTAAATCTATCGAAGATTACCAACATGAATTTCGCTGGCATCTGCCCCATGAGCATCGCCCCGCAGGACGACCTGCCAAAGCCTCACCGCTTTATCCGATCTTAAAAGCAAACGGTGCTGAATTTGGTGTTGTGAATGGCTGGGAACGCACAGAGTTTTATAAACCAAATCCTGACTTTGAACCGACCCACGGCTATGGCTTGCAAAATTGGCATGATGTTGTGGCGGCTGAAATCGACGCGCTCACCACCCATGTTGGGTTGGCTGAGCTTTCTGGCTTTAACCATTATCGGATCACCGGTGAAGGTGCACTAGATTGGCTTAATGGCCTCACCTGCTCAAAGGTTACAGCCAAAGAAGGCAAGGCAAGTTTATGCTATTTCCTGACCCCAAAGGGCAATATTTCAGGTGAAGCAACACTTGTCCCCCTCAGTAATGGAGAGGTTTTCTACGGCTCTGCCGCCACCGCCGAAGACCATGATATGGA
>CBFHOS010000075.1:0-1563 GCA_965657645.1 Puniceispirillaceae bacterium (SeqCode) | reverse complement strand
CCAGCCAGTCCTTATGGAAATAAACACCGCTCTCGCCGGTTTCTGCCAGAATAATGAATTCATGGCTCATATCACCGCCAATGGGACCTGTATCAGCCTCCATCGGGATCGCCGTTAGACCCATACGGGCAAATGTCTTGAGGTAAGACACAAACATCCTGTTATAGGCTTTGCGCGCGGCATCGGCGTCGATATCAAAGGAATAGCCGTCCTTCATCAAGAATTCTCGTCCCCGCATAATACCAAAACGTGGCCGGACCTCGTCCCGGAATTTCCACTGAATGTGATACATGTTCAATGGCAGGGCCTTGTAGCTCCGCACATGCGAGCGGAAAATATCGGTAACCTGTTCCTCATTGGTCGGTCCATACAGCATGTCGCGGTCGTGGCGGTCATTAATCCGGAGCATTTCCGCGCCATAATCGTCATAGCGGCCAGATTCCTGCCATAGCTCTGCTGGCTGGATGGTAGGCATCATGATTTCCAGCGCACCAGCTTTGTTCTGTTCTTCGCGCACGATTTGGCCAATTTTATCCAAAACCTTTTTGCCAAGCGGTAGCCATGAATAAATACCGGCGCTCGATTGCTGGATCATCCCTGCCCGCATCATCAAACGGTGCGAGGCGATTTGTGCATCCTTTGGGGTTTCTTTTAGTAAGGGCAAGAAATATTGGCTAAGACGCATAGTCTGTTTCCTTAAATGGGCAATCTGCAATTGGGCAATCTTAAATTGGGCATGCTGGGCATCTGCTAACCAATAAAACCCCGACGATTGCACGGCACTAATATTGTAAACCGCCGTCAATCTAGAACCATGCTGGGGCTAACGCAAGGGCGGTAAGCCTGCATGATCAAAAACATCATCAATCATCTGTTGATCCACATCTTCCAACCGGTTTGGCGACCAATTGGGATCATTTGTCTTATCGATCAACACGGCCCTGACGCCCTCGCGAAAATCGGGGCGGGCTGACATTTTGACCGCCAGATGAAAATCTTGGGCCAGACAATCGCCAAGATCCGTCATATCCTCGCCCTTTTGCATCATCTGGACAAACAGAGCGATAGTCATCGGACAGCGGGTAGATAGCGCGTGATGGATTTCACCGGCAAATTCATCACCCTTGATGGTTGCCATATCATGCGCTCGATCGCGCATCGCCACCGGATCATCGCCGCTAAAGATAAACTCGATAGCCGCCCGATGATTCTGTAGGGGCGTTGGGCCGGGGTCATGTTGGAAATCGGCTAAAACCTGATCGATTTGACCGGCATCGGCCGCCAGCAACGCGGTTTGCAATGCAGGCATCTGGTCGGTGTGGGCCATCGATGTAGCAAGACCCAGCATCAAACAATCTGCGCCGCCAATAATCCGCCCAGTCATTCCCAGCATAAGCCCAATTGCCCGCGGACAACGGCCTAAAAACACCGTGGCTCCGGCGTCAGGGAACAGACCGATCGCACTTTCCGGCATGGCGAATTTGGTGGTGTTGCTGACGATCGCGTGTGAACTTGCCTGCATAAGGCCAGCACCGCCGCCCATCACCACACCATCGGCCAAGG
>CBFHOS010000074.1:0-1677 GCA_965657645.1 Puniceispirillaceae bacterium (SeqCode) | reverse complement strand
CAATCCGGTATTGCCACCTTGTGGCACCACTACCACCCCCGCTTCGCGACAAATTCTAACAATCTGCGCGACCTCATGCGTGGTCGTTGGCCGCAACACGGCCAGCGCTTCACCTTTGAATTCACCCAACCAGTCGGTCAGGTAGGGGGCCTTATCGTCACCCGTTAAGATCGAGTTTGGCGACAAGGTGGCGGCCAGTTGTCTCAAGACATCCGTCATAGCAGTTTTATCGCACGTTCAGAGGTGTCGCGGATATGTTCTTCGATCAAGCTAGACGCCAGATCGGCATCCCGCGCGAGCGTTGCGGCCATGATGTCGCGATGTTCTTCGAACTTGCGGCCGCCCAAACCCTCAGGCTTGCGTTTGGTTACAAATCTGTATCGGTCGAGCTGGTCAAACATGATCGACCGCAGGCGAAACAGCCATTGTCCTTGGCAGGCAGTCACGAGAGCTTCGTGAAACTCTCGGTGGCGCTCTACCCATTCTGAATGACGTTCCATCCGCTGTTCCCATGGCAGCCCTTCTATCAGGCTTAGGCGATGGTGTACGGCAACGATTTTGGTTTCCCAGTCTTCCCCGCCATGTTCGATCGCCTCGCGCACGGCGCGTTTTTCGAAATTGATAAAATGGTCGGTGATTTCCAAAAGCTCTTTCTCAGAGACTGGCGCAACCCTGAAGCCTTTGCCCGCCTCAACCGTCACGAAGCCTTCTGATGATAGCTGCGAGAGAGCCTCGCGCAAAGTTCCGACCCCCACATCGTAACGCTTTGTCATTTCTGCAAATTTGAGCCTTGCTTCCGGCGCAAACTCACTGCTGACGATGTCTATGCGCAAACGAGTCAGAACATCGCGGTTCTGGGTCCCGTTCCGCGTCGAGGATTGGCTAACCCAAACTATTTGGCGGCACATGGCTCTCCTGTCTTGATTAAACATTGAGGTGGCAAGCGTCCCATGCCCTGACCACTCCCTTGCTGTAAGCTTTCGCATATCTCAAAATTTCGACGATCACCACAACTTTCGAAAAAAATAGATGCATTTCCGCAAGCTTGCTTATAGTTATTGGTGACGGATTAAAGAGGGGTAATCAATGAAGTTTGTCTCATTCTTACGCAATGGAACGCCGTCATGGGGTTGCGTTGATGATCGGGTGTTGTTCGATCTAGGCGCACGCCATAGTGGCCTATATCCTGATTTAAAGTCTTATATTTCAGGCGGAATGCCACTTGATATCGTCTCTGGCCTTGGTGACGCTGACCTTGCCTTAACAGATATTGAACTTGCGCCGGTGATCCCGAATCCCGACAAAATCGTTCTGGCCGCAATCAATTACTGGGAAGACGACACCGATCCGGACAAGGTGCCATCTTATCCGGTTCTTTTCTTGCGCTTGCCCTCGTCGCAAATTGGACACGGCGCACCCCTGATCCAACCGCGGTCTTCGCAAAAGCTGGACTTTGAAGGTGAACTTGCGGTGATCATTGGACAAGGCGGACGACACATCTGCCCAGAACAGGCCATGGATCACGTAGCGGGTTATTCCATCTACAACGACGCCAGCGTGCGCGATTGGCAGAAACATTCGCATCAGTTCACGCCAGGCAAGAACTTTGTCGGAACCGGCGCTTTCGGTCCGTGGATGGTGCGATCGGAAGATCTGCCAAGCCCCAAAACAGGCTTT
>CBFHOS010000073.1:0-1865 GCA_965657645.1 Puniceispirillaceae bacterium (SeqCode) | reverse complement strand
AAGGCTGAGACGAGTAGCGCGGCAGCGATATTGCCGGGAATGCCCAAGGTCAGCAACGGGATCAGGTTTGCGCCGACCACGGCGCTGTTCGCCGTCTCGGACGCCGCGATACCGCGTGGATCGCCTTTACCGAAGGACTCGGGGTCTTTGGCCGCTTGCTTGTTGACGGAATAGCTTAGAAATCCGGCCGTTGTGGATCCAAGTCCGGGGATCGCGCCAATGATCGTTCCAATAACAAAGGCACGTAGGGCGACAAAACGGTTCGCCCAAAATTCAGCAAAAGTCACGGTGCTGTCTGCGCGTGATCGACCCTTGATCGAAATTGCTGAGTCTTGGGTGCCCTCAGATCCGCGCATGCCCAGCAATCCGACCAGTACCCCGCTCATGGCGAGGGCACCGATGCTGACAGCCGTTAATGGCACCCCTTCGTAAAGCTCGAGCAGGCCAAAGGTGAACCGCGGTGTCGCCATTCCCGGATCAAGGCCAATCGTGGCGATCAAGATACCAAAGGCCGCAGAGATAAGCCCTTTTATCATAGAGTCTCCGACCAATCCGCTGATCACAGTAAAGGCCAGGATCATCAGGGCAGTAATTTCAACCGGACCCATCTTTAGGGCGACAATCGCCAAAGGTGCGGCCAGAAGGATCAAAACGATATCACTGGCAATGTCGCCGGATACCGAATGGTAAAGCGCGTATTTCATCGCTTTCATCGGTTTTCCGTTTTTGGCCATCGGGTGACCATCCATCGTCGTCGCCGCGGATTCCGCCGATCCAGGCACATTGAGCAGAATGGCCGGTATCGCGCCGCCAACCGTACCGCCTTTATTGACCGAAATCAGGAAGGAAATCGCGGCCAAGGTATCAAGCCCGTAGGTTAGCGGCACGGCAATGGCCAATGCCATAATAATGCTGAGCCCGGGAATAGCTCCGACAATCTGGCCAAGCGCCACGCCGGCCAAAATGAACAGCATGTTTGTCAGCGTAAACACGTCCGCAAATCCGGCGAGGAGAAGGGAGAAATCAACCATAATAGGCGCCTTTGGGTACAGTTATGACAGGGAGCGCGTCAGGAGAACGGTGAACAGGAACCACACGAAGAATGGCACTCCGATCAACGTTATCGCGGCCCAGACAGGCCTGCGTTCACGCAATAGTACGAGACTTGCAACCATCAAGCCGCAGGCCACCGGAATGAAACCGACAACGGGAAGCAGCAATGCAGCAACAGCTAAAGCCACAATAAAACACGTAAAGCCGAAAACCTCGGCTTTACGTGGAACTGAAGCACCCGGTTGCGCCAATATGATCTGCACACCCCCCAAAACGAGGAGAATCCATCCCGCGGCGCGTGGAAACAATGCGGGATTTAGCGGATCGCCGGGCATTGACGTCACATAGTTCGGGACCAGCCACAGCAAAAGTGCGGCACCAAGTCCAGAGACGACAAAGCCCTGAATGCGATCAGCATTGATCAATTTGCCAGCTTCGCTTCATAGAAAGCAGATGCGGTCGCAACCCATTCAGCTGTGCCTTCTGGTCCCATGTTGCCTGGAACAGTTGAGCGACCAGCGAGGAAATCGACATAATCTGGCGAGCTCGTTACATCCGCCAACGCCTCGGCAAGGCAAGATTGTATCTCGGCTGGTGCATCTTTGTTCACGATGAAAATGATGTGGCCCTCGATGGAAAGATCGACGCCACTTTCAACTGCAGTCATTGTGTCAGGCGCATAGGGCGCGCGATTAGCAGTCAGCGTTGCCAACTGCACCATCTTACCGGCGTCTATTTGCGGAACGTGGGCCGCGCCTTGAAGGGTTGCATTAACATGCCCACCCAACGCCTCTTTCAATGCCGCAGCTGAT
>CBFHOS010000072.1:0-1890 GCA_965657645.1 Puniceispirillaceae bacterium (SeqCode) | reverse complement strand
CAAATAAAGCCATCAATCTTGCCGTCAGTTTGGCTCCAGATTTCCGGTCCGGTGGTGCTGTAATGCCCCATCATATTGGCTGTATTGTCGAATTGATTGGCCCATAGGACACCCGCTTCATGGGTTTCTGCCAATTCAAGGGCAAGGCGCTCTGAATAGCGCACATAATTGCCCGGATCGCGATATGGCTTGGCCGGAACCAGCCGTAAATCCGCACCCCAGATCCGCAATGCATCTTTCTTTTCCTGGCTTTGGGTTTCCGGCATCACGATGACAGAACGATAACCTTTGGCATTACCAACCATCGTTAGGCCAATGCCGGTATTACCCGCCGTGCCCTCGACAATTAACCCACCCGGACGCAACTGGCCGGTTTTCTCGGCATGCTCGACCATAGCCAAAGCCGCACGATCCTTGACCGAGCCGCCGGGGTTCATGAATTCGGCTTTACCGTATATGTCGCAACCGGTTTGCTCTGAAACAGCGCGGAGCTTGATCAAAGGGGTGTTGCCTATTGCATCAATAAAATCGCCTGCGGGATTATGCATCTGACTATCCAGTTTATTCGGGCCAATAAAGAAAGGCATTAGGTAGGATGAATAAGGTGGAGGAAACCGCCAGCACCAAACCCATGCAAAAGAGTTATGTTGATACCCTTTAACTTATTAATCGCAAAGCAGATTTCAAGGGCAGGGGGTGATTTGTCTAATTCACCAAGATTATACCGCGGTTGTATCGATACTGGCTTTCGATAATTACCAGATTAAGACCCAATTTATTACCAAAGCGCAGTCGTTTATTTCTTGGCAGTGAACCATAATGGTGTCAGGGTTTTTGGATATATCCGATAGGTTAACCAAGCGTGGAGACGGAAACTGGCACAAATTATCCTCTTTCGGCACGGCAAATCAGATGCACCATCGCTTCAACATGCGGATTTTGACCGCGGCCTAACGAGCAGGGGTGTCGCTAATGCGCGCCGGATGGGTGAATTTGTCCGTGACCATATCAAATTGCCGGATATCATCCTTGTTTCCACGGCGCGGCGCACATCCCAAACCTATGAACTCGCCGCCGAGGCATGGCCGGATATTCCGGTAGTCTTTTCAGACAAAATCTATGAAGCCAGTGCCAGCACCCTTTTATTGCTGGTGGAGGAAGTTGCCGCAGATTATGGCAGTGTAATGATTATCGGGCATAATCCCGGCTTGGTGGTTTTGCTCAATTTGAGTGTGGGATCGCGTCATACTGATGGTAATTTGTCACACTTTCCGTCATGCTGTGTAGCGGATATAGGCTTTGAAGCGCCCAAATTGGGTGACATTGAAATTAATGAAGGCCGCCTGTTATCGATTAAGAGGGTCCGTGATCTAGAGGCAAGTGCGTTAGCGAAAAAGTGAGGGTGTTATGACAGTATCAGACCGCTATCAATGGAACGGCGAGATGACCGCCGACATGAAATCCAGCTTTGAAAGTGACGGTTTTCTTATCATTGAAGACTTCTTTAGCGCTGAGAGCTGTGATACCGCCAAAGCCCATGCCATCGCCCTGATGGATGACCATACTCCGGGTGACGAACTAACGGTGTTTTCCGCATCTGGACAATCGCATGCAAAGGCCGATTATTTTCGGACTTCCGGTGATCAGATCCGGTTTTTCCTCGAAGAGGGCGCGGTTGATGATGACGGCAAGCTAGCCGTGCCTATGGCCCAAGCGGTCAATAAAATCGGCCATAATCTGCATGATGATGATCCCGTCTTTAATTCCTTTTCCCGTGCCCCACAGATGCAAATCGTTGCCAATGCGCTATTCAATGACCCGCGGTTGCTCCAGAGCATGTATATCTGCAAAAACGCCCATATTGGCGGCGAGGTGAATTGCCACCAGGAT
>CBFHOS010000071.1:0-2199 GCA_965657645.1 Puniceispirillaceae bacterium (SeqCode) | reverse complement strand
GTTACGACAATCGTAAATCGCCTCATTCACGAGGAGATTTTGTTCAAAGGTGATGTGATAAAGGGCAAAGTCGGCCAGCCCTCAACCCTAATCGAATTGAATGACGCCGGCGCTACAGCCATCGGCATCAAAATTGGCAGACGGTCCGCTAATGTCCTTATGGTTGGTCTAACGGCTAAGGTAGCTATGCGGCGTTCATTCACATATCAATATCCAGACCACAATGAATTATTTCACTGGATTGGCACGACCGTTGCCGAAATGATAGACACCTTGTCGGATGACCAAAAATCGAAATTCATTGGCATAGGCGTGGCAGCCCCTTTTGAATTGGACGGCTGGGAAGGTGTTATCAGTGCACCGGCAGGCGAAATGATTAAATGGAAAAATATAGATATTGCCAAAGAAGTGGGGCGTATCACCAATCAACAAACGTTCTTGCTAAATGACGCAACCGCCGCATGCCTCGCCGAATTGCGGATGATTGGCGCACGACAAAATGCCTCTTTTCTATATTTCTATGTAGGCACCTTTTTGGGAGGCGGCGTTGTACTAGATGGCAAAATCTTTAATGGCAACACAGGCAACGCCGGATCTGTTGGCTCAATTCCCACATCCCTCGCCGACGAGAACAAACCAGCCCAGATGGTTAATGCCGCCGCGATCCATGAATTGGAAGTCATGTGTATAAAGCATGGTCTGGCAAGAGATACATTTGCAGGCGACAGAGATTTCACCAAAGAAGAATTAGGCTTATTCGACAAATGGGCTGAGGCGGCAGGCAACTCCCTTGCCTATGCAATTTTATCAGGACAATCTTTCTTTGATCTTGATGATGTTGTGATCGATGGCAGCTTGCGCCACGATCTTATGGAGAAACTTGTTGCAACCGTCGAAACCTGTTTTGCCAGATATGACACACAAGGTCTCAGATTACCTCAAGTGCGTGTCGGCAATCTTGGCAATGATGCAAGAGCGATAGGCGGATCTTTCCTGCCAATCTATGAGCAATTTGGCCTAGACCAATCTGTTATATTTAAATCCTACAGCAAAGACTAGCTAGCCTTAGGCATCGCCTTGCGCTGCTTTGGCGAAATCATTCGCGGCCTCTATCGTGAGCGGCTCATCCATCAGGTCTCTTGCCAATGCGGGAGAGATTGTAAAATCGTCAAGCCCCGCAGAAGCAAGCGCCATCATCTGCTCGCTATTGCGCAAAGAGGCGACAAGAATTCTGCATGAACCGGGATTACGTTTTGCCATATCATGCATCTGGCAAAGGTGGCTGTAAGCATCAATTCCAGCTTCGTCCATGCGCCCATAATAAGGCGCGATAAATGCCGCTTTGAGTGCATCTGCTATTAGATATTGCTTTGCATGGTAACAAGCCGTCATCAAGATCGGCATCTCAAGCGCTTTCACATTTGACGCCAGCAAAATGCCAGCATCTGTTAAGGGTATCTTTATAACGATTGTTAGATTGGCATGTGCGGCTTCCGCTTTCCGCGCCGCAACAAAATCAATCACCGATGCATCGGTATGTGGCACCTGTATGTGAAGCTCTTTGGCGCCACACTCGGCGGCGCGCTCAATGACCGCATGCCATTCAATATCGCCATATAAAAGCCCGGCCCTCTTTGCCAATAGGGGATTGGTTGTGATGCCATGAAAGACATTACTAGGCATCAATTCATGCCAATCAGCAAAGTTAAAACTATCCAGATAAAGAGCCATTTGATGGTGCTTTCCACTAGCAATTGGTTTTCTACAGAGGTCTAGAGTTACAGAGAGTCTAGACAAATTTCAAGGAAAGCACTGTTTACAATTTGATAATAGATTTTGTCTTGTGAGCTTATTTGCCAAGACTGGGCGCACGAAGACTGGGCGCACGAGGACTGGCGCGAGCATCCTACAGAGCGCAAGACGACAATGGCACAAATAATGGTCATAATGGTCATACTCGGGGATGTATGACCATTATGCTAGATGTGACTTGGGGTTAAGCGGCTGGCTTGATCAGTTTTGCTTTGAGCATTGTGGATTGCTCTTTATGGAGCCAGACCACAGATGCGCATAGCAACCCTAGGATGATGGCCGGCATTGATGAGGGGCCAAGGATTAGCACATGCGCCAATACCGCCCCCACCATTGTCCCACCAAGAAAGAGCGCGCCAAGGATTTGCATAGGGCGCACCCATAAGA
>CBFHOS010000070.1:0-2393 GCA_965657645.1 Puniceispirillaceae bacterium (SeqCode) | reverse complement strand
CCAGATTAGCATATTGTCCAGCAATGCCAAAAGCGTTCAATGGGCCCGGTTAATCCCAGCCAGCCCGATTAATAACCGATCGCACAGCCATCTTTGCGGGGGTCCGAACCGCCCATCAACATATCATTATCCCAATCAATCCATATCGCCTGTGACCCGCCGATTGGTCCCCTCGCGGGTACAATATTATGCCCCATCGCGCGAAGGGCTTTGCGGGTCGCATTGGGGATTGGATCCTCCACCTCGATCTCGTCACTAAACGGATCAGGGAAATAGCGCGGCGTGTCCTGCGCCTGTTGGATATCCATGCCGTAATCAAACATGCGACTGAGCAATTGCATATGACCAAACGCCTGATAATCACCGCCCATAACGCCAAACGGCATAACCGCGCGGCCATCTTTGGTAACCATACCGGGGATGATTGTGTGGAGTGGCCGTTTAGCGGGGGCAATTCCGTTTGGATGGGCGTCATCAACGACAAAACCCATGCCGCGATTTTGTAATAGAACCCCGGACTTGGGCGCCATGATGCCGGTACCAAAACCATAGAATAGGGTATTGATAAAGCTAACAGCGTTGCGGTCCTTATCGACAACGCTGATGTAAACGGTGCTTTTGTGACGTGGCAAATTGCTTGGCGGCAAGGGGTCTTGTGCCCGATTAGGGTCGATGTTGGCGCGCACCCTATCGGCATATTCCCCACTTAAAAACGCCTCAACCGGTATCTCGCTAAAGGCGGGATCGCCCAGATAAAGCCCGCGGTCACGATAGGCAAGGCGGCACGCCTCTATTTCATGATGCATCCGCGCAATGGATAAAGGGTCATTATCATCGGCATTAGGCAGATCAACACCGCCCATGACATTAAGCAAATGCAGCGCAATCATGCCTTGGCCATTAGGCGGGCATTCCCAGACATCATAGCCGCGAAAATTGGTCTTGATAGGTGTGACGTAATCGCCAATCGCATTGTCGAAATCGGCCTGAACATGGGTGCCGCCAACGCTCTGTAGCTTGGTGATAATATCCTCGGCAACACTGCCTTTGTAAAAACCGTCACGGCCTTCATCGGCAATTTTTTCAAGGGTGCGGGCAAGGGCAGGCTGGCGGTGGCGATCGCCCATCTCAAATGCCTTGCCATCAGGGGCAAATACCGCCGCCCCATCCTCGTCAAGAATATGCACATTACGGCTAGCGTCGAAGGCAACGCGCTGGCCCACAGGATAGCCATTGCCAGCATAATCAATCGCCGCCGCCAAAATGGTCGATAGCGGCATGCTGCCATGGTCACGGTTTAACTGGACCCAGCCATCAACCGCCCCGGGGATGGTTACTGCATGCGGCGAATTGCGCTCAATCTCGGTGATCCCACGGTCCAGCAAATAGGCGGAACTCACGCCTTGGGGGGCACGGCCAGACCCGTTAAAGGCGATAATGTCATCGCCGCCAGCCGGGGCATAAAGGGCAAAGCAATCACCGCCAATGCCGGTTGATCCCGGCTCGACAACACATTGTACCGCCACCGCCGCCAACGCCGCATCCATCGCATTGCCGCCTTGTTGCAAGATGGCAATGGCGGCTTGGGTGGATAGGTTATGCGAGGTCGCGGCCATCCCATAGGGGGCCGAAACCGGTGATCGTCCGGGGCTTTGTAGGTTGCGCATTATTCGGCGGCCTCTTCCCATTCATCCATGCTCGGGCATGAACAAATAAGATTGCGATCGCCATAGGCATTATCCACACGGCCAACCGGCGGCCAGTATTTATTGATCTGGTCATTGCCATCCGGATTTGCCGCTTGATTACGGCTATAGGGACGTGCCCATTCATCCGCCAGAATATCGGCGGCGGTATGCGGTGCGTTCACCAACGGATTATTATCCGCGGGCCATGTGCCATCGGCGATCTTTTCAATCTCCGCGGCAATCGACAACATCGCATCACAGAACCGGTCAATCTCGGCAAGAGATTCAGATTCGGTCGGCTCGATCATCAAAGTACCGGCAACAGGGAATGACATGGTCGGCGCATGGAACCCAAAATCGATCAGGCGCTTGGCGATATCCTCATTACTGATCCCGCATTTATCCTGAATGTCTCTGATATCAATAATGCATTCATGCGCCACCCAGCCATTATCGCCGGTATACAGAACCGGGAATTTATCACCGAGCTTGGCCGCCATATAATTTGCCGACAGAATGGAAATGGCGGTGGCATTAGCCAGACCATCCGGCCCCATCATGCGGATATAGGCATAGGTAATCGGCAGAATACCAGCCGAGCCAAATGGCGCCGCGCTAACCGCGCCAGTATCACTAGCCGCACCATTTTCATCGAGCGGAGAGCCAGGCAGGAACGGTGCCAAATGCGCCGCCACACCGATAGGC
>CBFHOS010000069.1:0-2473 GCA_965657645.1 Puniceispirillaceae bacterium (SeqCode) | reverse complement strand
TGTATCTAACCCACTTCCGCATTCACATGGACGGCAATGACGCCCATGAAAAAGCGCGCGCCGCGTTAGACGCGTGCTTTGAGGGCGAAACTGGAATTGTTGAAGACTTGCAGGTCTACGAGATTTAGCAGTCGCGTTAATCCCGTTTAATAGGCTTAGGGTCGACAGTGACGCGCACGACCTTTTGAACATGTCGCTCGACTGTTGGTTTGCCGGATCCCCCATCAGGTTCGCCCCAAACCAGTGTCAGCTTCTGTCCATCGACCGCCAATTCGGACGGGATCGACGCGAGTGAAATACAAGCGCGATCCGTTTCAGAGAACACAGGGTAGAACGACACGCCGACATCCTGCCCATCGTGTTGCACGCGATCGCTTGGGGAAGTGGAGTAGTTTGCTGTGGGCAGTTCGATCTTTTTGTAACGCTCGCCTGTTCCAAACGCGCTGGCATAGATATCGACTACGTCTTCAGCGTTCCAGACTAGCCGTACTTTTTTCAATTTTTGCTCAGGCTGCAATGCTTCTAGTGCAGCGCGACCTACGAAGTCATGATCAAACTTAACCATGAACCCATACCCAAGATCATACGGCGTGCGATAAAAATCTGCGACATTGCCAGTAGCCAATGATCCGCCGATAGAGTGCTTGGCTTCAAAACTCGCCTCAGGCAGCCACTCGCGATAGGCGCGCATCTTCTCGCCTGTGTAAATCGCCGGAAGGACCGAGCCGACCCAGCCCGACACACAAGCCGTGACCGGATAAATCCGTCCACCGATTTGAGCGAGCTCGTATTTCTTTCCGGCTTCTAGGATCAAGTCGCGGACTGCTTCGCCATGTTCTGACGGGCCCCAGAATTCATACCCCGGCGCACCCGACATGCGATGATTGAGTGCTGTCACCTGATAGGGGCCAATATTGAAACGTCCCATTTGAAAAAAGGGGATTTCCGGCAGCGGTCCACCATTCAGCTCATCGAGCAACTTGTCCGCATTCGGTCCTTGCACCTGAAATCGGAAAATGCGCCGGTCACTGAGATTGGCGGAGGGGCGATCAATGTGCGCGACTTTCACTTCATAATCGCCTTGCTCCATCTGGAAACGAAGCCAGTTCGCCACCATCGGTTTACCGACAACGCTGACCTTGTTTTCCTCTTCGCAAAACAGGATCGCATCGCCGATATAGTGACCATCCGAATTGCACACGACATACTGTTTGGCCTGCATCGCACCGAACCCGTCGAACGAGTTGATGCCGAAATCTGACAGCAAACGCACCACGTCAGGACCCTCAAAGTAGACATCCGTCATATGGTGCGACATGTTCTGAAAGATTGCGGAGCTGCGCCAAGCTTTTTGCTCATCTATCCAATTGCTAAATTCGGCCTGAACCGGAAACGTAAATTTCTGGGCATGCGCGTTATATAGCATTGACCAAATATCGCCGTGTGCGTCGATCTTATCTTGGAGTGACGTGATTTTGGTCGTTTGCATGAGTATGGCTCCTTGTTTCGTGCCACTACAGCATGAGAGCGCTGTGCTGGTCTGTCATCCAAAGGGATGACAAATTTCTCAGATCACATCAGATCATTCATAATCAACGCCATAAGCGCATTGGCAGTACGCACGCCGAGCTTTCGATAGGCGCGCTGACGCAAAGTTCGAACTGTGGTTTCGCTGACGGACAATTCGATTGCTGTGCCCGCTACAGTGATCCCGCTTATTGCGGCATCACAGACGTCTGCCTCACGTTTTGAGAGCTGTCCAAACCCCGCGATGCCCCGCTCCTTTAGACTTGATGCGCTGGCTCGGGCGGTGAACTGGAAATTTTCCGAACCAACAATACTGTGACGCAGACCAATCAAACCATGTACCACCGGTAAACTTTCTCGCAGCAATCGGAATTCATCACCGGAAATCCACCCAGCCGCTGTGCCGCGCAGATAGAAAGACAAGAAGCCTGATTTTCCGTTTCTGGAATAAACGCCGATCCGTTCCAAGATATTGGTGCGCTCGAAAATCGGCCTGCGCGGGTCTGTGCCGTCAGGATGCCAGCGTTCAATGACAACGCCATCGGAGGGCGCAGACTGCATCATCGCGACCAAAGAATTCTGGATTGTAGGGTCATTCAGAATGGCCTTGGCGTTGCGTTGGAACCAATAGTCACTGATGCGTCCTGACCAGACAGAGAGCACCGGCTTGGGGTGAGCCAGATCAGAGAAATAAAATGCGCCGAAGTTCTCAATCAGTGCTGATTGCGAAATAAAATCAAGCACTTCTTTGCCAAAGGTCTTTCGAGGCACCGATGCGATCAGCGCCGATAGGTCTTCCAAAGTATGTTCAGCACGATAGATTTTGTCGCTCAATGGAAATTGCTACCCGCTTTGTTTCATAGGTCGACCTCGATGACACCGTCTGGCTTGGCAGCCCGCGATTGACACAAGATCACGTCGGTTTCGCGTTGCTTTTTAGAAAGCA
>CBFHOS010000068.1:0-2749 GCA_965657645.1 Puniceispirillaceae bacterium (SeqCode) | reverse complement strand
TCGGCCTCGCCAACGCCGTTGCCACCGCCACTAGGCTTGACTGAGAGGAATGATTCAACCTGCCGCGAGAAATCGCGTGACACGGTGATGATGAAAATCTCGATCAATACCTGCAATTGCGGGACATCATATTGGTCTAGCAAATTGACGACTAGATCATTGTCCTCGCGGGTGCCAATAACGGTAATGCCGGTCTCGTCTGCGATAATCCTTGGCGATAACGAAGCTGGGTTACTTGTGCCGCAATAGCTTGGTAATCCCTCTGGAATCCTTGTGTCTTTTGCAACTGCTTCACCATCGGCCGCAGCCGCTGCAGCCGCTACTGGCGCGGCCGCGGCTTCACCAGCGGCGGCGGCGCCTGACGGGCGGAGCTCATCAAAGAAGTCTCTGATCCGGCTTGCCACTCCGGGGACAGCCGCGGCGCCATCGCTGGCGGCGGTGTCAGAGATGACCGCGTTATAAACAGTCATTTTCTCGGTGAAGATTTCCTGACCAGGCCAGATACACTCATCCTCAGATAGAATATTTTGATATTCTGGACCAAGCCCCATCACGCCGCCATTCATTGCGGTTTCGAGCTTGCCGCTTAGCTGGTCATCAGTGGTCTTGTCGAATTTGATCATGTCCGAGCGCAAGGCCAATGCCTCACGGGTCATTGTGGAAATAAGTTTTGATGTTGCTTCGGCGGCTGGTGCGCGGGAGATGCTCTCGATACCGCGTATAAAGCCTTGGTCATCACCGCCGAGCAATAGCTGGGCATATTGCAGAATTTCGGAAATTCGGTTGTGCTCTGATTGGGCCTCGGCCAATTCGGCTCTTGCTTTCACCGCGGCATTATAATTCTCAATTGATTGCCGAATGGCGACCATCCGCAGGTCGAATTGCTCTTGTGTATAGACTTGCGCAACTTCGATCGCACGATCGTAAACAATGGCAAGACCATGCTGTTCCATCAACGCATCCATGATCGCGATGGCACTCGCCTCAACCGACAGGGTAACTGTAATTTTTGAGTCCAGAATGGCGTCTGACATCGCCGCCTGCAGACCGATCGACTGGAACAGGAAATCCATCGCATCGGGTAGCGGCATCTCACGCACGGAAAATGACAGCACCGGATTATCAAGAAGCTGGCGTAATATTGCGGTTTTACTGCTAAAGGTACCGTTCTCGCCACCAACGAAAACCAGATCATTTGGCAATTCCAGATAGCCATCACGCTTTTCGGTCAAATTGCGTCCAAATACCGGGATGTTTCCACCCAATCCGCCAATCGTGCTCTCTTCCGCTGTGTCAATGCGATCATCAAGGACGCGCAATGTATCCAGCAATGTGGTTTCTAGCTGGAGGCCCTTATTAACCAGAATCTGGGTCCGCTCAAACGCGCGCTTGTCCAGAATGGCCTCTTTCGCGGCATCATCTAACGCGACCAAATCGGGCTTTTGCACCGGCTCTTTTTTGGTTCCGTCTTCATTATATTCTGGATTGCCCTCATCGATCAGCGAGATAACCGTCTTGACGAAATTGTTATTGCTCAAGCTTTGCGGTGAATGCTGAACCTGTAGCAACTTGCGGCGCGGCAATGGGTCGAATGACGTGAGTTCATCATCATCAACACCCTTTATCGGTGCAATTACTTTGTCACGGACAATGTCAAGGCTGTCGGCAATATCCACATCATTAGGGATCCGGTCAGGTGAGTCGCATCCGAATAGCAAAATACAGGCCAGCGACATTGTTCCAATGCTAACGAATCTGCCCATGGATCGTTGCAGTCTAGACGTTTTGGTCACTATCAAGCTCCGGAATTCAGGTATTATGTAATTTGTCTAATTTAGCAACATATAGAGTTTAGAGCAAAGAATAAACACAACACTTAGAAATAACCCGAAGGGGAGCTTGCTACCGATTGCGGCCTTTCCGAGCAAAATAAGAGCAATGCCAGCGATGGCACCAAGGGCCGCCGCGCCGAAGAAAACAACAATGGTTAGAACCGGCCCCAACCATGCGCCAATGGCTGATAATAGCCAAAAATCGCCCTCTCCAAAGCCATTCTTACCCCTTATCAAGCGGAAAATAGCATTGATCAAAAGCGGCATTCCGGCGCCAATAAGAGCCCCAACAATGGCCTCACTCCAGCCGATATGCCAGACAAAGCTGCCGCCCGATCCGGCAATGGCAAAAGCCAATCCAAGGCCACCCAAAATAGTTAACAGAGCAGGATGAAGGATCATCGCTTCGATGTCAGTCAGGAATGAAATGGCGATAAAAATAGCGGCAAGGGAAAAGCCAATAGCCATCACTGGCGGCATAATAGCGGCATAGCTAAGGGTGATGAGCCCCATGAATAGCTCGACCAAGAGATAGCGCGGGGATAAAGAAATCTGCCGGCATGAACAGCGGCCGCGAAGGGCAATATAGCCAAATAGCGGGATGTTTTCCTTTATACCTAATGGCCGCTCACAGGTGCGACAGCGCGATTTGGCATGGATAAAATCTTCATCTCGCACCAAACGCAACGCGCAGGCATTGGCAAAAGAGCCAAAACAGGCCCCCGCGTAAAATATCAAAAAAGAGATTAACACCAGCCAGCCAGACGCCGTGGCGATATCGTTGTTATGCGGCGAATCGGCCATTGCGCGGCCTAGGCTGGCGAGCAACGAGTCCGGTGCGATGAGGTCAAATATCATCAATCAACGTCGAGCTGTAGCAGCTTTTCATTGGCGCTTATGCTACCTGCCGCCGCCGC
>CBFHOS010000067.1:0-3329 GCA_965657645.1 Puniceispirillaceae bacterium (SeqCode) | reverse complement strand
AGACCTTCTTCCTCGACAATGCGCGCCATCTCTTCATCGCTAACCTTTACCGACCGGAGCGCAGCGGTGGCACAGGCCGTGTCACAGCGCGGTGCTTTCCATCCTTGATCCAACAGATGAGCATCAAAAATCCAATGTTGCGGCACTTGCTTTTCTTCGTTCCACCACACCGCACCAAACGGGCAGGCATCGACGATTTCTTTGCGGCCCTTGGCCTTGACCGGATCAATGATAACAATGCCATCATCGCGCTTTTGCACCGCGTCAGGCGCCGCCTTTTGACAGGGGGCATCATCACAATGCTGGCACATGGTCGGCAGATAGGCGACGTCAGTTGCGGGTGCAGAGCCACGCTCGCGCCGTTCGATATTGATCCAACGATGGCCGTGTTTCGGCATTTCTTCCGCATAGCCGGGAAAGGCGTTGCCGACATGCTCGTCCTGGGTTGAGAGCGTGCAAACGTTACAGTTAGTGCAGTTTGCAACATCAATAATCATGTTCCACTTTTTCATTCTGCGGCCTCTATTTCTGCATTCAAACCAGCAGCTTTTGTCAGTGGGAGTTCCCGATTAAAATCAGGGTTCCCATCCCATTTTTCAATTTGGATCATCGATAAACCATTCGCCATGGAATGCGCCTTTTTGATTTGCGTACGCGATGGCGATAGCAAATTGACACATCCGCCCCGATCAACCGATTTACCCACTTTACCAAGCGGCGCCCACACAGCCGAAGATTCGTAAGAATGCACAACACCCGGCATCAAACGCTCGGTTAGATGCGCCACACAAATCACCCCACCTCTGGCGTTATGCGCCTTGATTAGATCGTGATCGGCAATGTTGCGTGCTTTCGCGTCTTCAGGGTTAATCCGCATAATCCAGTAATAATGCCCATCGACAAGCTCGCGGTGATCCTTCACATCATTCAAGAACGAATCCTTGCCATCAGTATGGGTGTGGAAGCTAAACCGAGAATGCGGCGTAATAAGCCGGAGTGGGAAATTCTTGGCCGTATCACCAATATGCGGCCCCTCCCATGATTTGCGGTATTTCGCCAGCGGTGGCCGTTCCTCATCATTAGGATCAAAGCGTTTCAGGCTCTGCGACTCAAATTCCAGCTTGCCAGTTTGGGTTTGCAATCCCTTGCCAAAAGTCTCGGTATAATCACCGGGCAGTGGCATCGGTTCTGGTACGTTTTTCGGCGTGCCATTGGCAAACCAGCTAAAGGCCGCTGGCGCCCGCAATTCTTCCTGTTCGGTAGGGATAATGTAATAGCCCTTTTTCATGAACTCTTTCCACGAGATATGATCCGAGACATCTGAGGCATCAAACATCCGTTTTGCCCAATCAATATCGCGCATGCCTTCGGTGAAATAGGTCCCCAGACCCAGCCTTTGGGCAATGCCTGCAAAGATATCATAATCGGCCTTTGACTCGCCCACAGGCTCGATACATTTGGACTGGAACGCGACCAAACGGTGATTTACTTGGCTATTGAAATGCGCACCATAACCGCCAGCATTCGCCCATTCACCAATGTCATAACGCTCTAGGTGGGTACAGGCAGGCAAGATGATATCGGCAAAACTCGTGTCACCCTCATGCCAGATTGACTGGTTCACCACAAATTCGAGGCTCGGATGCTTATACATCTCGACATAGCGGTTCACATCGCTCAACGTGCCCAGAATAGAACTGCCATAACGATATAGCATATGCACGGGAGAGTGACCCGGAGCCGGATATTTGATTTTCTGGAACTGTCCCTCAATACGCATCGCATCCCAGAGATAGCCCTCACATTCACCATCAATAATGGCATCAGGGAGCTTTAGCCTCGGGATTTTCTGCGTTGATGGATTGATCGTGGCCAATTGCGGCATGCGCTGATATAGGCTGACGGCCAAACCAGTATGGTTTAGATCGCCCGATATACCGCCATCTGCATAGCCCGGGAAATAGAACCCGAAATTATGCGGCACACCCATCTGCATGTTGCCCATATTCACACCCGGTTTGCCTAGGCCCTGCATCGCCATCAGACAAACCATCATGCGCGGCCATTGGTTACCTGTTGGGTTACGCGCCGCACCACCAAAGGTGTTGCCCATGCCACCAACGGCCAAATAGGTTTTCTTATTGCCCCATTGGCGGGCCAATGCGCGGATATCCTTGGCCGGAACGCCGGTTTCTTTTTCCTGCCATTCCGGGGTTTTGGCTATGCCATCATCTTCGCCCAGAACATAGGATTGCCATGCCTCAAACCCATGTGTGTTTTTCGCCACATAGTCTTTGTCATATAGCCCTTCAGTCATCCACACATAGGCAATAGCGAGCGCTAGCGCAGGCGATGTTGTAGGCCGCGGTGAAATCCATTTGCCGCCAAGCATCTGCGCCGTATCATTATAATGCGGGTCGATATGGACGAACGGAATATCCAGCTCCTTTAGCCATTGCCGGCGAACAGATCCCTCAAGGCCGGAATAGATACCGTTGGTTGCCTCTGGGTTTGATGACCAGAAAACCACCATTTCGGCATTTTTCAGACAATCCTCGACAGTGCCAAACGGCTCGCCGCCACCAACACGCAAACTATTGCCCCAATGATGCGTGGCGCCCCAATACCACCCTTCCCAGCTATCCGGGTTATGGTGCACTTCGGTGGTGCCAATGGCATTCATAAAGCGGATTTTTGCACTGAGATAATAGCCGATATTACCCCAATTATGGTGCGAGCCATTTGATTGCGCGATGGCCCCTTGCCCATATTCCCTCTTCATTCTTTTGATTTCATTGGCAACGATATCAAAAGCCTCATCCCAGCTGATCGGCTCATATCCTGAATCGCCACGATTTTGAATATTGCGCTCACCATTGGGATCGAAATCCACGCGCTTCATCGGTGTCATGATACGGTTCGGTGCGTAAACCAGAGATTTCCAGTTCATCGCATGCGGGCTAACGGTGGTTTTACGCGGCGGGGTAAATTCCTTGCCGCGGGCCTTGATTGTAAAGCTAGCGGCGTCATCATCCTCTAGTTCAATCGGTGTTGTGCGCAAGATTTTACCGTCTTTAACATATACAAATAGCGGCCCACCATTTGTGATCGTTACATAGCGCGTGACACCATCCGCCATCTTGGTGCCGTCTTTCCAATCAGCCGCACTGGCCGCCATGACAGTTTGCGCAAACCACATGCCATCAGCATCATCACCCTCTGGATGAATCAGGAAGTTTTTGATCGCTTCGATTTGCTCGAGTTGATTGATCGGGGGCGTCAAAAGCTTTGCAGCGATTTTTTCGGTCTTAAATACCAAGGCAAAATCG
>CBFHOS010000066.1:0-3402 GCA_965657645.1 Puniceispirillaceae bacterium (SeqCode) | reverse complement strand
CGCCCTGCTCGCGGTTATGGTGCTAACCGGCATCATCCTTAGCCTCACCGTGCTGGCGGAACGTATTATTGATCCTCGCGCCGCCAACGTATTCTCGCGCATAACCGCGATTATTCTGGCCGCCCTGTCGGTTCAATATGTGATCGATGGCGTAACTCTGCTTGGGTTTATTGCGAGTTAACTATTAGAATTTGCCGCAAATTGCGTTAGTCTGGTGTTAATCCGGATTCAACCAGTGAAAGCCGGATCCAACCAGTGAAAGCCGGATCCAACTAGTGAAAGAATGTAATGCAACAGGATATTTTGATTATTGGCGTGTTATTTCCAGCCATTCCGTTGATGATGATTAACTTTGGCAATCGCTATACCGTCCTCGCGAATTTGATCCGTAATCTGCATGATGCGGTTATCCGTGATGGAACATCGATTGTGGACGCCGCGCGGTTTTTGAAACAGATAGCCTCATTGCGGCATCGCCTGCGCCTTATCGGCTTTATCCAGACTATGTCTGCGCTTGGCTTTATGTTGGCATTGAGCGCGATGATCGCCAGCTACCTCGACAATATGGTGCTGAGCTCTTGGCTGTTTTTCTCGTCGATCCTGTTGATGATGGTGGCGATGATCGTATTTATGCGCGAGATCCAGCTCGGCAATACGGCGCTTGACGTTCACCTATCCGATCTTGAGGACCATCAGGAATGGCAGCATTTGCTGCACCCGCCGAAACAGAAAAGGCGGTCGCGCAAAACCAAGGCTACCGCGAAGAGTTAACGCCCAACAGACGAGAGCCCAACAGACGAAAGTATCCAAGCATGCCTAACAACGATAAAACCATCATTGCGATTGATCAGGGAACGACTAGTTCACGGGCCATTCTGTTTGACGCGAACGGCCATATTCTGGCCCAGGAGGGCGCTGAATTTGCCCAGATATTCCCGCATGATGGCTGGGTAGAGCATGATCCAGAGGAAATCTGGAACACCACTGTAAATGTCACCAAGGCGATGGTTGATGCGGCGATTGCCATGGGCCGGCCGGCTAGCGCCATTGGCATAACCAACCAGCGCGAAACCACAATCATCTGGGAAAGGGCAACCGGCAAGCCCATCCATAATGCCATTGTGTGGCAGGACCGCCGGACCGCGGACATCTGTGCCGGTCTAAAGGCGGCTGGCCATGAAGACATTATCACCGCCAAAACCGGTCTGTTGCTTGACCCCTATTTCAGCGCCACAAAGGTTGCCTATATATTGGACCAAGTTGAGGGCGCACGGGCGCGGGCGGCGGCTGGTGAGCTCTGCATGGGGACGGTGGATAGCTTTTTGCTGTGGCGCCTGACTAGCGGCGCGGTTCACGCAACCGACGCCACCAATGCTAGCCGCACAAGCCTGCTCAATATCGAAACAGGTGAGTGGGACGATGAATTGCTGGAAATCTTTAATGTGCCAGCCGCCTGTATGCCAGAGGTCCGCGATAATGCCGGTCACTTTGGCGATTGCGATCCGGCGTTGTTCGGCGCCCCTCTCCCGATCCTCTCGATGATTGGCGATCAACAGGCCGCCGCCGTTGGTCAGGGCTGTTTCAAACCGGGGGCGCTTAAATCGACCTATGGCACTGGTTGTTTTGTGATCGTGAATACCGGCGACACCCGGATTAAATCGACCAACAAGCTTTTATCCACCATCGGCTATCGCCTTGATGGTGAGATTAGCTATGCGCTGGAGGGGTCTATATTTATCTCTGGAGCGATTGTGCAATGGTTGCGCGATGGCTTGCAGATTATTGAAAACGCATCATCAACAGAACCAATGGCCTCGGCCCTTAGCGGCAATAGCGGGGTCTATATGGTGCCCGCATTGACCGGATTAGGGGCGCCGCATTGGTCACCCCATGCACGCGGAGCGATTTACGGCATCACCCGCGATACTGGCCCCGCGCATTTTGTCCGCGCCGCTTTGGAATCGGTGGCCTATCAAACCAATGATCTGTTTACCGCGATTGCTGGCGATGGCATCGATGTGACGATTGTTCGTGTGGATGGCGGGATGACGGCTAATAACTGGCTGATGCAATTCCTGTCCGATATTCTGGATGTAACGGTTGAACGGCCGGTGGTGCGCGAGACAACCGCGCTGGGGGCGGCAATGCTGGCCCATCTAGCGGGCGAGAACGCCGATAGCAACAGCCCTGACATGTCTTTGGATGATATCGCCGCGATGTGGCAGAGTGACCAGCGTTTCGAACCCGCCATGGATGCGGCAAGCCGTGATGATCTGATCGCTGGCTGGCAGACCGCAATCACGCGAACCCTAACCGGCCTCTAGAAATTACTGGCCGCTAGAAATTACCGGACTCTGGCATCACGCAAGCTTGTCAGAAAATTCAAACCGGAGCCGCTTTTTGTCGATTTTGCCAACGCTGGTTTTGGCAATCGCGTCAACGAATTCGATATGGTCGGGATATGCCCATTTTGAAATTTGATTGGCTTCTATTTGCGCGCTAAAGGCGGCTTTTATGCTGGCGCGCACATCGGTGATTACGGCCCCTGTAGCGGGCACGATGATCAATAATGGCCGCTCGCCCCATTTGGCATCGGGGACACCTATCACCGCAACCTCGCCCACCCCATCGACTGCCGAGGCAATACTCTCTAGCGATAATGATGAAATCCATTCGCCGCCCGATTTAATCACATCCTTCATCCGGTCGGTAATGATAAGGGCGCCGGTTTCGTCCAGATAGCCAACATCGCCTGTATGCAGATAACCACCCCGCCACAGATCCTTTGTCGCGGCATCATCCTTTAAATATTCAGCGTTCAACCAAGGCGCGCGAACAACAATCTCGCCTGTTAGTCTATTGCCTGATTTATCAACGGGCGGCACGTCCTGCATGGCCTCGTCAACAATGCGCAAATCCACCATGGGCACCGGTCGTCCCGCCTTTAAACGCGGCCCGACATCGCCCTCATCCAGCGGGTTTAGATGGGCGATTGTTAGAAATGGACAGGTTTCAGACAGGCCATAAGCGGCAAAGATATTTATGCCCAGCGATAGCGCCGTTTCGCAAAGGCCACGCGGCAAAGCAGATCCACCAATGACGACTTTCCATTTGGCAAAATCAACAATAGCGGCCTCGGGTGCGCTCAATAGCATATGCAGAATTGTCGGCACACAATGCGAAAAGCTAACACCTTCTTGATCAATGAGGCGCAACAGGCGGGCCGGAACATAACGGCCGGGATAAACCTGTTTCACTCCTAATAATGTCGCCGCATAGGGAAAGCCCCACCCATGCACATGAAACATCGGGGTGATCGGCATATAGACATCGCCATCATGAAAACGGCCGGTGCTAGCACTCGCCCCAACGCCGCCCAAAATCCCCATCGTATGCAGAACT
>CBFHOS010000065.1:0-3602 GCA_965657645.1 Puniceispirillaceae bacterium (SeqCode) | reverse complement strand
CGCACCATGGGTGACATCCGGATCATCGCCCGCGTCTTTTATCACCCCTGCCTTAAACCATTTTTCTGAAATATCGCCAGTGTCATCATCCCCACTTTGGCCGTTTTCAATCGCCAGATCAGCATTCTTGCCGCTGGGGGTAACGATCGTCACGCGATCAGGAAATTGGCCAGTAACCATGGCCAAATAGCCGGCATTCACCGCGGCCGTGGCGCATGTTCCCGTGGTCCAGCCAAACCGCAAATTCGTGGTCAGGGTATTACCGGATCTAGAAACGGTATTTTGAGCAGGTTGCGGTGCTTTTTCCATGGGTAAATTTTGGCCCAGAAACGTCTGTTCTACAATGAGATTTAGCGGCAAAAGTGAAGGAAAATGAAAATTGCTTGTTTTTATGACCGTAGAACTAACTTTATCGTGCAAATGGATATTTTGAGGCGTAATATTGGGTGTTATGACAGAGCCAACTGACGCAGAAAATCTAGCCGATACCGGACCGCTTGAAGCGGGCGTCCTGCCGACGCTTGCAACTGGCGATTGGCCGCTATTTGAGGCTGGCTGGGTCTGGATGGTTGGCGGTGGCCCCGGTGATCCGGGATTGGTGACCCTGCATGCGCTAAATGCCCTGCAACAGGCCGATGTGATCATTTATGATGCGCTGGTTGATAAATCACTGCTGGCATGGGCTAAACCCGGCACAGTTATTGAATATGCGGGCAAACGCGGCGGCAAACCATCGCCTAAACAACGTGACATTTCATTACGGCTGGTTGAATTGGCGCGCGAGGGCAACCGTGTTTTGCGCCTTAAAGGCGGCGATCCATTTGTATTTGGGCGCGGCGGTGAAGAAGCGCAGACTCTGGTTCAAGCAGGCATCCAATTGCGCATTGTCCCGGGGATTTCTGCTGGTATTGGTGGTCTTGCCTATGCCGGTATTCCGGTGACGCACCGCGACGTTAACCAGTCTGTTACGTTCCTATCGGGGCATGACCGAACCGGCTTAATGCCGTCGGCAATCGATTGGGCCGCGGTTTCCAAGGGATCACAAGTCATCGTGATGTATATGGCGATTAAACATATGCCTGATATTTGTGAAAAACTCATTGCCGCTGGCCGCGATCCTAACGAGCCAGTCGCTGTTGTTAACAACGCCACCAAAGCGGATATGCAGGTTCTTGAAACCACCCTTAAATCAGCGCCGAAGGACATCATTGCCTCTGGTATTGGGGCGCCCGCGATTGTCTGTATCGGGCGCGTTGCGCTAATGCGCCAATGTCTCGATTGGGTTGGCCAGATGAATGGTGAACCGGTGCGTGACCTTGATCCACTGGGTGTTCGCTCTATCTCGGAAACGGGATAATGGCGGCCCGCGGGCTGATTATCGCCGGACTATCGTCTGGTAGCGGTAAAACCACGATCACACTTGGCTTGCTCCGCGCCCTACGGCGGATTGGCATTGACATTTCTGCCGCGAAAACGGGGCCCGATTATATCGATACGGCATTTTTGAGTGCGGCGTCCGGCAATCAGGCAGTCAATCTTGACGCCTTTGCCATGGGACCAGATATCACAAACGCGCTGGCCCATCGACAAGCGGGACAAACCCTCATTATCGAAGGCGTGATGGGTCTGTTTGATGGTACCATTGGCGGGGCAGGTAGTACTGCGGATCTTGCCGGAAAATTGTCTTTGCCGGTTATTCTGGTCATTGATGCCCGCCATCAGGCCCAGACCGCCGCCGCCATTGCCGCGGGATTGCAGCAACAGCTTGCTCTAGAAAAAGGCGGCGCGACATTGGCTGGGGTTATCCTTAACCGCATTGCCTCACCGCGTCATTTAGGACTAATCGCAGACAGCCTTGCATCGCGCGGTATCCCTCTGTTTGGCGCGTTGCCGGCGGATGAAAATATCACTGTGCCCTCGCGGCATTTGGGCCTCGTCCAAGCCGCTGATCTGGCCAAACTAAACACTCTGGACGCTATCATTGAGGCTGCGGCTGATCTGATTTCAGAACATATTGATCTTGAAGCATTGCTCGCCGCCACCGGTATGATTGAGACTGCAAGCGCAGAATTTGCGGCGCCGCCTCCCGGTCAGAATATTGCGGTAGCAAAAGATGAGGCGTTTGGCTTTTGCTATGCCCATATGCTCGATGATTGGGCCAGAAAGGGAGCTAGCATTCACCCCTTTTCGCCATTAAATGATGAAGCCCCACATAGCACGGCCGATTTTATTTTCCTTCCCGGCGGCTATCCTGAACTACACCTAGAGACATTAGGATCGGCAACAAACTTTGCCACTGGCATGCACATTGCCGCCACAAATTCAGTGCCAATCTATGGTGAATGCGGGGGTTTTATGACGCTGGGAACGGCCATTATCGATGATCAGGGCAAACGCCATAGCATGCTTGGGTTGCTCGATCTGGAAACCAGTTTCGCCGCACGCAAATTGCATCTTGGCTATCGCAAACTAACACCAACCGGTGCGTTTAGCTGGCCACCACAAACCCACCTGCCCCTTATCGCGCATGAATTTCATTACACATCGGCAACCCAGCAATCTGGTGTTGCGTTATTTAACGCCGCTGATGCTGGCGGTGATCCACTTGGTGAAATGGGGCTGGTTAAGGGGACGGTTGCCGGATCATACGCCCATATCATAGCCTAGCTACTCCCCCGCAATCTCTTACTTATCACCCCTCAGAGGTAAGATCGCTGGCACGCCCGCGCTTTGGCCGTAAAACATGCACATGATCGGCGTCATACAGGGCTGAATCGCGGAAATCCAAATCCTGATTAAGCCCCTTACCGACAAAAATCAGCGCGGTGCGGGTTATTTTTTCTTTCTGCACGGCTTTGTGCACGGTCGATAATGTTGCATGCAGATAGGCCTCATCCGGCCAGCCAACACGGTACGCCACGATCACCGGACAATCGGCCCCATAAAACGGGGTTAGATCGCGTTCAATTTGCCGCAAATTACGGATCGATAGGTGGATCGCCAAGGTCGCCCCGGTCCGGCCAAGGCTGGTTAGTTCCTCACCGGCAGGCATCTGTGACGATTTCATTGCGGTGCGGGTTAATATCAGGCTCTGGGTAACTTCTGGGATCGTTAATTCAATACCCAGCCCCGCCGCCGCCGCCGCATAGGCCGACACGCCCGGAACTATTTTATAATCAATATCGAGCGCCTTTAGCCGCCGGATTTGTTCGGCAATGGCGCCGTAAAGCGATGGATCACCGGAATGCACCCGCGCCACATCATGCCCCGCCGCATGCGCATCAACCATCAGATTAATAATGTCATCAAGCGTCAAGGACGCGGTATCAATTACCGTCGCATCACTTGGTGCGGCCTCAACCACAGCCTCTGGAACCAATGATCCCGCATAGAGGCACAACTTGCAGCTCTGGATAAGTTTCAGCCCACGAACAGTGATCAGTTCAGGATCGCCAGGACCGGCGCCAATGAAGTGAACAGTCATATTTATCTCCTTACGTTAATCGCAATAGCGTCAACAGCGTTATCAGCCCTGTCAGTCCTGTCAGCTCTGGGAGCGATCTAGATGTTTTGCATAACCTCGCGGTGTGTAGATCGCTCTG
>CBFHOS010000064.1:0-4022 GCA_965657645.1 Puniceispirillaceae bacterium (SeqCode) | reverse complement strand
GTGATGGAGTGTTATGTCTCGTAGTCCAATTGTCAATATTAATTAAATCAATTGGAATTAATTATTGACACCTCTATTTTTTGCTGATGTAGTGACGATGTGAACTCGGAGGAATGCATAACATTTGACGTTCATGATGCGGATCGCAGGGATAAACACTGCGCTGTGATATGTGTCGTGAACTAGCTTATGCAAAGGTCGGGTTTCTTGGTTTATTTAGGAGGACATAATGAATATGAAATTAAAGATCGCCGGTGTTGCGCTGGCTGCTCTGATGACAACCACATCTGCGTCAGCGCAAGATGTGATCGGCTACATCACTAAATCAGCAACGAATGCTGGCTGGATGATGATTAACCAAGGTGCGGCTGATGCTGCTGCCGAAGAAGGGGTAAAGCTTGTTTCTGTTGGCCCATCTTTCCAAGGCGACCTTTCAAGCCAGTTGGAAGTTTTTGAAAATCTGGTAGCGCAAGGTGCTAAGGCAATTGGTATTGCACCTGTTGATTCTGCCGGTGTTGCGCCAGCGGTGAATGATGCTATGGCATCTGGTATTCCGGTAGTTGCAATTGATACAGGTGTGAGTGGCGCAACCGTTACTTCATTTGTGGCAACTGATAATTATGCTGTTGCAAAAGTGCAGGGTGCGGTCGCCGCAACGCTTGTAAACGACGGTGACACAATCATCTACGTGACAGGCAATCAAGCACAGTCAACTGGACAAGAGCGTAAAAACGGTTTCATGGAAGCCTTCTCAGCAGCACGTCCAAATTCAAAAGTTTTGGAAGTGCCAACTGAGTGGAACAGCCAGCAGGCACAAGAAGGTGTGGAAGCCGTACTTAACTCAAACAGCGATGTAAAGATGGTTGCCAATGCATGGGATGGCGGCACCATGGGTGCAAAGGCAGCTCTTGAAAATCTTGGTTACGGTGCTGGTGACGTCAAGCTAGTTGGTTTTGACGGTGCATCAGATGCTATCGCTGCAATGGATGAAGGCTGGGTACATGCCGATACAGCTCAGATGCTTTATCAGATGGGATACCAGGGTATTAAAGCGGCTGCTGCCGCGGCCCGTGGTGAAGATGTATCATCGCGTATCGATACAGGCTTCTTCCTGGTGACGCCAGCAACATCAGGCGTTTACAAAAAAATGGTTGGCATTGAATAAGATTCCTCCAAAATCGGTAGTCGGGCAAATTTGATTTGCCCGACTATTTTTTTAACTTATTCGTTTAGTAATCGATGATTTTATGCTTCGGCCTCTGAGGATTTTTACATGAACTATTCAAGCCCTAACACATTGGCAGATAGAGCCCTTGGGCAGCTGGTACGCTTTTTTAAGGCGGAGTGGTCTGGCGCGTTGATCGCGATCATCATCCTTGGTGTGTCTATTGAATTTGCGACGAGTGGACGCCCCTTTTTCCACCCAACAAATTTGATGACAATTATGAATAATTCTGCGGCGATTGGTGTGGTGGCCGCTGGTATGACGCTGGTTATCATCACGGCCGGGATTGATTTGTCGGTTGGCTCGGTGATGGGTATGACGGCGGCGTTAACAGGGTATGTAGCCAGTTTCTTTGGGTTTCCACCGCATCTCGCCATCATGACAGGCTTGTCATTGGGATTGTTCATTGGTGCCTTTCACGGGACCATGGTCGCATATCTGGGCATGCCAGCCTTTATTGTTACACTGGCAGGATTGTCGATATGGCGCGGTGCAGGGCATCTATCAACAGGTGCCCAAGCAACACCAAAATTGCCAGACACATTTGACTTTTTTGGTCGCTGGAACCCCTTTAGCAGTATCCGAGATTCCTACAAGGCGGGGGATCTAGACGGCTTTGCCGCGATGATTGGACAATTTGTAGATGCGAATTGGCTGTCATTCTTCCGAACGTTCCAAATGTCGATGGTTATTTTCATTGTCTTTTTTGTCGTGCTCTCGGTGATTGTTTCCAACACCCGCTTTGGGCGCTATGTTTATGCAATCGGGTCTAATATTTCTGGTGCCAGACAATCTGGTATTAATGTGCGGCTCTATACGCTCATCACCTACATGTTCTGTTCTTTCGCCGCTGCGCTTGGGGCGTTACTATTCTTGGGTCGTGCGCCCTATGCAAAATCTGATTATGGTCAAATGTGGGAATTGGATGCGATTGCGGCAGTTGTAATCGGCGGCACGTCGTTGTTTGGTGGCAGAGGTTCACTCTGGGGCACATTCCTGGGTGTGATTTTGTTAAAACTCATCAATAACGGTTTGACGCTAGCGCAGTTAAATACGTTCTGGCAGATGGTTCTAACAGGGGTCATCATCATGATCGCTGTTGGTATTGATATTGTGCGACAATCCAAAGATGCCGAAAAGCTGCGCAAGATGCTTGTCGTGATTGGAGCATCAATGGGGCTGTTCACAATGCTGACCCCTGCCAATTTATACCTAAAGGCAAAGTTGGCATTGCTTGAGCACAGCTCGGCATTTGCGCTAAAGGCTGAGGGGATCAAATTGGCCTCAAGCCAGACAAAGCGGTTATTGTCACCGCCAGAAATAGCTGACTATCAGACGGTGATTGCAACACATTTTATGCCGTCGGCGCTGTTCTTGTTGTTATTTATCGCGGCCCTAATTTTGTTTTGGAAGAAAGATAAGATTTGGTCCTATGCAGCGGCGCTCGGCTTTATCGTCATGTCCGTTCCTGTGGCAATGCTGGGCTATCAGATCACCATTCCTTTTTTGGCGCTTGGTGCATCCGCAATTCTTGGTAGCACGTTGGTAACCTATCTATTTGAAAAAGCCAGACGGCTATCCGCCCAAGAGGCCTGATCACCAAGAGGCCTGATAATAAGGGCAGCGCAATCATTGCCCGATCGAAGATCAAGTCCGATATAGATTTGTACGCGCTGGCTGTGGTAAATATTACGGTATAACCCACACGCGGCGAGTAATGGCTATTTCAAACAATGATTTTCAAAAGGCTGTAAAGCTCCGCCATTTGCGGGTGATTGCCGCATTGTCTGACCTAAAGCTGTTGGCGCGGGTGGCTGAAGAGCTGAACATTACCCAGCCCGCAGTTTCAAAGCAGATTGCGGAGTTGGAAAAGATTGTCGGTGTTCCCATTGTGACACGCGATCGAAACCGTCTCTTTTTGACACCCATAGGGCACCGACTGGTTGGACACGCCAAACAGGCACTCAACCAGCTTGACCGGGCGGCGTTTGACCTTGAAGCGATGGCCAGTGGGATCTCAGGGGCGGTTGCAATCGGCGTGGTTAGTTCTGTTGCGCCAACTTTGCTACCCAGCACAATTGCGCTGTTCAAGAGCAGTACGCCAGAGGCGAGCATCTCGGTTCGAGAGGGGCATTTCGTCGAGCTTATGCCAGAATTGCAGGATGGGGCGCTGGACCTGTTGATTGCGCGAAGCTGGCAAGCGCAGGAATTACCCGGCATTAACCAGTTACGGCTATTTGAAGAGCCAGTTGTTGTTGTTGCGGGTCGCAATCACAATCTTGCAAGAAAGCCTGACCTCAAATGGACCGATGTGGTCGATTTTCCGTGGATTATGCCGCACGCAAATTCAGTGGCGCGGCGGGCCGTCGATGCTCTCTTTGCGGAAAACGAGTTGGCGCCGCCGGCCAACACCATTGCGTCTCTTTCTTTGACGCTTAACCTAGCATTGTTGGATGCTATCCCGGCATTAGGGTTGATGCCGCAACGACTTGCCCAATCCCATGCCGCACGCGGTGATATTGTTACGCTTGCTCTGGACACACGCGGGGTTTTGTCTGATGTCAGGTGTTTTTGGCGCGGTGACCACGCTGAAACAAACCCTACATTTCTGTTTTTCCTGAAATGTTTGCAAAAAACCACAGAGGAATTAGAAACCATTCCCTTTGGTTAATGTTAATTCCCAATTTTTCATTATTTATCGGGTTTTCCCAGCTTTATAGTAACCGATAAGATTAGTTGGGGGGTAGGGTGACCGGTTTCATCTGGACAAATTCACCAGTGGTGTGGCCATGAAAAC
>CBFHOS010000063.1:0-4040 GCA_965657645.1 Puniceispirillaceae bacterium (SeqCode) | reverse complement strand
GAACTGTACTGATTCTGAGGTGATCTGGTCTTCGGTACAAAAGATATGCGCGTCATCCTGGGTAAAGGCCCGCACCCGCATAATACCGTGCAATGCGCCCGATGGTTCATTGCGGTGACACGACCCAAATTCAGCCATGCGCAGGGGAAGATCACGGTAGGATTTAATGCCTTGGCGGAAAATCTGCACATGACACGGACAATTCATCGGCTTTAGCGCCAGAATACGCTCATCCTCGGACTCGGCGGTAAACATATTCTCGCGGAATTTATCCCAATGGCCAGACGCCTCCCATAGGCTGCGGTCAACCAATTGCGGGGTCTTCACCTCGCCATAACCACCAGCATCAAGACGGCGGCGGACATAGTTTTCGATCTCGCGATACATCATCCAGCCCTTTGGGTGCCAGAATACCGAACCGGTCGCCTCTTCCTGCATATGGAAAAAGCCAAGCTGTTTTCCAAGCTTGCGGTGATCGCGCTTTTCCGCCTCTTCAAGCATATGCAGATAAGCGTTCAATTCTTTTTCGGTGCGCCATGCGGTACCATAAATACGCTGGAGCATCGGACGGTCGCTATCACCGCGCCAATAGGCACCCGCAACAGACATAAGCTTGAAGGCGTGACCTAGCTTGCCAGTTGATGGCAAATGCGGCCCACGGCATAGATCGATAAAGTTGCCCTGCTGGTAAAAGCTGACTTCCTGATCTGCGGGGATCGCCTCTACTAGCTCGACTTTGAATGGCTCATTATTCTTTTTATAAAATTCTACCGCGGCGTCTCTTGTCCATACATCACGGGTGATTTCCTCATCACGATCGACAATTTCGTGCATCCGCTTTTCGATCGCGGCAAGATCATCATCGTTAAAGGCCTCGGCGCGGTGAAAATCGTAATAAAAGCCGTTCTCGATTGACGGGCCGATAGTGACCTGAGTATCGCTAAATAGCTCTAGCACAGCCTCTGCCATCACATGGGCGGCGTCATGGCGCAGCAATGCCAGCGACGCGTCATCCTTTGCCGTCACCAATGCCATCGATGCATCATCGTCAATCTGGCGCGTTAAATCCCATTCCGCACCGTCAACAACCGCCATCAAAGCGGCCTTGGCCAGACCGGGGCCGATGTCGGCCGCAACGGTTGCCGGTGTTACCGGCTGGTCATAGGAACGAGTGGATCCATCAGGTAGTGTAATAATCGGCATGATTAAATGCGGCTTTCTCTGGCAATTGCCATATGACACGGGCTTTCTATAATGTCCGCAAACTAGCCGCTGATGCCGAGAAACTCAAGTGTTCTGCGTGATCTATTAGATCTTTAGCCTTTGCGCTGTGGCATTTCTGCCTTTGCGAGGAGCCGCATATAGACCTTAATCGTGTCACGGCACATCTTTGCCGTCGAAAATTGGGCCAAAATATGGGCCCGCGCAACCTTGGCAAAGGCGGCGCGTTGTTTAGCACTCAGGCTTAGCGCCTCATGCAGACATTCGGCCAAACTATCAACATTGTCCGGCTCGGCTAGCCATCCGGTTTTGCCATGCTGGATAGACTCAACCGCACCGCCGTGATTAAACGCAATCACTGGCCGCCCCATGGCCTGTGCCTCTAGGGCAACACGGCCAAACGGTTCCGGCGAGATAGACGGCATCGCCACCACATCCGCGCCCATCAAGGCGGCAGGCATGTCATCGGTTCCGGGCAAAATGCGAAAGCGCCCTTCAAGGCCGAGCGCAACGCCCTTGGCGGTTATCTGATCAACGAATTTCTGGCCACCATCCGCCGCCCCAAGAAGAACACAGATAAACGGCAAATCCGTGATTTTTGCCAACGCCTCTAGCAGGATTTCATGGCCTTTCCATAATGACGGCCGCGCTGGCAACATCACAATCGGGGTCTCATCCGGCAGGGCATTATCCTCGATGAAACGCACCACGCGGGCCTGTGACACCTGACTGGCATCAAACACATCCACATCAACGCCGCGCCTAATCACGGTCAGCTTCTCATCAATTTCGGAATATTGCTGGGTAATCAATGATTTAATGTATTTTGAAATGGCGATCACATGATCGGCCTTCAGCAGCTTTCCATTGTAAAACCGTTTTGACATAGAGCCAGCCTTAAACCGGCCATGAACGGTAGCCACAGAAATCAAACCCAGATCGCTGGCGGCGGGTAGTGCAATCCATGCTGGCACGCGAGAGCGCACATGAACGATATCGGCACCTTCATCGATGAGGATCTGGCGCAACTTGCGGCGCAGGCCACCCCATTTCAGCGGGTTTTTCGTATGGACCGGCAATTCATGATGTATCGCACCGCATCGCACCAAATGCCGAACCATGCCACCGCCGTTTGACACCACTACTGCGCGGCCACCAGCCTCGATAATCGCTTTGGCCATTTCAACAGTGCCGCGCTCAACACCACCACGCACCATCCGCGGCAATATTTGCACAATGACTGGTCCGGTGCCGCTCTTACTATTCTTTTTAACGAATCGGACAGGCTTGATGGCGGGGATCGGTGAGGTCATAGAATTCTTTGTCTTTTTATGGCGCCGTGGTGGGTGTGGCAACAAACCAGCATGATGAAGTCGTGATGGCCTCGGTATCCTAGTCGTTGCCGCGGTTTTGGTATTCAAAGAACTGTGATAAATACACATATGTAAATTCACAGAAAGACACACGCCTATGTCCAAGCCTGATTATCTCACTTTAGACGGTCGAAATCAAATCGCGTTTCACATTATTGAGCCGCAAAATCAGGGAACCAAGCCGGGGATCGTATTTCTGGCTGGTCACGGCTCTGACATGGAGGGCACCAAAGCCCTGTTTCTAGAGGAATGGGCACAGCAAAATGGCGTCGGCTTTACCCGCTTTGATTATAGCGGTCATGGCCAATCTGGCGGGGTGTTTTTAGAAACCAACATTACCGATTGGACGAATGATGCCATCGCCGTGCTTGACCACCTAACCAGCGGGCCACAGATTCTTGTCGGCTCGTCGCTTGGTGGCTGGATCATGCTGAATGTGGCGCTGGCCCGTCCGGACCGCATTGCTGGTCTGGTTGGCATTGCCGCCGCCCCCGATTTTACCGATGATTTGATCTGGGATAAATTAACCCCAGAGCAACAGACAGAAATGGCCGAAACCGGCCAGATCGCACTGGATAATCCCTATAGTGATGAACCGATAATCTATCCCTATCATTTGGTCACCGATGGTCGCCAGCATTTCCGGCTTCGCGGTGGGCTCGATATTCATGTGCCCGTGCGCCTATTGCATGGCATGGATGATCACGAGGTGCCGGTGCAAACATCGACAAAGATTGCCGAATGTCTTGCCGGTGGTGACGCCATTGATGCGCGGGTAATCCATGTGCCGGGCGCGGGGCATCGTTTTAGCGAACCGGACCAGTTGGAACTATTGCGTGATACAGTTGCGGAATTAGTAGCGGATCTAAGCGCTTAGAGGTCTGGCTAGAAATCCATATTGCTATAGTTTGGCGCCGCCATCATGCCGGTAATCTGGTCGGCCAAGAGATCGCGGAAGGCTGGTCTGGATTTGATTTTCGCATACCAAATTTTTGCTTCGGGATGACGATCCCAATCGATATCACCAAAATAATCCAACACCGATAAATGCGCCGCGGCGGCGAGATCCGCTAGCGACAGGTCTTTACCCGCTAGCCAATTGCCCTGTTCCGCCAGCCAATCAATATAACCCAAATGAATATGCAGATTGGTGAGCGCCGCGCGGATGGTTTTCGATGATGGCTGGCCGTCAGTCGCAAAGCGTTTGATAAAGCGTTCCGACAATAACGGCGCCCCGACTTCGCGCATGAATTTGACCTCGAACCAATTTGTCAGCCGGCGGATTTCAGCGCGCTCGGATGGATTGCCCCAGATCAAGCTATGCTCGCTCTCGGTTTCTTCTAAAAATTCAACGATCACATTCGCACCGCACAGCACATCGCCGTCTTCGGTGACCAATACCGGCACTTCACCGGCGGGGTTTAACCCAAGAAAATCCTCGCTACG
>CBFHOS010000062.1:0-4317 GCA_965657645.1 Puniceispirillaceae bacterium (SeqCode) | reverse complement strand
GCGACTTTCCGGTATTTGTGGCGGAACGTGAGGGCAACATCATTGGTTATGCCTATGCTGGTTCTCATAATTCTCGTTATGGATATCGCTTTACGGTCGAGGATAGCATCTATGTGGCGGCTGATGCCATGCGCGGCGGTGTTGGCAAGGCTTTGCTTGGCGCCGTCATCACAGCATCACGGGAACGTGGGTATCGCCAGATGATTGCGGTTATAGGCGGTCCTGTGGCTGGATCGCTCGCACTCCACCGCTCCTTGGGCTTTCGCATGATAGGCGAAGCCAAAGAGGTCGGCTATAAATTTGATAAATGGTTGGATGTGGCCTTTATGCAATTGGCCCTACAAGACTAAGCGCGACTTAATGCGTCCTCAGGTTAAAACGTCCCCGGCTTAATGAGTCCCCGGCTTAATGAGTCCAAGCCCCATTGCGGGAAAAGGCAAAATTGTCGGCATAGGCCTTTGGCTTTACCCGGCGTGTCTTGGTTTCATTCAAATCATAAGCGATGCCGTGATCTTCGGCATATTTGACCGCTGCTTCGGCCGTAGGAAAGCGCATGGTGACTTGCTGGGCGGTGTCGCTAGATGATTGCCATCCCATCAAGCTATCAGGCTTCACAGCGCTACTACGTGGATATGTGAGCACCCAAGGGTTGCCGCGGCTAACCGTTGCATTACGCCCCGACTGCATTGCTGTTTTGCTTGGTTTATAGATCCGCGCGCGTGTCATGACATGCCTCAATCATTCAAATTAACTAGCCACACTCTATCACCTCAGCGGCGAATTTGGTCAAGCCAAATTTTGGTAAAAAGCGAAAACCTGTCTGCGCCAATTACGACCAATCAGAGATGATGGGGAAATGGTCGGAGTGGAGAGATTCGAACTCCCGGCCCTCTGGTCCCAAACCAGATGCGCTACCAGGCTGCGCTACACTCCGACGGAGGTTTATTTAGACCTAGTCCAGCCCAAGATCAAGCCTAGAAACACACTGAAACACATATTTTCAGAAATTGTTTCGCAATTATAACTGTGATGGCGAGAAACCCTTACCCAAGCGGCCCCATTAATAGGGTGGTATCAGCCTGATAGTCTCGTCCCAACCGCGCCGCCTCGCCTCGCCGCCATTGATTTCCAGCACATAACGCGCCGGCGCAGATGATCGTCGCGCATCCAATGTTTGTGGCGGTACATCCTCGATAATTGTCACCAACGCTCCATCAGCGTTGAAAAACAGCATGTCGAGCGAAATGAACGTGTTTTTCATCCAGAACGAGCGGTAGCCATTCTTTGGGAACACAAACAACATACCAGAATTAGCAGGCAGATTTTTGCGGTACATCAACCCATATTGCCGCTGTTCAAAACTAGCGGCAATCTCGACCTGCATCTCTATTATGGTGCCATCATGCGATAGGCTTATGGTTCTCGTCTCAAACTCTGGCTGCTCGGCAAATGCACCAGTAACACTGGCTATTAGCGCGAAAAAGCCAATGAGAGCGTTACGCACCAACGACATAGGCTAGCACTAGAATTACCGACAATAGCAATGCTTGAAGCATCACCGCTTTGCCCGGAACGGTTGGGCCAGTGATTGGGTTATGCATCAGATTCTCTAGCGCATTAATCACATTGTCACGGCCATCCTTGATACCCTGTGAAAGCCCCCGCGATAGCGCCACAATGCCGCCGATTAACGGCGCCGCCAGACGTGGTGCAAGGCGCCGGTAGAACCAGTCGGAATTAAGCACAACCGATGGAATTTCCGGCGGATACCATTTCATCCGGATGAGGAACACAAAGGCGAGCATGGCAAAAATCAACAATTGGAGCTGGCCGGTAACATGGCTGGCATCATATGGGTGATAATCAATCGCGTAAGGCAATATCGAATAGAGTGGATCAGGGTAAACACCAATGCCGATACAAAGAGCCGCGGCAATACCCATCGCCACACGCATGCCAATCGGCGCCTCACCTGTTTCGAACTTATTGTCATGGGCAAAGAACGCAAAATACGGGATCTTGATGCCTGAATGCTCTAGTACACCAGCAGACGCGAACAATAACACCATGTAAACAAACACAATACCAGTATCGCCAAGCGCCGACATGGTGAGTGATTTGGCGACAAACCCGCTAAATAATGGGAATGCCGAGATCGACATGGCGCCAATGATACAGCACACCATGGTAAACGGCATTTGCCGATAGAGACCGCCAAGGGCCGAGGCCTTGATCGTGCCGACCTGATGCAACACCGCCCCCATGCTCATGAACAATAGTGCTTTGTAGATGATATGGACAAAGGCATGCGCCACCGCACCATTGATCGCCAGCTCGCTACCAATACCAACCGCTACGACCATAAAGCCGAGCTGGTTATTCAAGCTAAAGGCAAGGACACGGCGCAAATCATTTTCAATCACCGCAAAGAATACCGGCAATGCGGTCATCGCCGCACCAATCCAGATCAGCATATCAGTCCCCGGGAAACCTCTAGCTAGCGCATAAATAGCGAGCTTTGTGGTAAAGGCCGAGAGTGCGACTGTGCCGGTTGCACTGGCTTCTGGATAGGCGTCCTGCAGCCAACCATTGAGGAACGGGAAAGCGGCTTTGATGCCAAAGGCGATGAATATCAGCCACACACCGAAATCATCCGCGCCACCAAATGACATCTTGTCAAAAGCGATACCTGTGCCTGTTGCCGCCAGAATTGCCGCGCCCGCCAATAGCAACACGCCACTGGTGACTTGGAATAGCAAATACCGCATAGCGGCTGGCTGGGATTGTGATGTGCCGCCGGCCAAAATCAGGAATACCGAGGTGACGGCGGTTGCCTCCCACCAGATGAACAAAGTCACCAGATCACCCGCATGAATCGCCGCAATCGCCGCCCCCGCATAGGATAGGCTGGCCATATGTTCATTCCATTTACGGTCATGCCAGCTATAGAAAACATTCAAGGCCGCGGCGATGTGAAAGACGATGGCAAACGGCAAGGTCAATTTGTCCGCGCGATAGAGGATCAGCTCAAAGCCCAAAACCTCCCAGACGGCATGCACACCGGCCCCAGTGGTCAATCCATAGGCAGATAGCGCAATCGCCGCCAACATCCAGCCCTGACGCGCCAGATGCGGGATAAACGGCAAAGCAAACGCCGCGATGATCATCACCAGACCCGGAGGCCATGCCGTAATATTGAGGAACATACTAGTCATCGTAATATTCCTCCGAACGCATAATCACCAAACGAAGCCACTTTCCTACCTGAACAATGAACAAAAAGGCCACAAAGCCATAGATCGCCGGAAACATTGGGAAATCTTCAAAGGCATATTCGCCATGACGATGCAGGATAAATTCCAGCACCACGAGGATCACCGCGATACCGATCAGAATTGTGGTAAATCGACTGCCAAGACGCTCTAGTGCACTTGGCTGAGGCGCCGGCTTTTGCGCGGCTGATTTGGATTTTGAACTATTCGCCATGTACCGCCCCTATCCGAACATTAACCGGGTGAAACCGGCGAAAATATCAACAAAGAAGAACAGAGCCACAGATAACGCCGCGGTAACCACAGGCGGGATCACTGTAAGTGGATGCTTTTCAATTTTCACATCACCGCTTGGGGGCCGGAAAAAGGCCCTTTGTAACGGCTCTAGCAAGTAATAGATGTTTAATAGTGATGATAATCCCAGAACAAACAGGACAAAAATCAAACCGCGATCCGCCGCCCCTACCATCATATAGAATTTCGACCAGCTACCGCCCAATGGAGGGATGCCGATAATGGACAATGCTCCGAGGAAAAAGGCGCCAAACAAATACGGCATTTCACGACCAAGCCCATCGAGTTGCGATATTTTGGTCAGATGCGCCCGCACATAGATCGCGCCCGCACAGAAAAACAGGGTGATTTTGCCGGCCGCATGCATAACGATATGTAAGGCCGCGCCTTGGGCCGCAATTTGCGAGGCGATAGCCGCCCCTAAAACGATGTAGGAAAGCTGGCTAATGGTTGAATAGGCCAACCGTGCTTTTAGATCATCCTTGGTCATGGCAACGAGGCTAGCGGCCAGAATGGTAAAGCTTGCCAGCCATACCAGCCAATCCGACGCGCCTGTCTCAGCCAGAAAATCGATCCCAAAAATATAGACCACAACACTCAATAGCGTGAACACACCGGCCTTGACCACCGCCACCGCATGCAAAAGCGCGGATACTGGCGTTGGTGCGACCATTGCGGCGGGTAGCCAGCGATGCATCGGCATTACCGCCGCCTTGCCAATGCCAAACACGAATAATGCCAGCAACCAAGA
>CBFHOS010000061.1:0-4790 GCA_965657645.1 Puniceispirillaceae bacterium (SeqCode) | reverse complement strand
ATAGCTATAGGCCGAGGGAAGCCAAATATGAACGGGGAAGACCGCTGCCTTGACCAAAATACCCGCAACCATAAAGCCGAAACCAACATAGATAACGGTGCTATTGGCGACATCAGGCAGGCGTTCAGCCAAATCAGCCATGTTCAGACTGCCCGTCATCGCATAGATAAAGCCGACACCAATCACATAAAAGGTCGCGCCAACCGCGCCAATGATCAGGTAATTATAGGCCGCAATCAGTGACCGGCGCACCCGCCCCGCCCCAAGGGCAATAAGGGTAATTGAAGCGAGCGCAGATATCTCGAGGAACACAAACAGGTTGAATGCATCTGCGGTTAAGACCAGACCGGATAAACCGCCTATAGCCAATAGCCATGCGCCATAGGCTTTACCCAAATCACCATTATTTATTTCGCTGGCGAGAGACCGTCTGGCGAACAATGTGACCACAAAGCCTAAAGCGGTAATGACCATCAAAACAAAGCTGGTGGCCGAATCGACAACAAATTCAATACCCCATGGCGGCGCCCAATTACCAAGATAATAGGTTACCCGCGCCCCCGCACCGGTGAGCATATGTAACAACACCGCGGCGATAAACGAAACCGCAGTCGCGAGCAATGTAGCGGCCCATGCGAGCTGGCTAATGGGAATGAGCGCGGCGATCGGAGCCATCATTAGCGGCACAACTACCAGCAAAGACGGTAGATTGTTGAAAAAGGCAAACAATGTCATGATTTTGCCTCACTGGCGGCTAATGCATCGGCTTCGGCTTCATCTCCGCGCCGATAACGTGGTTCCATCGCGGCAGTCTTTGCCGCCAGAATTTCGTCTTCTTCAATCGTTCCATAGGCAGAGTGGATACGTAAAACCAAGGCCAACCCAAGGGCGGTGGTAGCAACGCCGACCACAATCGCCGTCAGTATCAACACATGCGGCAGAGGGTTAGAATATATGGTGCTCGGATCATCGGTAAGGATCGGTGCGGTGCCGCCATCAACCTTGGCAAGGGAGATGTAAAACAGGAACACCGATGTCTGGAAAATCGACAAGCCAACAAGCTTTTTCACAAGATTATAGCGCGAAATGACGATGAACAGCCCCGACATCATCAACACGATGACGATGAGATAGTTCCAGTTGGCCAATAGCACATCAAACAAAGACGGTTGGGTCATTCGCCATCCTCCGCAACCGCAAATCTCTTTGGATCATAACCGGCAAATGCGTGAAATAATGCAAGCATGACACTGGTAACAGTGACCCCGACACCAAGTTCAATCAGCAAAATGCCGACATGCTGTCCGCTGGCAACACTGTCTCCCAACACATTGTAATCAAGAAAAAAGCCGCCAAAGTAAATCGAGGCAATACCGGTCCCGCCATAGATCAACACGCCAATAGCCATGAGCCAGACATTGACCCAGAGCGGTACCAAGCGGCGACCGGCCTCTAGGCCAAAAATCAAAGAATGCAGGATGAAAGCGGCGGCGATGATAACGCCAGCCTGAAACCCGCCACCCGGTCCGTAATCACCGTGGAATTGAACATAGAGGCCAAACACGATGATGGGGGCAAATAGGATTTTCGTGGTAATGCGCAAAATTGGATTATCGTTCATCACTTAGCACCCTTTTTTGCAGCTTTGGTTCTGCCGGTTTTAGGTCCTGTTTTCGCAACAGCAGCCTTTGCCTTGGTGGCGCGGCCCGTGCGGGTCAGTCCGCCCAACAGTAACAACACCCCAAGTCCGGCGGCAAACACCACCACGGTCTCGCCGAACGTGTCAAAACCGCGATAGCTAGCCAACACCGTGGTCACCACATTCGGAATATTCAAAACCTCGCCGCTCTCGGCAAGATAACGCGGTGCCACATGAATTTGCGCCGGACCGTTAGGATCACCAACCGCGGGCAGTTCTAGCGCCGCCATGATCAAAATTCCGCCGGTCAAAAGGCAAATAGACAATCCGGCAATGTTGTTGGTGATACGGTGACTGCGCGGCGGTTGACGTTCGTTCGCCGGTAGAAAGGCCATCGCGGCTAGAAACAATACTGTCGAGATACCGGCACCAACGGCGGCCTCGGTAAAGGCGACATCGACCGCATCAAGATTAACAAAGATCGCCGCACAGATAAGAGAATAAGCGCCAGACAGCACCACGACCGCAAACAAACGGTTAGTGCGCATCAACAACACCACAATGACCACCAACAGCGCCATCAATATAAGATTAACGAGCAAAACGGTCATGAGGATGACTTCCCTTTGGCACTGGCTTTAGCTTTGGCCTTTGCCTTAGTGGCCTTGGCAGTTTTGGCGGCTTTGGCATTTGATTTTTTCTGTGCACCCTTTGCTGGCTTGATGCTCAGCTTGGTACCGGGGGTTGGATCAACGCCGTTCTGGTGGGCAACCAACGCCACCGCATCGGTTGCAATCGGGCTGGTGAAGAACAGAAATATGCCAATGGCGGCCAGTTTGACGCTAGCAATTGAAAATCCGGCGTAAAACAGCATTCCAAGGATGATAAAGCCGGCGCCAGCGGTGTCGATCATGCCGACCGCGTGAATACGGCTATAGACATCCGGCAAACGCAACAGACCCAATGAGCCAATTAACAGAGCAACCACGCCAATTGCTAGGGATATGCCGGACAGGATGAAAAATAACGAATCCATATTATTTTTTCTCGCCCCCGCCAATACCAGCATTAGCCTTTGCCCTGCCCTTGCCGTCACCAAGTGTGCCGGTGCTAAATAATTTGAGGACAGCAAAGGTGCCAATGAAGTTGATCACCGCGTAGAGAATCGAAATATCGATAAATTCAGGCCGCCCTAGAATAAAGCCATGTAGGGCAATACCAATGATAATCACGGTTCCAACGGCGTTCACCGCAAGCAAGCGGTCAAAAGCGGTTTTGCCAAGACCAGCGCGGATAATTGCCATAAGCATAGAAATACAACAGGCGACGATCGCCACCACCATCATGACGGATGCAAAATTCTCTGCCATTATGCGGCTCCTCGTTCGAGCTCACAGCACCGGCGATCCATTTCACCGCTGCGCACATCATCGGCAAAATCGGAATGGAGCGCATGCACAATCAAACTACGATCATCATCACCAACCACCTCAACGGTAACTGTGCCTGGGGTCAGGGTGATCGAATTGGCATAAGTAACCATAGCAACATCGCTATTTTGCGAGGCGTGGACTTCAAAAATCTCAGGTTTGTAATTGCCGGTAAGAATGATCTTGGCCGTGGCAATGTTGGATTTGATGATTTCCTTGAACAACCATGCCAGATAACCCGGCAGGCGTAACGCTAGATGCAGTGGCAAAGCATCGTCATCAATCGCATCAATTCGGTAGGCCATGAAAGTTGCAAAGGCACAGCTAACAACGCCTAGCGTGACAAGAAGCGGGGTATAATGGCCGGACAACATTAACCATCCGGCAAATAGAACGACAAAAAGCACTGCGGAGCGCATTTTTCTTTTCCCAGAAAGAACCATTTTATCCCTAACTCTAACCCTGTAATGAGGCACTGTTCTACTTACCCAATAAAGTAGTCAGAGTGATGTAAAGTTGCAATTGCGTAAAGCGTTTGGATAGGCAAAAAGATGAAAAATATGTCGCAAATTGTCGCAAACGGTTGGCATCTTGATAATGGGGTCGGCTTAATGGCCTTTATGCCAATCAACACCTGCCGCATTTTACTTGTTTTCATCCCATCACAGACGTAAAAACAGCGGGTAACTTGGGTGGTCATAGTGACTATGGCCCAAAGCGCCTCACCGGCGTAATCTATTTGAACATGAGGAGCCAATCATGGCATCACAAAAGCCCCGTCCCGCAAATGTCCCTGAAGAAAACGTCTATGAAAAAATGCATTGGATGGTTCTGGTAACCTACCTTGCCGCCATTGGTTCGGTGGCCGCATTAATCGTCTATGCCGGTTAATCACTAGACTTGCTAATTCTACTTAGCGGGTGATTCTATTAGGACAAGGATGAGCAATAATGGACGCGCTGTATCAAGAACAAATTCTTGATTTTGCAAAGGCGGCGCGTGGCCTTGCTCCCCTGTCCTCTCTATCCGCGACCGACAAAAGCGCGGATATCTCAAACCCTGTCTGTGGCGACCATGTCGCTGTAAATGTTGCGATGGATGGTGACCGCGTAAAGGCCATTGGCGCAAAAGTGCGCGGATGTGCGTTATGTGAGGCTGGGGTGGGATTGCTGGCAAATATTGCTAGCCCGCATGATCATAATGAAATCCTTGCATTGCGTGATGCCCTCGCGGCCTGGCTAGAGGGCGACGATCACGCGGCGATTCATCCTGAAATGCAAAAATTTACGCCAGTACGCGCCATCCGTAACCGACATAAATGCGTGTTACTTGGATTTGAAGCGCTAGTACTGGCGTTAAATTAGACGTTATTTAGACTGTTCTGCAGAGGCTATTCTGGGCGAACAGATACCTTGCCGAACACCCATAGTGCCAAGCACAGCAATGTTGGAAAACCGATAACCAGCATCAAACCGATATTTGCGTTCATTTTCATCTCCCAAGTCGAAAACCTGTCGCCTGTTATAGACGCTTAGAATCGGGTGACAAGGGACAAAATGCCACCCTCACCCGCTTTTGATAAATAAAGATTACCCAGCCGCGCCCGTTGGCGGATCGCACACGGCCCCATCACAACAAGGCATCACATTCATTTTACAATGCGCGCATTGGCCATGACCATGCACCCAGACAATCTGTTCAGGCGCACCACAAGCCGGACA
>CBFHOS010000060.1:0-5320 GCA_965657645.1 Puniceispirillaceae bacterium (SeqCode) | reverse complement strand
CATAAAATTTGTCAAACCATTGAATTATATGATATTTTTCTAATATAAAATCCCCGCGCCTAGCAATTCTTGTAACCCTTGGCGACACATTTCCACGTCACCGCAAATGGGCGGTAGCGGGGCGCGTCTTGGCTCCGTTGCTTTTGCCGTATTGGCCCCATTTCTTTTGCCGTCTTGGCCCCGTTGCTTTTGCCGTATTGGCCCAAGCCTAATTGAGCTTTTCCGCGATTTTGTGGATGCTGTTAAACAGGTTTCCGGCCTTGTAATCCTCATTCAAGGACATCACCAACAACACCGTATCCGTCGTTTCATCGAGTACTGTGAATTGTCCGCCATGCCCTTGTAGAACCATGGCAGGCTTGCCATTCACGTCAAACACCCAGCTTTGATATCCATATCTGGATCCGTTTTTCTTGCCAGTCGCAACGGCATTCTCAACACCCTCATTGAAGAACGAGCCCAAACAGGTTTTGGCCTTTTTCTCTGCCATGAGGAATTTGCCGAAATGGCCCCAATCTCTGGCTGTCATCACCAGATCTGAAAATGAGACAGTCGTGCCATCGCCATCGGCGGTCCAATGCATATAGCCGTCTTGCCCAAATTTCTTATACACATTTTCGTAAAACACATCGGCCAATGGAGCGCCCGCAATCTCTTCAACCAAAACGGACAATGCCAGCGTATCGGCGGAGTGATAATTCATCTGGCTATTTTGGTCACGCGCGGGCTCTTTGTAAAATGCCAACGCACCTCGCACACTTGCCTCACCGGCAAATTTTTCTACACCGCGTGATTTCCTGTTAAAGCGTTTTTCATCACCGCGGCCTAGCGGGCTAACCCCACTATTCATCTGTAGAATATTTCGGATCTTGATGGTGGCGTAGGGCGACGCCTTTAGGGTTTTTGAATATGACCCCGCATCATCGTCGAGCGATTTGATTTTTCCATCACAAAGCAAGGCACCAACCGCCGCCCCAACCGCTGTTTTGCTCATCGACATGCCGAGCATCGGGGTGTTGCTATCAAAACCTTTGTTGGTCTTATAACGCTCAAAAACAATGTCGTCGCCCTTGATCACGATGGCGGCGAGATTGAATTTATCGGCCAACATCTTTTGATAGTTTTCAGTATCAACACTGGTCGGCGCACCTTTTGGCATGGCCCCAAATTTTGAAACATTCACGCTAAACGAGCCCAACTGGCCGGTCATGCCGAGCTGGGAAAATGCTTTAAAATTACGCATCATTTTTTTGGGTGAATGATCGGCCAGCGCGGCCGGAGCGACAATCAGTGAAACCGCGACCGTGAGCTGGGCAATAAGAAATTTCATAAGTACAATCCTAAAAAAAAATCAACAATAATACACAAGCCTACCCTCATAATGCCGCCTGTTACTAGGGTAATATGGCAATGCTCTGTTGGTGCGGCAAATATTTCGGCCACGAAAAACCCCAGACCGATTGATCTGGGGTTTTATAAATTTGGGGGCTAGTGTTTTGATGGCCCTCACATCCAACCATTTGACGAGATTACTCTGCGCCGGGAGGGACGTCCTGGATTAACGCATTGAACTCGGCCTCGGAGATTTCACCACTGGCTAGCCGTGCTTCTAGATCACGCAAGGCTGATTGCTCGGCGGCTTCGGCGGCGGCTTGTGCGGCTTGTGCCGCTGCTTCTGCTGATCGGGCGGCATCTGCGGCGGCTGAGCGTGCTTCTGCTGTGCCTTCTCGCTCGGCGATGGCTTGCAATTCCTCGGCGATATTATTCAAGTCTTGCGCCTGTTGTGCCGCGGCATTCGCCTCGGCCATTGCAGAAGCACCCTGATTATTTTGGAATTGTGTTGCGGCCTCGGCGGCGACACGGCCAGCTTCCTCAGCAGAGGTTACACCAGCATCCTTGACCGCTTGATTAACAAAATTAATCTCGTCCAAGCTGATGCCGGCCTCTGCGGCAAGCACCTGATTCATGCGGCTTTCATACGCGGCGTAAACATCCTCACTGGCATTAACGATGGCGGTGGAAACGCCGATTGTATTATCGAGCTTGCCGTCAAGAACATCGGCAACTGTCAGATTTGTGCCATTAACCGCATTTAGGCCTTCACTCAATAGACGCTGTGTTTCCTGTTCCGCGGCGGCAGAAAGCTCCGCCAGATTGCCAGTGTCTATATCAAGTGACACGGCTTCAAACTCGGCAAGATCAATGCCTTTTGATGTCGCCAAAATAGATTGCGCGCGGTTTTGAAAGGCCATTTGCACTTCTGCGGGGGCGCCGATCAACACGGGTGCCGCATTGAGGAGCGCTTCGGGATTGGCAAAAAGATCATCGAATTTGCCACTCCGGATATCGGCGGGAGAGATGCCGGTGGCATTAATCCCCAGCAAGCCTTCCGCCACCAATTCTCTGGCTTGGATTTCTGCACCAAGATAAGTATCGACGGTTTCTTCAAAAATCGGCACAACCTCCTCAGAGATTGAATTCTTCTCGAGCCATTCATCACTGGCAGAGCTTACCAAAGCGGCGGTGAATTGCTTGCCGCTCATGCCAAGATTTTCCGCGATAGACGCAATCGGATCAGCCAAATCAATAGCGCTAGGTAGCGGAATTAGCGGCGCACCGTTTTCAACAATATCATTACCAAAAAACCCGCTGGGGGCGCTTACCTCAGCACCAAGGAAGCCAAAAATGCTGGTGTTTTGTCGTGCGGTTGGAAAGCCAGTGACTTTTTTGCCAGCGCGGAAATCAGCCAATGCATTGGCGTATTTCACCTTCATGCTTTCTTGAATAACAGTGCCATCGCTTTGGACAACAGACCCGTCACTCTTAAAGGTCAAAGCAGATACTGGCGCAGATAATAAAATTGCAACGAAGAATGGAATAACATACCGCATCGTCAACTCCTCAAAATCAAAAGCCCTTGATATCGTCAGATGAAGAAATATTCAATATCTCTAATTTGAGAGTGATTTGAAAAAAGCATTTCTGTTGATCGCCATCCGCGCAGAGGCGTGCCGTTATTTTTCCGTGAGAGTACAGGGGGCACCGCACGGGGCGCAGGCACCGCCGCCACTTTGACTAGCCACCGCTTTGCTTGCGGGGCTCGCTAGATGGTCACTGATCGCGATCAGGCTGATGGCAATAACAATGGCAATAAACCAAAACCGCGCTGACGATAACATGTCTCTCATCTTTTCTCTCATCATCTCCGGGCGCGGCTACAGACCAAAACGTGGGCGCAAGGTAATGCCAACCCAACTGCCACCCAAAGCCATCACAAACCACAACCATCCATGCAAACTGCCAGATGCTGTACCAGCCAAAAAGGCACCAATGTTACACCCGAACGCCAAACGCGCGCCGATGCCCATAATCAGTCCACCCAAAATAGCGGCCCAGATTTGCGGACGTGGCGGGAAGTTTTGTTTACGCAACCCATTTTGCCAGCATGCTAATGACGCGGCTCCAATGATCATGCCGATATTCATCACCGAACTCGTATTGGCAAGAACCGAATGACGCAAGGCTTGCTCTGGGCCAGCCCATTGCCAAAAGGCAAAGTCAGAGATCGGCACACCGGCGGCGGCGGCCAGTTTTGCCCCCCATAGCGTATAGCCAAAGGTGACGCCCCACGGATGGCCAGATAATAAAAACACCGCCCAACACAATATCGCGATAAAGATACTGGCGACAAAGAGGCCTTTTGGCACCGACTCCCCGCGCTTTTTTGCGATGGTAAATAGAATAAAGCTAAATCCAAATAACAGGCCCAGATTTAGCGCCCACCGCGCCATATCAGGCAAAGCACCGCCGATTGCGATTTGACCAAGCGACCCCCAGCCAAGAGCAGATGGCACCATGATAGAGCCGATAACCGAGCCGACAATAAAGGCTGGCAGAGCAAATATCATCCGCCCTGAACCCGCGCCAAAATTAAACAACACGCCCGAACCACAGCCATTGGCGAGTTGCATGCCAATGCCAAAGATAAAGGCGCCAATGATAAGAGAGAGCGAAACAGGGGCCAATGTCGGCTGGGCAGACAGGCCAAAGACAGGTGCGGCCAAAAACACCAATGCACATAGGCCCGCCAACCAGAAATGACCCGATAGCCCCATGAGCGACCCTGTTTCCAGCGCATTGCGCCACACCGAGGCGAACCCATATTGCACGCCTAAAAACACACCGCCTAGCGCCGTGCCAAGACCAAGCAAAGCCAACCCATTGGCACCTGTATCCATGGTGACAAGGCCGGCAAAAATGAGCCAAATGATTACCAGAACGGCCAAAAACCCCATCTCTCTTTGCGGGGCCTTGCTAGCGGCTGATGCCAAATTTTGATCGCCTCGTGATAATGCCATTGATCTACCCTAAAGAAAGAGACGCAAAAGATATAATAGAGGCAGTGACGAGGAGATCGACCCTCATGTCACTGCCTCTATTTTCTTGATATTAACTGCCTGTGAACGATTGGAACAGGTTCTTCAGCTTATCCATGTTGCTTTGTGTGCCAAGCGGATTGTTGCTGTTAGCTGTCCATTCAACCATCGAGCCATCATAGAGTTTCACATCTTGGCGCCCTAGCACTTCTGATAGAACAAACCAATTTGTGGCGGCCCAATGACCGGTGTTGCAATAGCTGATAATCGGCTTGTCAGAATGATCTGCATAAATCTCAGATAGCTCTGCAACGCTCTTTAGCTGGTTTGTGCCGGCGTCATAAGCATCGGCTTGGCTCTGCAAAACCGCACCTGGGATGTGACCGGCTTGCAAGGCTTTGCCATGCTTGGCGTCACCAATGAATTGCTCTTCGGTCCGCGCATCCAGCAATAGGACACCATCATCACCAAGCGCCGCCTGAACGCCTGTTGTTGTGGCATAGGCCAGATCATCAAAACGGGCAATAAAGTCACCCGGCGCCGGTGCAATACCGGAACCTTGCTCAATCGAATTTGGGAAATCCTTGACCCATTTGGCATAACCGCCATCCAAGATCGATACCGCCTGATGACCAAAGACTTTAAAGGTCCAATAGGCACGTGCGGCAGAGCCGAAATCAGTGGAACTAACGCCAGCTGGGATAAGCACCACATGGCTATCAGCTGAGACACCGAGCTTTTGCGCCAGTGCCGAGAAGTCACCTTCACTTGGCAATAGGCCGACAACATCATCGCGGCCAACACGCCAACCGGCGGTTAGATAATCAGAATGCACGGAGCCGGGCAGGTGACCCTCTAGCCATGTTTCATAATTGCCACCATCGATTTTGTTACGCAGATCGATGAAGACCAATTTGTCATCAGACAGACGCTCCTTCGCCCAT
>CBFHOS010000059.1:0-5344 GCA_965657645.1 Puniceispirillaceae bacterium (SeqCode) | reverse complement strand
AAAGATAATCTGGCTGTCATCATGCTCAGTTTTTAGGTTTTTGGCGATCAAATCCGACATCGAAAACAGTGGCGCAGTGGCAAGGATGGCGATCACCCCGATATTGATCACTGAAAATCCCGGCTTGATCACAATCAAAGCACCAATAAAGGAAATGACGATCGCCATGATCCGGCGCATTTTCAACCGTTCACCAAAAAATATGACTGCCCCTAGGGTTGCGTAAATCGGGCCCAAATTGAGCAATGCGTTGATCTCGGCGAGTGGCACCAATAATAGCGCGAAAAACCATGTGTAAACGCCGGCGCCATGCAGTCCAGCCCGCAATGCAAACTGGCCCTTATGTTTCCATTTCCAGAACTTTGCCGCCTGCAACCCAAGAAAAGGCAACACCATAAAGCTGCCGATCGTATAGCGCAGGAAGACTGATTGTTCGGTAGGTAAATCGGTTAGAAACAGCCGAATTGACACCATCACTAGCGAGAAAAAGAGACAGCTCAACGTCATCCAAGCCAACGACTTTTGGACGATATCCAAGCCACTCCCCATTGCTAGTTTCATGCGCCACCCATCCGATCATTCCAGAATAATGGGCCACCAGTATGGGCCGGATAACCGAGCCCGAAAAGACATGCCGCATCAGCTAAATCGGCGTTATCAACAACGCCCTCACGCACCGCATCCTTGCATTCCTTGATTAGGGGCGCCAGCAATTCATTGGCAATCGCATTCAATTCATCCGCATCATATTCGGCCCGCGGGCGATCAGCTTTTTTGTCTGGCCATTGATAAAACCCTGACCCCGACTTACGGCCAATCGTGCCAGCCGCGATCATTGCCTGTAGTTTTTCCTGTGTGGCTTTGGAAATGCCCAGAACAATACCAACATCATGACAGACATCGAGACCAACCTGATCGGCAAGTTCAATCGGCCCCATTGGCATGCCATAGCTGACCATTGCCTGATCTAGCTTGTCTGGATTTGCCCCAGCCAGAACATCATCTATAGCCTTGAAAATATACGGAATAAGAGCGCGGTTAACCAGAAAACCAGGTGCCGACTTACACTTGATCGGTTGTTTCCCCATTACCCCGCTTGCATACATCGCGCGCTCGACAAAGACAGGGTTACTGGCGTCTGTATACACGATTTCCACCAAAGGAAGCACCGGCACAGGGTTAAAGAAATGCATCCCAATCAGGCGCTCAGGGTGGGCTAACGTAGCGCCAATCTGTTCTAGTGGAATGGCCGAGGTATTGGTGGCCATAATCGACCCGGGCTTCATCTTGCCTTCGGCATCACCAAAAACGCTTTGCTTTATAGCGAGGTTTTCTGCCACCGCCTCAATCAGCAAATCAGCATCGCCCAACCCCTCACCCACTGGATCAGCGGTCAGACGCGCGGTGGCGGTGGCAATTTTATCGGGCGCCTTTAACCGGCGTTCAAACAGGGCATTGGCCCGCGCAATGGCCGCATTGATCGCGTCTGCATTGAGATCCTGTAGGGTAACAGTAAAGCCACTCATCGCCGCCACCGCCGCGATATCGCCGCCCATAACCCCCGCGCCAATGACGTGAATATGGCTAATCTCGGGATCACCCCGCCCGCCTTTTTTCACCATGTCATTCAACTGGAAAACACGGCGTAAACCAACTGATGCTGGTGTTAGCATCAATTTAGAAAACAGTTCAGTTTCAGCATTTAACATATTGTTTTTATGAAATTCATCTATGTTATAATGCTCTAGAACGGCAAAGGGAGCTGGTGTGTTTTCTACCAATGCACGCTGTGACAGATTTTTCGTTTCTGCGGCAATCACCGCGCTAGGATCATCACAAACCATTGGTGGTTTGCGCTCGATCTCGCCCTTCATCACAGCAAGGCCCGCATCCATCAGATGGTTACGTTCATCAACCACATGGTCGATTGCCCCCATCGCCAAGGCCTCTGGTGCGCGGATCGATTTACCGCTCAGGACAAGACCGAGAGCGTGTTCAAGCCCCATCCGTTCATAAGCGCGGACCGAACCACCATATCCAGGCAATAGCCCAAGCTTGATCTCAGGAAAGCCAATTTGCGCATTCTTAACAGCAATGATCCGGTCAAAACTCAAGGCCAATTCATAGCCGCCACCAACGCAGATGCCATCAATCAAGATGGTGGTTGGGCATGGCATATCCTCAATGCGGGCAAAACTAGCCAGCACGCCTTTGATATGACCAGCAATATCAGCCTCGGTTTTCAAATCGGCAAATTCATTGATGTCCGCGCCAAAAATAAAGCCGCGTTCCATCGCCGAATATAAAATCAATCCAGCAGGTGGGTTTGTTGCAAGATTTTTGGTGATGTCAGATAGCTCGTCCATCACCTCACTCATCAGAATATTGACCGATTTACCGGCGACCTTGATCGCAAGACGGCAGATGTTTTTCTCGTCATATGCCAGTTGAAAATGCTTGTAGTCGGCCATAATCATAAGTCCCTACAGCGCCTCAACCACCATGGCGATACCCTGCCCACCACCAATACAGAGCGTCACAAGGCCATATTTGCCCTTTACGCGCCGCAATTCATCAACGAGCTTTAGTGTGAGGACAGCGCCAGTAGCACCGACCGGATGACCCAGTGCAATCGCGCCGCCATTTGGGTTCACCTTGGCCGGATCCAGCCCCAATTCGCGCGAAACGTAGAATGCCTGTGCGGCAAAGGCCTCGTTCGATTCCACCACATCAAGATCGCTTGCCTTTAGACCGGCCCGATCAAGTGCCATTTTACTAGCGGGAACAGGTCCAACACCCATGATTTCAGGCGACACCGCAGCAAATCCATAAGATAAAACCCGCGCCATCGGTGCAAGGCCGCGTTTTTCGGCCTCTTCCTCACGCGCCAGAACAACCGCGGCGGCGCCATCATTGATCCCGCTGGCATTTCCGGCGGTCACACAGCCGCCCTCCTTAAAGGCAGGGCGGAGTTTTGCCAGATCCTCAACACTGGATAGGCGCGGATGCTCATCAACGTCGAAATGGCGGGCGGTCTTGCCGCGCCCCACATCAATACCAACGATCTGGTCGGCAAAGCGTCCATTTGCAATGGCATCGGCGGCGCGTTGCTGGCTGGTATAGGCAAATTCGTCCTGATCAGCCCGCGTGACGCCAAAGCGCTCGGCGATATTTTCCGCTGTAATACCCATATGCCCATTGCCGAACGGATCGCTTAATGACGCCAGCATCATATCAATAGCGCCCGTATTACCCATTTTTGCACCAAAGCGCATCTGGGGAAGCAAATAGCCGGCGCGTGACATAATCTCGACACCACCGCCGATTGCCATGCGGGCATCACCAAGCTGGATGAGCTGGATTGCAGACACGATAGCCTGAAGCCCTGATCCACACAGGCGATTAACCGTGACCGCAGGGGTGTGAACCGGTAAACCAGCCTCAATCGCAACCACCCGCGATAGATAAACGTCCCTCGCCTCGCTATGCAGGACATTACCGTAAACCGCATGGTCAATGTGATCGGGTTCAACGCCAACATGGGCTAGGGCCGCTTTGGTAACATGGGCGCCAAGTGCGGTCGGTGCCACATCAGCCAAAGCGCCACCAAATTTTCCAATGGCAGAGCGTTTGCCCCCCAAAATTACGACTGAATTTGCAGCTGAATTAGCCATGTTGACATTCCTTTTCACTCTTAACCACAGCGATTAAATCATCCAAATTATCAAAAATCTCTATGTTTTCTGACCGATCATCAATTTTATGCCGGCCTAGCATCCAAACCGGAATACCCAATTTGTGGGCCGCCCCCAATTTTGCCGAACTTGCCTTACCACCAGAGTTTTTACAACATAACAAGGTGATCGAATGGGCCTCAAACAACGCCGCCTCATCCTCGATACTGGCATTTGGCATAGCATTTAGATAGTGAGTTTGGGCCCCGTTGGCGCGTCCCTCTACATTGAGTGCGCGGGCATATAAATACAAATCATCACGTTTGGTAAAGGAATCGATAGAGGCCGTGCCGCCAGCTAGAAACACCCGCTCACCAGAGGGCACAGCGGCAACCATATCCTCCCAACTATCAAACTCTTTCCACCCTGCCTCTAGCGGCCATGGTGGGCGATCATAGGCCAAGCAACGAATACCAACCGCCGCCGCGGCTTTCCTGGCATTATAGCTGATATGGCGGGCAAAGGGGTGCGTGATATCTAGAATAAGATCAACCGCGTTCACCTTGCAATAATCGGCAAGACCCGCCGCCCCACCAAATCCACCATTATGCACCGGCACCGGCAGGGCAATGGGTGATGGCGTCACCCCCGCCAATGACGCAGTAATGGCAAAGCGGCTATCGGTGGCCAGAGCGGAAATGGCTTTGCGTGCATCGGCGGTTCCCGCCAGCACCAAAATATTACGAGTTGCCGTCATTATACAGAACCACCAGAATCACCAGAACCACCAGAACCACCAGCATTATGGGCGTGGACGGCGCTAGCGATATCATCACCAGCACGGCCAAGCGGTGCGCCTTCACGGCTGACAATGATGATCTCCAGATTAACCGGCACATCGCGCAACTGCGCTCTAGCTGTGGCCAAGGCCGCCTTCGCGACTTTGGCGGCGAGCGCGGCGCGGCTGGCTGGATCGGCGCTCTGGGACACTTCTAGAACGGAATTGGCACCCGCGACAGCGTCATGATCAAAGCCGAGTGGTTCGGCCATCGTCGCCAAAGTGGCAAAATCCACCTGCGAGCGGGCCGAATGCAGATCAATAGCCCCTTGCCCCAGCTTTACCATCTTACCAAAACCGCCAAGAATGGTGAGATTGGGCACCGGATGCTGACGGATATATTTTAGCATCCCCCCGACAAAATCGCCCATGTCCAGCAAGGCTATATCAGGCAAATCATATAGTTTTTTCCCGTAGGATTCTGATGTTGCGCCTGTTGACCCAATCAAATGCGGCAGGTTATTCGCTCGCGCCACATCAATACCGCGGTGAATAGAGGCAATCCATGCCGAGCATGAAAAAGGCCGTACCACGCCGGTTGTGCCCAAAATTGAAATCCCGCCAACAATACCCAGCCGTGGGTTCCATGTTTTTAATGCCAGCTCGGCGCCATTTGGCACTGATATCTCGATAATGACATCACGCGGGCCGTTTAATACCGTGGCCAGTTCATCAATGGTTTGCGTCATCATTTCGCGCGGTACCGGATTAATTGCGGGCTCACCAACCGCAATCGGCAATCCCGCTTTGGTCACGCGGCCAATACCAACGCCGCCTCGAAATACTATGCCCGTTCCCGCCGCGCCGCGCCGCACAGTGGCCTCGATTAACG
>CBFHOS010000058.1:0-5444 GCA_965657645.1 Puniceispirillaceae bacterium (SeqCode) | reverse complement strand
CCGTGCCATTTTCGAACATTTCACCCATGATGCGTCACTCCTGCCGATGGATTTTCTACCCTATTGGCAACGTCAATTTAACCGCAAGAAACAACAGCTAGACCGCGCCGGATGGTTCAAAGGCCTGCCCAACCAAGCGGCGCGGAACAAGATCAAAGACCGGATCCGCAGTGAAGGTCCGTTATCAACGCATGCATTCGACACAAAGATTGCTGGCCCCAAACAAATGTGGGCACGCCCACCGCACAAGCTGGCACTGGATTACATTTGGTATAGCGGTGAACTGGCAACCTCGCACCGGATTAACTTCACCAAATATTATGATCTGGCTGAACGGGTTTTCCCTGACAATCTCGCCAATGCCGGTATTGATGATGATGAACAGATTAACTGGCTATGCACTGCCGCATTGGACCGACTCGGCATTGGTTCAGCAGGCTATATCCAGCGATTTTGGGACGCTGTCAGCAGCGATGAGGTTGCCGCATGGGGTGCCCGCTCAAAAGCGTCCTTCACAGAAATCGAGATAGAAAGTGCCAGCGGTGAATGGATCACCGTCATCGCCCCAAACGATATCGAAGATCGGCTGTTGGCATTAAAACCGGCATCCTAAAGCGTGCGGATATTAAATCCGTTTGATCCCGCGATCCGTGACCGCAATCGCCTATCCCGCCTATTCGGATTTGACTATCGCGTGGAAATGTTCGTCCCCGCGGCAAAACGTGTCTGGGGCTATTATGTCTTTCCCATATTAGAGGGAAACCGCTTTGTCGGACGGATAGAAGTAAAGGCTGATCGCAAAAAATCATTGTTGCGCGTGATTAACCTATGGCCGGAGAATGGCACCAAATGGCCAGCCAGCCGTCACCAGCGACTAGCCACCGAACTAGAACGAATGCGCAAATTTACTGGCGTCAGCACAATCGAATGGGATTGATGATCGCCGCTACGCCTCAGAGGTAGGCAGAGGTACGCGGTCAACAGCGGCCATTTCCATCTCGGCAAGACGCTCGAGCAAATCGGTCTTAATGCTTTGGTGTTCGGTGCTGTGCCACAGGTTTTTCATTTCGCCCGGGTCATTCTCAAGGTCAAATAACTCGTTTTGGCATTTGCCCAGATATAGCGAAAGCCGCCAATGATCTTTGACGATTGTATGCACGCGTGGGCGCTCGCCAAAGGCTTCTTGGGTGCGCTGGGTCTCGTATTGGATATGCGCCGCATCGCGCCCCGCCCCGCCTGACACCGGCAGAACTACCCCTTGCATGCCAACCGACTTCTCGATTTTTGCATGCTCTAATATCGTTGTTCCGATATCATGTGTTTGCGCTAGATCGCTAGAGCGTTCGCCCTTGGGTCCTTTTGGATCGGCCCAGATGAAGGGCACATGAGTGAGGCTGTCATATTGCTCGGTACCTTTGAATAGCAAGCGGTGTTCGCCTAGATGATCACCGTGATCAGAGGTATAGATTTGTACAGTTTTATCAGCAACACCTGCGTTCGTTGCGGCTTCACGGACCCGGCCAACGGCGTCATCAATCATGGAAATCATGCCGCATGTCAGCGCTCTTGCCTGCAACGCCTCTTCCTTTGAAATTGCTACTGAATAGCCTGACATTTGCCCCAAGCTTGGATCTGCGGCGCGGGCGCGTTCGGCAATTTTGACATATTCCGGCGCATCCCAATCATCCGCATCATAGGCGGCTGGCACTTCCATATCCTCAGGCTTGTACATATCCCAATATTTACCGGGTGGGGTAAAGGGGTGATGGGGGTCCGGAAACGAAACCATCAATATAAACGGCTTTGGATTACCTTTTCGGGCCTCCAACCATTCGACCGTGCGATCGGCAATATAACTCGTTGAATAATGCTCTTCCGGTACCTTTGTACGGATTGCCTGTGGGACCGTATAATCATGGTCGAATTGCTTGTCGCGGCCTCGAAGGGCAACCGTCTCAGGGTGGTTTTTCCGGAGCCATTCTAAATGATCACCGCCAGTGTTGAACCCGTGGCGGGTCACCGCGATATATTCGTTAAACCCGTAAAATGGGAGGGGCACCTCCGGATCGGGCTGATCCCAATAGGCTTGGCGCTCATATTGATAGGTGTCATTATCCAGATCAGAACGAACCGACACGGCAAGTTCCGCCGGCGGGGCGGTCATATAATCGCGATATTTGGGTGGTTCAATCTGGGTGTCGAATTTAGTTACATTTTGCAAATGGCTTTTGCCAATCAAACAAGTGTCGTAGCCAGCCGCCGCCATCAATTCAACAAATGTCACATTGTCATGTGATAGCGGTATCCCAAGGGATCTGGTGCCGTGGCTAGACGGCATCCGGCATGTCATCAAGCTGGAACGATTGGGCATACATACCGGCGAGGCCACATAAAAGCGATCATGGCTAACACCTTCTGCCGCCATCGCGTCGATATGCGGTGTTTGCAAGACGGGGTGACCGTTACACCCTAAATGATCATAACGCTGTTGATCGGTTATAAAGAGAATATAACTAGGTCTATCGGTCATGTGTTTCCCCTATCAAAATACTATCTTGCAATACCTCACTATAGCGGGTCGGCGTTATGCAGGCGCCGGTGTGCGGTTTCTCACCATGTGTAGCGCAATTATTCCGACACCTGCGGCTAGGGCAACCCCATAAACCTCGGCAGGCTTTGCCATGATCAATACCGCAATAATAAGGCGAACCGCGATGTCGATACTGCCCAGAGCCTTGCGGTCAAACGCCGCCAATGCACTAGACACCAAATAGAGCGCCACACCGATACGCGCGATCATAAAGGCCAACCAGCCCGTATCAATAGTGCCGTCATAGCCCGGCAGGAAATTACCGTTATTCGGATCAATCACCGCTTTTTCAATCAGCAATAATTCCGGATAAAGCGCAAAGACAAACGGAATGGTGAACATCACAATACCCGAACGCACCGCCGAAAAGCCTGTCTTCATCGGATCAGCATGGGTGATACTGGACGCGGCAAAAGCGGCCAAGGCAACCGGCGGGGTAATTGCAGATGCCACCGCAAAGTAGAAGATGAACATATGCGCGGTAAATGTCGCCAAACCAAGACCAACAAGCATCGGGCCCATCAACAAAGCCACATTAATATAGGCCGGCACCGCGGGCATACCCATGCCCAACAAAACCGCCAATAGCATGGTCAATACCAATGCGAATAGCTGGAAGACTGTCGAGCTGGCAGATACATCAAACGAGTTTAAGAAGCCCAACACATCCACAGCCACAAATTTTGCAAGGCCGGTGAAGTTCAAGCACACATCGATAACGGTTACCGCCATGAACATCAGGAACAATGTAGAGATTGTTACGCCAGCCTTTGACAGGCCATCAAAAATCTTTAGCGGGTTGGTGCGGAATTTCTTGTCGACAAACATCAACACCAACAACAGAGCAACCGCCCACCAGCCAGCCGCACTAGCATCACCAGCAGCATTCTGGAGCAGTTCAATGATCCATGGAAGAGACGTGATTTCACAAGCGCCACCACTAGTATCAACAACGGCGCCAAGCGCGATCGAAATCCAGCTACAGCCAACCACGTCCTTTGGCGTCAATAGCAACACCAGAACCAGCAAAACCGGACCAAAGATCTGTAGCAAATGGAGGCGGTCTTCGTTGCTCAAACGCATATCGTCAGTTAGCTCACCAACAGCCTCGATCTTTTGTTTGCGGGCCTGGAATACAACCGACAGGAACAAACAAGCAAAGTAGAACAACGCAGGAATGGTCGCCGCGATAATGATCTCGCGGTAAGGCACACCAGTCAGAGCCGCCATGATAAAGGCGGCAACACCCATGATCGGCGGCATGATCGCACCACCAGAAGACGCCGCGGCCTCTACACCACCCGCAAAGACCTTGGAAAAGCCGCGCTTGATCATCATCGGGATGGTTAGAACACCGGTCGATAGCACGTTAACAACGGGGCCACCTGTGATCGTGCCAAACATTGCCGAGGACACAATCGCCGCATGCGCCGGACCACCGGGCAACTTGCGGGTGACAGCAAAGGCCAGTTTGATCAGCGATTGACCACCAGCGCATTGCCCAAACAACGCGCCAAGAATGACGTATGGGAACACAAGGATAAGCAGGACATTGATAAATCGGCCCAGCAATCCCGATGATTGGTTAACCAGCGCATCTTGGAACAGACCAAGGCTCGCCCCCAGACTACGGGTTTCCTCACTACTAAGGATGGTGACCAGATATTTATTCTGATCCTCAGCACCAAAGAAGTACCAGTTAAGGATTGTCAGGAATGTGTAAGACGCAACCAGAATGGACACCAGAACAAGCGGCAATCCCCACACTTTGATATTGTAGCCAAGGAAGGTCACCACGGCGCCAAACATTATCAAAATGAGCCATTTACCGGTCGAGTTCAAACACCCCGGATCATCGGCCGAATCTGGCGCTGGCAATCCATATAGATTGGCAAAATCAATTTCCGCCTGTAGCGATTGCGCCACCAAACGAGCCCGATCGCCATTGATAACATCAACAAGGCAAACAGCCTCAATCTCGGCAAGATAGCTAATGGAAATAGCCGCCGCCGCGACAACCAATGCCACGTCAAAAAACAAACCAAGACGCCGAATAGCCGTGCTTTTGTCAGCCCAGCTCCACCACATAGAATGTTTCAATGCGACAATCAACATCATCCAGAAAAACGTAATGGGAAACAGCCATTCAGTCGGGAAACGGCGGATCTTGAAAAGATCGTTTCCGGTCATATCCTTCCACAGATCATCCCAACCCGGGATCGCCGGCGTCACATTGACTAGGCCAACAATAACAAGAAGCAATGCAAACACATAAACAAGTCGATCAGCGATTACTGGTCTGTTAACGGATTGTGCGGCAAGTGGTGGGGTCTGTTTTGGCATTTTACGAAACCATCAGTGTTGGAGTGAAACGAATAGATGTAAAAACATTGATAAAAAGAGGTAAAGGAGGGCGCATTCAATCACCCTCCCATACCGATTTTATGTAACGCGCCTTATTTAGGCAGTGAGCAAGCTGGAAGCTCGTATCCTGCTTCGGTCCAAGCGCGAACAGCACCCGGATGGAACTTCACGATGTTCGCACCGCAAAGGCCGTTTGCTTTTTCTGACACATCACCAAAGTTCAGGGTCGCCATAAATGGTGCCATTGCTTTGATCTTATCGAGGTTTTCGATATGTGACTTGGTCAACTGGTAAGCAAGCTCTTCGTCCATGCTCTTATTGACAAGGTCGCCGCCCGGCACAGCCATACCGCGGAACATGTCATCCTCAGAAGAGACTGTCCAACCTTCACCCATTGCTGTTTTGATTTGCGACAGTGGCACAACAAACGGCGTTGAACCCGGCTTGTTCAAGAACTTCTGCGTTGCAGGGGCCTCGAACACGTCCTTTG
>CBFHOS010000057.1:0-5519 GCA_965657645.1 Puniceispirillaceae bacterium (SeqCode) | reverse complement strand
TGTCAGGGCCAGCCATGATCAACGGCACCGACACGCTTTCCTGATAGAGGTTGGATTTCCCCCAAAGCCCGCGCGCGCCAACATTGTCGCCGTGATCAGACGAATAGACCACAGTCGTGTCCTCTGACTGCCCACTGTCTGTTAGGGCCTGCAAGATTCGCCCCACATTGTGATCCATCCAACTGACAAGTCCGTAGTATGCAGCAATTGCGTCCCGTCGCTCCGCATCGGACTTGAAACTCGCTTCGCTGTCCATCTGCGCGTTTTGCTGCTCTGCCCAAGGGTGCCGCTTGTATCCGTCTTTCGGGTTCAGCTTAGGAGAAGGCAAACTACCCGGTGGATACAGATCAAAAAACTCTTGCGGCACGACCAAAGGGAAATGCGGTGCAACTAACCCGACATAGAGGCACCAAGGCTGGGAATCGGCCTTGTGCTCGGCCAACCAATCAACAGTTTTATCCGTTACAGATTGATCGTAGTCCGTATATTTACTGGTTCCGGCACCAATGTAGTCCCCGAGCATTCTGCTATCAGGCGATATGCGCTGGCTTGGATCACGCACCGATCCCCAGACCATGCCGACGCCATTCACGACATGCATCGGGATATGTTCGCGGTCAAACCCCGCGGGGTCGCCTTGCTTGCGGTAATGCAGTTTGCCTATGCTTTCGACCGGTTGACCCGCCGCTTGCAAGCAATGGCCCCACCCAGGGATTTGGCCATGATAGGGCATAGCGTTGTCCCACAAACGCGTCTTGTGCACATGACGCCCAGTCGCAAAGCTCGCCCTTGCAGGCACACAGATCGGCGAGGGCGTATACGCGTCGGTAAAGCGTAACCCGCGCGCCGCTAAAGCATCTAGATTCGGGGTGCGTACAAAAGGATGGTCCGCGCAGCCCATGGCTCTGGCCTGATGTTCATCTGAAAGAAGTACCAGCAAGTTTGACGGCATTAGATATCAATCTCCTCGGCGGCATCCTCCAACACTTCCATCACTCTGTGAAAGGTCGCGAGATCTTGATCGCTGATATCTCGCTTTAAGCGAGCCTGACGGCGGCGCATGATCGGTAAAGCCGCGTCAAAAATTTCTTTACCCGCAGGCGACAAGCTCAACACATGGACGCGGTGGTCAATATCATGCGGCGTTGACAGAACGACACCCGTTTCAATCAATGATTTCACGTTGCGGCTAACCAGACCCTTGTCCATAGCGGTGTAGTTGATCAGCTCTGAGGCGGTGATCTTTTCACCACCACCGATAAACGCGACCATACGCCATTGGTTCAAGGTCAGGCCCACCGAGCCGCTCAAGATCCGAGAGGCTTGTGCGTTCAATTTCCCGTGCAAACGCGAGATTCGATAGGTCAGGAATTGACTGAGCTGCGTCAGTCTTGTGTCGTAATCACGTGGCGTTTCGTCATTCATGCGGCACCTCTCCCTAGATTAGTCATGGCAAAACGTTGCTTCGTCAACCTTTTCGTTGACTAGGCAACTAGTTTATGGCTTGCTTGCTCTCAACTAGGGAGGAAAACATGAAAAAACTAATGACAGCGGCAGTTGCCGCACTCGGGCTTGCCGCCTCGACATTCACAGCAACGGCAGACGATTGGACCCCACCCGGTCCTATCAAACTGATGATCGCTTTCGCAGCGGGTGGCGGCGCTGACACACAAGCGCGCTTGATAGCAGAAGAGCTGGAATCGCGCTTGGGCTGGCAATTCATCCCTGAGCAGGTCACCGGAAAAGGTGGATTGAACTTGCTGAAAGCGATGAAAGACGAGCCAAATGATGGCTCCGTAATCGGTATGATGGTCGCGGAATCCCTTGGCTATAGCCTTTATGTTGCGGATGCGGGTCTGACACCTGCTGATTTCACACCGATCACCACAACGGCAGGGGCGCAGATGGGCATCGTCGCGCAGTCCTCCAAAGGATGGAAAGACATCAACGACGTGATCGCGGCGGCGAAAGCCGGCGAGGAAATCCGCTTTGGCACAATGGGCGTGCGCCTTGGTGATTTGGCGTATTTGCTGGGTAAAGCGCAGAACGTTGATTTCAACATTATCACAGTGCGTGGCGGCAAAGCTGTCATGAACGGCATCAACGCAGGCGACATGGACATCGGCTTTATGGCAGGCATTCAAGCCAAAGGCGTCGCGTCAGGTGATCTCGTGAACCTCGCGTCGGCCATGTCAGAGCCGCTGAAGCAGACGCCGGATGCGCCTTTGCTGTCCGAGCTCGGTCTAACCTATGACGGCAACGCATTCTTCATGTTTGCAGGCCCGGGCGGCATGCCAGCCGAAGCGCGCGACGCATTGGCAACGGCCATCGCAAGCGTTGCTTCAGACGAAAGCACCAAAGCAGGTGGTTTGATCAAAAAGGCCTTTGGTGGCGCTATGACCATCCAAGGCGATGAACTCGATGCGCTCATCCAAAAGGGCTACGACGAATCCGAACAGCTTCTGAAAGAAGCGTCGCAGTAACTCAACACCAACACAATTCGGGTGCCTGACACTGGGCGCCCGAAATGTATTCAGAGGCTGACATGTCTGCGCATTCTCGATCCAATCTCTACATCGGGCTGGTTTTTTTTGGCCTCGCGCTTTTTGCGATTTTTGTTTGGATTCCGCTGGATACGGAAACCGGCCTGACCGAGAAAGCGCGCAGGCGCATCTTGATCGGGGATGCACTGGCCCCCACAGTTGCTTGTGTGTTCGTTGTTCTAGGTGGCCTGCTTCTTATCTTTCGCGAGCGCAAAGCAAGCGGCCAGCCCACTTTGACACAAGCACATCTTTGGTTCCTTGGGCGCATCGTCGGCGTGATCGTTCTCGGCATTCTGGTGATGCGCTACACGGGTCCGCTCCTTGCTGAGGTCACCAATCTTTTCCGCGCTGAACCAATTGAATACCGTTTGCTGCGCGCCACTCCGGGATGGAAACACATTGGCTTTGTCTTTGGTGGCATGGTTGTCGTTTCTGGTATGATCTCAATCGTTGAGCGCAAGTTCACACGACGCGCCGCGTTGACGTCCTTAGTCGCCGTTTTGGTGATGATCGCGATCTTTGATCTTCCGTTCGAAGATTTACTCTTGCCCCCCAATGGCGACGTCTGATGGGTGTGCTCGACTATATCTGGCTTGGCATCCTCGCGGTGTTTCAGGGACCAGAGGCCTTTGCAATCTTTGGCATTCCTATTTCGATCACATTGCTCATGGTGCTTTGCGGCTTTCTGTTGGGCATCGCCGTGGGCGCGACACCCGGGCTTGCCGGTCCTTTCGCGATGGCGATTTCACTGCCAATTTTGATCTCGATTTTTGGCTATACACCCGATGCCTTGCTGCCTGTGTTGGGCTTTTTGATCGGCATTATGAAAGGGGCGACGATTGGCGGTGCAGTGCCCGCAATTCTGTTTAATACCCCCGGGACGCCCGATGCCTTTATGACCACATTGGATGGCTATCCGATGGCGCAGAAAGGTCAGGCCAAAAAGGCGCTGCGAGTCGCGCATCTGTCGTCAGCTTCGGGCGATACGTTTTCTGATCTGGTTCTCTTCATCTGCGCGCCTTTCCTCGCGATCATGGTCGAAGCTTATTTGGACCTGCCCGAGAAAACAGCGTTACTCATCTTATCGCTGAGTTTCATCGCGGCGGTCATTGGTGGCTCTGCAGGCAAAGGACTGATCTCGATCGGGCTTGGTTTGCTGGCCGTTTATGTGGGCACGGGCGAGGATTTCTACCCAAGGCTGTCACTTGGCACAGACGAGCTGGCACGCGGCTTTCCCATTACAACATCTGTTCTGGGTGTATTGATCATCGGCGCGGTGTTCAAAGGCTTGGACGAAGCTTGGCGCGATGGCGTGCATACAACCAAAACGCAAGCGCCCCCCGACTCTGGCGATCAGCGGTTACGGTGGCCCGAAATCAAACGCCTTGTGCCTTATATCAGCCGCTCCGCCTTTATCGGCACCGGCGTTGGCGCGCTGCCCGGCATCGGCTCAACCCTCGCGGCTACACTGGGTTACACAGTAGGTCGCGCGCGGCATCTCAAAGCAAAGCAACCGGACGAGGGCGCATTTGGGACGGGCGTTCCTGAAGGGATCGCCGCGACAGAGGCCGCCAATAGCTCGGTGTCTGGCGCGAACCTAATTCCAGTCCTCAGCCTTGGCATACCCGGAAATGCGGCAGCCGTCTTCCTCATCCTTGCGGCTGAAACAATTGGCGGTTTGAACCCCGGTCCTTCCGTATTTCGCTTCAGCGAAAACAGCGTAAATCCAGAATTGGTCGTTGTCTTCGGCCTATTCACCTGCATGACGATAGCGAACCTGTTCAACTGGACAATCGGCGGCGTTTTCATGCGCTCTATGGGCTTCATGATCCGCATTCCTAAGCAATTGTTATTGCCTTCGGTCCTTTTGCTGACCCTTACGGCAATCTACGTTCAGGAAACCCGGATCGAAGCGATCTGGTTCGCGCTTGGTTTCGGTGTGCTAGGTTACATCATGCGCTTGCTCGCGATCTCGCCGCTGCCATTCGTTGTCGCATTTATTCTTGGTAAAAGCCTCGAAGAAACTGCGCGGCAAGCCTACTCCGCTACCGGCAACGATCCCTTTTTCCTCTTTAACAATCCAATTGCAGCCATCTTTATGGCGCTTGCCTTGGGAGTGGTCTTGTTCTCTTCCCGAAAATCGAAAGACACCGCATGACAAAGCCAAACATCATTCTGATTTCAGCAGACCAGCACCGTGCCGATTGTTTTGGTTTTAAGGGCCGCAAGGTTAAAACCCCGAACCTCGACAAATTGGCCAGTGAAGGCACGGTTTTCTCGAATGCGATCACACCTTGTGTCGTCTGCATGCCTGCGCGCTCGTCCATTTTGACAGGGCAGTTACCCCGAACTCACGGGCTGCATGACAATGGGATGGATCTCGACACGGACGTTGGTGAAGCAGGATTTGCGGGCACAATGTCAAAGGCGGGCTATCAATCTGCGTTTTTCGGCAAGGGCCATTGGGTGCGCGGTATGAACCCACCGACGGACCATCCTGAAAACATCCATGGATCTGAAAAACACGGTGACGATTGGTTTGGGCCCTACATGGGTTTCGATCACGTGGAGATGATGATCCTAGGCCACAACTGGTTCCCGATCCAGAAACCACCGCGCGGGCTGCATTACGAAAAGTTCATTCATGATTCAGGACGGGGTGATGAACTTCAGGAACTTTACTGGAAGAACGGCGGTGACACGAAGGATGCGGCGCAAACCTGGCATTCCCAACTTCCTGTCGAGTTCCACAATTCGACTTGGACAGGGGACCGCGCAGCGGAATGGATCAAAAACGGTCGCGAAGACGACAAACCTTTTGTGACATGGATCAGTTTCCCTGATCCGCACCATCCGTTCGACTGCCCCGAGCCATATTCACGCATGCATGATCCGGCAGACGTAGATCTTCCTAAGAATAGAACCCGCGATTTTGAGCGCCGGCCTTTCTGGCACAAAGCCGCGATGGAAAACGAG
>CBFHOS010000056.1:0-5579 GCA_965657645.1 Puniceispirillaceae bacterium (SeqCode) | reverse complement strand
TAAATAACGAATTTAAGTTACTTTTTTGGCCTGAAAATTAAAATTTTTAACTGAAACAGCGGTATAGAAACGATTTTACTGCTTCCCAATCAACTATATTTTAGGATAAGGTCCGGACATATGTCGTTGGTGGCGGATCTTTATGGGTTATTTCATCATCAGGGTGTTTGTTAACTCTGTTGGTTTGGTAGACCATTCTTCAGGTTGGTCGAAAAACTGGCATTGCCGCAGATGAACATCCGCGACAAAACAATAATTAGGGATCGGGCATTAACACTGCCACGTTCATGACGTTAATTTGGAGGTAAAAATGAAACAAAATCAGATCTTACTTGCCGGCGTAGTGCTGGTGGTTGGTGCTGCTATTGGTTTCGGCGTCGGCTCTGGACAAAAAGAAGTTGTCGAAGTCGAAAAGGTTGTCGAAGTTGAGTCAAGCAGTGCTGGCACACTTCAGGAAGTTCAGTCACGTGGCACGCTTAAATGCGTTGTTTCAGGTGGCCTAGCTGGATTTGCATTCCCAGACGATCAGGGTAACTGGTCAGGCTTTGATATCGACTTCTGTCGTGCAACTGCCGCTGCCGTTCTTGGTGATGCGAGCAAAATCGAAGCAGTCACATCAACTGGTAAGACACGCTTCACCAAGCTGAATGCTGGTGAGGGCGACGTTCTTTGGCGTAACACAACAATCACATTTAGCCGTGATGTTGGCGTTAAGCTGTCTTTCCTTGGCGTGAACTATTACGACGGTCAGGGCTTCATGGCTAAAAAGTCTATGAACATTTCATCAGCTCTTGAGCTAGATGGTGCATCTGTATGTATCCAGACTGGCACAACAACTGAGCTGAACTTGGCTGACTACTTCCGTTCAAACGGTATGACATACGAAGCCATCCCAGTTGACGACGCTGCTGAAGCACGTGAGTGCTACCAGTCAGGTCGTGGTGACGTGATGACAACTGACGCTTCTGGTCTGTCTGCGCAGCGTTCTGCAATGACAAACCCAGACGATCATGTTGTTCTGCCTGAAATCATCTCTAAAGAGCCACTTGGACCAGCAGTTCGTCAGGGTGACGACGAGTGGGCCGACGTTGTTCGTTGGGTACTTTATGCCACAGTAACAGCTGAAGAGCTGGGCATTACACAGGCCAATGTGAATACAATTGGTGAGACAACCAACAACCCAGAAGTAAAGCGCTTCTTGGGCATGGAAGGCAACCAGGGCGCAGAGCTTGGTCTTAGCGCTGACTGGGCCAAGAACATCATTGCTCAGGTTGGTAACTATGGTGAAATCTTTGACCGCAACATCGGTCCAGACACACCATTGGGTATCTCACGCGGCGTGAACTCGCTGTGGACAGACGGTGGTCTTCAGTACTCACCTCCGTTCCGCTAGGACCTAGCAGAGCAAACCAATACGGCACTGCGGGTTATGCCCGCAGTGCCATCTATTACATTATAGATATATAAAGCATTACTTTTAATAATTTGCCGAAACCATTCTCAAATCAGGTGTTTCTCATGACTATGGCAGTTGCAAAACCGACAGACGAAAAGCTCTCGCTTCGTCGCCTATTTTATAACCGTGAGGTTCGTCAGGTCTTTTTCCAAATAGCCACTGTGCTTGGCCTTTGTGCGCTGTTCACCTATATCGGTTTGAACATGGTCGCCAATCTCGAGGCAGTCGGTAAAGACCTAAGCTTTACCTTCCTTAGCGCGCCAGCTGGTTATGATATTTCGTTCCAACCTTTTGTTGATTATGCGCCAACAGATACGCATCTTCGCGCCGCTTGGGTGGGCCTGTCAAACACCTTGCTGGTGGCTGTCACTGGTATCATTCTGGCGACAATCCTTGGATTTACACTTGGTGTGATGCGGCTTTCGCGCAACTTCCTAATTAGCCGTCTGTCACAGGTGTTTATTGATTTCACCCGAAACGTGCCGCTTTTGCTTCACATTTTCTTTATCTATGGCGTGATCATCAACGTCTTACCGCGGCCAAAAACAGCCTCTGGTATCGCCGATAGCTTTTACCTAACAAACCGCGGGCTGTATGCACCAAACCCAGTATTTGAGGCTGGCTCTGGAATTGTTGTTGGCGCGTTTGTGTTGGCTATTGTTGGCTCTTTCATCATGGCACGTTGGGCAAAAGCGCGGCAGATGAAAACAGGCCAGATATTTCCGGTCTTTAAAGTGTCGGTAGCCGCAATTATCGGATTGCCGATCATTGCGTTCTTTGTTGCTGGATCACCAATCACCCTTGATTACCCGGTGTTGGAAGGCTTTAACTTTAAGGGTGGTTTCATCCTACGCCCCGAATATCTAGCTTTGTGGTTTGCCCTGTCTTACTACACCGCTTGTTTCATTGCGGAGATCGTACGCGGCGGTATTCTGGCCATTCACAAAGGCCAACGCGAAGCGGCGCATGCGCTGGGCCTTGCCCCAAACCGCACATTGCAATTGGTGATTATTCCCCAGGCAATGCCACTAATTATCCCGCCATTAGCCAGTAACTATCTTAACCTTACAAAGAACTCTTCTTTGGCGATTGCTATTGGTTATTACGATGTTGTGGCAACGCTTGGCGGTATCTCATTGATGCAGACCGGCAAGGAAGTCGAAACGATGTTCCTTGTTCTGCTCTGCTATCTCACACTGTCTTTGATCATTTCAGGCGGCATGAACTTTTTCAACTCACGGCTAAAGCTGAAGGGGCGCTAAAATGGCTAAAACAAAATCATATACGCCCGGTTCACACCCCGATCTACCGCCACCAAAATCTGAGGTTGGCATAGTCGGTTGGATGCGCACAAACCTATTTGCGACCCCATCTGACACCATTTTGACGTTGGTATGTGTCTATATTCTATATGCCACATTGCCCGGCATGATTGACTGGATGTTCATCAACGCTGTCTGGTCGGCATCTAGCAGAAACGAATGTTGGGAAGCCATGAGCGAGCCGGGAAGTGGCGCTTGTTGGGCCTTTGTCGGCGTTCGGATGAACCAGCTTGTTTACGGCTTTTACCCCAATGAGGAAATCTGGCGGGCTAACCTGTCCTTTGTTCTCATGCTGGTTGCTTTGGCTCCGGTGTTTTGGAACGCGATGCCATTCCGCAAGTATTTTTTCTGGTTTACCGGGGCCTTTCCGTTTGTTGCCGGCTGGCTGATTTTTGGTGGCTTTGGCCTTACCTCAATCGATTCAGTTAAGATTGGCGGCGTTGCCCTTACTCTGGTTATTGGTGTGACAGGCATCGCCTTTTCACTCCCTGCCGGTATTTTGCTGGCTTTGGGACGGACCTCGAGCCTGCCTGTGGTGAAGATGGTTTGCGTGGTGTTCATCGAGTTTATTCGCGGTGTGCCATTGATTGCGCTGTTGTTCATCGCTTCGACAATGCTGAATTACTTCCTACCGCCGGGTACAACATTCGATCTTTTGATCCGCGTGTTGATCATGGTTTCTCTATTTGCCTCGGCCTATATGGCGGAGGTTATAAGAGGCGGCCTTGCCGGTATTCCAAAAGGCCAGATTGAGGCGGCAAACGCATCAGGTCTGAGCTATTGGAAAACAATGTATCTCGTCGTCATGCCACAGGTATTGAAGATTTCAATCCCGGGTATCGTGAACACCTTTATCGGTTTGTTTAAGGATACAACACTGGTTGTGGTCATTGGCATGTTTGACACTTTGGGCATGGGACGCGCGGCGCTTGCCGATTCAAAATGGATCGGTTTGACCAGAGAAGTTTACATCTTCATCGCGATCTTCTTCTTCTTTTGCTGTTACGGCATGAGCACCTATTCCAACTATCTGGAACGCAGGCTCGATACCGAAAACAAATTTCAGAAAAAATAGCTGAACGGAAACTGATATGGCTACTGCACCTAAAACAAAAAAAGCTACTGATACGGTCATCCGCATCGAAGGTATGCATAAATGGTTTGGCAACTTCCATGCGCTAAAGGACATTGATCTTGAAGTGCAGCAAGGCGAAAAGATCGTTATTTGTGGCCCGTCCGGATCTGGCAAATCGACGCTGATCCGCTGTATCAACCGCCTTGAGGAGCATCAGCAGGGTATCATTAATGTGCACGGGACTGATCTGACATCGGACCTTAAAGACATTGAGATGATCCGTTCAGAAGTCGGTATGGTGTTCCAGAGTTTCAATCTGTTCCCGCATCTGACAATTCTTGAAAATTGTGTTCTGGCGCCGATATGGGTTCGCAAAACCCCACGCAAAGAAGCTGAAGAGATTGCCATGGAATATCTGAGCCGGGTAAAAATTCCTGAGCAGGCTCTAAAATATCCGGGCCAGCTATCTGGTGGCCAGCAGCAGCGTGTGGCGATTGCCCGTGCATTGTGCATGCGCCCCCGCATCATGCTGTTTGATGAGCCGACCTCGGCGCTTGATCCTGAGATGATCAAAGAGGTTCTGGATACAATGATCGAGCTTGCCGAAGATGGCATGACAATGATGGTTGTAACGCACGAGATGGGCTTTGCCCGCAAAGTGGCGAACCGTGTGATCTTTATGGATGAGGGCGAGATTGTTGAAGAAAACGATCCGGAAACATTCTTTAACAAGCCAAAGAATGACCGCACGAAGCTGTTCCTGAGCCAGATCCTAAACGATTAGGCCCATCACAGGCTCTATAAGATTAAAAAAACCCCAGCCTTGGCTGGGGTTTTTATTATGATCCTGTCTCAATGGGGGCGTCCGACGATCCCCATTCGCTCCATGAACCGTCAAATACAAATACTTTTTCATTGCCTAGCAAGGCCAAACCCAGCGTTAGACCGCATGCGGTAACGCCAGACCCACAAGAGGTGATCATCGGCCGATCAGGGTCAATCCCGCCAGCCTCAAACGCCGCGCGAATAGAGGCCGCATCACGGTACATTCCATTCTCGTCAATCAAAGTGCTTAGCGGCACGTTCTTTGAACCGGGAATATGGCCAGCGCGCAAACCGGGGCGTGGTTCCGGCGTCTCGCCAGAAAACCGACCCGCAGGGCGTGCATCGGCAATTTGTCCAACCGAATCCGCGCTCATCATGGCTCTGATAGCGGCCATGTCGATGATTTGGGCGCCAACCGGCGGCCGCATGCTGTAATTGCCCATAGCAGGGGGGCTAAATGCGCTGGTTTCCATAACACCGCCCGCATCACGCCATGCCCGCAACCCACCATTAAGCACTGCCACATTGCTATGGCCAAACAGCCGCAACATCCACCATGCACGCGCCGCAGGGAAAATAGGGCTGTCGTCATAGATCACCACTGAATCGTGGTCGTTAATGCCCAGCTCACGCATCGCACTGGCAAATTCACCAGCCGGCGGGACCATATGGGGCAGATCAGAGTTTCGATCAGCAATTTTATTGATATCAAACCGCACCGCGCCGGGGATCCGTGCAGCGGCAAATTCTGTATCAGCATTACGGTCTGACGTGGGCAAATGACTACTAGCGTCCAGCACCTTTACCTTGCCCAGATTGGCCAAAAGCCATTCAGCACTTACCAACGTATCCATCATAAATCTCCTATAGCCATGACGGTACAGGCAACCCTTTTTCCTTA
>CBFHOS010000055.1:0-6403 GCA_965657645.1 Puniceispirillaceae bacterium (SeqCode) | reverse complement strand
GCCAGTGTGATCGCGTAAGCTGCTTTCTGACGATAGAAAGGACGGTCAGCTAGTCGATGGCGCGTTGGTGTCGGGGCTGACCAGACGTTGTGCGGTGAACTTATCGGTAATCAACAGGTCGATAATACCTGTTTTTAAGGCGCTTCTGATGGCTTCGGTCTTCGCCTTGCCACCGGCCAGTGCCATCACCCGCTCAACCTTGGCAAGTTCCTCTAGCGTCATGCCGATCACCCGGTCATCGAGGGGGCTTTTTACATATGCCCCGTCGGTATCAAAGAACCGCAGGCTCATGTCGCCGACTGACCCTGACTCCGTCAAGTCCGCCAATTCCCGGGGCGAGAATACGTTGCCGCTTCTTGCCAACATGCCCGAGGGTTCGACCGCGCCGATGCCGACTATCGCAAGTGTGATCCGCGAAAAAAGGTCCATCGTTTCACGCACGAAAGTATCGCTAAGCAAGACCAGCTTGGCCTCGCGGGATTGCGCAACCCCTGGAGCGCTCAGAACGTGGGGTTCCGCGCCAGTCAACTTAGCCATCCGCGTCACTAACTGGTTGGCATGCATCTGTACCGTCGGATTGCCCATGCCGCCCAGCATTTGCACGACATACTTGGCTTTGCCGGATTTCATAGGGTGGATGTTCTGGACCATTTGCAGGATGGTCTCGGACCAGCTGGAGACACCAATGATTTCGTCCGTTTGAAGGGTTGCCTCGACAAAATAGGCCGCAGCCTCGCCGATCCGGGCCATGATGGCTCCATCCCGGTCTTCGTTGCATTCGACGACAATGGCTTCGGTCAGTCCAAATTGCTGCCGTAGGCTGGTTTCAAGCTCCGCATATGTGCCAGACGGAGAAACGACTGTTGTACGCACGATGCCCTCTTGGTGCGCTTTTTTCAGCATTCTAGATACTGTCGCCTGAGATATGTGCAGGTGCTGCGCAATATTTGCTTGGCGTTGCCCTTCAATGTGATACATCTGCGCCACGCGTGCGATCAGACGAAGTTCATTTACTCGAGGCATTGGCTTTCCTAGATTACTGGTGGTTGAATATGTATTCAGTACATTGATGAGAGCGTTTGAGCAACGGCCTTTTTCCAGATTTCCAGGTGATCTTTTCTGAAATCTGCAGCAACATTTGGGGAAATTGCGAGGCCGTGTTGTGTCAAGCGGCCAACGTCGTCAATTTTCTGCCAAAATCCGGTGGCCAATCCGGCAAGATGAGCCGCACCTAGAGCGGACACTTCAGCGTTTCGGCAGGGAGTGATGCTATTGTCGAGATAGTCGGCAACCAGCTGCATTAAGAAGGGATTCTGACTGGGGCCTCCATCCACGAAAAGCCGCTTTATACCGATGGAGGCGGCTACCATGACCCCAACGACATCGTGGACCTGCAGGGCGATGCTTTCCGCCGCGGCGCGGGCGATATGAGCCGGGCCAGAAGCAAAGGAAAGGCCAGAAATCATCCCACGGGCCTCTGCATTCCAATGCGGCGATCCGAGGCCGACATGAGCGGGAACCAAGGTGACCCCATTTGTGTCGTCAACGGTCTGCGCGAGGTCCAGCAGGTCTTGCACACTGGACAGGCCCAGAATTGTCGCGGTCCAGGGCAAGATGGAGGCGCTGACAAGGATGTTGCCCTCAAAGGCGTAGGTGGATTTGCCGTCGATGGACCAAGCGATTGTTGTGGTGATGCCTGGGGGCGGCGCGATGAACTCTGGGATCGTCGTCATGACCGATGACCCGGTGCCGAAAGTGATCTTGCTGTCACCGGGGTTGAACGCCCCATGCCCAAACAAAGCGGCATGGGAATCGCCAATCGCTGAGGCAATTGGAACGCCGTCATTTAGCGCATCCACGTTTTTCGTGGTCGCGAATATGTGCGCGCTGTCATGCACTTCGGGTAACATCGAGGTGTCAATGCCAAAAATCTTGCAAAGACTCTCGTCCCAACGCCCTTCAGCAAGATTGAAAAGCTGTGTGCGGGCTGCGTTCGAGCGATCAGTGGCATGGACTTGCCCGCCCGAGAGTTTCCAAATGAGCCAGCTGTCAACCGTCCCGATGCAGATGTCTGATGCGTTGGTGCCATGGTGCTCAAGTAGCCAAGCGGCCTTGGTCGGTGGAAAAAGAGGGTCAAGCGGCAGGCCGGTTCGCGCAATGACCAGAGGCTCGTGACCGGCATCTTTCAGGGCGTTGCAGGCGTCAGCTGTTCGGCGGCATTGCCATGTGATAGCCGGCCCCAAGGGCGCGCCGGTCTGGCGGTCCCAAATCAAGATCGTCTCGCGTTGGTTTGAGATGCCAACCGCGACAATCTCAATGTTGGGAGCATCGGCCAGACAGGTCACTATGGCCTGTTGTGTCGCCTCCCAGATCTTGTTGGCATCCTGCTGGACCCAGCCTGACTGCGGATGCTCGATAGGCACGGGTGCGGAACCGCTGGCGATGATCTCACCATCTCGCGATACAAGAATGGTCTTTACGTTCGTCGTACCTTCGTCAATCGCAAGAATGGCCCGCTGCGCCATGTGTCATCCCTTTCGCTTCAGCAAGGCGCACGCGCTGTCAGCGATTGCTTCGGGAGACATCCCAAAATCATCCAGCAGAGCGGTGGCTGATGCCGTGTGGGCAAATATCCCGGGAACTCCGAGTCGCGTCATCGGCACGGGTGCCTTGTCGACGACCACCTCGGCCACTGCGCTACCAAGGCCGCCAAAGGTGGTGTGCTCCTCACATGTCAGGATCGCGCCTGTCTCCTCAGCAGCGCTGATAACAGCCGCTTCATCGATTGGACGCACGCTGGCCATGTTTAGGACACGGGCCAAGATGCCGCTATTGCTCAGCAATTCCGCAGCGATCAGCGCCCGGTGGGTTAGGACCCCATTTGCGATAATGGTCAGGTCATCGCCCGCGCGCAATAGATCGGCCTTGCCCAGTTCGAAAACATGATTCTCGGGTAGCACATCGGGAACGCCAACTCGGCTGAGACGAAGAAAGCAGCCGCCTTGATATTCGGTTGCCCATCTGATGGCCGCTGCCGTCTCAACTCGGTCGGCAGGGGCCACAACAGGAACATTCGGTAAGGCGCGTATCCAGGCGAAATCCTCAATCGAGTGATGGGTTGGCCCAAGTTCCCCATAGGCTAGGCCGGATGAGATGCCCACAAGTTTCACATTGGTCTCTGAATAAGCGACGTCGGCCTTGATTTGTTCTAGCGCTCGGCCAGTCAGGAATGGTGAAGCGGCGCATACAAACGGAATCTTCCCACCATTGGCAAGGCCAGCCCCAACGCCAACCATGTTCTGTTCTGCAATGCCGACATTGATCAGACGGTCGGAGAACTTGTCACGGAAACTCGCCAGCTTGGACGAGCCGACTGAGTCGTTGCACACGGCGACAATGTCGTTGTTTTCAGTGGCAAGCTCCTCCAAAACGGAGGTAAAGGCATCCCGACAATCGTGCAGTTGCGCGCCATCGAATGGATTGCTCATACTGTCACTCCTTGAAGCTCTTTCATGGCCTGCTTGTACTGCTCTTCGTTGGGTACCTTGTGGTGCCATGCGACATTGTCAGACATGAATGAAATTCCCTGCCCCTTATTGGTATGGGCCACAATGCATTTTGGCTTTCTGAGAGTAATGGTTTCAGGCGATAGCGCCGCGCAGATTTGATCCATGTCATGACCGTTGATCTCTTCTACGGCCCAGCCAAAGGCTTCCAGCTTGGGGGCTAGCGGGGCTAGGTTGTTGGTTTCGGCCAACCGCGCGCCTTGTTGCAATCGGTTATGGTCGATAATTAAGGTCAGGTTGTCCAGTTTGAAATGCGCAGCGGCCATGATGGCTTCCCAGTTGGATCCCTCTTGCATTTCACCGTCTCCGGTAATCACGAAAGTGCGCCAGTTTTCACCATTGAGTTGGGCAGCCTTTGCCATGCCCACACCTATTGGAAGACCATGTCCAAGAGGGCCTGTATTGGTTTCGACTCCCGGCACCTTTACCCGATTGGGGTGCCCGTTAAGGCGCGACCGGTGCTGCAAAAAGGTCGAAATCTCCTCAGCCGGAAGGAAACCCTTTTCGGCCAGCACGATGTACAGAGCGAGGGCTGTGTGCCCTTTGCTGAGAATAAGTCGGTCGCGCTGTGGCGCGTTTGGGTTGTCGGGATCGACATGCATGATTTTGAAGTAGAGTGCCGTCAAGATGTCGGTTACTGACATTTCGCCACCAATGTGCCCCGCACCTGCTTCAAATACAGCCTGAAGGTCGCGTTGTCGGATCTTGTTTGCCAGTTTGTATAGCTTTTCTGTGATCATTATTGCGCCTGTTGCATAAAAATACCGTATCAATTAAACATACACATTGATATTCCGTCAATATGTATTTTGTGTTTTACTATTATATCATTTAGCTTTTCGCCAATATTTGATCAATTATTTTGATCTGTTGACATGGCCAATTTTCTAAGTTAAGGATTTTATATCACATTCGAATAATTATTCGATGAGGAGAAGCAAATGATTGGATCACGTGCCAACTCACATGGCGGGCGCAAACTTAGAGAGTTTTTTTCTCTCGGTGGTGCGACTGGGCCACTGATTGGTTTGTTACTTCTTTGTGCATTTCTGACTGTTGCAACCGACTCATTCTTTTCAGTGCGCAATTTCCTAAACATTTTGGATCAGGTCACGGTTATCGGGATCATCGCCGTAGGAATGACCTTCGTGATCCTTCTTGGTGGAATTGATCTGTCGGTGGGATCAGTGCTGGCGCTGGCAATGATGGTTTTAGGCTTCTTGAACGTTGAAGTAGGGTTGTCGATGGGAATGGCGGTGCCTAGTGCGATAGCCGCTGCGGCATTAGCGGGCCTGATATCGGGTTTGTTAATAACTGAATTCAAGGTGCCGCCATTTATCGCGACGCTAGCCATGATGTCGATTGCGCGTGGGTTGGCAAGCATGATCACGAACGGTTCCCAGATCATTGGTTTCCCTGCTTGGTTCAACATGGGGGCCATCATCCGGTTTGGCGGCGTCTTAACGATGACCGTCGCTATTATGTTTGTGGTGTTTGCTGTTGCGCTGCTGTTTCAGCGCTATAGAGAGGGAGGCCGGGCATTATATGCGGTGGGTGGCAACCCCGAAGTGGCGCGTCTTGCCGGCATCAACGTCAAACGGGTAACCGTTCTCGTTTACACAGCCTGTGCCGCGTTGTCTGGTCTTGCCGGCGTTCTGTTGGCTGCCCGCCTAGATGCGGTCCAGCCAACGATCGGAATCGCCTACGAGCTCGACGCTATCGCGGCAGTTGTTATAGGTGGCACCAGCCTGTCGGGCGGTACCGGTGGGATCGGCGGCACAATTATCGGTGTGCTGATCATCGGTGTGTTGCGCAACGGACTGAACTTGTTGAGCGTATCGCCGTTCCTGCAGGCCGTTATCATTGGATTGGTGATTGTAATGGCTGTCGCGGCTGAGACCTTCAAACAGCGCAAGGTATAGATTTTGGCAGCGGCACTCGCAGCTGTCCTGACCCAAGGTTCGAGCGAAGCTAGGGTTTCCAAAGTCCCGCATGAGCGGGCAAAATTAAATAACGGAGGAGAATACAAATGAAGAAAACACTTAAGGCCTTGGTGGCCGTAACCGCACTTGCCGGTATTTTGCCTGCAACGGCATCTGCACAACAGCCCGGGATCGGAATCGAAAGGATCGGTTTGGCCGTGCCTAACTTACAAGCTGACTTTTTTAACCAGATCAAACTGGGTGTTGAAAATTACGCTGCTTCTCTTGGCATCGAAGTGATCACCGTGGACGCCAAGGGCGATACAGCGACCCAGGTTAGCCAGGTTCAGGACCTTCTGACCCAGGGCATAGATGCCTTTATCTACATCCCGGCAGGTGCAGCAGCAGCCACTGTCCCAACGCGTCTTGCACGTGCAGAAGGCATTCCCGTCATCAACGTTGACCGTGAACCCGATGGTGAGCCTGGTGATACCGTGATCTATGGTGAGAACGTAATGTCCTCTTACGAGGTCTGCTCGTCGATCATTGAGCGTGCGGGTGGAAAAGGCAAAATGGTCATAATCCACGGCCAGAAGGGCACGACCCCTGAAGTCCAGAGATTTGAAGGCTGCAAGATGGCCATCGACGAAAACCCTGGCGTACAACTGGTCGCCCAGCAATGGACGCAGATGTGGTCACCGGATGAAGGTTTCTCGATTGGTCAGAACATGCTTCAAGCCAACCCTGATATCAAGATGATCTTCGGTCAGGCTGACGGCATCGCGATGGGAGCGGCCAAGGCAGTAGAAGCGGCCGGTCTGTCCGATCAAGTTGTGGTCGGTGGCTATGATGGTGATGTGGCAGCGCTTGAGTCGCTTGCTCGTTGTGACACGCCGTTCGTTGTGACTGCGACAC
>CBFHOS010000054.1:0-6440 GCA_965657645.1 Puniceispirillaceae bacterium (SeqCode) | reverse complement strand
CGCCAATCCATGCAAGACATGGTGGCCGTATATCGCTGTAACCGCGGCGATATCGCCATCAGATGACGGATCAAAGGCGCGGATGTGTAAAGTCGTGTTATCCATCGCTAAAACATAACGTCAGCTCGTCACAGGGTAAATAGCATTGGACAGGCCAGCAACGTTTTATCGACCGCATCACAAAAGCCAAAGCCACCTAGACAAACAAGATGAAATCGGGCACATATTCAGCCATGCGGTTCCGTAGCTCAACTGGATAGAGCAGCTCACTTCTAATGAGCAGGTTCGGGGTTCGAGTCCTCGCGGAATCGCCATCCCCAACGACACTGCAAATTCCGGATCAGGCCTTTTCTGATGCCAGCTTTTTGGCGATAGCGCGGTGGGCCTCGGCAACAGCATGCTCTATATTGCTATATTGATGTTCACCAACATGAAATATGTCGACACTTTTTTTGATGATGCCGAGGTCTGAAAGGGCTTTGGCACTTAATACTGGGGTTTCTTTTTGCATAACGATCCTATGAAGATGGTGTCTGGGTTGGATAAATATGGCCCGGGATAAAGCGGGAGGGAACAAGCAGGCTATTCCGATAGAACGCCCAGCTGATCACAGGTTACAGTCTGTTCGGCCGTTGCATACGTGAATTGCCACAACTCGTTTTTGTAGATGTAAATACCGTCCGCCGCCGCGCCAATCGGGGTGCCTTTTGACACTGCGTAAAGGCATTCATTTAAGGACAGATAGCTATCACCGGATGGTTCGAGTTTGTACTCTGCCGCATTCGCCGCGCTAGAGATCAGAACGGTTGCGATTGAGACCGTGCAAAACATGCCGGTCAGCATTGTTAATTTCATATTATTTCGGTTTCTTCGAGCCGATTTTCAGCTCAGCTGGTTTGGAAAATGCCGCAGTTGCAACCACTTTAGGGGTTTCTTTCTTTGGCTTCTTAAGTTCGCGATTGCCTTTTCTACTATTGCCCTTGGCCATTGGTTGGTCCTTTCTAAAGCCCCGCGATGACATCTGTGTTTCAATATTTGGTGTAGAAATAACAAACAGATCAGGCGGAATTACATCACGGCAGGGCGTTGGGATTAGGATAGTGAGACGAGTATCGACGCATAGTCACGCCCGCCAGAATGAGGGGACGCGTTAGAATAACCGGCATCAATGCGACGCTGGTTCAGGCTCGGTAATAAACAGAGGCGACGCCCAAATCAGAGATGGCGTCCATCGAAATTGCGCACGGTCCATACCGCCGCACGCTAGTCCATCTGTTATGCGCGTGGTTCAATGCAAAAGCAAGGTTACTGAAAAAACACTGAATATTTGGCTAATTTCCGGATAAAATGATTGCCCAAAGCCATCACACAATTGCAGGTCGCATCACTGTGTGGGGCTTGACTTGCTAGCTAGCGCCCTTAACTGTAGGACATAGTTTTTTTCGAGGGGACAGATCATGAAATCAGCCACAGATTATTTAGCAGACGCAAATGCAGTTGTGCCGCGCTTGTCAGTTGAGGATGCGATCGCCAAGCATGAGGCTGGCAACTCGATCTTTATTGATGTACGCGACAGTGCGATGATTGCTGAAACCGGTACAATTGCCGGAGCGGTGCATATCCCCCGTGGATTTATGGAATTTGCGGCTGATGACTCAACTGCTCTACATAACCCTGTTTTGCAAAAAGACGCTGATATTTTGCTGGTTTGTGCGGCGGGTGGCATGGCGGCTCTGGCCGGCAAAACCCTTGCTGATATGGGCTACAAAAACGTCGCTAATATCGGTGGGTTCAAAGACTGGGTCGAAGCTGGCGGTAAAATCGATAGCTAGGCAGCGTTTGCGCCTATGCCATCTCTGGTTTTTCATCCTAATTACGATATCCCATTGCCGGACGGCCATAGGTTTCCGGCAACTAAATTCAGCCGCTTGATGGCCAATCTGGATAAAAACGGGCTGTTGGATCGCTTTGATATCCACCAGCCCGAGCCCGCTATGGCCCGTGATCTGGCGATCACCCAACATCCTGATTATATCGATGCGATTGCAAACGGCACATTGGCCGCAGAGCAAATTCGTGTTTTGGGCCTCAATTGGAGTGAGGTGCTCGCCCGCCGGTCATTTCTGGCTGTTAATGGCACCTTGTTGGCGGCGCGTCACGCGCTATTGACCGGCTTGGCGTGCCACGCCGCCGGTGGTACGCACCACGCCCATTATGATTACGGCGCCGGATTTTGTGTATTCAATGATCTGGCATATGCGGCGACATCTTTATGTAATGAGGGCGCGGTGAAATCAGTGTTGATCATCGATTGCGATGTTCATCAAGGCGATGGGACCGCGCGCATTCTTGAAAATGATGATCGTGTTTTCACCTGTTCTATGCATTGCCGCACCAATTATCCGGCCCGAAAGGCGACTAGCAATCTTGATGTCGAGATCGAAAAGGGCACCAGTGATGACGGCTATATCACCATTGTTCGCGATACGCTGGCCCATTTAGACGAAACCGGCGTTCGCCCTGATTTGGTCTTATATGACGCGGGTGTGGACGTTCACGCCAATGATCGCCTTGGTTATCTAGAGATGACCAATGACGGCATTATGGCCCGTGACAAGGCTATTATTGGGCATTTCAGAGAGCGTGATATTCCAGTGGTCACGGTTATTGGTGGCGGTTATGGCACCGATCAGGATGAGGTCGCCGCACGGCACAGCATCGTTTTTTCAGCCGCATTAGCATTTGCCTAACCATTCCATTAGGGCAGGTTACGACTTGATCGTGATGATATCATCCGCGGTTTTGGCGACCTCGGCCAGAACAATATCAATATCATCAGGCTCTACCCCCATTGCGGCGAGGCTAGCTATTAAATGTGCGGCAACATTGTCGAAATCGGCACGTGTGATGGCGAATTGGGCATGCGCCTCTTTGATATTTCGGCCCTTATAAATGTTGGGACCACCGGCGATAACGCCGAGCACATCACTCATATGTTCGCGTAATTTGTCGATGTCTACATTGGTAAAAAAACTGGCGAGGCTAGGGTCTTTTGTAATGCGGTCATATAGCAATTCTGCCGTGCCGGAGGTGATCCGGCTACCATATTTGATGTATAGAGATCGGCCCATACCGAGCATTCCTAAAATCGCTTCGATATAGGATCATATCACTAGATACCAATTGACAGATAACTATTTGCAACGCGCTTAATCGCGATACTCATAGCGGCTGTGCGCAGGTCCGGAATATTGCTGTTGCTATGCCATTCCGAGCTGATCGCTTCATAGGCAATTTTCATCGTGTCTTCGAGGCCAGAGCGCACCAGATCCAATTCGGTTGCCCCATCAACGGCATCACTGCGTAACTCGCTCGGAAATTCTTTGCCGGTCATTTGCTCAACGCCCTGAATAATGGCCCTGAAATGGCTCTCACTTTCGCGTCTTTGCATCCGGCCAAAGCGCATATGCGTTAGGTTCTTAATCCATTCAAAATAGCTAACCGTTACCCCGCCCGCATTGGCATATAGATCGGGGATAATGACGGTACCACGGTCGCGCAGAATTGCGTCTGCGCCCGAACTAATAGGTCCGTTTGCCGCTTCGATAATCAACGGTGTTTTGATCCGCGGCGCATTGTCTTCGTTGATAACCAATTCCAGAGCGGCGGGGATCATGATATCCGCATCGGCCTCCAGCATTTCAATGCCATTATTGCAATATCCGTCAAAACCCTTGGTACCGCCGGTTTCAACGATATGCGCATGCAACGCGGCGATATCGATACCGTTCTCGTTCACCACCGTGCCATCACGCTCTAGAACATGGGTGATCAGAGCGCCATCCTCCTGTGACAGGAATAGGGCCGCGTGATACCCAACATTACCTAATCCTTGAACAATGACGCGCTTGCCAGCAAGGCCGGGGGTTAGTCCTGCCTTTTTCACATCATTGGGGTGGTTGAAAAATGCCTGTAGACCATATTGAACCCCGCGGCCAGTTGCCTCGGTTCGTCCGGCGATCCCGCCTTTATTGAGGGGCTTGCCGGTAACCGCCGCCCATGCATTCAATTCTTCAGGATGAAGCCGTTTATATTCATCCGCCATCCACGCCATCTCACGTTCACCAGTGCCAACATCGGGGGCAGGGACATTTTGTGATGGGTGAATAAGGTTCCGTTTCGATAATTCCTGTGCAAAGCGGCGCGTAATGCGCTCTAGCTCCGGCACGCTCCATTCACGCGGGTCAATAATCAAACCACCCTTGGCCCCACCAAACGGCAATTCCATCAACGCACATTTAAACGTCATCAAGGCCGCGAGGGCCTCGACCTCACGCTGGCTGACCTCGAGTGAATAACGGATGCCGCCCTTTACCGGTTCAAAATGCTCTGAGTGAACAGACCGATAGCCAACGAATGTATGCAAAGTGCCGCGCAAACGAACGCCAAAGCGCACCACATAGGTTGAATTGGCAACCATGATCTTATGGGCTAGTTCTTCCGATATTTCCGCGCCTGAACCATCCTGACTAATGCATTGCATAGTCGCCTTGAAACTGGTTTCGACTGATTTTAGAAATGCTTCACCCGCCATGACACCCTCGTTCTCATTGCTTATCTAAAAGATCTAAATCACACTAACGCCAATTCTTAAAATATCACTAGTGATAAAAAATGCTGGCGACATCATTGTGCCGCCAGCATTAAATTTGGTCTTTTACATTTTATGCCTGGGTAACATGCTGGATTATTTTCCGGCTTTACCGCGCATTTCGTCTCGGACAATGGCTTTGACTAAGGAAACCCCCATCAATGCCATCACCATGGAAAAGGGCAAGGCGCCGATAATCATCGCCGAGTTAATGGCCCCAAGACCACCAACCGTCAGCAATACGCCAATAACGAGGGTTAGGGCACAACCCCATACAATGATGTGGATATTTGCCTTTTGCGACGCATCGCCCGCCGCCGCGATAGTGTTGATAATCAACACCGCCGAGTCAGCCGATGTAACCAAGAATGTCAGCAGCAATATCACGATGATGACCGACATTAATGTTGCCATCATTGGGCTAAGCAAGACATTCACCGTTGCGAAAAGCTGTGATGAAATTCCACTATCCAGAATGGATCTGCCAGCACGGCCAGACAATTCAAGATCAATGGCTGTTCCACCAACAAAGGCAAACCATATAAAGCACATGAGGGACGGAACAATCATCGCGCCTAGAACAAATTCACGGATTGAGCGACCACGCGAAATACGCGCTAAAAACAATCCAACAAACGGGGCAAAGGCAATCCACCACGCCCAATAAAAGATCGTCCAGCCACCTTGCCAACCAGCAAGCTTGCTAGATAGCTCTGTACCAGTGTCAGTCCAAACCGTGGTCGACATTGGTATCACCGCAACCAGATAATCCCATATACCGAGAAACAGGCTCTTGAACATGAACAGTGTGGAGCCAAACAGGACGAAGAATGCCAATAGGAATAGCGACAAGCTCATATTGATGTTGGACAGCCATTTAATGCCCCTGCCAACGCCAGATAGCGCCGAGAAGGTTGAGGCCACCATAACCACTACTAGCGACAGGATCATGGCAACCACTGTCGGGTTACCGTCAGCGTTCATAATCCATCCGGCCCCGGTGATATTGAAAACACCCGACGCAAATTGTGACACGCCATATCCGATTGTCACCGAGACGCCGAGTATAGTGGCAATGACCGAGACGATATCAACCGCATGGCCCAATGGCCCGGCCAAAGCCTTGCCGAATAGCGGGGTTAGGCCAGAGCGAATTGTCAGCGGTAATCCACGAGAATAACAGAAGAAGGCGAGCGTTAAGCCAACCAAAGCATAACAGGCCCATGCAGAAAATCCCCAATGCAGGAACGACCATTGAAAGGCCGGACGGACATTTTCAAGGGTTTCCCCGTTCACCAGACCAGTAATAACCGATGGATTGTTGCCCCAGTGATAAATCGGTTCTGCGGTGGCGTAGGTTAACATGCCAATGCCGATACCCGCGCCAAACATCATTGAGAACCACGAGAAGTTGGAGAATTCCGGTTTTTCATCCGGTTTGCCAAGTTTTATTCGGCCAGATGCCGGCCAGAGTGCGAGGCCGACGCAGACAACGATGTAGAAAAACACCACATACATATACCAATGCCCAAAATAGCTGAGCAAAAGACTGTTTAGCGTCTTTAACATGGTGGCGGCCTGGTCGGACCAAACCGAAGCCCAGAGGATCAATAGGCCGATAAGTATTTTTGATCCAACGGTAACGAACGTGTTGAAGCCTGAATAAAAGCCGGAAGAATCGGTTTTGATTTCCAATTCGGTGAGGGGAGGTTGAAGCGACATGCGTGTCTCCTGTCAGAAATAGATAAGGACGTGCGCATTAGCCAGCAGGGTGGTTATGACATTCGCG
>CBFHOS010000053.1:0-6669 GCA_965657645.1 Puniceispirillaceae bacterium (SeqCode) | reverse complement strand
CCGCTTTCAAGAATGGCTTCAAAGCTTTTCGCCATGGTTTTGCCCAGCTCGACACCCCATTGATCATAACTATTCACATCCCACACAAAGCCGCTAACCGTGGTGATATGTTCATACAGAGCCAGCAAACGGCCAATGGCAAATGGCGTCGAACGCGTCCAGCTAATCAGGCTCGATGGTCGACCACCAGCAAAGTTGCGATGTGGCTCGGCTGTATTTTCGTGGCCTTTGGCCAATGCCTCGGCTTGGGCCAACGCATTCGCCACCAACACATTGTGACTGGCCTGCCAATTGCCCGATAGGGTTAGATAGCTTGGGCGCAACGGCAATAATATATCCAGCGGCACCAGATCACTGCCCTGATGCAACGCTTGGAAAAAGGAATGCTGGCACCCTGTGCCCGCCTCGCCCCAGATAACCGGCGCGGTTGCATAATCAATCTTGGCTCCGTTGCGGGTAACTGATTTGCCGTTGGATTCCATTTCCAATTGCTGTGCCCACGCCGGAAGCCGCGCCAAACGTTGATCATAGGGCATGATACCAAGCGTCGGCAAATCCAGAAAATTACGGTTCCACACCCGAAGCAAGCCCAAGATTACGGGCAAATTCTGGGCAAAAGGGGCGCTCTGGAAATGGGCATCCATCGCCGCCGCACCAGCCAGAAATTCGGTAAAGGCATCGGGCCCGATATCAATCATTACCGGCAAGCCTACCGCCGACCAGAGGGAATAACGGCCCCCAACACCCTGATCAAAATCAAAGATACAATCATCGCTAAGGCCCCAATCATGGGCCTCGGCGGCGTTCGCGCTAACCCCTACCATACGGCCAGCGGCATGATCACCAAGCCAACTCTGGGCAAGGCCAGCATTGCGCATGGTTTCCGCGGTGGTAAAGGTCTTTGAGGTGACGATGACGAGGCTATGCGCCGGATCACAAGCATTTAGAACATCATGCAGATGGCTAGGGTCAACATTCGACACATAATGCAAATGCGGGCCAACAGATGTCTCTTCATTAGGGCTGTTTTTCAGGCCAGAGAGCGCCATGCTAACCATTGCGGGGCCCAGATCAGAACCACCAATACCGATATTGATCACGTCATGTATATCGGCATTCGAGCGGCATTCATCAGCAAAATCGCAAAGCCGCGCATATTCAGCACTATCAATCCGCGCATTGCTACGCTGGTCCATATGAAGCACTGGCCGGTTTTCACTAAGGTTTACCGCTTCACCCGCAAATAACGCGGCTAGCTTTGCGGCTAGATCAGTCTCATCGGCAAGTTTCAGCAAATCGTTTATAACCGCCCCATCCAGACGATGCCGCGATATATCGACGCGCAAATCATCCAGCGTGAACACAAGATCGCGAGACCGCGCATCATCGGCCAGCATTGCCCCCAAATCGGCAGTCTTCATAGTTTGCGCGGCAGTGCTGAGCGCCCTAAAGGCGGGTAATTCGGTAAACATCAAATCCTCTTTGCTTCACAAAAAAACACAATCGCCAATCAACTATGTTTCCTTGTCGGCGCACTATAAGCTATAGCAGGGGTCAGATGCCACCCGAGAGTTAACAATGTGTCAGGATTTTTCATGAGTATGATGCCCCATTATGATTTTGTTGTGCTTGGGTCGGGCATTGCCGGACTTGCAGCAGCGCACACCCTCACCGCGGCGGGCAAGACTGTATTGGTATTGGATAAGGGCCGGCGCATAGGTGGTCGGGTGTCGACCAAACGAGTGACAACCAAAGACGGCCATAGCTTTGTGTTTAATCATGGCGCCCAATTTTTAACCGCACGCGACCCCGGCTTTGCCGCTATATGCGATAATGCGCAGAGCCAAAACAGCCTTGCCAATTGGCATCTTGATGACCGTTCCGCCCTGATCGGGACACCCTTTATGCGGGCATTCCCGATGTTTTTAGGGCGCGACCTTGAGATCCGCCAAGATTGTGAGATCACCGCCATTCACCGCACCGATAACGGTTTTACCTTTGCCAGTGATGACGGCGTCATCGCATCGGCGACGGGGGCGATCATCACCGCACCGGCCCCGCAAACGGCAAACCTAATTAGCGATATCGCACCAGAGTTGATCGCGAGTGCCAAGGCGGCCCATTACGCTCCGTGTTGGACCGCGTTGTTTGGTTTTGCGACACCGCCTGTTGGTGCGGATGTAACAGACCCATCCGGCACTATCAGGGATAGCGGGATTATCGGTTGGGCTGGCTGGGAAAATGCACGGCCGGGGAATGAAGCGGCGCTGTACGGGCTAACAATTCAAGCAAGCGCAGAGTGGAGCGCGGCCCATATTGAACAGGAAAAGCCAGAGAATATTGCCGCGCTGAAATCAGCTTATGAACAGGCCAGCGGCATAACGCTTCCCGCCCCTAGCTATAGCGCGGCGCATCGTTGGCGCTATGCCAAAGTGATCACCCCGACGCCAGCTGAAATGCCGCGCCTGTCCGATTGCCGGAATGTGGCTATCGCCGGTGACTGGCTCGGCGGTGCGCGTATTGAACATGCTTATCTGTCGGGAAAGATGGCCGGCGCTTCGGTGCTATAGGCCCTAAGCCAAGCTGTTAGGACGGACGACATTCGACAAATAGCGGCAGTGCGGCGCAGAAATCGTCATGCCATTTAACCAATGATGGGGCGTGATCACGCCATGGCACAATGTTCCGGAAATCCAGATAATCGAGCAAACAACCAAGGCCAATCTCGGCCATATCAGGGCTTGCACCATTCTGGTAATCGCCCATCATCCCGCTTGCCTCCATCGCGACTAGCGAGCGGATGACCTTGTCCCGTTGATAGGCAACCCAACTCGCCGAGCGACCTTCGGGGGGCCGGAACCGATCTTCATACACGACCAAAATCGCGGCATCGATGGTCCCGTCAATTTGGGCGGCGCGGGTTTGCGTGCGGATGCGTGCTTTGCCCTCACGCGGCAACAAAACATTGCCGCCATGAACCCCATCAAGATATTCCATGATCACGCGGCTATCAAAGATCGCCTCACCATCGGCCACCAAGGTCGGAATTTTCCCCAGAGGATTGTGCCGCCGGTTTTCATCTTCTGGATCATTCGTATCAGTCGTTATCATCGTGACCTGATCGGTTAGGCCCAGCACCCCGAGGGCGACAGTGATTTTGCGGCCAAAAGGCGTAATAACATTTGAATGGAGCTTCATCTTTGGGACTTCCTGATTGTTAATGTTCCATCTGAATTTGCGATGTGGGGTGTGGGATGTGGAATTCAGGATGATCACTCTGTTTGTGCGCTTGGTCAATATCCGATTAGACGCAATGGGTTGGAAAACATCGGCTATTGTCGCGGGCACTTCTTTGGCGCAAGCTACGCCGATCATTTTCGACAAACAAAGTGGAACTGCATGGCCGGGTCAAAATTCTCGATTTCACAGCTTGGGATAATATGCGCGGTTTCGGCATCGCTGAACTTCACCATAACAGACGCCTGCATCAAATTCCTCAGCGGTGATTATCCGCTCCACCAGATCATTTTAATCCGCTCTGTATTGGCCCTCATCGTTACCCTTGCGCTCTTCGTACCGCTAGAGGGTGGCTATCGCATCTTGCGCACACAAAAACTCCGCATGCATTTAATGCGGGGGTTGTTCGTGGTACTGGCCAATAGCTTTTTCTTTATTGGTATTGCCTCTGTCCCGCTATCCCAAGCCACCGCATTGTTCTTTGTTGCACCAATTATCATCACGCTGTTTTCGGTCATTTTCCTGCGTGAAAAAGTCGGGCGCTTTCGCTGGTTTGCAACGGTTTTAGGACTGGCGGGTGCGGTCATTATGCTCCGGCCTAATTCGGATGATTTTCAGGTATTGGCGTTATTCCCGCTTTTGGCCGCGGTTTGTTATGCCGGTCTGCATACGATGTCACGCAAGATGGGCGGCACTGAAAAAGCCAGCACAATGTCCTTTTACGTCAATCTATCGTTTATTTTCGTCTCGATAATCATGGCGCTTGGCGTGGGTGATGGACGCTTTGGCAATAGCGATAATGTCGCGGTGCAATTCATGTTCCGCGCGTGGGTATGGCCGCAGAGCACCGATTTATGGATCCTCGGCCTGATCGGCTTAACGAGCGCAATGGGCGGCTTTTTAATTGGCCAAGCCTATCGGTTATGCGAGGCGGCATTGATCGCACCGTTTGAATATGTCGCATTGGTTTTGGCGGTCATGTGGGGCATCGTGATTTTCAACGAATGGCCGGATCTTTTGGGAATATTGGGTATCGCCCTGATCCTATCTAGCGGCCTTGTCGTGGTATGGCGAGAAGCCGTGCTAAAGCGTCGCCACCGTGCGACCTTGTTACAACAGAGATAGACACACGCCCTTATACCGACTGGTTATACCCACGGGTTATACCCACTAGCTATATCCACTGGCATTTTAATTACAGTTGCCACCAGAACTTTGGTCTGCCACCATCCTGCTCAGGATAACGACAAGATGAAAGTAAACGTGATGAGTAAGACCTATTGGGTAGCAACCTATGACAATGTTTCAGATCCGGACAAGCTAGCCGCCTATGCCGAAATTGCCGGACCAGCGATCATTGATGCAGGCGGGACTTTTATAATCCGCGGCATGCCATCATTGACCTATGAGGCTGGCAAGATGGAGCGCACAGTCGTGATTGAGTTTGACTCGGTTGAAGCCGCAGTCGCCGCCCATGACAGTCCTGAATATGGCCGCGCTTTGGCGGCGCTTGGTGATGGTGCCCTTCGTGACATAAGGATTGTTGAAGGCGTTTAATCTGTGATGCGGTTGAGTGATGAAGAAAAGGCCATGCAGGCCGGTGACATGGGACCGGCAATGCAATGGGCCATTGACCATCAAATAAAGGTTGGCTCATTTTTTGATGCAGAGGATATGGTGCCGGTCAGTCAGGCCCATATGATGGCCGACCCTGAATCCGTGGGTGACGCCGGAACCACCTTTGTTGAGAACCTTGCCGCGATGGGTGGCCGCGTTACGATCCCGATGATTACCGACCCGCGCGGGGTTGATTTGTCGCATTACCGTCCGCTTGGCCAGAACGAAGACATGGCCAATATCGAACGCCGGTTTGTCGCCGCCTGTGAAGAACTCGGCATCATGATGACCAATACCTGCATCAATTATCAGACAATTATGCCGCCCGTACAAGGCGAGCATGTCGCCTATGGTGACACCGGCGTGGTGATTTATAGCAACAGCGTTTGCGGTGCCCGATCCAACTTTGAGGGTGGCCCCTCGGCACTGGCGGCGGGGTTGACCGGACGCACACCGCGTTACGGATTGCATCTGGATGAAAACCGCCTAGGCACAAAGCGTTTTCGCGTCACTAGCCAGCCAGTCGGCCTAACCGGATGGGGTATTTTGGGCGGGGTAATCGGACGGATGGCCGGTTCCTATTGGGAGGTGCCAGTAATCGAGGGCATCACCAGCGCCCCGACTTCTGACGAAATTAAACATTTTGGCGCGGCGATGGCGAGCTATGGCTCCGTGCCGTTATTCCATATTATCGGGATCACCCCAGAGGCCCCCACCCTCGCCAGCGTCGGGGCTAGTGATCTCGCCATTCACTCCATTGGCGAGGCCGAATGCACCGCATTGAGCCAGAGCTTTACCAACACAGATGGCGCCTTGGATGTGGTGGTGCTAGCGGCGCCGCAACTATCGCTTGTTGAAATGCAACAGGTCGCGGCGCTTTGTGATGGCCAGAGGATGAAAAAGCCGTTGATCGTATGTACCGCACCGCAAGTCTATGGTGACGCCACCCGCATGGGATTTATCGCATCAATTGAAAATGCCGGTGGCACGGTTTTGGAGGGCACTTGTTTCTATAACCAATATGCCCGCGAAATTGGCGAGGCTAATGGCTGGGTGCATTTGCTCAGCAACTCCACAAAGATCGTGAATATTCTGGGGGGCTATGGATACCAACCGCTATTGGCGTCCATGGAGGACTGTATCGACGCCGCCAAAAGCGGAGAGATCCCCGCCGCTTGTCTAGCAACTGGCCCGGGAATTGAGCCGGGAATTGGGCCGGGAATTGAGGGGGCATAATCATATGACTATTTTGAAATGCCATATTGGCGTTGGCCCGACAGTGACCGGCGAGGCATTGGTGGCCGATGATAATTTTTCGGCCCGCTATGATCTGGACCGCATTAACGGGGTGTTTTCACGCCCCCAGCACAAGCTATTTGGCCAATCCTATGATGGCAAGATTTTGGTTTTCAATACCGCAAAGGGCGGCGTGGCAACGGCGTGGATGCTGCATGAAATGACCGCCCGCGGGATTGCGCCCAAGGCGATTTTGTTCAATCAGGCCAATACAATTCTGGTGCAGGGCGCGGCGCTTGCCGATATGGCAATGTGTGACCGCTTTGCCGATGGGGATGTGACGACCCTCATAAAAACCGGCCAGATGGTTGCGGTTAACCCCGCCGATGGCTTTGTCCAGATTTTGACGTCTACTGAGTCCTGATTTCGTAAATCTTGATACTCTTGATAAAGGGATTATCCGCCGCCAGCGCCTCGGCGGCGGCCATATCCGCGGCCTCGATAACAGAATATCCGGTAATGGAATCCTCGCCCCATGGCAGATCATTGGTGCCATCATGGGTGATTTCGCGGCCATTC
>CBFHOS010000052.1:0-7307 GCA_965657645.1 Puniceispirillaceae bacterium (SeqCode) | reverse complement strand
CGCTGATCAGGGGCTTGCCGAGGCCCAGCACAATCTGGGTGTTATGCATGCAAACGGATACGGCGTTTCACAGGATTACAAAGCGGCGGTGAAGTGGTATCGCCCCGCGGCTGAACAAGGTTATGTCGATGCTCAGGTCAATCTGGGTGTTATGCATGCAAAAGGACAAGGTGTGCCGCAGGATAGTGCTTATGCCCATATGTGGTTGAATATTGCGGCGACAACTGGGCATGAGGAAGCGATCAAAAACCGAGACATCATTAGCAAAATGATGACCCCAGCCGACATATCGGCGGCACAGAAACTTGCGCGGGAATGTGTCGCCAAGGATTACAAGAATTGCTAATTGCCTTATTCGGCCTTAGACGCTGGTGCTTTTGTTGGTAGTTTTATGGTGAAGTTGGTCCAGTTTTTGCCTGATTTGCCTTTGCCGGTTTTGCCGGTTTTGTCTTTGCCTGATTTGCCGGTGTCTTTGCCGGTGTCGGTTGTGACCGTTACTGTGCCGTTATGGCGGGCGCAGATTTCGCGGACGATGGCTAGGCCCAGCCCGCTTCCGGCGCTCTCATAGCCTTGCTCGAACCGGTCGAAAATGCGTGTTGTCAAATCGGATGGCACGGGCTTGCCGTCATTGCTGACGATGATTTCAATATGGCGCGCCGCGGGTTTGGTTTTGATCACAATCTGGCCGATTTCATCGCCGCCATGGGTGAGCGCGTTATCCAGCAAATTGGTCACCGCCTGTTCAATTAGCACCGGATCCGCCGATATTGTTATCCCGTCACAGCCCGGCTCATACGCAAAATCGAGATTGGCCTCGATCACCGCGTTGGCATGCTTGGTCGCCACCGCCTCGATAATCTCGTCAATCACGACATCCTGTGTCGCCATATCGGAATGGCGCAACGCCTCATAGGACAGCAATTGCTGGGTGAGGCGCACTAGGTGCGAGCTGGCGGTCAATAGCTGGGCATTGCGTTCATGCGCATCGGCAAGGCTACGCGATGATTGCGTGACCTCGGCCAGCGAGTGAATGCTGGCAATCGGATTGCGCAATTGATGGGCCGCGTTGGAAATAAAGCGGTCCTTTTCGGCTTGGTTATTGGTGACCTCGGCAAATAGATCATTGAGCCGCCGGACAATCTGGCGAACCTCAACCGGCACCTGTCGGCGGATCGGGCCAAGGTCGGAACTGGACCGGCGGATCAACGCTTCTTCAAGCGCACGCAATGGACGCAGGCCGCGGCGAACACCAAAGAACACAACCATCGCCGTGGTTAACAATAACAAGCCGGCAATGATCGTATCACGCAATAGAAACGCCTCTGCAAAGGCGCGGCGTTGTTCCAGATCTTGCCAGACCGATACCATAACAACGCCTGATAGCTGGTCGATCTCGGCGCGTTCCATCAATTGCACGACCGTAACCGGACGGCCCCGATGCGAGGATTCAAAGAACACCAATTCATTCGCCGTGGCACGTTTGCCGGTGGGTACGGGCGGCGGTGAATAGCCGGTGACGAAACTGCCATCCGGGCCACTGACATGATAGAAAAACGGTGCGCCGGAGGCCTCTTCAAATAACAGCTTGGTCGCGGGGGAAAGGCGCTCGCCGTTGGTGGCCAATAGATCGCGGAAAATGGCGAGGGCAATGATTGATAGTTTCTGGTCATAAATCGCGGCGGCGGATTGGCTGGCTTGGCGGTATTGCCACCCCAAGCCGCCTAGCGCGACGAATAATAGCGGCGTTAATACCAGCACAATGAGGCGCAGGCGCAGGGACTGGCCGAACAGCATTACGCACCCACCTTCAAGAAATACCCAAGGCCGCGGGCCATCTTAATCTCGACGCCATGTGGTTTGATTTTCTTGCGCACGCGCGACACCAGAACCTCTATCGCGGCGTCATTTACATCCACGCCGACCCCGTAAACATGTTCTAGCAGGCGGGATTTAGACACCAGATTACCGGCATTCGCGCTCAGACATTCAAAGGTTGCAAACTCACGCCGTGCCAGACCCAGATCCACACCATCGACGCTCACGAAACGGCTCTCATTGTGAACGGTCAGGGCGCCTATCTGCTGGGCTTTGGTGGCGGTCTTTGGCTTGCGGCGCAATAGGGCCCGCACCCGTGCCATTAACTCGTCCATTTCAAACGGCTTGACCAGATAATCATCCGCCCCCGCATCAAGTCCGGCGACACGATCTTGAATGCTATCACGGGCGGTCAGCATCAAAACCGGGATATCGATGTTCTGACGATTCGCCGAGACTAGTATCTCTAGCCCCGAAATCCCCGGTAAATTGACGTCGAGAATGCAGAGATCAAAGCGTTCCTGCGTTAAAAAATGGCGGCCTTCTTCGCCATCATGAACGACGGTAACCGCATGACCTTCATCATCAAATCGGTGTTTGATCGCCGCCGCTAGGGCCGCATTATCTTCGACAATTAAGATACGCATGGATCTGTAAGTTTCATGAAAGCTTTAGTCTATACGATGATGCCCGAATAGAAAACCATCTCATTTTAGTGGGATGTATTCGACAAGTTTATCGCAGTTTTGGAGGAATAAAATGAATAAACTTACCCGCATCGTTGCTGGTGCAGGCCTTGTTTTTGGCATGGTGTCAAGCGGCAGCCTTACAGCGGCAGCTGAAGTTGACTTCAGCGGCAAGACAATCGAATGGACAATTCCATTCTCAGAGACAGGTGGTTCGGCCAAATGGGCGAACTTCTTTGCCCCATTGTTGAGCGAGCATATGCCAGGCAACCCAACCGTGGTTGTAAAGTTCATGCCGGGCGCCGGTTCAACTAAAGGTGCCAACTGGTTCCAAGAGCAAAAGCACACTGACGGTACCGTAATGTTCGGTTCATCAGGTTCAACCCAGTTCCCATATTTGCTTGGTGACCCACGGGTTCGCTATGAATATGCCGACTGGAACCCTGTCATGGCATCAGGCACAGGCGGTGTTGCTTATTTGAACGCCGAAGCTGGCGCCAAATATGACGGCACAGCAAACAACCTTAAGGGCATGACATTTGTTTATGGCAACCAGGGCGCAACTCGTCTTGATTTGATCCCAGCCCTTGCATGGAAAATGCTGGGTATGAATGTAGAGCACGTCATGGGCGTTAAAGGCCGTGGTGATGGTCGCAAGATGTTCGAGTCTGGCGAAGCTACAATCGATTATCAGACATCTTCATCATACCTGAAAAGCTCATCAAAGCTGGTTGAAGAAGGCAAAGCTGTTCCGATGATGACTTGGGGTGCGCTGGCCGCTAATGGCGAGATTGTTCGTGACCCAACTTTCCCAGACATGCCTACTTTCAAGGAAGTATGTCAGGCGACTGATGGTTGTGAAACTTCTGGCCCAGCTTGGGATGCATGGAAAGCCTTCTTTATCGCTGGCTTCCCATCACAGAAAATTGCGTTCCTGCCTGCTGGCACACCGCAAGACGTGATCGACACATATAATGCGGCTTTTGCTGAAATTCAGGCCCGCCCTGATTTCACAAAAATCTCATCAGCGCGTTTGGGCAAGTACCCAATGTATGTGGGCGCCGGTGCCAAGGACGCACTTGGTGGTGCGATCACTGTTTCTGACAGTGCAAAAACATATGTAACCGATTGGTTGCAGGCTGAGTTCGGCGTTTCGTTGAACTAAACCAACCAAATAACTGAGCCCTGCCCGATTATTGGGGCAGGGCTCTTTCTCTTTCATTTAATATATAATTTGAGTGTGGCCATGGACGTTTTCATTAATGCGATACCAGCGCTGATTGAGGCATGGTCACTTATCCTGCAACCCACCGTCTTGATCTATTTGCTTGGTGGTGTGCTCATGGGCTTGGCGATCGGGGTGTTCCCGGGGCTTGGCGGTATTGCCGGATTATCCTTGGTATTGCCGTTCATGTTCGGCCTAGAGCCGGCCTATGGTTTGGCATTGATGATCGGTATGGTGGCGGTTGTGCCAACGTCGGATACCTTTGCCTCTGTATTGATGGGCATACCCGGGTCATCGGCGTCACAGGCGACGGTTCTTGATGGCTTTCCGATGGCGAAAAAGGGGATGGCCGCACGGGCATTATCCGCGGCCTTTGCCTCGTCTTTATTTGGCGGCATCGTTGGTGCGTTATTCCTCACAGTTTTCATCCTCGTGGCACGGCCGATTGTCCTAGAATTCAAATCGCCAGAGCTATTGATGGTGTCGGCCTTTGGTCTGTCGATGGTCGGTATTTTGGCTGGCCGTGTTGCGCTTAAAGGCATGATGGCGGCAGGCGTGGGCATGCTGGTGGCGACCATTGGCGAGGGTCCGTTCAATGGCGAATTGCGGATGTCCAGTTATGATTTTCCGTATCTGACAGATGGCTTGAAACTGGTCATTGTCGGCTTGGGTATTTTCGCTATTCCTGAAATTGTCGCGCTATTACGCAAAGACAAGGCAATCTCTGACAAAGCGGCTCTTGGTTCTGGGTGGGCCGATGGCGTAAAGGATTGGTGGGCGAATAAATGGCTGTCTGTGCGGTGTTCATTGATCGGGGTGACGGTTGGCGTGATCCCGGGTCTTGGTGGTTCGGTGGTCGATTGGATCGCCTATGGACATACCGTCCAGACAACCAAAGACAAGAGCCAGTTTGGCAAGGGTGACGTGCGCGGCGTCATTGGTCCGGAGAGCTCAAACAATGCCAAAGAGGGTGGCGGTCTTGTGCCGACATTGCTGTTTGGTATTCCAGGTTCAGGCTCCATGGCGATCTTTATCGGTGCGCTATCATTGCTCGGCTCTGGTGAACTCGAAGTCGGGCAGGTGATGCTCAAGGATAATTTGAATTATACCTATGCGATTGTTTGGTTGCTGGCGCTGGCGAATGTGTTTGGCACAATTCTATGTATCGGCCTGTCGAGCCCGATTGCCCGCTTGACCAATATTCGATTTGCATTAATTGCGCCGTTTATCTTCATGATCATTGCGTTTGCTGCGTTCCAGTCAGGCCAGAATCTGATGGATCTGGCGGCGCTGTTTGCAATTGGGTTCCTTGGTATTCTGATGCGCCGTTTTGATTGGTCGCGTCCGGCTTTTCTTATTGGTTTTGTGCTGGCCAATCCGGTGGAAAACTATTCGAACAATGCCAACCAGATTGCTGGCATCCGGTTCCGTCAGGGCTTTGCCGAGGGTATGGAATATATCGCTAGCCCGATTGTTATCACGCTCATTATCATCACGGTGATTTCTGTGGTCGTCGGTTTGCGTCAAGCCAAAAATATCCGCGCTGAGGGTGATGTGCCATCTGGTGGCAAGCGGGCACCGTTGGTGTTCTTGCTGTTCTTGATCGGCTTTGTTGCCTATGCGCTATATGATACCGCAACAATTCCGGCCTATGCATTTGTTGATGCCGTGTTCCCGGTAACCATCGCCGCGGCGAGCTTGCTCTGTGGCTTGGTGTTGCTGGTCCAGATGCAATGGGCACCAGAGACGAATGATCTATTTGCCGATCGTGAGAGAAGCAATGATCCCGATGATTTGTCTGCGCATGGTTTATGGCCGACTTTGATGTGGTTTGCCGGATTGCTAACCGGTACCGCATTGCTCGGTTTCATTCTGGCACTGGCTGGATTTCTAGTTGCCTTTTTCCGCATTCGGGTGGGCTTGCCGTGGCTTAGATCGCTATTGCTGGCGGCGGCTGGCATTGCCTTTATGTGCTTTATGGCGTGGCTGTTGAACCGTGATTTCCCACCAGGATTGCTCCAGCATTACACCGATTTACCATGGCCTTTGGTGTAGATAGAGATGACCGGCGATAGATCAAACCCGCGGCAGATTTTGTGTCTAGCTGGCGATGGTATTGGTCCGGAAATCATGGCGGCAACCGTGCAAGTTCTGGATGCAATCACGCCAATTTTGGGCCGGCCCGTGGTGTTGTCGCATGCTGAAATTGGTTTCCCGGCGCTCGATAAATCCGGCAGTACAATTCCCCAAGCGGTGATTGATCAAGCCTTGGCGAGTGACGGTGTCATTTTGGGGCCGGTATCACATAACGCCTATCCGCCGGTTGCCGAGGGCGGTTTGAACCCATCGGGTGTGTTACGCAAGGCGATGGATCTTCATGCGAATATCCGTCCAGCAAAGAGCTTTGACGGGATCGATAGCGCTACAGGAAAGCCGCTTGATCTGATTGTGATGCGCGAGAATCTGGAAGGGTTTTATGCCGACCGCAATCTGTATGAGGGCAATGGCGAATTTATGCCGACCGAGGGTGTAGCGCTGGCAATCCGCCGGATTACTCGCACCGCATCATTGAATATTGCGCGTACCGCGTTTGAATGGGCTGATGCCCGCAAGGCGCAACATGTCACCGCGGTGCATAAGGCAAATGTGATGCGGATGTCCGATGGTTTGTTTTTGGATAGTGTGCGCGCGGTGGCGGCAGAGTATCCCCATATCACCTATGATGAAATTCTGGTTGATGCGGCGGCGGCGTTATTGGTGCGCGATGCGGCGCGGTTTGATGTGATCGTTACGACTAATATGTTTGGCGATATTTTGTCGGATCTGGCGGCGGAACTATCTGGTGGGCTGGGGCTTGGTGGATCGCTTAATGCTGGCGGCGCGCATGCGGTGGCACAGGCCCAGCACGGATCTGCACCGGATATTGCTGGCGAAGATAAGGCAAACCCCGTATCTTTGATCCTATCGACGGCGATGTTGTTGCGCCATTTGGGTGAGGGCAACGCCGCGGCAAGGATCGAGCAAGCGGTGGATAAATTGCTAGCCAATGCCGAAACCCGCACGATGGATGTTGGCGGGCTGATCGGCTGTACTGCCTTTACCCAGTTACTATGTCAGACGATTACAGAAATGGAAAAATCATGACGCAAAGTGAAATCCCATTTTTCTTCATGCGCGGTGGGTCATCGCGTGGGCCTTACATGCACCGTGATGATCTGCCTGCTGATCTGGACCAGCTATCGGCGGTGTTGATCGCGGCGGTTGGATCTGGGCATCCGCTTAACATCGATGGTATCGGCGGCGGCAATGCGGTTACGACAAAGGTTGCGATGCTGTCTGTGTCGGATGATGACTGGGCCGATGTTGATTATTTTTTCGCGCAGGTGAGTGTTGAGGATCAATTGGTGGATTACAAACCGACCTGCGGCAATATTTTGGTGGGGGTTGGCCCGGCGGCGATTGAGATGGGATTAATTCCGGCGAATGACGGTGTCACCGAGGTAAAAATCCGCGCCGTTAATACCGGTGCCCGTGTTGTGTCTGTGGTGCAAACGCCTGATGGTCTTGTGTCCTATGATGGT
>CBFHOS010000051.1:0-7428 GCA_965657645.1 Puniceispirillaceae bacterium (SeqCode) | reverse complement strand
CCGAATACTTGACGTGACCCATGATGCATCATCCAATCCAGATCATCGGGTGGGGGTTTTGTTGCCTGCACCCGTAAATGTGCACAGTCATGGGTTTCAGCGCGCAATGGCCGGTTTGACCGAGCGAAGAGGGCCAAACCCAACAGATTCGTTCTGGACGTGGCGCGATTTGATGTTCCGCTTTCTCGACCAGCTCACACCTGAACATGTGCAAGCTATCACTGCGTTTGTGCAGATGGAGATGCTGGAGGCTGGATACGCGGCAAATGTAGAGTTTCACTATCTTCATCACCAACCGGGTGGACAACCCTATAATAAGCTTAGTGAGCTTTGTGAACGCGTTGCTGCGGGTTCAATTACGAGCGGCATCGGGCTGACGTTATTGCCGGTTCACTATCAATATGGCGGCTGTGACAAGCGGGCCTTGGGCGCCGGACAAATCAGGTTTGGTAATGATCTGGATCGCTTTGCCAAGCTGTTTGATGAGACCCAGGTCATTCTAGAAGATTTGCCCCAAGATGCCGCGCTTGGCCTTGCACCGCACAGTTTACGGGCTGTTGGGCCAGAAAACATGGCTGAACTCTCGGCCTTGGCGAACAATTGTCCCATTCACATGCATTTGGCAGAGCAAATTCCAGAAGTCGAAGAGGTTTTGGCGGCTTGGGGTAAACGGCCAGTTGAATGGGTTTTGGATAATGTCCCGCTTAATGAACAATGGTGCATGATCCATTGCACCCAAATGCAACCTCACGAGACAGTTGGGCTGGCAAAAACGGGGGTTGTGGCGGGTCTATGCCCCATTACCGAGTCTAGTCTAGGTGATGGTATCTTTGATGGCGTAAACTGGCTTAATGCTGGTGGTAAGATCGCTGTGGGATCAGATTCTAATATGCGTATCTCCCTTTCCGAAGAAATACGCACTCTCGATTACTCGCAACGTCTGCGGGATAATTCTAGGGCGGCATTGGCAACTGCTGATCGTTCCACCGCGCGCCGTATCATGGATGAAATACTCGTTGGCGGGGCGCAAGTGTCTGGTCGCAAGACCGGCGCGATTGAAAAAGGCAACTGGGCCGATCTCGTCACCCTTGATGCTAACCATGTTGATCTTGATGGACGGACTGGCGACACGCTTCTCGACTGCTTTGCTTTTGCGGGGGACGATCGCATGATTAGAGACGTTTGGTCAGGTGGGCGTCACCAAGTGCAAAACGGCGAGCATATTAATCGCCAAGAGATTGTCGCCCAATACCGCGGGGTGATGAAGATGATTGGGGAAGCAATGTGAGCGTGCTGCAAATCAATAGCTGGCAAGATGTACAATCAGAAGTCTTGAACCGCATCAACTCTCGCCAATGGAAACCGGGTGATCTAATCCCGAATGAGGCTGATCTTGCGATTGAGTTTGGATGCGCCCGTGCCACGGTCAATCGCGCGCTACGATCGGTTGCACAGGCGGGATTGCTAGACCGCCGCCGGAAAGCTGGCACACGGGTGGCAACCAATCCGGTAAGAAAGGCGACGCTATCGATCCCCATTATTCGCCAAGAGATCGAAGAGCGGCATCATACCTACGGCTACGCCCTTATTTCTAGGGATGTTAAAGAGCCGCCGATCAGTCTTCGGGCACAAATGAAGTTGGAAGCGCCGTGCAAGTGCCTTCACGTAATTGCCCTATATCTTGCCGATGGCAGGCCATATGTCTGTGAGGATCGATGGGTTAATAGTGACGCTGTTCCTGCGCTCTTGGACGTTGATTTGCGTATGGAGAATGCCAATGAATGGCTCGTGCGTAACGCGCCCTTCACACATGGTGATTTTGCCTTTTCCGCGCGATCCGCAGATCAGGACATAGCAGAGCGGTTGGATGCAAAACGCGGTGATGCCTTATTCGAAATTCAACGATCAACATGGAATGGGATGACCGCTATAACCAGCGTAACGCTCACCTATCATCCTGGATATCGGATGCAAACTAGCATCTAGACCAAAGCGAGCTTGCATCAGATAAACAGCTCACATAACCAGATTATGGGCGGCGCGATCTATCACTATGACCAACTGCCGTGTAATTTTTATCCACATTTAACGCAATTGTTGTCTGGCTAGTTGTATTTGCTGACAAAAGCAATAATATCGACTACTTGGTAACATGTGGTTAAGTGTTTCTGAATTTTGATGTTTCTCATGGGGGCGTTTCCGTTGCTTTCTTTTACTTTCCGCCAGTTTAATCAGTTTTTCCGGAACAATGAGCCAGCGCCTCAGGTTGAGGTAGTCAACCGACACAGCGTAATATGGCCAATGACAGGGTTGGTTGCCGGTGCGGCGATGGTGTTATTGACCGCCCATAGCGCATTTGCCCAAGGATTTGGCGGAGGGCGCGCCGCAACGGTTGAGGTTAGCCCTGCGGTTGAGGAAGTTTTGGCAAACACTGTTGATGTGCAGGGGCGTGTTGCTGGCGGCGGCGCAGTGGCGATTACCGCCTTTGCCAATGCGGAGATTGAGGTCGAGGCACTGCGCCTAGGAGACATGGTGACCGCGGGGCAAACCATTGCCAAGCAGGATGCCACTAGCTTTAGCCGTCGGTTGACCTTGCTGGAGTTACAGCTTGCCGATGCGAGATTGCGGGTCGAGGACATTACCCAAGATATCGCCGGCGATGAGATGTTGCTCACGATCAATCAAGAGCAATTGGCACTATTGGAAAAGAAGGCGGCGCGGGCCAATGATCTGGCCTCTCGCAACGCATTATCAACCGAGGCAGCGGAAACCGCCCTTGGCGCTTCATTATCATCTCGCCAAGCTCTGTTTCAACGCAAAGCCGCGATTGTCAAAAAAGAATTTCAGTTAAAACAGGCAGTTGCGACGATTGAGCGGATCAAAACGGAAATTGCGCAGGTGAAAGCCGATATCAAGGATTTGACCATTGCCACACCATCGGCCGGTCAGATTTCGTTTATTTCACCATTGAGCAAAGGATTTAGCCGGCAAGGTGATGTCATTGCACGGATCGTCAATATTGATGATTTCGAAGTCGAGGCAGAAATTCCGGTTGCCCATGTCGATAAAGTCCGTCAGGCGTCTGTGATCATGGCGACAGGGGTGAATGACGAGAGTGTTGCATTGTCGTTGCGGGCGGTCTTGCCAACCCAGAATGCACGCACAGGTACCCGCACCATGCGGTTTTCGGTCAACGGCAAATTACCAGTTAACCTACAGGCAATCGATGCTGTGGTGGTGTTGCGTATTCCGGTAAGCATGCCAGAGCCGGTTGTCACAATTGCCAAGGACGCGGTTATTCCTATTGCTGGCGGTCATGTTCTCTATGTTGCCGAAGAAGGGGTGGCTGTGCGCCGCCGGATCACTCTTGGTAATGCAGTTGGCGATAGTTTTGTTGTGCTGGACGGTCTTAAAGCTGGCGAACAGGTGGTTGTGCGCGGAAATGAAGCGCTGAATGACGGTAAAGCCATTAAGATTGGCGGCGATGGCGCGGTGAAACAAAAGCGCAAAAAGCCAGCTGGTGAAGAATGGTTGCTCGAATGGACCACGCGCCGTGGACCGGCATCGGCTGATTTGCTGATTGGCAAAGACAAATCCTCTTTCAACGGCGAAGAAATCACCGTCGTTCGGGCTGGAGACAGCATCAATTTCATCGGACAACTATTCTTGCCATTTGGCACGCTTGATCTGGAATTCCAAGGCACAATTGCAGGCGACAAAATGGAAGGACCTTTGACCCTGCGCGGTTTACCGGGTGGCCGAGAACTTGAATTGACCTTTACTGGTACGAAGGTGGTGAACTAATGCTGAGCCTTATCAGAGCTGCAATCGAGCGGCCAGTCGCGGTACTGGCGATGATCCTGTTAACAGTTCTGTTTGGCGTCGTTGCGCTGCAGAACATCCCGATCCAGATGAGCCCGGACATCGAAAAGCCGATCTTGGAAGTCAGGGTCAACTGGGCGGGGGCATCACCAGAAGATGTTGACCGTGAAATTGTCGGCCGATTGGAGCGCGAATTAGCGTCACTAAACGGTATCGAGGAATTATCCTCATCGTCATCGCGTGGCCGTGCGCGGGTCACTCTGACCTATGGCGTCGGCCATGATATGGACAAGGCACTGGTGCTGTTGCTCTCCAAGCTATCGGCGGTTAATGGCCTGCCGGATGATGCCAATACCCCGCAAGTCCGCACATCAAACGCTGATGATAGCCCGATTGCCCGTCTCGCTCTGGTGGCAAAAAGCGGCAATGCAGAGGATCTTGAAGGTCTCGGCAACTTCCTTGAAGCCAATGTGATTGAGCCGCTCGGCCGTGTTGATGGTATTGCAGAGATGACCTTTAATGGCGGCGGCGCCAAGGAAATGCGGATCTTTATCGATCCTGCAAAGATGACCCAATATCAAATCACCCTTGGTGAAGTGATCGAGGCGTTGCGTTCATCGTCATCATTGATGAGTGTGGGTGCGGTGACAGAGGGCAAGCGGACCTACGCGGTGCGCACCGAATCTATCAATTACACGCCCGAAACCGCTGGCCGGATTATTCTGCGTACGGATAGAACCACGAGCGGAACCCTTATCCCGCTTTTGCTTCAGGATATCGCAGAAATTGAAATGCAGGTAAAGCAACGCAGTAGTTTCCGCCGTCTTAACGGTGAGGATGCCATTATTATCAATGGTTTGCGTGCGCAGGGATCAAATGTTGTGGCCACGATGGCCCGGCTAAAATTCGAAATTGATGAATTGAACGAGACTGTTCTTGCCAATCGCGGGCTTGATCTGCGCGTGGTCTATGACGAGACCGGCTACATATCGTCGGCGATTGATCTGGTCCAACAGAATATCTGGATTGGCGGTTTGCTGGCACTTTGTATCCTTTTGCTGTTCTTGCGCTCTATTTTGCCGACCATCATTGTGTTTGCCGCGATTCCGGTATCGGTGATCGGGACATTCGTGGCGATTGCTGGTCTGGGATTGTCAATCAATGTGATCTCGCTGGCGGGTCTTGCCTTTGCCGTTGGTATGGTTGTGGACGCATCGATTGTGTCTTTGGAAAATATCTTCCGCCTTCGCCAACGCGGGATGACCGCACAAAATGCGGCCTATCATGGGGCGCGCCAAGTGTGGGCACCTATCCTTGGTTCGGCATTGACGACGGTGATCGTGTTTATTCCTGTGTTGTTGCTGGATCTACCGATTGGCCAGCTTTTCCGGGACATTGGTATCGCGATCTCCGTGGCTGTGTTGATTTCAGTTATTGTGTCGGTGACTGTTATTCCGGCATTGGCCTCACGCTTACTTAGTGGTTCTGCGGATCGGTTTTCAAACATGCGCCCGATACCAGGGATTGATTGGGCGGCAAAGAAATTTGCTGGGTTGATTGTGCGCTATGCCCAATTGGTTGTGCGGCGGAGCATGGTTGGTGTGCTGGTTGTTGTTGTGCTCATCACTGGGGCCGCCGGCTTTGTTTATCGCTTTATGCCACAGCTTGATTATCTGCCTGACGGTAACGCTAATTTTGCCTTTGGCCGGATTTTTGTGCCGCCGGGCTATTCAATGGATGAAACCCTGCGCATTGCTGAAAAAATGGAAAATGCAGCGCGTCCATTATGGGAAAATGAGCCAGAGCCGGGCGGACCGCCTGCGATTGAGCGGTTTTTCTTTGTGGCCTATTCTGGGGGTGCATTTGCCGGTGTTTCGGCAAAGGATCCAGACCGTGTTGGTGAGTTGCGTTCAGTTCTAACCGCGCCTATTCAAACCGAGCCGGGCGCCGGATCATTTGTTGTGCAGGCATCATTGTTTGGCCGTTCTGTTGGCGGTTCGCGTTCTATCCGGATTGACGTGTCTGGTCCTGACCGTGACAGCATCCTGCCGATTGCCTTTCGGTTGAACGACGCCTTGGCGCAGGAGTTTTCGCGCAGAGACGGTCATCAGGTGCGGGCAATTCCGAATTTGGACAATGGCGCACCGCAAATCGTCATCACTCCTGATTTGCTCGCGTTGGCGCGGGCAGGGGTGTCGGTGCGTGAATTATCCACTGCTATTGATGTGTTTAATGATGGTGCCAACGTCATTCAAATCCCGATCGGCGGCGAATTGCTCGATATGGTTTTGGCTGGCAAGGATGCGCGTAACCTTACTGCCGCCCAATTGTCGGACATTCCAGTGGTCACGCGGGGTGGTGCTATTCTGACCTTGGATCAATTGGCGAATATCGAGATTGTAAGTGCGCCTGAACAGATTAGACGGCTTAGCGGCAAGCAATCCCTGTCACTCCAATTGCGGCCGAATGAGAGCCTGCCTCTGGAGGATGCGGTGGAGATTGTCGAGACCAAGATCCTGAAAGAATTGCGTGAAATTGCGGCGGAGACGGGTGTAACCATATCCCAGCGCGGTGCGGCTAGTGCCCTTGAAAAATCATGGTCGGCGATGCAGGCGAATGTGTTAACGGCGATTGTGGTGATTTTCCTATTGCTAGTGGTTCTATTGCGCAGCTTTGTGATGCCGCTGATTATTCTGTTGGCTGTTCCTGTTGCGGCGGCTGGTGGTATTGGCGGGTTGGCTTTGCTTAATCAGTTTAGTTTCCAATCGCTTGATATGCTGACAATGCTTGGCTTTGTCATTCTAACGGGCGTGGTGGTGAATAACGCTATTTTGATGATCGAACAGACCGTTCTGCATATCCGTGAAGAGGGGATGGAAGTGGCTGATGCGGTGGTTGAGGCGACACGAAACCGGATTAGACCGATCTTCATGTCTACGCTGACATCGCTATTTGGCTTGGTTCCGTTGGTGATTTTCCCGGGCGCCGGTTCAGAGCTTTATCGGGGGCTGGGCGTGGTCGTGTTTGGTGGTTTGGGCGTGTCAACAATCGCGACATTGCTGATCGTACCGCCACTCATGACAATTGCCCTTAGATCGGGCTTGAGTTCAGCGGCAACGAATATTCCCAAGATTGATGCGTAAAGCGAAAGTTTAACCGCAAATTAGTCATAAATATGCACCAAGAGGGTAAATCACGGTTGCCCTCTATTGTGGTTCCAAAGTAGCATAGCCACAAGATAATGTGGTTATGTCGCAAACTCGCTTCGGTGGGCTTTGTGGCATGGCTAAACCATGGGGCTCGGATAATGCTGCGACTTTTCTCACTCTTTGTTCTCGTAGCAATCGGCCTTGTCGCGCCTGCCTATGGTGCAAGTGGGGATCCAAAATTTGACCAATGGATTGCTGAACTCCGCGTTGAGGCCAAATCCAAAGGCATTTCCGATACTATTCTTGATCAAGCCCTAAACGGCGTTACACCGCTTAAAAGGGTGGTTGAACTGGATCGTAGCCAGCCGGAATTCAAACTCACATTTGATGAATATTTGCGGCGCATTGTCTCTGAGACGCGCAAACGCAAGGCCGCGGAAAAGCTAGTCGAACATGA
>CBFHOS010000050.1:0-7843 GCA_965657645.1 Puniceispirillaceae bacterium (SeqCode) | reverse complement strand
ATGCTGAAATGTGACTTTGTGGGCGGGGCAGTTAACCACCGGCTGTTATTTGGCGGTGGCCGCGGACAGGACTTGCCAAAAGCGGTTGGCATGAAGGCAGGCATCACCCCACGGGTCATTGATGTGACCGCGGGGCTTGGCAGGGACGCCTTTTTGCTTGCGTCGCTTGGTTCTGAAGTCACCCTCATCGAGCGCTCAGATGTCATGCATTCTTTGCTTCAGGATGGGATGGAGGCCGCGCGCCGGCATGGCGGTATACATGCAGAAATAATGAGCCGGATGACGCTTATACATGGCGACTCTATCGAGCTATTGCCATCGCTCAACCCAGAAATCGTCCTAATAGATCCGATGCATCCACCACGCAAAAAATCGGCTCTGGTCAAGGCAGAGTTTCGGGAAATACGAGAGATCGTTGGCGTTGATTCTGACCAACTAACATTGATCGAGACAGCGCTTGCCACCGTGTCAAAGCGGGTTGTTTTGAAATGGCCAACCCACGCCAATGCGCTTGAAGGCCTGAAGGCCTGTTCGCATCAGATTGTCGGCAAATCAATCCGGTTTGATGTCTTAAGATATGGCGTTATTGCCCATAGATATAGTTTGGAAGCCAGAGCGCAATCTGCGGAAACATGAAGATCAAAGTCAGACCTATGAGCTGGATCACCATGAATTGCATCATGCCAAGATAAATGTCTTTGATCGCCAAGAATTCTACAGCGGGATGGTCGCCATTGCGGTGCCCGTTACCGATGCGTCTGGCCATTATTATGCGGCATTGGCATGTCATGGGCCGATCCAGCGGTTCAATTTGGCCGACGCCCAAGCTTGCCATAATTTGCTGTTAACGGCGTCTAGGGAGATCTCCGCCATTCTATTCGGGCCATCTGCTAACGCGCCATAGGGTTAGGATGAAATCTCATCAAGAGCTTACAAACTGGCCTGACGCTTACAGAGGGCTTCAACCTACAGCCCCCGGGCATCATATCTATCGAATGTTTACACATCTTTAATGAGCAGAACCAGCCATCCGCTCATGCACAGCTTGCATACCCCTTTTAGACATATCACTAACTTCAGCGGCATGTTTCTGAAGCAACCCAACAACCTCTGGGTTAGCTGATGTCTGAATTACTTTCACACCCATATCGGTAAGTTCAATTTCAGTATCAATTTCACCGTAAACTTCAAACAATGCATCTAAGGTTGGTGATTGAATAAAGACCTCCGGGTTTTTCCCCTCTTGGAGTCTAGTCACCATCATAGACACATGAGAGACAATCGCTTCACGCAGAGTTTCATCTTCAGCTTCAGTTGCTGTGATAATGCCGTTTGATATATTGGTGACTTCTCGTTTGATGCCTTTGTGAGAACGGAAAATTTCCCTAAGGTCACTTACTTCCTGCTCAGTTGTGTCTCTGCCCTGTAAGCCGGGCATGTTTGCTTCATCATGCCGATGATGGCCACCTTGGTGATGCTGATTACCTGACTGCATACCATGATGATCATCACGCATTGCGGTAGCGTCATGTTGCCCTTCTTTGTGATGCAGAAAAAATACAGTAGCGGCTACACCTGCGGCGAATATTACGAGATAAGTGATTATAGTTTTCATCAGAACTAGCTTTGTTGGATTGCGTTGATGAAACAATCTTAAACTCTCTTCTTTCAACAGAGTAAAGCACTACTTTATCGGTTGCTGTTATACAATCCAGTGCTGCTGATTACGGTGATGTTTTTGTGCTTAAATAGAGGCCGCGCCATCTTGCCATTGGCTCAGCATAGAGGCTCGCCATCTGCGGGTCTGGGTCAATCTGATATGCAATTTGCGGCTTGGCCATCACATCCACCAGATTGGCGTCATTTGTGGCGGCCATCTGGCCCAACCGGGCCGCCCCCAACGCCGCGCCAAAATCACCATCTTGGGGAACGGCAATCGGACAGCCGGTGACCGCGGCAATCATTTCCAGCCAAGGCCGGCTACGCGCCCCACCCCCCGTTGCCACCAGCGAGGTTGGGCGGCTGCCAGCTGAGGCCAGAACATCCACGCAATCACAAAGAGCAAACGCCACCCCTTCAAGCACAGCACGGGTCAGATCATTACGCCCATGCACATAGGACAGGTCAAAAAAACCGCCTTTTGCATCGGCATCATTATGCGGGGTGCGCTCACCAGACAGATAGGGGTGAAACAAAACCGCCCCCGCAGTGCCATCGTTCGGATTAAAATCGGCCATCAGCGTTGCGACATCAATCCCGCAAAGATTAGCCAACCAATTCAAACAATCGGTGGCGGCAAGGATAACGCCCATCTGGTGCCATGTAGCGGGAATGGCATGGCAGAAAGCGTGTGCCCCATTTTGGGTTGCTGGGGCAAAGCTGTCAGTCACCGCAAACACCACACCCGATGTGCCAAGCGAGACAAAGGCATCGCCTGGCTGGATAACACCAAGGCCGCAAGCGGCCGCAGCATTGTCGCCAGCCCCGCCAGCCACCACCGGCGTGCCGTCGATACCCCATTCAGCGGCGAGACTGCGGCGCAGCGTGCCGGAAACCTCGGTGCCTTCGACCAAGCGCGGCATGTGCGAGAGGTCAAGCCCGCAAGCGGCCAGCAACGCGTCCGACCAACAGCGGTTGGCGACATCCATCCATAAAGTACCCGCGCCATCAGACATCTCTGAACAGGTCTCGCCAGTCATCAGCAGACGGATATAGTCCTTTGGCAACAGAATGCGGGCAGTTTTGGCAAATAACTTAGGCTCATGACGCTGCATCCACAACGCCTTTGGTGCGGTAAAGCCCGGCATAACAGCATTGCCGCCAATCTGGCGAAAGGCGCCCACCCTATTGTCCAGCTCTGCCGCTTCGGCCGCGTTGCGCGTGTCGTTCCACAAAATCGCCGGGCGCAGCACCTGATCATCTTTGCCGAGCGCCACCATCCCATGCATCTGGCCAGAGAGGCCAATGCCCCGCACCGCCGCAATTTGTGCCGGATGGGTGGTCTTTAGATCCTGCATGGCGGCATTGACCGCATGCCACCAATTTTCAGGGTTCTGTTCTGACCAGCCGGCATGGGGCCGCATGACATCCAGCGTGGCGGCACTGCTGGCCAGAATGGTGCCATTCGGATCAATCAACAGGGCTTTTACACCCGATGTGCCTAAATCAATGCCAACAAACATTTTGTTACGACCCCCCGATCAGTCATCACATTTTCTTATGTTCTGGCCGCAAAAACAGCGCTTATGGTGGGCAGGATCGGGCTACAAATCAAGGTGGTAAATTCAACGTTTTACGTTTGACAGAAGGAGGCATGGATTACAAAACTGGCGACGCGTTGGCGATTTGGCCCGTTTGTTTCGCATGTTTGTTTGGCATGTTTGTTTGGCCCGTTTGTTTGACATGTTTGTTTGGCCGGCTCAAGTTGGGGATATACGACCGCCCCCACTGGTCCATGCATGGGGTACATGTAAGTGGTGCACTTGACGGTTGGCATTGCTGATGTTCAGGTCAGTGATGACGCATGTATGCGGCATCTAAGTATTTCTCGGCCGCACCATTCTCCCCATCAGATCATGTGCTACCACATTGTAATCGGGATATTGTTGCTGTCTCGATTAAGGCAAATACAAAGTGACGACCTCAGGGCCGTCACTCATCATTAACGTTGGACATTTTAGGCGTTGAGTAACGACGTTAATTCACCGCAGTTGGCTCTCCCCAACAAACCCTCAGTTCACCTGCTGCCCAGTTTATCATTGCAGACTCAAACTTGCTTCCTTCGGTCCTTTCCGGGATTTGCAGATATGCACCAAAATGCTCTGGACTTTCCCATGTCTCCCAAAGATGGAAACAAGTGCTGCCATCTTCAGCAGTTGAAATCATCCATTCGGCGGAGATGAAACCCGGCTGCTTTTGGGTCAACGGAAAACCCTCATCTGAATTACAAAGGCCGACAAAGTCTTGAGCATGTTCTGTCTTCAGAGGCAGTTCAATATAAGCAGTCTTAGACATTTATTTCTCCTTTACAATAATTTACAGGCATTCGATTTAAAATTAGGCACGGCGCTGGTAGCAGTTTTAGTCCAATGAAGATTACTAAATTTAAACTTGATTGAACCTATATTTTTCTTTTCTACTCTCCCCACATTCCTGCGAATTCGTATACAACGGCACGCTTTCCTCCAACGCACCAAGCGTCGTGATTAGGTGAAATGGCATATGCGTCGCCAGCGGAATAGGTGGCCTCTGAACCATCGTCACAGACGCAATGGATAGTGCCTTCCACTATGATCCCGGTGTGCGTGGCTTGGCAGCTAGACGTGCCAACAATTGGCTTGATGTCGTTGGACCATTTCCAATCTGGTGCAAGCGTCAACTTCACCACTCGCTGACCTAGAACGTTAACCGCTTCCATGCGTGCGTTTGGCATGTCCTTGGCTTCGTCTGCCTGTGATTCAAAACTTTTCACTTCAATGGGCATAACAATCTTCCTTCTTTGATTTTTATTTGAATAATTTGTGATGAACCAGAGCAAACCAGTATTGTCATGGGCACCCCAATTCGCTTTGCGTTACCGAGTGAAGGATTCTCCACTCATTGGTGTTACAACTGTAGTCTCCAAGATTGCGCCTGCAGCGGCTCTTTTAGCTTTAAGTTCCTCGTGACCTCCAAACGCCTTCATAGCTTCAGGGGACTCAAAATCGAGTATAACTGTAAGCTTATTGTCATCGTCCTTTTCGGTTCCTGCAAAAACAAGCTTCGCCCCAAGCGCATTTAAAGTAGCCTCATTCTCATGAAACATGTCTTTCCACGGCTTCAAGCCACGTGACAGGTCTTGCGTAAGTTTTACCATCATAATGAACGTTCCTTCTTTCCAAATTGTGATTGGACCAATTTCCTAAATGATGTTGATTGACCAACACCCTAAAAATCTTTTATTTATTTTAAACTACTTTAGATTTTAGCAAAGTTTAGATAAATCATATTCCATATTAATTACCGCCAATTTTTCGTTTGAGGAAAAACCATGAACCAAATGATCGCATCAAACATAACGTCTAGGGCTAAAAACCATTGTGCAATTTCCTCAGCGGCAGAGGTAGTTGCAGACCATTGGTCAGTAATCATTCTTCGAGATATTGTTTTTTGTAACCAAAGAACCTTTAATTCGATTTTGGTTAACAATAATGAAAACATTTCTTCTGCCACCTTGGCAAAGCGGCTGAAACGAATGTGCGATCTTGAATTGCTGTGCATCTTTGACGATCCGACGCATTCACAACGTAAAATTTATTCTTTGACTTCGAAGGGAATGGACTTGATCCCAATTATAGTGGAAATGTTTAGGTTTGGGGTGAAGCATGCTTCGCCATCTCCTACAGCTATTTTACTTCCCAAAAACAAGGAGAGGCCATTGTCTTCGTATGAAGAGGACCTTTTTGAGGAATTGAGTTTAATCCACCTCAATCATGCCGAGAATACAATTTAATTTAGAGTGCTAAATCCCACTCAACCACCAAGGATACGTGAATGCTGATAGTCTCTATCTGTCATGTAATCCCAAGCAATCTGCTACCAAAGGTGCATGACCTTATCACACAAGGCCCATCCCATTACCGGAAGATTTCTGACTGATATACAAACTGACGCACAGAATGTGCCTGTTGACTGTGAATCAATGATACGTAAACTGGCTGTAATGCTTATGTAGCTGCGCATGTAAGTGCATGTATGAGGAACCACTACCGCCCCCAGGCACCACTTCTTCATGTACATGCCTGATATGTGCGCATTTATTGTGTTGACCGATCAGGTGCCGTGCAGAATCTCAAAAATTGGGGAGTAAACAATGTCCAAAGGTTATTTAGTTGCAAACATAAGAGTCACTGACCAAGACAAATTCCAAGAATTCTCAGGCATGGCCGGACCAGCTATTAAAAAATATGGTGGTAAAGTGCTTGCACGTGGACCAGTAGCTGACAGGCTTGAAGGTGATGTCAGTGGCATTGTTATGATGATTGAGTTTGAAAGCAAAGAAGCGGCAAACACATTTTATCATAGCGAAGAGTATCAGGCGGCAAAAGCTGTCAGGGAACAATGTTCTGACACTGATTTGATGATTGCAGAAGGCGTGTCTGATTAAACTTCACAACTCAATATTTCGCATCTAATTAGCCAGTATATCCACGTTATAGCCCTTGCCATAGGCATGACCAATGCCTGTTGTAGTCCATCCACCAATGGCATCAATGATGTCTGATGGACATTCTACGGCTCTTAAACGGTCTCTGAGGTTATGCCTTCATCCATGTACAACATAGCCTCTGCCGATGGTGGCCTTCATCCACGACATCATCTTTATCATAAATTACCAGATGTAATGCTGTTTAACATCAGCAGGAACACGCCTCACAAAGTGATAAATACCAAAACGGAAACGGATATATGAGGATTGATTGTACGTCATTCTGTACGTCACCTGACCTGTTAGCACGATTAATGCTTACATATCAGTCATGTACATGAAGTAGTGGTGCCCGGGGGCGGACTCGAACCACCGACACGCGGATTTTCAATCCGCTGCTCTACCAACTGAGCTACCCGGGCGTGGTTGGCGTTGCCGCCGAACCGTACATGGATATAGCGGCTGGCAACGGCACTGTCCAGACCTTATCAGCCCTCATAGTGGGGAAAATGCACCCATAGGCACTCGGCATCTATATCTGCTGTGAAATTTGGTGCTCGCAAGGGTGCTGGCTCGGAAGCTTGGCAGGGGAATTTGGCCCGGAAGTTTGACCCGAGAGACTGAAACGAGGCTCTGGCCCGGGACTCTTTAATCCAGCTGGTCTTCATCTCTGTTTTGCGTCGCGATCAGCAAGGCATCGACAATCGTATCATCAGCGGCATCCACAGCCGGTATCGCATATTGCCCGCCAAACCAACGGCCAAGGTCTACATCGGCGCATCTGGATGAACAGAACGGCCGCGGGCTGCGCCCTCCTGGCGGCGCTGGATCGGCGGCCGGGGCGCCGCAAGTCGGGCATTTTTCTACTGATTTTTTAGACTCTGTCATAGTCCGCCCTCCGCTCTTTTCGCTATTGTAATTTGTCCATCAGATCGGCCATTTGATCCGCCAATTGGTCAGCAAGAGGCGCGTGACCATGCTGGATACGGCATTCTAGCACCCCGCCGCGTGTGCGCCCCAGAATTTCGGGGCGGCGCGGGTCGCGGTCAAAACACGCGCCCAGATCATTGCCAAAGCGTTTGGTTGCCGCCGGACTAGCACGCGGCACATCAATGGCGACAAGACCGGTCAATGAGCGCAACCGCAAATGCCGCGCGATAACCGCCGGCGCATTGCTGATGGCCTCGTCCAGCGTGCCGCTACCGCTATCGATATCTATCGCGGTTAGGGCCTTGGTGCGCTCCATCCAGATAACACCGCCGCCGCTTAACGCAATGGCCGTGGTGCTTGCCTGTTCAACCGCTTCGTCATAGGCGGCGCTAAAATCTTCATCCATATGCTGGCCCGCACCGGTCCTATTGCCGGTCGCATCACCGGTCATACCGCCGGTCACATTTCTGTCGCAAATAATGGTTACCGACTGGGGCGCGTGGCGCTGGGCCTTGGCCAGCAAACTGCCGCCATCATGGATCATGCCGGGCCGATCGATCTGGCTATGCGGTGTGCCACCGCCCTGCCATAGCGCCATCAATGAGGTGAGTTCTGTTGTGAGGGTTGGCGTGTCGACCATTCCGGCATTGCGCCGTAAAATGGCGCCGCCACCGCTTTGTTCCAGCAATGATTGGAGTGCCGAAAACACAGGTGCAGGTGGCGGTG
>CBFHOS010000049.1:1319-7951 GCA_965657645.1 Puniceispirillaceae bacterium (SeqCode) | reverse complement strand
AAGGACACGGCTGAATCCGGTTACTATCTTTCGGTCAACCGAGGGAAAAAATCTGTCGAGATCGACATTTCGACCGCAGACGGGCAGGCGACGATCAAGGCTTTGGCTGCCAAATCCGATATCGTGCTTGAAAACTTCAAAGTTGGGACCCTTGATCGTTATGGCCTTGGACCAGATGATCTAAAGGCCTTTAATCCGCGACTGATCTTTTGTTCGATCACCGGCTTCGGACAGGATGGCCCACGGGCCCAAGACGTTGCCTATGACTTCATGATCCAAGCGATGGGTGGCTTGATGAGCGTGACCGGAGCGCCAGATGGCGAGCCCGGCGGCGGTCCGCAAAAAGTAGGTGTACCGATTGTTGATATCATGACCGGAATGTACGCGGCCATCGCCGTTCTTGCCGCACTGGCAGAGCGCGACCAAAGTGGCAAAGGCGATACCGTAGACATCGCCATGCTGGATGTGGCCACCGCAATTCTGGCCAATCAGGCGATGAACCATCTGGTGTCTGGCGACACACCGATCAGGCGTGGCAACAAACATCCCAACATCCAGCCGCAGGACGTATTTGCAGTCCGCAACGGGCATATCGTGATTGCGGTCGGCAATGATGAGCAGTTCCAACGTTTTGCCACTGCGGTGGGTCAGCCAGAGCTTGCGAATGATGACCGCTATGCTACGAACCGAGAGCGGGTCAAAAACTTGGACACGTTGCACTCCCTAATTTGTGAAAAGCTTGTTCAAAAGGATCTGGCCTATTGGCTTGATATATTCGGGACACAAAAGGTGCCCTGCGGTCCAATCAACACTGTGCCAATGACCTTTGCAGAACCTCAAGTGCAGCACCGCGAAATGCTGCGTGAATTGCCCCATCCGCTTGCGGGCAAGGTTCCTTCGGTGGTGAGCCCAATGCGCTTTGACCGCGCAGCGCTTCGTTTTGACAATCCCCCGCCGTTACTTGGGGAACATACAGATGACGTCCTTGCCGTACTTGGCCTGACACCGGAGGCCGCTGAATAATGGCACCACGTATTCCTCTTGTTAAACCCGACGACATGTCAGCAGCCCAAAAGGGTGTCTATGACAAGATCATAAGCGGACCGCGAGGGACGCTTGTCGGCCCATTGCGCGCGGCCTTGCACAATCCGGCCCTGGCAGATTGCTGGCAGGCCTTTGGGCAAGTTCTGCGTTATGAAACGTCACTTCCAGCGCAATTGAATGAACTGGCCATTCTTGTTGCCGCCCGCCATTGGAACAGCGAACTTGAATGGACAATACATGCCGCAGCCGCTCGCGAGGCCGGTTTGGATGACGCAATCATCAATGCGATCGCCACTGCAACTTTACCTGAATTCAATAGCGCGGACGAACGAGACATTTACGAGTTCAGTCGCGAATTGCTTGAAAACGGTAAGGTCAGCGACAGCGCCTATGCAGCAGTTCTTAACCGTTGGGATACTATTGGGGCGGTCGAGCTAACAGCTTTGGTCGGGTATTATTCGATGGTTGCTATGACATTGAATGCCCACCAGATCCCTCTGCCTGATCATATCCCAGCAGAGCTGAATAGCGATCCACCGTCGCGCAGTCCGCTGCCAACCTCTTCAAGAGATACGGCGGTCGAGTGACCCGCAAGACGGTGCAGGTGGTTCTTGCTCCCCAAGGGCAAACTATAATAAGCTAGCACAACTAGTTGTTGCATCGCTGACTTGGATCAGATTGCTTTCGTCTAAATTGGAGAGTTCGTGTCAAAACCAGTTAAGCCATCCCAGGCCGCCACGGCCATTCGAAAAAGTGCTGTCGCGCGCTACCTTCAGCTTGCCGCCCTGTTTCGCCGGCGGATTGAAACCAATGAATGGCCCGTAGATTCGCGCATTCCAACAGTTGAAGAACTGTCCAAAGAATGCGGAGTCGCAAATATGACGATCCGGCAAGCCTTGAGCCTGCTTGAAAAGGAAGGGCTTATCGAGCGTTTCCGCGCCAAAGGAACCTTTGTGCGCAAAAGCAACCGACGTGATCTGTGGTGCGAAGTTCAAACGGACTGGAACGGTCTTTTGATGTCCCGCGACAACGCAGAGATCGAATTGCTGAGCACGCAAACAGGTGTCAATCCGTCAAGTTACCCAGCCGATATGGGGGCACTTGCGCCATCCTACCTGCACCTACGTCGCCGTCACCGCAGGGATGACGAAACCTTTTTGCTTGCGGATGTTTATATTGACGCACGCCTGAGCGACAAGATCGACCCAACGGATTTCACGTCAAAGACCTCGATGCGGCTGATTGCAGATATACCGAACCTCAAAATCGTGGATGCTCGACAGATACTGACAATCGGATCCGCCGACCCGGAAGTCAGTGAATTGCTTGGCGTATCGCTGGCCGACCCGATTGCCTATGTGCAGCGGATCGCTGTGGCCGAAGACGGCACCGTCGCGCTTTTGGCCGACGGGATATATCGGGGAGATATGGTGCGGGTTGAGATCAAGCTGACCTGATCTTAGGCTTCGCCACTGGGCATGTCCTGAAGTCGACGCGCTCGGATCAGATTTCGGATGCCGCCGACAACCGCCCAGATCAGCAGGAAGGCTGACATGGCAAGGAGCGACCCGGTTAGCGGGTCCGAGATCATCCGCATCGGATCGCCCCGCGCCATCAGCATGGCCCGGCGCAGGTTTTCTTCCAGCATCGGCCCCAGCACAAACCCAAGGATCAACGGCGCCGGCGAATATCCAGTTTTTATCAGCATATAGCCAAGCCCGCCAAAGATCACCACAAGGCTGACATCGAAGGCGCTGGTGCGCATGGAGAAGACACCGATGCAGATCATGGCGATCACAACCGGGTAGATGTATTTGTACGGAAGTTGCAGCACCCTGACCCAAAGACCGATCAGCGGGATGTTGAGCACTATCAGAAACAGGTTCCCGATCCAAAAACTCGCAATCAACCCCCAAAAGATCGTTGGATGATCCGAGATCAGCAGTGGTCCCGGCGTGATCCCGTGGATCATCAATGCGCCCAGCATGATCGACATGGTGGCGCTGCCGGGGATGCCGATGGTCAGGGTTGGGATAAAGGCCGTCTGCGCCGCAGCATTATTGGCGGATTCTGGCGCGGCCACGCCCTCAATCGCGCCATTACCAAAGCGGGTCTTGTCCTTGGCCACACGGATCTCTGTGGCATAGGCCAGGAAGGCTGCGATCACGGTGCCTGCGCCCGGTAGCGCCCCTAGAAAACCACCGATCGTGCTGCCTCGTGCCATCGGAGCCAGCGTCGCCCGCATGTCTGCCCGGGTCGGCATCATCGAGCGAAACGAGACCTTCTGCGTGATCTTGCGGGTCTTTGCGTCGCGAATGGAACTGACGACCTCTGCCACGCCAAACAGCCCCATCGCCATGCCCACGAGGCTGATCCCGTCGCGCAGTTCCAACAAGCCGAAGGTGTAGCGGAAATCGCCGGAGATCACATCGGTGCCAACCGTGCCCAAGAGCAGACCCAGGACCACCATCATCAATCCCTTGATCACCGAGCCGCCACCCACCGTCGCCGCCGCAACGAGCCCAAGAAGCATCAAGGCGAAATAGTCAGCGGGGCCGAAACTCAACCCGATCCGTGCAATGCCCGGACCAAAGCCCATCAGCGCAACAATCCCCACAGAGCCCCCGATGAACGAGGCCATCGCGGTGACAAACAAGGCCACCCCGGCTCGTCCCTGCTTGGCCATTGGGTTCCCATCAAGGCAGGTCACCGCCGCCGAAGGCGTGCCGGGCAGGTTCAGCAGGATGGAGGTGATAGACCCCCCGTATTCCCCACCATAATAAATGCCGCCCAACATGATAAGCGCCGTGGTGGGCTCCAGGTAGAAGGTCAGGGGCAACAACATGGAGATCGCGGCCAGAGACCCAAGCCCCGGAAGCACACCGATGAACGTGCCCAGAAAGACCCCCAAAAAGCAGTAACCGAGGTTCGTTAACGTAAAGGCGGTGGCAAAGCCAAGCTGAATGTTGTCCCACATGGTCAGAGCCTCCATTGCAAAAGCGGCAAAGCCATGCCGAGCAGTTGGGTGAACAAAAGCCAAGCGCCGATACAGGTGAACACCGATAGGATCAGCGCCGGTTTCCAGCCATATCCCCGCTCAGACAAAGTCGAAAGGCCGACCACCACCGCAAATGCTGGGATCAGGCCAAACAGAGCAATCGTGATGGCAAAAGCGGCGACCGAGCATAGGATCGCCGCCAACGAACGCCAATCCAGAGGCTCCGGGCTCTGCGCCTCGGGCATCAGGACAGAAGATAAGCCTTCGGCCATCGCCAGCACGAAGAGCAGGCCGGATAGGACAACCGGGAAGTATCCCGTTCCCATGCGACGCGCAGAGCCAAATTCGTAATCGAGACCGATCACAAAACCGATCAGCCCGATGCCCGCAAGAATGATCGAGACGACAAGGCGGAGGGAGTGGGTTTTCATGGCCAATTCCGATAGTGCAAAGAAAAAGGGCGGCATGAGCCGCCCCATAGTTAGTGATTAGGATCAGTTGGTCGGAACTCCCGCGGCTTCGATCACTTCTTGCCATTTGGTGCGCTCATCGGCGTGGAACTGCACCGCGTCTGCAGGGCTGGTGAGCGTCGGCGCCAACCCTTTACTGGAATAGGCCTCAAGTACCGCTGGATCTTGCATCGCGGCGTTTAAAGCCTCCGACAGCTTCGCCTGCACATCCGCCGGTGTGCCTTTGGGCGTCACGAGAAGGTTCCAGAGCGTCGCGGTGTAGCTCCCAAACCCACCCTCGATCACAGTCGGCACTTCCGGCATCAACGGCGAACGTTCCGGCGACGACACGGCAAACGGATACATTCCCTTGGCGCGCACCTGCTCTGCCGCGCCCGGCGTTGTCAGCATGGCAATATCCACATGACCGCCCAGAACGTCGTTCATCAAAGGCGTGTTCCCTTTGTAGGGAATATGCAGCATGTCAAAACCGGCAACTGTCTTTAGGTACTCCATCGCCAGATGCCCCGGCGTGCCAACACCGGAGGTGCCATAGGTCAGCGCCTCGGGGTTTTCCTTGGCGAAGGCCACAAGCTCCGGCAGAGTGGTGGCCTCCAAGCCATTCCGGCCGGCAATCACCAGTCCCAGCGTGCCCATCACACCGATGATATCAAGCTGCGTGTCGATGTCATATCCCGGCTCTCGGCCAAGTGCGTCAATAAGGATCGACGCGCCAACGCCACTGACGCCAAGCGTGTAGCCGTCGGGATCAGAGCTTGCCACATGACCAATGCCCACCGTCCCACCGGCCCCTGCGCGGTTTTCGACTACGACAGGCTGACCCAAAGTGCCGGTCATGTGTTCGGCCAGAATGCGCGCCACAACATCTGTCGAGCCACCCGGCGGAAAGCCAACGACCAGCGTGACTGGTTTGCTTGGATAGTCCTGCGCAGTGGCAACTCCGGCTCCAAGCAGCGCAAGCCCCCCAATCGCGATGGCTGCCAAGCGACGACGGGTAAAGTTTGTATTCATACGTGACATTGTTTCATCCTCCCAGATCTTTTGGTGTAGGCCTAATTGCAAGACCCATCATAAAGCTATCTTTATAGCTTATATATGGTGAGCCTGAAGGCAAGAGAAATTTTCACCCTCTTTTATCTGGAAAGCACAATAAGACCGACGGATCGCACCCCTCAAATATGCCACCACCAACGCTTGAAAACGGAGCAATCAAACAATGACCATCAAAAGACAAACACGCCGCGAGATTCTTGCATCTGGCATGGGAGGCCTTGTCGCGACCACAGCACATCATCTTTATGCTGCGACACTGACGCCTGGTGCCACCGAAGGGCCCTTCTATCCGACACCCTCCATGCGCCGGACTGATGTGGACAATGATCTGGTCAAGATCGTTGGGGCGGTGCGCGAAGCTGGTGGCGACGTGATCACGCTCATTGGGCGTGTGCTGGAAAAAGATGGCGCCCCGCTGGCCGAGCATCGTATCGAAATCTGGCGCTGTAACATCAGCGGCAAATACCCGCATAGCGGTGACCGACAAAACATCGGCGTCGATGCGGCCTTTAAAAGCTTTGGTTATAACATCAAGGGTCCGGACGACGGCTATGTTTTCCGACGATCAAGCCCGTGACCTATCTCGTGCGCGCGCCTCATATTCACGTCAAGTTCTTCGGCGGAACGCGCGAAATTCTGACGATGCAGTTCTACATTCACGGCCATCTAGCCAACAAGCGCGACCGCATTTTTAATCGCCTGTCCGAAAGCGATGCCAAGGCGGTGTCCATGGTCTTCTCCTCGGGCACCGAAGGCGAATCGACGACGCTCGACGTTGTCGTATTATCAGCTAAGCGCTGCAAGCGCGCCGCTCTTTCGTAACGGCATAGCTAACAAGCATCTCGCGCGGAGCGCATTTCATCCAGAATGGCTTGACGTTTGTCCAATGCGGCCATCTTGGTCTGGTCGTAGATACTGTTGCCATGGGCATCAATGCCCACAGTCAGGGGCCCCAACCGTTCGGCTTCGATCCGGGCGATCCGGTAATGCGAAATCATTTCTGGCCAGCCAATGCCGGTGACCTCGTGGATCCCCGCCGTGATGATCTGCGCACCGCCACCCAAAAA
>CBFHOS010000049.1:0-1309 GCA_965657645.1 Puniceispirillaceae bacterium (SeqCode) | reverse complement strand
GCCATCGCCTGCGCACATTGTGCACTCAGTCCGCCTTTGCCGCCCGTAGCCCGCAATCCAAGTCCGGAAATAAGACGCGGCATGTGGCCATTGAAACGCGTGCTTGTGGTGGGGTTCATGTAAATGATCCGAAGAGAGCCATCATCGGCCTCTTCGTTCAGACTGCCAAGGTGAAACAGCGCGGCGCCTTTCAGATCGAAGGGAAGGGGCTCTACGCCATCAAGACAGCCCAGCAAGCGATCATGGGTCGGCATGCCCGCCGTCGCATAAATTTCACCACTCAAATAAACTTGATCGCCGATGTTGAGCCTGCGCACGGCATTTTCGCTCAAGGGCAGGGTGAGTTCATGTTCAGTCACACTCATTCGCCCCACTCCATGCGGCCATCGCCCCAAATTTTGACGCTTGTGCGACGGTTGATCCAACAGTTAAACGCCACCGCTACGGGCGTGAAGCCATGCCCGCTGGAATAATCAACATGCACGCCCAGAACAGTCGTATCCCCACCTGTGCCCATCGGCCCAAAGCCAAGGGCGTTGACCGCTTTGAACAACCGCTTTTCCATGGCGGCGATGTCCGGATCAGGGCTGGTTTGCCCAATCGGCCTTAGAGTTTGCTTGGAGGCCATTCCCGCACAGTGATCAAACGTACCGCCGATCCCAACACCCATCACCACGGGTGGGCAATGCTGGGCCCCTGCCTTGATCGCGACGTCAAGAATATAGGTCTCGATCTCCTCGAGCGTCGGAAAGGTAAACAGCTCTAACGCGGCCCAACGGCCCGACCCAAGCGCCTTCGGGGAGCAGATCATTTCGATATAATCCAGACCGCTTGCGAAGTCATAGCTGACGATGGGCATGTCTTTGCCGTGATAGCTGCGCGCAAGCGTCAAAGGATTGGTGACATGTTTTAGCATGGGCGGGTCGATCGTTTCGACGAGATGTTCATAGCCTGCGCGAATGGCGGCCTTAAAATCGCAGGTCAGCTTCGCGTTTGAGCCAACTTTCACAAAATAGGTTGGCACCCCACTGTCCGAACAGACGAAGCGATCCTTCTTTTCGGCCAGCTCCGCGCTGCGCAGTTGAAGCTCTAGGGTTTGGCGTGCTGTTTCGTTGGTTTCGGTTTTCATAGCCCCCGCAAGCGCGGCTTTTGCATCTTCGGGGACCTTGCGCAGGGCCCTTGAGTAAAGCTCTTTGGTGGCGATCTGGATCATCTCATTCGTTATGGCCATGCCGCGTCCTTTGATCTTAGGGTTTGAATACAGGCTTACGCTTTTCTTGAAAGGCGGCCATTGCTTCTGCGCTATCTT
>CBFHOS010000048.1:0-8093 GCA_965657645.1 Puniceispirillaceae bacterium (SeqCode) | reverse complement strand
CTATTCCAAAAAAATGGGCGGCGGCAGCGTCACATCGATTGATCGGGGCGTTCTTGCCGGCACTACATTAACCAACCGCACGACTATCTTCCAAGCCAATAAACCAAGTCGGTCAGGCCTCCATTTTGGCTGTCGCATGGTGATGCATAACGGTCATTTGTTTGCCTCATTGGGCGAGCGCGGCGCCCGTGATAATGCCCAAGATCCGGCTAACCATGCTGGCTCTGTCATCCGTATTCTGCCCGATGGCACAATCCCATCCGATAATCCCGCGCTCGGTAATCCGGCTAACTATGATGGCTGGGCCGCACAAATCTATTCCATTGGTCATCGCAATCCGCAAGGTATGACGGTGCATCCCGATACCGGCGATATCTGGACACATGAACATGGTCCGCGCGGGGGTGACGAGATCAATATCATTGCGGCGGGTGCGAATTACGGCTGGCCGGTGGCGAGCTATGGCAACGAATATGTCACTAATAGGCCGGTGAGTGACGATGTCACAAAGCCCGGCATTACCGATCCTAAATGGGTATGGACACCGTCAATCGCGCCATCCGGCATGGCCTTTTATCCAAATAGATCCGGTTATCAAGATGGGTCCGGTGATGATTTGATGTTCCCCGAACTCGCTGGTTCATTGCTGGTTGGCTCGCTGAAATTCAGGCGCTTACACCAGATAAAGCTTGATGCGGATGGGTTGCCGTCATCCGAAACGATATTGTTTGAAAATGCGATTGGCCGTATTCGCGATGTGGCGGTTGCGCCTGATGGATCTATTTTGCTGTTGAATGATGTATCCCATCAAAGCAACCCGCCCGGCGGTCTCTACCGTCTCGCCCAGTAAAGTATCTGGCGAAATGGCGAAACAGAGCTTATATGAGCGGCTAGATATCATCGTCGCACGGTCCAGTGCCTTTGTTGCGATTGCTGGTGGGCTTGGCTTGTTGCTGGCGATTGGGATTACCTGTCTCAGCATCGCTCTTAAATTAACCCGCCGCCTGTTGGACGCAACGCTTGGCTCTCTTTTCAATAGTGATGCTTGGGCCTTTATCCGCCCTATTTTGGGTGAGGAGGAGTTGGTCCAATATGGTGTTGGTCTGGCATTATTCGCCGCTTTGCCTTGGGTGATGTATGCCCGCGGTCATGTGCGGATTGATCTTTTTAAGGGCGCCTTTGGGCGGCGTTTCAACCGCGCTCTCGATCTTGCCGGTGATGTGGTTTTTGCCACCCTTGCTTATTTGATCCTTACCCGCCAATGGTTCCAGATTTTCCGGCCAGCACGGCGCAAAGAAGAACCACTGACTGATTTGCTGTTTTCATCTGATCCAATGCGTATTTTTGAGCGGTTACGCAGTGCAGATGAAAGCCAGATATTGGGCGTGAAAATCTGGCCTCTCTACAGCATCGCCGAGATTTGTGTGTTGATGTTTTTCATCGTTTCCCTCTTTGCAATTTGGCGTTCAAGCAGGGAGTTGATGGCGCCGGAGGCGACCAGCTTTGATCATTGATTTTCTGACGCCATTACAGATCGGCTTGGTGAGTTTCCCTATATTGATACTCATGATTTTCCTGCGGATACCGCTGGCGGCGGCGATGTTTGGCGTAGGCCTTGTCGGCATGTATCTCGTTGAGGGCAATATGCGGGCGATCGATGCGGCCTTGCGGGCCTTTACCTTTTCGACCTTTACCAATTATTCGCTTTCGATCATTCCACTATTCCTGTTGATGAGTGAATTTGCCATTCGTGGCGGCATGTCGGCGGCATTGTTTCGCGCGGCAGAGGCATGGTTAGGGCATTGGCGCGGCGGTTTGGCAATGTCGGCGATCGGCGCCTCGGCGGGATTTGGCGCGGTGTGCGGATCATCTTTGGCAACCGCCTCGTCAATGGGGCAGGTGGCCTTGCCGGAATTAAAGCGGGCTGGCTATTCAAACGCCTTGGCGACAGGGGCGTTGGCGGCGGGTGGCACTTTGGGGATTTTGATACCGCCGTCGATTGTGCTGGTGGTCTATGCCATTCTGGCCGAGGAAAATATTGAAAAGCTGTTCACCGCCGCCTTTATTCCCGGCATTCTGGCGATGATTGGCTATATGATCACGGTGGCGATCTATACCCGCATGGTGCCGGGGTCGGGTAATCCATCACCGCGCACGGCCTATGTCCAAAGGTGGCGTGCGCTTCGTGCCATCTGGCCGGTAATGTTGATTTTTGGATTGGTGATCGGCGGCATTTATACCGGTGCCTTTAGCCCGACTGCGGCTGGTGCTGTGGGGGCGGCGGGAACCGGATTAATTGCTTATGCCTCTGGTGGGTTGGATTGGTCGGGCCTGCGGCAATCATTGTTGAATACCGGCAAAACCGCGGCGATGATCTTCTTTATCATTCTGGCCGCAGGGGTGTTTAATTCGTTTCTGGCAAGCGCAAAACTACCGCAAACACTGGCCTCGGTGTTTTTGGAAACAGGGGCGAGCCCGTGGCTCATCCTGATCGGGATGTTGTTATTTTATCTGGTGCTGGGAACCGTGATGGACTCGCTGGCGATGATCTTTCTCACCGTGCCAATTTTCGTGCCGATCATAACCCAGCTCGATTTTGGCATACCGCCATCCGAGGTTGGTATCTGGTTTGGTATTCTGGTGCTGATGTCGGCCGAGATTGGTCTTATTACGCCGCCAGTCGGGATGAACTTATTTGTCATCAACGCCATGTCAAAAGGCGTCGGCATTGGCGAAACCTATCGCGGGGCTTTGCCGTTTGTGATGTCTGATATTGTGCGGATTGGGTTGTTGGTGGCATTCCCTGCGATCACGATGTCATTAGTGCGCCTGTTCTATTAGGCAGTGATCGCAGGGATTCCGTTTTTAATTTTGGATAATGTCTAGCCGGTAACAGGCTAGAATTTGAGCGCGGCGGCTGTGTCCAGCATCCGGTTAGAAAAGCCCCATTCATTATCGTACCAGCTAAACACGCGTGCCATACCGTCAGGCATTACACGGGTTTGATCCAGATGCGCAATCGATGATGCCGGATCGCCATTTAGGTCAGACGACACTAATTCGCGGTCAGTCACATCAAGGATACCGGCCAAAGCACCAGCCGAAGCCTCGCGCAATGCTGCATTGATTTCCGCGGCGGTAATCGCCCGGGCTGGTTCAAATACCAGATCAACAGCCGATACATTCGGGGTTGGTACACGAATGGCAACACCGTCCAGCTTGCCAGCAAGCTCTGGCAGAACGAGGCCAACGGCCTTGGCCGCACCCGTTGTGGTTGGGATCATATTCAACGCGGCGGCACGGGCGCGATAGCGGTCCTTATGCTCTGCATCCAATAGACGCTGATCACCGGTATAGCTGTGGATCGTTGTCATAAAGCCCTGTTTGATGCCACAGGTGTTTTGCAACACATGGGCGATAGGTGCGAGACAGTTCGTTGTGCAAGATGCGTTTGAAATAATCTTATGCTCGGCGGTGATGGCCTCATGGTTAACACCATAAACCACAGTCAGATCAGCACCAGCAGACGGGGCCGATACCAGAACCTTTTTGGCACCACCAGCTAGATGCACCGCGGCCTTTTCGGCTGAGGTAAAAATGCCAGTACATTCAAACACCACGTCAACGCCCAAGGCGGCCCAGTCAATGTTTGATGGATCACGCTCAGACAGATAGCGGATATCACCGAATGATGTTTTGATCATGTCGCCTTCATGTGACACAGGCGAGGACAGGCGTCCGTGTACCGAGTCAAATTCCAACAGGAATGCGGCGTTATCGATATCTGCAAGGTCATTGATCGCGACGATTTCTACGTCGCTGCGCGGTGCCGCGCCCCAAGCCCGAAGAACATTACGGCCAATACGGCCAAAACCATTAATTGCTATTTTCATAATTGTCATACTTCCTTTTCGATGACGGTGTATGCACAAATATGGTCGCATTTTCAAGTATTACTTATGAAAAGATCGCCCCAAAAACGCATCTACCGCTCTATTTAATGAGTGTTATTTGGATAAATTAGGGACAAATACCGGTAATATTTATGCATTCAAAAAGAAAAGGCCCCGCAAAAACCGAACACGGTCTCTGCGGGGCCACATCGCTAATGGGGGTTAGCGTGTGAATTCAGGGTATGATTCCATGCCCAGCTCTGAATTATCGAGACCAGCCATTTCTTGTTCGGCTGTTACCCGGATACCCATTGTTTTGGCAAGAATGAACCAGACAATACCAGAGGCGATGAAAGTAAAGGCGCCGATCACTACGATACCGTAAATCTGTGTACCAAGGCTGGCATCACTGTTAGTGATAACAACGGCTAGTGTACCCCAGATACCGGCGATCAAGTGAACCGGAATGGCACCGATAACATCGTCGATCTTTAGCTTGTCCAGCAATGGCACTGTAAAGACCACAATCAATCCACCGACGCCGCCAATAATAGTGGCCATGCCAAGTGATGGTGTTAGTGGCTCTGCAGTGATTGATACCAGACCAGCAAGGGCACCATTTAGCACCATTGTAAGGTCGGCTTTGCCATTGAGAATCTGTGTTAGGACGAGGGCAACCAGTGCACCACCAGCCGCAGCGGCATTTGTGTTAGCAAAGATGCGTGAGACATCGGCAACGTCGCCAATTGTGCCCATTGCAAGCTGTGAACCACCGTTAAAGCCGAACCAACCGAGCCATAGGATGAATGTACCTAATGTAGCTAGTGGCAGATTTGCACCTGGCATTGGGATAACCCGACCGTCTTTGTACTTGCCAAGACGTGGGCCAAGGATCAGTGCGCCAGCAAGAGCGGCCCAGCCACCTACTGAGTGCACGACTGACGAACCAGCAAAGTCTAGGAACCCGGCTGCGTCAAGAAAACCACCGCCCCATTTCCAGCTAGCCTGCAATGGATAGATGAAGGCTGTCAGGACAATTGTAAAGACGAGGAAAGGCCATAGCTTGATGCGCTCGGCCACTGTGCCCGAGACAATCGAAGCAGTCGCCGCACAGAACATCAACTGGAAGAAGTAATCTGATGCTGTTGAAGCATAAGACAGATCATCCGCCGCGTCCGCGGCAACGCCAACTGGCTCCATCACTGCAATCGCAGGGAACAGGGCTGAGAACACACCGTCTACAGACCATGATCCAAGCGGATACATGAGGTTATAGCCAATGAGATAGTAACCAACGGCCGCGAGAGAGAATAACGCGATGTTTTTGGTCAATTGGGTTGTGGTGTTTTTGGCGCGAACGAGGCCTGCTTCAAGCATACAAAAGCCAGCGGCCATGAACATCACCAGAAATCCACCGATGAGGAACAAGAGAGAATTTAATATAAACACACCATGTGTGCCAACTTCAGCCGCGACCGCATCTTGCGCTAGGGCTGGTTGGGCAAAAGCGGCCATGCCGGCCACAATTGAAAGTGGGAGAGAATAGGTAAGTCGCATTTTTTACTCCTAAATGACTGGGGCTAGATTTGGCGGCGCCTTACAGGGCGTCCGCGCCTTGTTCACCTGTACGAATTCGAACAGCCTCGGTTAGATCCAAGACAAATATTTTGCCGTCACCAATCTTGTTGGTATGGGCCGCTAATTTGATTGCCTCGATGACGTCGGGGGCGGTAGCCGAACTAACGGCGAGCTCGATCTTTACCTTTGGCAGAAAATGGACTTCATATTCGGCGCCGCGGTAGATTTCTGATTTTCCTTGCTGGCGGCCGTAGCCTTGGACTTCAGTGACTGTCATTCCTGAGATGCCAAGTCCGGCGAGCGCCTCTCGAACAGCTTCCAATTTGCTTGGTTGGATGATGCCAATTACGTATTTCATTTGATAACCTTTCAACTATTAGACAGCGACGCTGGCGTTTTGGGGCTCAGTGAATGCGTTAGCACTCACTAAGCAATGGCAATCTATCAAGTTGTTTCCGGGTCGAATTGTGCTATAAATTGCAGACCGCGATGCAAAAAATGCATCACCACTTATTTTGGAGGGGTCCGTGAAGCATCTGACCCAATTAAATTATGTAAATGTCGTTGCCAAAGCGGGGTCTATTCGTAGAGCCGCTGAGCAGTTGAATATTACATCTACAGCCCTCAACCGGCGCGTTCTTGCGCTGGAGGACGAGCTTGGAACACCCATATTTGAGCGCCTACCGCAAGGGGTGCGCCTGAATGTGGCTGGTGAATTGCTGATCCAGCATATCCGGCAATCAATGGCGGATTTATCAAAGGTTGTGTCACAGATCGCTGATTTATCTGGGGTGCGCCGCGGTCATGTGCGTATTGCTGGCGGTTCCGAGATTATCGGATCATTCCTGCCCCAGCGTATTGCCGATTACCGGAGCCATCATAGTGGGGTGAGTTTTGAAATTCTGCGGCGCGCGCCGGAAAAGGCATTGCGCGCTCTGCAAGATTATGACGCTGATATATCCTTAATCTTTGCGCCGGTGCCGCCAACCGAATATCAGGTTCTGGCCACTGTTGCGCTAGATATCTGTGTGGCGATGGGGCCATCGCATCCGCTGGCGTCGAAATCCTCGATTAGCTTGGTTGATTGCCAAGAATATCCGGCGATCATGCCGGCCGAGGGGTCGGGGCTATTTGATTTGCTGTTTAACGCGCAAACCCACAAAGGGATTAAGCTACAACAGGCGATCACCTCTGAATCATTCGAATTTATGTCGCATTACAGCCAGTTTGAGAATGCCATCACCTTTTTATTGCCACTCTCGCAAAGTGATTCTGGAATGAATAATTCGGGCTTGGTAACGCGGCCATTTGACCCGCGCGACCGGATTTCGGGATTGTTGCATTTGGTCCAGACAAAGGGGCGAGTTCTGCCGGTAGCCTCAGCCAAATTCGCCGAAGATTTGGTGCAATATCTAAATAAGAGCTTTCCGAACGCGACCAACTAGCCGCGCTTTATATCTAGACGCTTGATCGAAGCAGTCTCATGCAACAAGATGATGTGGTCATTAATCTTGTTGTGGAATTCGCCGATGTCATCGATCCCGCCAGACGCCCAAGACAGGCGCGCTATTCGCCCTGTTATCTGTTATCCCAACGATAGCCTGCCGCCGCCTGATTTGGCCCGTTATCGGCAATGGCGTGGCGGTGCAACAAAGAGCGGTGAAGTGTTGGTTCAGCCCCGCGACGCCGCCTGTTTTGAGGTTCCTGCTGGCCATTTCTTTCGCATTAGCTCCGTTGAGGGGCCACAGGTTGGTGATCTAAATCTGTGGAATAAGGCCGACCTTAATGAGCGGTTTTATTCGGGCAAAACCCGGGCCTTGCATGGTACACACATAACCACTGGCGAGCGTATGTGGTCCGTTTTTCCTTATTTGCGGCCGATGGCGACCATCATTGAGGATACTCTTGGCTGGTATGGAATGGATGAATTTGGTGGCTCGGTACATGATGTGATCGGTACGCGCTGTGATCCCTATACCGGCAATTTGCTGGCGGGAAGCCAGTATCATTATTGTTGCCACTCCAATTTATCGCGCGCGCTTGCCGATCATACAGGCCTTGAATTGCCTGTCGCTGAGACCTTGGTGCATGACGTTCTAAATGTCTTTATGTGCACAGGCTTTACCCGCGACACAGGGCAATATTTCATGAAGGCATCGCCTGTTCGCCCCGGTGATTATCTGGAATTTTTTGCCGAGATAGATCTGCTGGGCGGATTATCTGCCTGTCCAGGTGGTGATTGTTCCAGCGAACATTCCAGCGATACCGCCGCCTGTCACCCATTGCTGGTCGAGATTTTCGCCCCTGACGAGATGGCGCTGGCTGGATGGCAATCGCCGCCGGTAAATGGCTATGATCGCTCGCATGGGCGCTAGAGGGGGGATGTTTTGATGACACTGAATCAGAATCAGGCACAGAATCAGGCACAGGAATATGACGTCATAATCATCGGCGGTGGCTCGGCTGGCTGTGCCGCGGCACGGCGCTTTATCGATGATGGACGCTTGACCGTGTTGCTGGTTGAAGAAGGCCGCCGCGACGTTAATCCGTTCATTCATATCCCCGCCACCTTTTTCAAAGTGATCCCGTCTCGTGATGGCAAGGTCATTGCGTCAGATGCCG
>CBFHOS010000047.1:0-8480 GCA_965657645.1 Puniceispirillaceae bacterium (SeqCode) | reverse complement strand
ACGACCAAGATGCATTAAATCAACGCGGCGATTGCCGAGATATAACGTCATTGAATCTGAAAATGTCGTGGTTGGCCATGTCAGGCCGGGGATCGATTCATGCCCTTCAAACAGGCGGGGAAAACGGCCAAATTCGCTATCCCAATCTTCTTGCCCGCGTTCCACCACCATAGAGCGTGCGACATCAGACATTAAAATATTGGGCGCCTGAAACGCAGATGCACCCAAAACACGCACCGCATGATAATGCGTCAAAGCAAGATGGGTAATCGGCTTGTCGGTCACAGTGCGTACACAATCAATGACCTTTTGTGCCAGGCGCGGTGTGGCCTGTGCTTCGATAATCATCACGCTATCATCACCGATAATCACCCCAGAATTGGGGTCACCTTCGGCTGTGAAAGCATAGAGTCCCTCACCAATTTCAGTAAAGCTGATTTTCTTTTCAGCCATATCACCTTGCGATGCGAAAGCTTTTGCCATTATCTCAATTCCTTTTTTTAATCCGTATCTAGGCTTTGGTTGCTGGCAGTAAGGTGCCATCACATGCGCCAAAACCAATTTTATAACCATCGCCTTGCGCTGATGCACGCATCGAGATGCTATCATGATCTTCAATGAATGACCGCTCAAGGTCAGGGCCAATTTCTAGCGGCTCTTTGCCGCCCCATGACAATTCCAGCAAGCTGCCGCGATTGCCACGTTCTGGCCCTGATACGGTGCCAGAGCCTATCAGATCGCCGACATTCATCGGACAGCCAGAGCTGGCATGATGGGCTAATTGCTGGGCTGATGAGTAATACATTTCCTTGTAATTGGTATGCGTAATCTCTGCGCTAACACCGTCTTTTGTTGTCAAGCTCACCGCCAAGTCAATGTCATATAACATTGGCCCTGTATCCTTGATATGGTCCAGCAATGGCACAATACGTTCCGGCGTATCAACGCGGAACGGCTCTAATGCCGTACATGTCACAATCCAAGGCGAGATAGTGGTGGCAGTTGCCTTTGCCTGAAACGGGCCGAGCGGCTGATATTCCCATGCTTGGATATCACGCGCTGACCAATCATTTAACAACACATAGCCGAAAATCATCGCATCAGCTTCATCAACTGAGACAGGACCATCACTTGGCTGGCCAATAATCGCGCCCATCTCAAGTTCAAAATCAAACCGGTTTGACGGGCCAAAATGCGGGATATCAGCAGCTGGTGGCTTTAGCTGGCCATGTGGGCGCGTAATATCCGTGCCTGAGACCACCACAGATGAGGCGCGGCCATTATAGCCAATAGGAATATGAAGCCAGTTTGGTGGCAACGCATTTTCAGCCCCTCTAAACATCGTGCCAACATTCGTCGCAAGGATGTTAGTCGCTGATGTGTCAATAGGTTTCGCCTGTGGCTTGACTGGTTTGTCGACCACCGGGGCAACATCGTTTGAGCTGGTGTTCTCTTCGTGGGTGGGCTGTGCGTAGTCGTTGAATATATCGAATTGTGTCATTTGTCATCTCCTTGTTACGAAAGATGACTGGGGATAATCGCTTGACTGCCGCCAAATTCTAGCAGTTTTCCTTGCGACTGTTAATCGCTTGGCCGGCGGTTCGAATCCGTCCCGGGGAGCCAACCCCTCTTTATTCAAGAACGATCTTGCTTGATGGCGTATTCGCGCTTTGGCGCGGCGCGTATTCACGCTTTGTCGTGGCGCGCCTTTAATATGGCGATAGCGTCGCCAAGGCCTAGGCCTGCATCTTGTAGCAATACCATCATATGGAATAGAAGATCGGCGGCTTCATTTGCCATTTCTTCTTTGTCATCCTTCATTCTGGCAAGTGCCAGCTCGACCCCCTCTTCGCCGACCTTTTGGGCTATGCGCGCTTTGCCAGCCGCAAACAGGCTAGTTGTATAACTATCCTTTGGCATAGCGCTATGGCGGGCGGCGATAATGTCTGACAATTGATCGAGGAAGGTGCCATTTGCTGGATCCTCATCACCAAAGCATGAAAAACTGCCGGTGTGGCACGTTGGCCCATCGGGAATAGCTGTAATCAGAATGGTGTCATTATCGCAATCGATGCTAGCGTTAACGAGGTTCAGAAAATTGCTGGAACTCTCACCTTTGGTCCATAGCCGCTGTTTTGACCGGCTGAAAAAGGTAACTTTTCCACTCTCGCCAGTATGCATCAGAGCCGCGTCATTCATATAGCCGAGCATCAGAATCTGGCCGGTAACATCATGCTGGATGATCACTGGCAATAAACCGTCACCCTTGGCCCAATCGGCCTTTTTGGCGATAGCGGTGATTTCGGCAAGCCGTTGCGCTTGTTCTGTCATGATTAAAGCCTAACCTCGATGTTGCGCTCGCGAAGATATGATTTCAAATCCGGAATGGGAATTTGTCCACTGTGGAAAACCGATGCAGCAAGACCGCCATCGATCGCTGTTTTCTCGAACAAATCGGCAAAATGCTGGTAATCGCCAGCCCCACCAGAGGCAATAACCGGAATGGTCACCGCATCGCGTAGCAATGTAAGTTGGGTCAAATCATAGCCAGATTTCACACCATCATTATTCATACAATTGAGGACAATTTCACCGGCGCCAAGACGCTGTGCCTCGATCGCCCATTCCATCGTGTTCCGCTTTGATGCAATGGTTTTGGTTTCATCGCCAGTATATTGATAAACTTGATAAATATCAGATCCATCATCAGATTTCTCTACACGGCTATCAATCCCAACAACAACACATTGTGTACCAAATGCCGCCGCTAGTTCAGTGATGAATTCTGGCCGTTCAAGGGCTGGTGAATTCACTGAAATTTTATCGGCGCCGTCATTCAAGATTATCTTGGCATCGGCAACAGAACGGATACCACCGGCAACGCAAAACGGAATATCAATCCGCCGCGCCACGGCATTGACCCAGCTTTTGTCGACAACACGGCCGTCACTACTAGCAGTAATGTCATAGAATACCAGCTCATCAACACCCTCATCGGCGTAACGCTGTGATAGCTCTAGAATGTCGCCCATATCGCGGTGATTGCGGAATTGGACGCCTTTGACGACACGGCCATCCTTGACGTCAAGACAGGCGATAATCCGTTTCGTTAGCATTAGCGTGCCTCCCCTGCGGCTTGCTTGCCGATTGCAAGCGCGTCAGCCACGCTAAACACGCCTTCATACAATGCTTTGCCGATAATCACCCCGTCACAAGGTAGATCGCGAAGATCATCAAGTTTGGACACGCCGCCGGACGCTTGCAGGCGTAATTGCGGGAATGAATTGTTCACGGCCGCGTACAATTCGCGGTTACAGCCGGTCATAGTGCCATCGCGCGCAATATCCGTGCATAGAGCATGACGCAGGCCAGCCTCTAAATAGCCGCTAAGAAAATCATCAAGCGACATGTCACTAGGTTCCTGCCAGCCAGAAACCGCGATGTTGTAGATTCCATTAACCGCAATCACATCAGCCGCGAGACAGAGTGCCTCACCGCCAAAGCGATCAAACATGGTAAGCATGGTGGCCTGGTCGCGTACAGCAAGCGACCCGACTACCGCCCGGCTAGCACCAGCATCAACAAGTGCGGCAACATCATCGATAGAGCGAATGCCGCCGCCGGTTTGGACCTTTAGGCCGGTTTTCGAGATGATCTCTGCAATCAACGCTATTTGTCGGTTTTCCGGGTTCTTTGCGCCATCCAGATCAACCAGATGCAACCAAGTGGCGCCCGCATCGGCGTAGGATTGCGCAACGGAAACTGGGTCACTGCCATAGGTGGTCTGCTGGGCGAAATCACCCTTATGCAACCGCACGACTTCGCCATTAATCAAATCAATTGCCGGATAAATTACCATTTCGATTTGTGCCTCTTCTTAATCATCACGCTGTGCTTTTGCCTAGAGTAACAGAAAATTATTCAAGATTTGTGCCCCAACCGGCCCTGATTTTTCTGGGTGGAATTGGCATCCCATGAAATTGCCGCTGGCCACCATTGCGGTAAAGCCAAGTCCGTAATCGCATCCGGCGATAGTGTCACCCGAAAGTGGTGCAAAATAGGAATGCACAAAATAGACATGGGACCCCGGCGCAACATTGTGCAACAGCGGGTGGCTATTGGTTTTGTCGATCGGCAATAGCCTGTTCCAGCCCATATGCGGCACGGTTAAGCCCCTGCCCGCGGGAAATGCAGCAACCTTGCCCGGAACGACACCCAATAGCGCGGTATCCTCTTCCTCCGAATGCTCGAACAATAGCTGCATGCCAAGGCAAACGCCTAAAACCGGCTGTTTCAAAGCGCGAATACAGTCAATCAGCCCCTTTTCGCGCAATTGCCTCATCGCAACATCGGCGGCGCCTACACCGGGCAAGATCACCTTGTCGGCGGCATTTATCACCTTCGCGTCAGCGGTCAAAACACCCTTTGCACCGCGGCGTTCTAGGGCAAATTGAACAGACGCAATATTCGCGCCGCCGCTATCAATAATGGCTATCATATACCTTATTCCTATCGTCAAACGCCGCTAGATATTACCCTTAGAGCATACCTTTTGTGCTTGGCATTTCATTGCCATCACGCCGGATTGATTGCCGCAAAGCCCGCGCAAACCCTTTGAAACACGCTTCAACCATGTGGTGGGTGTTCTCACCAGTCACTTCGATATGCAAATTGGCCTGCAAATGTTCGGCCAGCGAATAGAAAATATGATGGATCATATCGCTCGGCAAATCGCCAACAAAGGGTTCGGGGAAATCCGCCTTAAAATCGAGATAAAAGCGACCGCTAAGATCGAGCGCTACATTCACCTGTGCCTCGTCCATCGGCAGACAAAAGCCATAACGGCCAATGCCGCGCTTGTCGCCAAGTGCCTCACGCAGGGCCTGACCCAAGGCTATGGCGCTATCCTCGATCGTGTGGTGCGGGTCAATATGCAGATCGCCCTCACATTCCAATTCCATTGAAAAGCCAGCATGTTTGGCGATTTGATCCAGCATATGGTCATAGAAACCAACGCCAGTATTGATCGAGATCGGCCTGACCGCATCCAAATTAACCTTTACCGCGATGGCTGTTTCATTGGTCTTGCGCACAACCGAACCGATGCGCTGATCCCGCGGTGCGGCGATAGTCTCGCCTCGCATAACCGCCGCTAGCTTGGTCATTTCGCTCTCGCTACCGATTGATATACGCACCGCCTCGCCTAGACCCGGCTGGTGCGATTGGTTGCGAAGAATAATACCCGCCGCCTTGGCCCGTTCACACAAAACCGCGGCGTCTTTCACCTGTACCAACAGGAAATTGGCGTCCGATGGCAGAATGGCGACAACATCATCAACTTTCGCTATCTGTGCGGCAAAGTCTTTGCGGCGGGCGATCATCTCATCCCGCTTTTGCGCCAGTTTTTGCTGGTTCTTGGGCGTCATGATGGCAAGCGCCGCAGCCACAACGAGCTGTGGTACAGGATATGGCGCTAGCACCTTTTGCATAAGCTCGGTTACATCTGCTCTGGCAACGGCAACGCCGCATCTAAGGCCGGCGGCGGCATGCGATTTTGACAATGTCCGTAGCACCACAAGATTGGCGAAATCATCAAGCTTTGAAATGGCCGAATCTTGGTTTGAAAACTCGATATAGGTCTCGTCAACAACGACGAGCGCCTTGCCATCGAAATGCATGCAAAGACGGGCTATCGCATCGGCATCCATGATGTTGGCGGTTGGATTGTTTGGCGAACACACAAAAACCAGCTTTGTGGCCTCATCAGCGGCGGCAATGATAGCATCGTTATCAAGTGCAAAACCGTCACCAAGCGGCGCTGTGCGCGTTTCTACGCCCTGTAGCATGGCAGATTGGGCATACATCGCAAATGTCGGCGGGCAAATGATGATATTGTCGGTTGCGGGAATACAAAAGGCCCGCAGCAGGCAATCAATCGCCTCGTCAGCGCCGCGTCCAATCGTCAAATTCCGCGAGGATACATCGAGCCATTGGCATAATGCCGTGACCAGATCCCCTGGTTGCTGGGCCGGATAGCGAGACAGATTCTTGGCCCCGACAAAAGGCTCGAATGCACATTCATTGGCATCCAGATATATGGTCGAGGCGTCAACCGTCGTGAGTGAGCGCGCCGAGGCATAACCCTTCATCGCAATGATTTCGGGGCGGGCGCGCGGCGCCATCGGGGTAGGTGCAATTATATCAGCCATCGGGTGATTCCTAAAAAGGGCGTTAAACCAGCCTTTAATCCAGCATTTTCTCGATTGGGACTACCAAAATAGAATTGGCCCCATTTTCCTTTAGTGCCTCCATCGTCGACCAGAACACCTGTTCATTACAAACAGCGTGAACAGCGACCATGTCATCGCGGCCTTGCAGTGGCATTACTGTTGGTGATTGCGATCCGGGCAATACAGCCTTGATTGCATTAAGCGCGGTAATCGGTGAATTCAGCATGATATAGCGGCTATTCTCCGCCAGCAATACGGCCTCAATTCGCGAAACAAGCTTGTCATAAACCACTTTTAATTCAGGGTCTTGCAACTGGTTCTTAACCAAAACAGCTTGGGATTCTAGGATGATGTCCTGTTCCTGCAATCCGTTGGACACCAGAGTGTTTCCGGTAGATACCAGATCACAAATAGCATCAGCAAGATGCGTGCGCGGGGCAACCTCGACGGCGCCTTCCATGGTTACAATGTTCGCATTAACGCCGTTTTCGCTCAAATGCTTAGCCAGCAAACCTTTATAGGATGTTGCGATTGATTTGCCCTCAAGCGAGGCAATGCCTTGATAATCCATACCAGCAGGCACCGCGATGGAGAGCCGGCAACGGCCATGACCAAGCGCGACAACCTCACTTAGATCAGCATAGGCGGTGGGGTCCAACGCCTGTTTCTCGAGTAAGGCGTTCTGTCCCAAAATGCCAATCTGACAGACATCAGTTGCCAAAAAGGCCGGAATGTCATCATCACGCACCAGAAACACATCAAGCGGGAAATTATGGGCGCGGCAAAGCAGTTGATCGCGGCTCTTCAATAGCGAGATCCCTGCCTTCTCCAGCAAGCCCAGAGATAGCTCAGAAAGCCGTCCTGATTTCTGGATGGCTATTTTAAGACGACCATCACCCTTTGCTGGGTTCTTATTCAATTCTGAAATGCTCATCGTTTATTCCTCTTACAGCTTGCCTTGGCGCTGCATAATAGTTTTGTAGCCGTCATTGCCATTGTTTAAGAACCTAGCCACCCGCACGATAGTCGCTGTGCTGATATTCGTTTCTTCAGCGATCTTGCGATAAGGCACCTTTTTCACCAGCATCTGGGCCACCCGCCACCGATCAACCAAACCTTCAAGTTCGGCTGGCGTGCAAAGATCATTGAAAAAGCTTTTGGCTTCTTCCGCGCTAGCCAATTCAAGAATGGCCGCGTAGAGATCAATCTCATGCTTGCTGTCAATCGAGGCGCGTTTCATGGGCCGCTATGTTGTTCCGTTGTGAAATGGGTACGGTTGAATATTGTGCTAGCGGTTTAATACGCTAAAACATTTCCGTCAAGCGCAAATAACCAGATTTGATACGTTTGTTTTGGTTATTTAGCAAAATTAGGTAGGTAGTTATGAACATTGGGTTAGAACCCGCGCAAAGGGTGTTCGGGCCCACGTTGTAGCCAATTATCCGTTGGATAATGTGCGGTGGCATCGATCATATGCACCGCATAGGCATGGCGGCTTTTCGCCGATGTATTCGGGCCGGATAAGTGGGGAACCCGCCCATGCAATAGAACCAATGTCCCCTTCTTTGCGCTCAAGGCGGTGTCTGCCTCACCAAATTCGGTGTCATCGAGGCGGGTCATTGCAAGGGCGCCGTCCTGATCATGGAACCGTTGGCGCAATGGGGCTTTGTGCCCACCCTTTTCGGCCCACATACAGCCATTCTCTGGCGTTGCATCCTCTAGTGCGACCCAAAAACCAATACAGGTTTGTGGCTCTGTATAGATAAAGGTTGAATCCTGATGGCAATTCACCTCGCCGCCAATATGGGCGTTTTTGCAGATATACATGCTCTGGAGCAACCGCGGATCATTGAATAGCGCCTTGGCAACGATTTGCATCTGTGGGGCACGGGAAAAAGAATTAAAGACGGGATCATCATCATGCAGATTATGGCCGATTTTATTGACCGCTTGGGCCATTGGTACGGCTAGTTTGCCGTCATCATCAACCGCGCCTTCTTCGAGGAAGAACCGGATCTGATCACCGGAAGTGCGAAAATAATCGGCCTTTGCATGCGATTGTCCGGACGCGGAAAACACCGTCAGCTCGTCACTCGGAACATGGCCATCCATAAGGGCGATTGCATGGGCTTTGGCGGTATCACAGCTCTCAGCGCTAAAAAAGTCTTCAATGATCAGAAAACCGTCACACTCAAAGCTGGATTTCATCTCGGCGGTCATCTCGCCGTTCCATTGATAGCGGTCTGATAC
>CBFHOS010000046.1:0-8685 GCA_965657645.1 Puniceispirillaceae bacterium (SeqCode) | reverse complement strand
GTCTAGTGGCGGCTGGTGAGGCGGATGTTTACCCGCGATTTGGCCCGACTATGGAATGGGACACAGCCGCCGGTGACGCCGTTTTACGGGCGGCGGGCGGTGCCGTTTACCAGCCCGATGGCGCATTATATGTCTATGGCAAGCCGGATTACAAAAGCGGCCACTTTATCGCATGCGGTGGTTTTTCTTTCTAGCCACGACCGATGAATGGCATCTTTGGTGCCATGATCGTCATGAACTGGACATTGGCATCCAGCGGTAGCTCGGCCATTTGTAATACTGCGCGGCCAACATGGGACACATCCATTGTCGCCTCAGCTTTAATTGATCCATCGGCCTGAGCCACGCCTTTGGTCATCGGCATCGCCATTTCGGTCAGGGCATTACCGACATCAATCTGGCCAGACACAATATCAAACGCACGTCCATCGAGTGACAAGGTTTTGGTGAGGCCGGTAATGGCATGTTTGGTCGTGGTGTAACAGGTCGAGCCCGGACGCGGTGCATGGGCCGAAACCGAGCCATTATTGATAATCCGTCCACCTTGTGGTGATTGCGCGCGCATCATGCCAAAGGCTGCGCGGGCACATAAAAACGATCCGGTCAGATTGACCTGCAAAGCGCTTGTCCATTCCTCGACACTAATTTCATCGATCGGTTTGGAGGCATTAAAGATACCGGCATTGTTAAACAGCGTATCAAGCCGTCCCCATGCCGCCTTGGCAGTTTGAAAGGCCTTATCAACATCATCGGGTTCACCAACGTCACAGGCGAGGATCAGGGCGTTTTCATGGCCCGCAGCGGTTTGTTCTAGCGTCTCGCTACGGCGGCCAATCAATCCAACCTGCCATCCGGCGTTGAGGAAGGCATGCGCGGCGTCACGGCCAATTCCAGAGCCCGCGCCAGTGATGATAATGCTTTTCGTCATGCTAAATATATCCTATTGATGTGGAGTGATGAGCATAGGCACATAGAAACGCCGCGTCCATTGCGAGCTGTTCACTCACGCCATTTAAAGCAACCTTGCGAGATAATTTTGGGTACAAGTACCGCCTTCGTCATTCATCCAGAAATAAAAGGCGCCCCGTCTTTGCGTCCAGCAGATAAAATGCTGGAGGAAGCGGCGATGCTGGTAGAGGCTATTGGCCTAGAGGTTGAGCTTGCCGAGAGTGTAACCATTGCCAAGCCGCGGGCGAGTTCGTTTCTGGGCAAAGGCTATGCCGAGCGTCTGGCCGAGCTGGGCGAATTGCACGACCATCCGCTCATTGTCATAAACACCACGCTAACGCCGGTGCAACAGCGTAATCTGGAAACCCTTACCGATTGCAAAGTGATTGATAGAACCGCGCTCATTCTGGAGATTTTTGGCGCCCGTGCCCAGACCCATGCTGGCCGCTTGCAGGTGGAATTGGCGGCGCTTAGCTTTCAGCGCAGCCGGTTGGTTAGAAGCTGGACGCATTTGGAGCGCCAGCGCGGTGGTGGCGGGTTTCTTGGTGGTCCCGGCGAGCGACAGATCGAGTTGGACCGGCGCATGTTGATGGACCGTGTCGTGCGGATTAAACGCGAATTGGTCGAGGTCCAGCGCACACGCCATCTCCAGCGCAGTAACCGTGTGCGCGGTGAAACCCCGACATTGGCCTTAATCGGCTATACGAACGCTGGTAAATCCACGCTGTTCAACAAGCTGACCGGCGCTGGGGTTCTGTCCAAAGATATGTTGTTCGCCACACTAGACCCGACTATGCGGGGGCTTGAATTTGCCTCTGGGCGAAAGGCGGTAATCGCCGATACGGTTGGTTTTATCAGCCAGCTACCCACAGAACTAATTGAAGCCTTTAAAAGCACGTTGGAAGAAGTGGTCGAGGCTGATTTCCTGTTGCATGTGCATGATGCATCATCGCCGATGGTTGCCGAGGAAGCGGCAGATGTGCGCGATGTTCTTAGCGATCTGGGGCTGGATGAAGAGGCGCAGGCAACGCGGGTGATCCATATTCTGAATAAAGGCGATCAGCTGGATATGATACCGGGCCAACGGGAAATGCTGGCCAATTTATATCCGGGCGGCGTTGTTGTGTCGGCTTTGACTGGTGACGGCGTCACCGCGGCGCTGGATTTGATTGACACGCATTTGGCCCAAGGTGATCTGCGTCTTGATTTAACCCTATCTCCGGCGGATGGGGCGGCGCGTGCATGGTTGTTTGATAATGGTGTGGTTGCCCATTCCCATTATGGCGAGAACGGTAATGAGGATTTGTCGGTGATCCTTGCCACCGCCAATCACCAGCGGTTTATCGCGCGCTGGCCGGACATCGCCGGCAAAGATCACAACGGCGCTAGCGATAAGGCCAAAGCCTAGTTTTCAATTTTGAATAGCGTATCGAATTTCAAAATTTTCAGAACTGACGTCAGCGCATCGCTCGGATTCTGGAGGATAACCTCTGTCGGGGCGGCGGCGAATTTCTTATAAGCCATCAGCAAACAGGCAACGCCGCTTGAATCGATATAGGTCAAATCGGATCCCACAACCACAAGGTTGCGCGTGGTATCAACCTCATTGAGTATCTTTTTCAGATCAGGTGTTGATTTCACATCAATTTCGCCGCTCAAAACCAGCACAGTGTTGTCGCCGTCAATCGTAATTTCCATAGCCATATTACTCTCCCCGGCCTAATGGCCAATGCGCGCGATGGTCACGTCATCGCCCTGTTTATGGGCCGTTACGCCTGTCATTAATTGATCAATGCCAGCTTTGCCACTGGTTTGTTCCAATTGCTTTAGATAGGCAATCATGCGCTCACCGTCATCTGCTATATTAGCAATGGCACTATCAACCGATAGAGATTTGAGGTCAATCTCGGAAACGCCGTCGGTGAAGACATAGACTGTCTTGGTGCTGATATCGATATGTTCGACTGGCATCATCGCGTAAATATCGGCTGGTAGAATGCCAATCGCGGGACCGGCAGAGGGAATTGTCTCAACACTGCCATCAGCATCCAAAATGATGCAATCGGGGTTGCCGATATTAACCAATGACAAGGTTTTGCCATCCGCGCTGAGCCTTGTAAGCGTTAGGGCAACAAACAGGCCGTCAGGAAAACGGTCCTCGATATAGCGGTACATCGTGACCATCAGATCAGCCAGATCATCGGCGTTTGCCGCGGCCCGAAACGCGGTGAGTGTCTGTGCCAGCAACATCGCCGCATAGATACCCTTACCGGCAACATCACCCATCAAAAACGTGGTCCGCCCATCATCGTGCTTATAGGCTTCGAAAAAATCGCCGGATAGTTCGGTTAGCGGTAAATTCCGCGCTTCGATCTGGGCAATCGATAGGCGGGGTGGGACTAACAATGCCTGTACCTCGTCCGCCTGTTCCAATTCCGCGGCAATACGCTTGCGCCATTTTGTAATCTCGGCGGTCTTAGCCGTCACATCATCAACCAACCTATTATAGGCCCTGACAAAGGCGCTGATTTCACGACCGCCGACTGTCTCGATCTGGACGACCTGACCATCGGCATCGGCGCGCAGAGCACTCACAATGCGGGTAAGGGGGGTTGATACCTCACGCACCAAAAACAGGGTAATGGCAACGGATACAGCCAATAGAATGCTGGATAGGATCGTCACAAAGAGCAGTTTTTCCGTGGCAATCAATTGCTCAACATGAAGCGGATCAATATGCAGAACCATAGAGCGGTTTGCCGTTAGGTCGACTGACACAGGCTCGGTGCTGAACTTTTTAATGATCGGTTTGCAGGTTGGTATGGGCCAGCTAGCAAGTTTGCGCTCGCCCTCAAACACATCGGCGCATTTCACATAGGAAAAGACTGCAAGGAACTTTAGCGCCTTGCGTAGGGAGCTCGCATCATTTTGGGTGCTAACAGCATGCTCCACCGCCTTTGAGGCGGCAACAACCTGGAGGGCCAGGTCGTTTTCTAATGCTTGGGTTTTCTTTGACAGATAAAAGTGGCCACCCGCCGCGCCGATCAACACAACCAGCAGGATGAGGGTGACAACGAATTTAACGACAAGAGGCAGACGGCCCACAATGCCTAGCGGACCACCTGCAGACATCTTCGCTACTGGGCTTTCATAATGGTCTTAATTTCTTCGCGACCATTCAAAATTGTGTCAACAATCTGATATTCATTGTTCTCGGCAATGACGAGGAAGTCGAGCTTTACTTCGTTACCATCTGCGTCATAACCATCGGCGCACAGGAAATATTTACCGCCTTTAATGGGAACAATCATCGGATGTGCATTGGACATGAAAACCGATGTCATCGAACGCGCATTCACATCGATCAATGTCAATTGACCATCAACCGAACTTTTCTCGATATAGGTATCAAGCGTGCTTTGCAGAGCAACCTTCGTCTGTAGATCAACCTCTGCCGCCATTGCCATTGGCGCCATAATAGACACCGCGAAAACGCCAGCGACTGCTGCCTTCGTAAACCATTTAGTCATGATTTCCTCACTCACAAATATTAGCATTGCCTTTTTAACACAGTGTCACGGTTTTCATAAAATGATTTTCGAAATTTGTCGTTTTCATAATTGTTCGATTATGGCTAGGTTAGTGCAGTCTCAATACGCGGCATAATGCGGCGGTGCGAAAGGAAGTCGAATGACCAATATCGTTTTCATCAATGGTGAGTATCTGCCTGATACGCAAGCCAAGCTATCGATCTTTGACCGCGGATTGTTGTTTGCTGACGCTGTTTATGAGGGTTTTGGCATTCTCGACAGTCAGATTGTTGATTTTGAATATCATATCGACCGGTTGAACAGTTCGCTCGCTAAGTTGAATATTCCATCGCCGATGGACCGCGATGAATTGCTGGTGATGTTAATGCATCTGATTACCGTCAATGAGGCAGAGGTCGGGTTTCTATATCTGCACATCACGCGCGGTGAGGGTGATCGCAATTATATCTATAATGATAGTTATGTGCCGAACCTATTTGCCTTTATCCAAAAGGAAAAATTCACCGCCGCCGATGCGCCAAAGTTGCTATCGGTTCATTCGGTCCCTGATTTGCGCTGGGCGCGGCGGGATATCAAGACGACCAATCTGTTGGGTCAGGTAATGGCGAAACAGGCCGCGCATGAATATGGCGCCGACGAGGCCTTGATGGTTGATGATGACGGGTTTGTAACCGAGGCCGGATCGTCCAGTTTCTTTTTCATCAAGGATCGGGTGATGTATGTCCGCCCCGTGACCAACGCGATTTTGCACGGCATTACCCGCCAAACAATGTTGCGTGTTGCCGCCGAACACCAGATCACCATCCGCGAGGAATATTACACGCTAGAACAGGCCAAGGATGCGGATGAGGCGTTCATGACGGCTTCGTCTCTCTATGTCGCGCCGGTGGTGGCGATTGATGACACGGTGATCGGTAATGGCGAAGCGGGTACGATTACCATGTTGATGCGTGATGCCTATATCGCCAAGGCGCGTGAAGAGTTTCCCAAACTGCCTGACCCTGAATAAGACCGAAAACTCCGACCTATGATTTGGCCGCGGCGGCATAGCGGTTGACCAGATAGACACCAGTACTGGCCAAGGCAAAGCCGGCAATGCCAATGATGGTTAATGGTTCATCGAACCCAAGCCATGCCATGATCGCGGTCGTGGGCGGCACTAGGAACAGCAAGGACGAGGTCGCGGCCATGCTATCGCGCTTGATCAAGATAATCAGGATCATATAAGCGCCGAGTGAAACCGCGAGAATTTGCCAGCTCATCGCCAATATAAACGGCAATTGAGGGTCGATTTGGGGCGTTTCCAACAGCGGCGTTATCGCCGCGTAAAAACAGGCGGCGGCGGCGGCCTGGATGAAGTTACCCTTCATCAGGCCGATATTATTGCCAAATTTCTTTTGCATCAGCATCCCGCTCGTCACAGCCAGCAAGCCAAATAACGTAACGCCAAGGCCAGCAAGCGGCACGGCACCATTTATCGATGGGACCAGCACCAGCGCGACCCCAGCCAAGCCGATAACAAGTCCCGCCCATTGAATGCGGCGCATCGCCTCGCCAAACAGAAAGATCGCTAGGAATGAGGTGAATAGCGGTTGCATGCTGACAATGAGCGCGGCAAGTCCCGCCGGTACACCCATGGATAGCGCTAGAAATACACTGCCCAGATAAAATCCGTGCAAGGTCACGCCAACCAGAGCCGAAGCCCCGATAATCGGCCAGCTATCACGCGTACCACCAAGGGCACTGGTGTCATTTGGAGACGAGGCTTGCAGGCTGCGTTTGGCCCAAAGGGCGGCAAGAACCATCATTGCACCAAATAGCGCCGCAACAATGACAAAGCGCACAAATAACAACGCAAACGGCGTTGCATAGATTACTGCGACCTTGCCGGTTACAAATGCTGATGACCATAAAAATACAAATACGAGTGGCAGGCCAACGCGGTAGATCATGGGTTGTTGCCGATGATGGTCGACATGTTATCCGCCATAAAGCGACCAAAGGCATCATGCGTCTCACTAGCCCAGTGGATTGGGTCACGCCGCGATGAAACCGCGCCATCATTGGCATCGATAAAATTGACATTATGCGCGGCGCAGGCAGAAGCCAGAATATCCGGCAATGCCATCGATGTGGCACGGCCACCCAGCCATTCATCATAGCGTATCCACGACGGATCATCGGCCCTATCACCAAGAACAGGTGGGCAAATTATGGTAATCGTTGGGACCGCCCCCGCGCGCCACACGCCCGGCCCCGCATTGCTCGATTTTGCGATGGTGGCCAATTCCATGAGCCCGTCTGTAACCGCCTCGGCATCGGTGTTAAAGCGGGCTTTTAGATCATTCGTGCCCAGCATAATAACGAGATGATCAATCGGCTGGTGGGATAATAAAATTGGCAATAACGGCGGCGCCCCATTGAAATAATCGCCTTCTAACGGGTCTGGTCGATTGGTTGTGCGGCCGGGCAGGTTTTCTTCTAACAGGGTGATGTTCTGGCCAATATTTTGCGCCATTACAATCGGCCAGCGGCCATCATAACGCCGACCACTGCCGTCATCTAAATATCCCCAGCTGTTTGAATCGCCATAGACAAGCACACGCATCGATCACGCTATCCCCATATTTGCACCGCCGAACTATGAGAGCAAAGCCCCCTCAATGCAAGTCTCCTCCCCGCATCGCAGAAAATTTCCGAAAGCGCAAATAGAGTCCGATCTGGAGGATGATAAAGCACCCAAGCGGCAAGATAATCTGGAGCATCGCCGCAACGCCGGTTAGACCACGATTGCCGCCGGAAGCAAGGCTAACCGCCTCTAGAGTGATGGTGTTAATACGTCCCGCGCCGGCAAATAATGTTGCCAGATAAAGCGCAATCGACACCGCCACGCCGACCAGAAATCCTGTTGCAATCGGGTGCGCCAGCATTGGCAGGGTCACCCGCATTAGCCGCGCAAAGGGACGCATCCGCAGGCTGGCGGCGACCATATCCATCCGTGGGTCGAGAGCATCATAAGCCGGTTTTATAATCAGCCAGCTATAAGGCAGGATGAAAATTGCATGGATCCAGATCAGCGCAAGCCAACTCCCATCAATGCGTAGCCAGCTTAAAAACACCTGAAGGCCAAACAGAAATCCAATTTGCGGAATAAGCATTGGTCCCAGAATGAGGGCATGTTGCACCCGTGCCATACGCGACTTGGTAGTGGTGTATGATGGTGCGCGACTGGTCATCAACAATAGAGCTAGGACAATCGAAATAAAGGATGATCCCACCGCGAGTATGAGGCTGTTTATGACCGGCATGACAATGATTGCGGCATTTTGCCAATGGATCATGGTGAGGGTTTGCGGCCATGCATCTGGAAACCACCAGCCTCCAGCAACCGACCAGATTAACGCCGCCGCCAAACCACCAATGCCGCAAATAGGTGGAATTATCGCCAGTATAGCCACCGCCCGCACAAAGATAGGTGCGGCCTTCATCCGGTGACCGCGTCGCCGAAGAATGCGCAGGCCAACACCGCAGATAGTCTCGCCTATGCGCCAAACAATCAGCGCAATGATTACCAGTATGATTGATAGAAGCGCACCGGCGGATGACGGTAATTTGTCTAATAGTTCCGTGCTGTTAAAACCCTGAAAAATCATCACCGCTAGCGGTGGGGGTAGGGATGGGCCAAGGATTAAGGCCATATCAACTACGGTAAGGCTAAACACCAAAACAGCGGCCAATGGCAATCGCAATTGGCGATAGACCAGAGGCAAGATGACAAAGAGCCAGCTTGCAAAATTGCTATAGCCAAGCGTTGCGCCGATGGCCTGCAGGCGTCTGATTGGTAGGGTCGCGATTGCGCCAAGGCCAACCAATGTTAGGAACGGTATTTCCTTTGCCATGAGACCAAGGATCAATCCCCAACCGGCGGGGTCTGGAACCATGCCCCATGATGGCGGCCGGACGAGGCCGGTCAATTCTGGCGATAATAGCCGCAACAACCACCCAGATGGTGCGAGTAGAAACAAGATGCCGATGGCAATGGTGCTATGCGGAATGGCAATTAACGGGCCGGATAGGCGCAATAGGATCCGGCGTGCCGGTGGTGTGGTAAAGCTGGCTAATACCAGAAAGCTGCAGATCAACGACCCGAAAGTCGCAATAAATCCGGTGGTTAGGGATAGAAATA
>CBFHOS010000045.1:0-8821 GCA_965657645.1 Puniceispirillaceae bacterium (SeqCode) | reverse complement strand
CACTTTAGCAAGTTGATCATAATTTTGTTTGTAGCTGAATTCATCAACGGAGAACCTTGCCGGTGTGGGGCTCAAAAGATCTAGGTGTGGTTTGCTGCCCCAAACAATGCCAGAATTTAAATCTGTCCATGCTTCATTTTGACCGAGTGTTAGCGTTATGATATCTGCGGTTTCAAGCGCTAGTTTGCTTGCTGCGCGGTGCTTTTTTATACCTGCGACAGCTTCCTTGTGGGATCCAAAACTAGCGACAGAATGCTCACGCAATGGGTCAAAATACTGATTGCCAATGCGTTCAATATGAAACTCTACAGCGCCAAAGCTATAGTCCAAGATTTGTAGCAAGTTTGGGATTGTGTAAATGCGGCCCCAATCCGCAGAGAAATTCCAGCGGTTTGGTTCAAGCTCAATGTAATGAACCGGAAGACTTTCTTCTTTTAAGAAGATTGAAATTTCTTCGGCAAAGCAAGTGCCAAGCGCCGCAACACGCGCATTTTCAGCTAGCGTAAATCCGTGAGCGATGGCGAGGGTGCCCCGCTTTAGAGATTCTTCGAAGTTGCGGCCATGCGGGTAAATCTGTGTTGGCACCAAACCATGCTTCGCAATCTCACGCATAGGCGGCGGAAAATAGCGTGAAATGACCTCTTGGCCTTCGCGTAGGCGCTGGCGTATATTATGAGAAAGAAGCGATTTAAACATTTATGTGCATCTAAATTTACAAATTTGGTGGGTTCTGATCTAAGGCTGTTACCAATAGTATTTCAATTGTTTTCATTAGGCCACGCATAAATGAGCATTGGGTTTTCTGAAATGATTATGTCGACGTCGGTTGCAATCATCTGTCCAACTAAAGACCGGCCAGACAAGGTCAGGCAGCTGCTCGCATCGATTGTTGCAAGCGATGTCCAGCCTGGCCAGATTATTATCGCTGACGGGGGGAATAATCTGAAGCCCGTGGTGGCCGAATTTGCTGATAAGCTGGTTTTGACGTGCTTATACTGCCCTAGTCAGGGGCAAATTATGCAACGCAATCACGCCCACACGCATTTGTTACCGGGCATCGAACTAGTGCTACACCTAGATGATGACATCACCTTAGAGGCCGATGCTTTGGCAAAAGCTCTGGCGCATTGGAACGAGATACAAGCCTTGCCCGGCAAGCCGCTGGGCGGCATGGCCTTTAACATCATTGACCATCCGGCAAAGCGGAATAATCTTTTTCGTTCCCTAGCGCTCATGAAGGTCGAGCCGCAAGGCCGTGTTTGGGCGTCTGGATTTGCTAGCCCACATGTGCCGGTCAGTGAAAATACATTTTCACAATGGCTTATTGGTGGGGCCACGATGTGGGCACGTGACGTTCTGGAATCTCATCCACACCCTTTATCGTTTCAAACACGCTGGGCATTTTGTGAAGATGTTTTATACAGCTATCCTCTCTCCAAAACCCATCGCTTGGCAGTTTGTGCAGCGGCGCGTGCCAAGCATAATGATACCTATAGCAATCATCCATTCGCCAAGCGTAGATTTTATGCAAAGACACAGGTGCTTATGCGCAATTATCTGGTTGCGCTAAATGCTGATCTATCATCCTTCGCGTTAATTTGGATGGCCGTGTGCCAGATGTTTGCTTATCTGGCAAAAGGAATGTTTGGTGACTGGAGAGATATTGGTTCGTTTCTGGGCACTGTTGACGGCATCATCTTAGTGCTGCGCGCAGGAGTTTTCAGACAATCTGCAGAAATATTGGTTCGAGGTTTAGTAAAATAATGGTGGTCCGTTATATTGTCATCATGGCCAACGGGCACCCATCAGGTACTACCAAGTGTCAAGCTCCATGTTGGTTGGTGGATGATGCTACTCAATTATGTTAAAAACAACCTTACCAAAATCGGTGTATCATCAGATACGCAGAATAATTGTAGGGTCGTGAGGGTTTAATGGTGCCTAATCTTTCTGCCATCATGGCGGTTTATGCTGGCGATCAAGTCGATGCCGTAGAGGCGGCGATTGACAGCATAATCACCCAGACCCGTCAGCCAGACGAATTTATCGTCGTCATTGATGGTCCAATCGGTGATGATCTGGCTAGCCTTTTGAAAAGTTATGCCAAGCGGAAATTGATCACCCTGCATCCCTTGGCAGAAAACCAAGGCCGAGGCCCAGCCCGCAATTTTGCAATATCCAAAGCGCGTGGTGATGTCGTTGCGCTTATGGATGCCGATGACATTTCCCGCCCTGACCGCTTTGCCAGTCAGCTAGATTTTTTGGTGACCAATAATCTTGATGTGCTGGGCGGGTTCATTGCTGAATTTGACAATGTTCCGGGCGACCAGAATGTGATCCGCAGGGTTCCGCTTGATGGGGCGGGAATACGCTCAATGGTGCGGTTTCGTTCGCCGTTTAATCATGTGACTTTGATGTACGCACGTAGTTTTTTTGAAGAAATCGGTGGCTATGGCGATTTGAACTTTGTTGAGGATTGGGATTTTTATCTACGTGCAATAAATAGCAAGGGCCGTTTGGCAAATTTGCCAAAAATTCTAGTCGATGTCCGTGCCGTCCAAGTGCGACGCCGTGGATGGCGTTATTTTCTCGAAGAGATAGTTGTGCTGCGATCGGCCTATAGTCGAGGCCAATTATCGACGCTCACTTATTTCCTGTCGATTGCGATACGGGTTCTTAAGCTGATAATGCCGAGCTTTATCTTGTCAATCCTTTACCGGACCGTGTTGAGGCGGAGTTCATGAACCCATCATTTTTCACAATTATTGGGGCGGCGCATGATGACCAGACGATCCAGCTATCGGGGGTGACGCATCTGCATCGCACTAATCCAGCAATCCAGCATGTGACCGCTGGCGGTGTCGCGGCAAATATTGCCCGGCATTTGGCCGCTGGTATGGCGGGACATGGTCACCGTCCTCATTTTATTGGTGTTGCTGGCCAGCGCCAGCGTGACATGTTGCTAGGCGAATTTGCCGCCCAAGGTATCAAGGCGGTGTTTATCACCAAGGATGGCCCGACGCCGTCATATACCGCAGTGCTGGATAGCGATGGCGAGCTGGTTGTTGGCGCCGCGTGTATGGCGCTGTATGACGATGTGCGGCCGGTGGATATAAATGCACATTTGCCGCAAACCGGTACTGTTATAATTGACGCTAATTTTCCAGCTGATGTTATCGCTGCGATTGCTGATAATCTTGCCCTGCCAATTTCACTTTTTGCGGCAGGTACTTCGGTTGAAAAAATAGACCGGCTGGCACCCATTATCCAGCGATTGGATGGATTGGTTTTGAACCGGGCCGAGGCGTTGGCATTATGCGCTGGGGCAGATGCCCCGTTAGATATATCGGTTAGGGATATGGCGCTGAATTTGGTGGCAAAGGTCCGGCGTGGTGGTTTTGTACTGGTGAGTGATGGCGGCGATGCGGCGGCTTTGGCAATTGGCAATGATGTGGTTAGCATCATCCCGCCGGTGATTAATCCGCTCAACGTGAATGGCGCTGGTGACGTCATGGCGGCGGCGTTATTTGGTTATGCGGGCCGCAATAAAGCGATTGCAAAGGCCGATATGCAACAGGCCTTAGAACAAGCGGTACAAGCGGGGGCCGATTACGCCGCTGGTACAAATTTACGCGACAGAGAGTTGGGACGTGCAGATGAAATTCACTGATGAAGTAGCTGCTGCTAAATCTGAGGGCGCTGGTATTGTGGCGCTTGAATCTACCCTGATCAGTCACGGTTTGCCGCATCCTGATAATATTGCTGTTGCGAGCGGTGCTGAGGATGCTGTGCGGGCGGCTGGGGCCGTTCCGGCAACGATGGCGGTTCTTGATGGCACTGCGCATATCGGTCTTGATGAGGCGGCAATGATGCGCCTTGCGACCACGCCGAATGTTGCCAAATTATCGCGCCGTGACTTGCCGGTGGCGCTCTCGCCAAGCGGTAATCCTTTGGGGGCAACGACGGTTTCGGCAACGATGATCCTTGCCCAGCAAGCCGGTATAGATGTCTTTGCCACTGGTGGTATTGGTGGGGTTCATCGCGGCGTTAGTGACAGTATGGACATATCGGCCGATCTATTTGAACTGGCGCAAACGCCGGTTGCAGTGGTTTGTGCCGGCCCGAAAGTTATTCTGGATTTGCCGCGAACCCGCGAATATCTGGAAACGATGGGGGTGACGCTCGTTGGTTATAAATGTGATGACATGCCCGCCTTTTGGTCGCGATCCAGCGGTCTGGCGGTTGATGTGCGGGTTGAAACGCCAGTGGAAATCGCCGGCATAATAAAGGCCCGCCGCGATCTTGGCATTGGCGGTGCGGTGCTGGTCTGTAATCCGGTGCATGAGGATCTGGCGATTGATATTGAAATTGTCGAAGGCTGGATAGCCAGCTGTATAGATGATGCCCCCGGCGGTGCGGCGGCGACGCCGTGGTTGCTTGGGGAAATTGCCCGCCGCTCCGAGGGGCGTTCGCTGGCGGCGAATAAACGGCTAATTATCGACAATGCGGGACTGGCAGGGGAAATCGCCACGGCACTGGCAGATTTGTAATTGCCCGACCAATCGTGCTGGCCATAGATGACTTGACAGAACCCGAGCACAGGGCATCATGAAGGGCATCATGAAGGGCATCATGAAGGGCATCATGAAGGGCATCATGAAGGGCATCATGAAGGGCATCATGAAGGCCTGATTTAGGCAAGCTGAACGCCGATGCTGGCTAACGAGGTGGAGTAGGATATGCAAAAACATTACGAGTCATTTGGGCGCAATGATGCGAATTTTGTACCGCTGTCACCGCTTAGTTTTATCACCCGCACCGCCGATCTATTTCCCAATCGCACCGCCATTATTTATGGCAAGCGCCGCTATAGCTGGGCCCAGAGTTATGCCCGTATGCGGCAATTGGCGTCGGCACTAAACGCGATGGGTCTTGGCGTTGGTGACACTGTTTCGGTGATCGCGGCGAACACCCCGGAAATGTTCGAGGCGCATTTTGGCGTGCCGATGGCGGGCTGTGTGCTGAATACGATTAACACCCGGCTAGAGGCGGAAACCATCGCCTATATTCTGGATAATAGTGATTGCCGTTTGTTGATTGTTGATACCGCGTTTCACGCAACGGTACAGGCGGCGCTGGATAGTCTTGGCAAGGATATTCCGGTGGTTGATATCCGTGACGCGGAAATGGGCGATTTGCCGCCGATTGGTGATCAGGATTACGAGGCATTTATCGCTGGCGGTGATCCAGAATTTGCATGGCAAATGCCACAGGATGAATGGCAGTCATTGGCCCTTGGTTATACGTCTGGCACATCGGGGCGGCCAAAGGGCGTGGTCTATCACCATCGCGGCGCCTATTTGATGAGCATGGGAACCGCCACCGGATGGCCGCTCCCGCAACACCCGACCTATATGTATGTGGTGCCGATGTTCCATTGTAATGGGTGGTGTCATGCATGGACGATGACGATGATGGCGGCGACCATTGTGCTAACAAGGGTGATAACCGCGGATGAATTATTCGGCCTGATCGAGGAACATCAGGTGACGCATTTCGGCGGCGCGCCTATTGTCATGGCGATGCTGGCCAATGCCCCTGTTGAAACGCGGCCAAAGCTGGATTACGCGGTCAAAGCCTTTACCGCTGGCGCACCCCCACCGGCGGCTATTTTGAAAAAGATGGCCGAGATGAATTTTGAGGTGATGCAGGTATATGGCCTCACCGAAACCTATGGTCACGTCACCCAATGCGTATGGCGCGAGGAGTGGGATGCGCTATCGCTGGACGAGCAGGCCGATCTGCAATCATGGCAGGGGGTTGGCTTTCCGATGCATGAGGGCGCCGCGGTGATGAATACCGAAACCGGCGAATTGGTGCCGCGCGATGGCGAGACACAAGGCGAAATTGTCCTGCGCGGTAATGCGGTGATGAAAGGCTATTACAAGGACCAAAAGGCAACCGACGCGGCCCTGCGTGATGGCTGGTTTTTCTCTGGCGATGCCGCGGTGTGGCACGAGAATGGCTATATCCAGATCAAGGACCGGTTAAAGGATGTGATCATTTCGGGCGGGGAGAATATATCCTCGGTTGAGGTCGAAGGATTTTTATACCGCCATCCAAAAGTCGCGGCGGCGGCGGTGGTCGCAAAGCCCGATGAAACGTGGGGCGAGGTGCCCTGTGCCTTTGTTGAATTAAAGCCGGGCGAGAGTTTGGAAGTGGATGAATTCTTGCAATGGTGCCGTGGTGAGATGGCCGGTTTCAAAAGACCAAAGCATGTGATCTTTGGCGAATTACCAAAAACATCGACTGGTAAAATTCAAAAGTTCGAATTGCGCAAGCGGGTAAATGAATAGCCAGCACGCACAATGTTAAGCCAGAAAAAACCCCGCCAAGAGCGGGGTTTTATTTTGGGTATACCCAATGATTGTGTGGCTTAATTCTGGCCTAGCCGCGGCGCTTCATGCGCTCGTTACCGCCGGGCTTGCCGCCTGATCTGCCGCCCGGCTTTCCACCTGGCTTGCCGGCTGGCTTGCTGGCTGATTTGCGGAACGGCTTGCCACTATTTGGCTTGGCATTATGCGGCTTGCTTCTTGGCTTGGCGCTAGACTCATCCTTGGCGAACGGGTTCTTACCAAAGGCAGATTTCTTACCGTCACCTCTTGGCTTGTCCGCCCACTTACCAGCTGGCTTGTCACTACGGGGTTTATCGCCAAAGCTTTTCTCACCACGGGGCTTGTCGTTCCACTTGCCGCGGGGTTTATCGCCAAAGCTTTTTTCACCGCGAGGCTTATCGTTCCATTTGCCACTTGGCTTTGCCGGACGGGATGACTTGTTTGGACGGTCGTCACGACGGGCCGCGCCACCACGAGGGGCGTCATTATCTACCGGCGACCAATTGCCGTCATTCCATTGGCGCTTTGCACTGCGCGCATCGCCATCACCGCTAGGGCGGGCCGCTGGTTTGTTGCGTGGCCGATCGGAACCGCGAGATTCTTGGCTACGGTTACCGCCGCGAGATTCTTGACCGCGATGACCACCGCGAGACTCTTGGTTGCGGTTACCACCGCGTCCGGCATCACGGCGATTGCCACCATTACCATTGGCACCACCACCGGCGCCATCACGGCGGTTCCGTGTCGGACGGCCCCGCTTTTTCGGTGCGGCTTTCGCGCGAAAATCAGTAACCGGATTGCCATCTGTATCAAACAGTTCACAGCGCGGCCCAACCATCGAAACAATCGCCCCAAGGCGTGGTTCCTCGCTAGGTGAGCAGAATGAAATAGCCAGACCACCAAGACCCGCACGACCAGTACGACCAATCCGGTGCACATAGGCCTCTGGCGTATCGGTAATGTCAAAATTCACCACATGCGACAGACCAGCAACATCAATACCGCGGGCGGCAACGTCGGTTGCAATAAGCGCCTGTAGCTGTCCCTCACGGAAATTGCGGAGAACTTTCTGGCGCAGACCCTGACGCATATCACCGTGCAATGCATCAACGGCAAAACCGCGTGTCTGCATGAATTTGGCCAGCGCATCAGCGCGGCGTTTGGTCCGAACAAAGATCAGGCACTGGCCGGTATCTTCGTTATTCAGCACATCACAAAGCGCATCCCGCTTGTCAGACTCGGCCATCAAGGTTACGCGCTGGGCGATCTTGTCGGCGGTCATGCCTGATTGTGGGGCCTTTACCCGCTCTGGGTTGCTCAGGAATTGCTTGCCAAGCTGTTCGATCTGCGGCGGCATAGTGGCCGAGAACAGCATTGTCTGGCGGCTGTCTGGTAGGTTTGAGACGATTTCCTTGATTGGCTCGAAAAAGCCAAGATCAAGCATATGATCGGCCTCGTCGAGAACAAGAAATTCAATGCCGCGCGGATCAAAGGCACCGCGATCCATCAAATCCATCAAACGCCCCGGCGTTGCCACGACAATATCAACACCACGTTTTAGCGCCTTGATCTGGCCATCATAACGGGCCCCACCAAAGACCGCGATATGGCGAATGTTCAAATCACGCGCCAGTCGGTTTACGTTGGTTGAAATCTGATTGGCCAATTCCCGCGTTGGTGCCAAGATCAGCGCCTTTGGCGGCTGGCCGGCGCGCACCGCTTGGGTGTTCACCAATAGCGACAACATCGGCAATAGGAACGCGGCGGTCTTGCCCGTGCCGGTCTGGGCAAGGCCAACAAGGTCACGGCCCTCGAGCAAAATCGGGATCGACATTTTTTGGATGGGGGTCGGCTCGACCAAACCTTCGCGCGCTAGGGTGCGCTGTAAATCATCGGGTAGGGCAAAGTCAGTGAATGAACTGGACGACGCAACAGACGCGTCACCAGCCTCAACGGTATCTTGGCTTGTCATAATAAAACTTCTAGCAATCATGCTGTATGGCGGTATTGGCCAACTGCCTGCCGCTCTGATGCGCGGTTTATGCGCTTTGGCGGGGCAAATGTCAAATGAACTGGAAGAATAGCCAGTTTGGAACGGCGAATTTCGGGTGTTAGCCTTGTTGTAGCCCTGTGGTAGCCCCGTGGTAGCCCCGTGCTAGCTGGGTGTTGGCTGGGTGTTGGTTGGGTTTTTGGGGCGCTGGCATTTTTTGATAAATTGAGGCATAAAACCCAGAGTGATCCCGTAGCTCATCAGGATAGAGCGACAGATTCCTAATCTGTAGGTAGGGGGTTCGAGTCCCTCCGGGATCACCATTTTTCAAAAAAGCCCGTGTAATAAGTGAAGGTGTGTCCCACACTCGCCTTTTTTGATCTACCAGTAACGTTGAATTAGAAAAAACTCATATAAAACAATAAATTGACTCTTA
>CBFHOS010000044.1:5173-9099 GCA_965657645.1 Puniceispirillaceae bacterium (SeqCode) | reverse complement strand
TCCATCCCCCACCGAGTAATTTTTGTGGGTTGCCAGCGTCATAAATCGCCGCGGCCTGACCGGCGGCAATACCATATTGCGGATCATCCAACTGGATAATGGCACTGCCAGCGCCATTCGCGCCGCCAGCATCACTAATCGTTGCGGGCATGGCCGGCGCGGTATTGCGCAACCGAGCCAGAATTTTTGTACCAACCGCCGGTGCGCCGTTCTTTGACACCCAATTGGTCTCGGACAAATGCACCTCAACACAGGCTAGCGCCTCTTGCGGCCCGACAATAACCTGATGACGCTCTGCATCAATGCCAACCACATAAAGCGGGCCATCACTCTCGTCGGCGTCCTTGCGGCCACCAATGCCAAGGCCGCGGCGCTGGCCGATCGTGTAATCAATCACACCATTATGCGTGCCAAGAACAGTACCGTCCAAATGGACAATCTCGCCTGCCTCAACCGCGCCCGGACGCAACCGGCGCACAACATCACCATAACGGCCATTCGGCACAAAGCAGATATCCTGACTATCCGGCTTTTCCGCAACACTTAGCCCATATTTGCGGGCCAGATCACGGGTGACATCCTTGTCCAATGCACCAAGGGGAAAGCGCAGATAATCGAGCTGTTCCGGGGTGGTCGCAAACAGGAAGTAGGATTGATCCTTGCCATCATCGGCGCCGCGGTGAAGCTCTGGACCATCGGCGCCGTCAATGCGCTGGACATAATGCCCTGTGGCCAGACAATCCGCACCAAGATCACGCGCGGTGGTCAATAGATCGGTGAATTTCACAGTTTGATTACACCGCACACAGGGAATAGGTGTTTCGCCGCGCAGATAGCTATCGGCGAAATCTTCCATCACCTGATCATGAAAGCGGTTTTCGTAATCGAGGACGTAATGTGGCACACCCAACCGCGCCGAGACCGTACGCGCATCATGAATATCAATCCCCGCACAGCACGCACCTTTGGTTTGCACGGCGACACCATGATCATATAGCTGTAGGGTAATGCCGATGACCTCATAGCCTTGTTCATGCAACAAAGCCGCTGTCACCGAGCTATCGACACCGCCTGACATAGCCACCACAACGCGGGTATCGGCTGGCGCCTTGGCAAAACCTAGCGAGTTAAGCGCAGGCATTTGCGCGGCGACAGCCTCATCGCTCTGGTCAATTGTGCTAGCCGGTGTCGGCATAAATGCTTCCTTACATATCCTCAGGTACGGTAACCCGAAGACCATCTAGCTCAGCCGACATTTCCAACTGACAGCCAAGACGTGAGGTTTCAGACAGACCAAAGGCAAGATCGAGCATGTCTTCCTCGTCCTCACTCGGCCCACCCGTTTTTGCAAACCAATCTGGATCAACAATGACGTGACATGTGGCGCATGATAGACAGCCACCGCATGTGCCCTCAAGGCCAAGATTAGCGTCACGGCCAGCTTCCATCACGGTTACACCGTCATCTACAGTCACTGTGTGTTCTTTGCCATCAGGGGTCGTAAATATAATACTAGGCATGGGCCTCATTGCTCCGTTATCGGGGTTTATAATCTCTGTTCGCTTTTACAGCGCAAGCATTACTTCCGCAAGCTTTTCAAAATCACTCCTACGCGTTTGCCAACCGCCCGAAATGCGGATGGCTTGGGCCGCGCCATCACCGGCATTCATGGCCCGCAACACATGGCTTTCTTTGACCTTGCCCGATGAACAGGCGGATCCGGCACTCACCGCTACACCGGCGATATCCAGCGCCATCACCATGGTCTCAGCGGGCTTTGCCAACGCCGCAATACAGCTGGTATTACCAAGGCGTCCGACCGCCGCGCCAAAGACCATAGCCTCAGGCTTTTTCGCCCGCATTGCCGCCTCAAATTCGTCCCGCCATTTCGCCATGTCGGCATAATGCGCCACATCGCCAAAGGCCGCGCTAGCCGCCGCGCCAAATCCAGCGATACCGATGAAATTCTCTGTGCCAGAGCGCCGTCCCTGCTCTTGGCCGCCGCCTCTAATCATGCTGGTCAATGCCTTGCCGGGGCGCACCAACACAGCACCAACACCGGTTGGTCCGCCAATCTTGTGGGCTGAGAGGCTAGCGTAATCAAGGCCGGACGCGGCAAAATCAATGTGATCCTTGCCCAATAGCTGGACCATGTCACTATGCGTTGCAACACCGGCGGCACGGGCCAATTCGACTATTTCCGCAAGGGGCTGGATAACGCCTGTTTCATTATTCGCGGCCATTACCGACACCAATATTCGAGATTTCTCGGCCGGATCAATGGCGTCCAAAATCTCGGCCAGATGGGCCAGATCAACAACTCCGTCCTCATTAACCCTGATCACGGTCGCATGCGGCGCGGCGTTAAGTACGGAATCATGCTCGATGGCGCTGGTGATGATATGATCATAGCCGGATAGGGCCAGATTATTGGCCTCGCTACCGCCGCTGGTAAAGACCACATCCTGGCTACGGCAATTGGCCAGAATGGCGATATTTTCCCGCGCTGTTTCAACCGCAAGTCGCGCTTTACGGCCAAAGCTATGCACCGAGGACGGGTTCGATGGCGGGCCCATCGCCTTATGCATGGCCGCCACGGATTCGGGGCGCAGCGGGGCGGTGGCGTTGCTATCAAGATAGATCGCATCCTGTTTCTGCATGACCGCCCTTTCACGATTGCGGGTTGGGTTATTGAGATAACCAGCGGCGAGCACCATGCCAGCCACTAGCTATTATTCATTATTGGGGGCTAGCTTTTGCGGGTGCGTGGTGCGCCGCGCTCATCAACTTTGCTATGGACGGTTGTTGAGGCCAGACGATCTTCCATGTCATTGAGGCGGGCCCGCAACGTCTGGACCTCGTCAACAAGAGCAATGATTGTGCGCTCACGTGGGTCAATTTCATCTGGGTTCGCCACACCATATGCCTGAAACGGATCATCAATCGTCGCGGCGCGTTTGGACACAACTTGACGCGCAGGCACGCCCACAACTGTCGCACCGGGCGGCACATCTTTTGTCACAACTGAATTACCGCCGACACGCGCACAGCAGTGAACAGTGATGGCGCCTAGAATCTGGGCACCAGAACCAATGATCACATCATCCTCGATGGTCGGGTGACGCTTTACCGCGCGCTGTTGGGCAGAATCCACAGACGGAAGAACACCGCCAAGGGTGACACCCTGATATAGCGTTACATTGCGCCCGATAATCGCGGTTTCACCAATAACCACACCAGCGCCATGATCGACAAAGAATCCACAACCGATGGTCGCGCCCGGATGAATTTCGATATTCGTAATCCAGCGGGTGACTTGCATAATCAATCGCGCAATGAATTTGAACTTCATTTTCCACAGCGGGTTGGCAATGCGATAGGCGAGCATGACTTGGAAACTCGGATATAGGAATATCGCCGCGAGCCGTGAACTAGCCGCCGGATCGCGTTCCATGATCGCCGATAAATCTCTGTTCAATTTTGAGAACATGCACCGAATATCCTTGGTTAACCCATTTCAATTGCCGCCATACAGCAAAGCTCGCTTGGCCTGACTTGATTATTACGATATAAGCCGTTTTTACCGTAGCACAAGATGATCGGAAAAAATATGCCAGAGGTGATTATTAACGGTCCAGAAGGCCGGATTGAATGCCGCTATATGCCAGCTGAAACGCCGGACGCGCCAACCGCGCTGATACTTCATCCAGAACCCGACAAAGGCGGTTCGATGAATAATAAGGTGACTTACGCGCTATATAAGCATTTTCAATCACGCGGCTTTGCCGTTATGCGCTTTAACTTTAGAGGTGTTGGCCGCTCTCAAGGCACCTATGACAATGGTGAAGGCGAGCTATCTGATGCCGCAACGGCGATGGATTGGCTACAGGCACAAAACCCGGCGTCGCGCCAATGCTGGATTGCCG
>CBFHOS010000044.1:0-5163 GCA_965657645.1 Puniceispirillaceae bacterium (SeqCode) | reverse complement strand
GCCGGTTTCTCATTCGGATCGTGGATCGGCATGCAATTGATGATGCGGCGGCCTGAAATTCGCGGCTTTATCTCGGTTGCGCCGCCTGCGATCACGCATGATTTCTCATTCCTTGCACCATGTCCGGCCTCTGGCCTGATTATTAATGGCGAGGAAGATACCGAGGTCCCGCCAGATGCGATCCACAAATTGGTTGAGCGTCTGTCTATTCAAAAGGGTGTCAAAATTGACATCAACATCCTTGCCGGGGCCAATCATTTCTTTAGCGATCACCTCGATCCGCTGATTGGCAACATTTCGGACTATCTTGACAATGCTCTGAGCGCACCGGACTTTGACCCTCTGGCCTAATTTGGACGATCGATCCCATGACTTATAAATCAGACCTCATCCAGCGCTTTGACGAGCGTGGCTACATTCACCAAAGCACCAATATTGAGGGGCTGGATGACGCCGCCACGCAAAAAATCATTCCGACCTATATTGGCTTTGATTGTACCGCGGATAGTCTGCATGTGGGATCACTAGTGCAAATCATGATGCTGCGGATATTACAGCAAACCGGGCATAAGCCGATTGTTCTGATGGGCGGCGGCACCACCAAGGTTGGCGATCCTTCGGGCAAAGATACCGCCCGGCCGCTATTGTCTGATCAAGATATTGAGCATAATAAACAAGGCATTAAGAGTGTTTTTGAAAAATACCTGACATTTGGCGATGGGCCGACCGATGCGGTTATGGCGGATAATGCTGACTGGCTGGACGGGCTTGCTTATGTGCGGTTCCTGCGTGATTACGGTCCGCATTTTTCGATCAACCGGATGATGGGCATGGAATCGGTCAAGGCACGTCTTGAACGGGAACAGCCACTATCCTTCCTCGAATTCAATTACGCCATCCTCCAAGCCTATGATTTTCTGGAATTACGGCGGCGCTATGGCTGTTTGTTGCAGATGGGCGGATCCGACCAGTGGGGCAACATTGTTTCGGGTATCGATTTGACCCGGCGCGTTGATGCCCAAGAGATTTTCGGCCTGACCTCGCCGCTGATCACCACGTCTTCTGGTGCCAAGATGGGCAAATCAGCCGATGGTGCGGTGTGGCTAAATGCGGAAAAGCTGTCACCCTTCCATTTCTGGCAGTTCTGGCGCAACACCGAGGATGGTGATGTGGCGCGGTTCCTCGCCCTATTCACCGAATTACCAATGGATGAGGTCAACCGGCTAGCCGCGCTAGAAGGTGCCGAGATCAATGAGGCCAAAATCATTCTCGCGAATGAAGCAACAACCCTATGCCATGGCGCCGATGCGGCCGCCGAGGCAATGGCAACAGCAAGCCAGACATTTACCGGTTCGGGCATGTCAGACGGCCTGCCACAAACCGAGATTTCCAGCGAAGACAGCGACGGCATGAGCATGATTAACGCCCTCGTTGCGGTAGGCTTTGCCAAATCCAATGGTGAGGCCCGCCGGTTAATCAGGGGCGGCGGTGCCCGGCTAAATGATCAATCCATTGCCGATGAAGAGCATGTAATCGCCGCGGCAGATTTTACCGATGGTAAGGCAAAGGTGTCGGCTGGTAAAAAACGGCATGCGTTGCTGGTAATCGCCTAGGGCAACCCAGCTGGCTATTGGGCCCTGTGTTGGGTTCTGTATCGGGTTCTGTATTGGGTCCGGTCACTTATTTGCCTAGCCTGTTTTGCCTAGTCTGTGGCGTTATCAGCGCCCAATATGCGCTCTGACTCGCGCCCTAACCAATCTGGGCTAAAGAGGTCACGAAGCAATCCGGGCACAAGCGATGCCGCGTTGGTCGATGTTTCGGGATCATCAATGTCGCCAACCATGCTGAATTGGCTAACCACAATGCCGCTATTATCAAGACCGGTGAGGATTGTGCCAAGAACCGGCACAGCCTCGGCAATTTTGTTAACGAAATTCGCCGGGATCAGATTGCCGCTGATATTTACCTGCCGCAGATTGGTGTCATAAGTGCCGACCATGCTAACCGCTAGCGCATCACCACCAGCGCGAACATTCTTTAACCGCACCATCGACCCACGCTTTTCGAATTGGGCATCGCCCCACGCAAAATAGGTTCCCTCGCCCTCGACCAGTTTATAGAGACCAATCGGTCCCAGAACGGAAAAGATCTTAACCGCCCGCGGGGCCTCAAGAACGTTAAAGCCAGTCATTTTGATGTCAGTGTCAAATTCGGCCAGATCATCACCGGCAAACACGTTGGTTAGGACAATCTCGCCGGAACTAATGGCATCGGTGATGCCAAGGCCATTCAATAGGCGACCAGCATTTTTCGAAACCAGTTTCAATGTCGGGTCCTTATCACTCGCCGCACTATAGGCAATCGTTGTTTCCGCCCCGCCAATGAGACCAGCGCCATTCAGCAAATCACCCTTTTCACCAAACACCACGGTCAATTCGGACTCGGTAATCATCGGTTCGTTATTGCGCAATAGATTACCCGAAAACTTGGCCTTACCGCCACCATCGGCCCGCTTGTTGCCGGTGATCTGTCCTTGCAATACGACGCCCTGCCCAATGACAATGCGCTCGCCAGTGATATCAAAACTAATCGGCTGACCTTCACCAACACCCTCGTTGCGGCGCAATGGTACAAGATCAATAAGCTTGGCAGATGTGCCTATTTTCCATTCACCGGAACTACCGCTCTCGATGATGAAATCGCGCAGATCATTGCCCGGCCAGACAACGCGCTCGAACAACGCGCCGCGCATACTGCCATCCTCGCCAAGCACGACTTGTCCGGTTGCACTGAGGCTACCAAGAGAGATATCGATGCTATCAAGCGAGTAAATCCGGCCATCCCGCACACCAAATGTCAGGCTGGCCAGTCCATTTTCGCCGGGCAATTTTGCCCAGTTCAAAACCGGCACATTGACCGACGCACGGCGCATATCCGCGGCCAGCGCGACTTTAAGGTCTGTAAACGCATTATCACCATTAAGCGTGAGCGCGGCCCCAACTTCGCCGCCAATCTCGATCCCGCTAAACGTGGCTAGTTTTTCCGCCATCTGTATCGATGGATTGGCTCGCCCGACAAATTCAACCTGGCCTTTGGCGGCATCGGTTACAAAGCTAAAATTGCCCGGCACGTCAAATATCGCCGCCGATCCAGTTACGCTAATACCTTCGGGGCGGAATGACATCACCAGCTCGGCATTTGTAACCTCGGCATCAAATGGCAAATTGCGCAGATCACCGCTAGAAACATTCGCGTCAACGGTGATATCAACATCGCCGCGATCGAGTTTCGGACCGACAGGAAAACCTGTTTTAATGGCCATCTCGACCTCGCCGCTAGCCTCAATCGTCTCCAGATCAAACACCCCGCCCGCCTTGGTTAGACCAAAGCTGTTGGCGATTGTAATCGCACTGGCCAATTCACCCTTTAGGTTGAGATCGGCAATCGCCCGGGGCTGTCCGCCGATGATCGGCGCAATCATGACACGGCCCTGCTGGACCGCCAATTCATCAACCTGAGCCGAAAGAAATTGGATGTCGGCTTGGCTCTTATCCAGCGTGATAAGCGCGTCGACATCCTCAAAAACAGGTATGTTACCCCCAAGCGCCAACCGTGCGTCGACTAGGCCAAGGCTTCCGGTGAGCTCGCTAAGTGCTGGCTTGTCCTTGGTGAAATCTGAAACGATTTTTAACTTGGCATTCTGGACCACACCATCGGTGATCTTTTCATCCACCCAGCGGCGTGTAGTGCTAACCACCCATTCCGGCCAAACCGCATGAAAGAGGCCAATATCCATGATCTTTGTATTAAGGGAAAAGCGCAGTTGTTCAGGTGACCAGTCAGGCAAAAGCACGAGCGCGCCATCCGCGGTAATCTCGCCGCCATCGTCAAACATGATGGCCATTTCATCCAGCGACAACACGCTGTCACTAAGGCCCGCTTTGATTGATAGATTGTCGATTGGCACTGCAACCGGGTGATCAGCCAATAAAACTGACCCATCTTTTAACGCCAATTCAAGGCCGACATTTTCCACCTGTCCGCCATTACCAAGGCGCAAAGCCAACGCGCCATCAATGGTGCCAACAAGCCGTTTATATTGGCCGCCAGCCACATTCATCCGCACCCCGGCAAAATCACTGGTCACATCAAGATGCGTTACCACAAGGCGCCTGCCATTACGATCAAAGCTACCGATCACCTCAAGGCGTGCATTTTCAAATGCGCCGCCAGAAAAGCGGTCTTGCATATTGTCTTTAAAATCATCCGCAACGCCGGCCGGCCAGTCATTATAGAGCGAGGCCAAACTCAATCGGTTGGCACTCAGCACACCGTTCACGCTAGGCGCGGGAGAATGCACGCCAATCACATCGCCAGCGAAACCCAATTTACGACTATCGCGCAGCATTACCTCGGCGGAACTAATTTGCAAAAGATTGGCGTCGCGGCGATAGGTAAAATCGAGATTTGCCCGATCAAACCCACCTAATTCAGTCGATCCGGGCAAGCTAAGATTACCATCGCGCGCAATGATATCAGCATCAATCCGGTTCACACCATTATCACCAAAACCGCCATATATCTGACCCGAAATTTTACCAAGCTGGCCGACACTGGCGGGGATGGGTTTGAAATAGGTGGTCAAGTCAGCAAGGTTGAATTCTTCCATCGCGACATCGGCAAGAAAGCCATCACGGCCGGGCCAGCCGGTAAATCTCACACTAACGCTTCCCGCCGCTTCACTGGCCATCTCGCGGCTAGCGCTCATCGTGCCACCAAGACTGCCGTCACTGGATGCGGTGATGCGGGCGCTAAAATCAACCAGTTTCAACGGCGCCAAATCATCAAAATCTTCATGGGCGATGGTCAGGTGATCTGCCGCAATGACAATATGTTGCAATCCAGCAAAACCGATAACGCCATTTACAGGGCCACTGGCAGGGGCATTCGTGTCTGTCGGGCCATTGGCCCGGGAAGCAATCTCGCCAAACAACGATCCAGACGGTGATGTCGCCCATCCATCCGAGCCGCGCACAAGATCAAGTTTAAGGCCTAGCAGAGCAATTTCGTTCGGGCGTCCCTGCATCAAACTTGAAAGGGCAAATCCAACGCGGGCAATTGGCACCAGCAACACATCATCACCAGTCTTTAGTGTGATATCCC
>CBFHOS010000043.1:0-10421 GCA_965657645.1 Puniceispirillaceae bacterium (SeqCode) | reverse complement strand
CGACAGCCGTTTGGGGATCACAGCAATTGCATCTGTCCAATGGCGCCAACAAGGATGGCGTTCTTGGCATGTGGTACGGCAAAGGTCCGGGCGTTGATCGTTCTGGCGATGTGCTGAAGCATGGTAACGCAGCGGGCAGTTCGCGTCACGGTGGCGTTTTGGCACTGGCCGGCGATGACCACACCTGCAAATCGTCATCCATTCCACATCAATCTGACCACGCCTTTATGTCGGCCTTGATGCCGATGCTCTACCCGTCTTCTGTGCATGAATTCCTTGAAATGGGTCTTTTGGGCGTGGCGATGTCGCGCTTTTCGGGCTGTTGGGTTGGCTATAAAGTCATTTCTGAAACGGTCGAGACCACCACTGTGGTCGACCTTGCCCAAGAGCGGCGCCAGTTTGTGTTGCCAAAAGATTTTGAGATCCCCAAAGGCGGGCTGAACCTGCGCTGGCCTGATACGCCTTTGGTGCAAGACGAACGTCTGCAAGAGTTCAAAGGCTTTGCAGCCCTCGCATTTGCGCGCGCCAACACGGTTGATATCACCACCATCGCCGACGACAATGCACGTTTTGGTATCGTCGCCTCTGGCAAAGCCTATGAGGACGTGCGCCAAGCTTTGGCGGAACTTGGGATCGGACCCGAAGAACAACGCGCCATCGGCCTGCGGCTTTATAAGGTCCGCATGCCTTGGCCGCTTGAGCCGCAGGGCATTCGCGCTTTCTCTGAAGGCTTGGAAGAGGTGCTGATTGTCGAAGAGCGCCGCGAAATTATTGAGAACCAAATCAAACAACAGCTGTTCAACTGGCGCGCAGATGTGCGTCCGCGCATCGTTGGCAAATTTGACGAACAAGACCAAGCTGTGTTGCCTCTGTCCCAAGGCTTGACCGTTGGCAGTGTTGCCGAAGCTCTGGCCGCGCGTATCTTGCGCCTTAATCTGCCCGAGGGCTTGGGCGCGCATATCAGCAAGCGCGCTGAGATCATCAAAGCGGCAGAGGCCAGAGGCCGCGATGTCGTACCCCCTGTCACCCGTTTGCCGCATTATTGCGCCGGCTGTCCGCATAACACCTCAACCCGCGTGCCCGAAGGTTCGACCGCGATGGCTGGCATCGGCTGTCATTTTATGGCGCAGTGGATGGATCGCCGCACAGACACCTTTACCCATATGGGCGCGGAAGGTGTGCCGTGGTCCGCGATTGGTCGTTTCACGGACGAAAAACACCGTTTCGTCAATCTGGGCGATGGTACCTATTTCCACTCTGGCCATTTGGCGGTGCGCCAATCCGTGGCGGCCAAGGCCAATATCACCTACAAAATCCTCTACAATGACGCCGTGGCGATGACCGGCGGTCAACCTGTGGACGGGATGCTGACGCCGCAACAGATCACCCACCAAATGTATCACGAAGGTGTGGCGCATATCGTGTTGATGTCCGACAGACCGGATGTCTACAAGCCTGCCGATCTGGCCCCCAAAACCGAAATCCGTCACCGTGATGATATCGACGCCGTGATGCTTGAGTTGCGCGAGATGGCCGGCACGACGGTGATCGTGTTCGAACAGACCTGTGCTGCCGAAAAACGCCGTCGTCGCAAACGTGGCGAGATGGAAGATCCAGACATGCGTTTGTGGATCAACCCGGCGGTGTGCGAAGGCTGTGGCGATTGTTCTGAGAAATCGAACTGTATCGCGATTGAGCCCGAAGAAACCGAAATGGGCCGCAAGCGTCGGGTCAACCAATCGGCCTGCAATAAGGACTTTTCTTGCGCCAAAGGCTTCTGTCCATCTTTCGTCACGGTGCGGGGCGGTCAGTTGAAAAAACAAAAGGCCAAAGCCGGCATGGACGCTACCAGCTTGCCAGAACCGACATTGCCCCAGATCGACCGCGCATGGAACCTTTCCATCGCAGGCGTAGGCGGCACGGGCGTTTTGACCGTTGGGGCTTTGCTGGGCATGGCCGCGCATATCGAGGGCAAAGTGCCGATGATCCTCGACATGGCGGGACTGGCGCAAAAAGGTGGCGCGGTGCTCAGCCACATTCGAATTTCGCGCCCCGATCGCCCTGTCGCGGCGCCGCGTATTGCAGCAGGCGGCGCGGACCTGTTGCTGGGCGCTGACTCTGTTGTTGCGGGCTCAAAAGAAAGCATCGTGCTGTGCGACCCTGAGCGTACGCAGGCGATTTTGAACGCCAAAGTGACGCCTGTATCGAATTTTGTACGCTTGCGTGACTTTGATTTCCGCGAAACCGAAGTGGAAACGCTGGTCGAAAAGAACGTTTGCAACCGCGATCACTTTATCAATTTCACAGACTTGGCCACGCAGCTGACAGGAGATGCCATCAGCGCCAATATGATGATGCTGGGCTACGCGTGGCAAAAGGGTTTGGTGCCTATTGGGCGCGAAGCGATTGAGCAAGCTGTGACACTGAACGGCGTTGCTGTAAAAGCCAATATTGCGGCCTTCAATTGGGGGCGTTTACTGGCGCATGATCCTGAAGCTGCGACTTCAGCAGCAGGTCCTGCGCAAGTCACGGCGCGTCCGCAAAACGATCTGTCGACAGATGAACTAATTGCCCACCGCAGCGCACATTTGACCAAATACCAAAATGCGCGCCTTGCCAAACGCTACACAACACGTTTGGCGCGCTTGGCCAAATCGGTGGACGCAGAGACACTGCGTCAAGCGGCGATCTCTTATGCTGCGGTCTTGGCCTATAAAGACGAATACGAGGTTGCGCGCCTGTATGCCGATCCGTCTTTCCGCGATAACATGGAACAGACGTTTGACGGGGATTACAAAATCGCCTTCAACCTGGCGCCCCCCATGTTGCCGGGTAAAGATTCAACAGGGCGTCCGAAAAAGCGCGAATTTGGTCCGTGGATTTTACCAGTGTTTGGTGTGCTGGCGCGTTTCAAAGCGTTGCGCGGCACTTGGGCGGACCCCTTTGGCTACGCTGCTGATCGTAAAATCGAGCGGGATTTGATTGCTCTGGTTGAGGCTGATCTTGATCTCGCAGAATCCATGGCTGGCAAAGCTGTCGATCCACAGATTTTGCGCCTTTTGGCGCTGCCGCAACACATCCGCGGATACGGTCCGGTCAAAGAAAAAGCATACAACGAGGCATTGGCACAACGCGATGCCCTTCGTGAAACGATCAAAAATGGGGGCAGCGCAACGCATGTTGCGGCCTAAGGAGAAAAGACTATGTTCAACGCATCAATGACATTTGATTTGGGTGAAGACATCAACGCGCTGCGCGAGATGGTGCACCGTTGGGCGCAAGATCGCGTCAAACCTATCGCGGCCGAAACCGATGAAAACAACGAATTCCCAGCCGAGCTTTGGGAGGAGCTTGGCGCGCTTGGGTTGTTGGGTGTCACGGTGCCCGAGGCTTACGGCGGCGCAGGCATGGGCTATTTGGCGCATGTGATCGCGGTAGAAGAAATCGCACGGGCTTCGGCTTCTATTTCTTTGTCCTACGGCGCGCATTCCAACCTTTGTGTCAATCAAATCAAGCTGAACGGCACTGAGGCACAAAAGCAAAAATACCTGCCAAAATTGATCTCTGGCGAACATGTCGGCGCCTTGGCCATGTCCGAAGTGAGTGCTGGCTCTGATGTTGTGAACATGAAGCTGCGCGCCGAGAAAAAGGACGATCACTTTGTTCTCAATGGCAACAAATTCTGGATCACCAATGGTGGCGAGGCCGAAACTTTGGTGGTCTATGCCAAGACTGATCCTGAGGCTGGATCGAAAGGTGTCACAGCCTTTTTGATCGAAAAATCTATGGCGGGCTTCACTCAGTCCAAGCACTTCAACAAGCTCGGGATGCGCGGGTCCAACACGGTTGAGTTGATCTTTGATGACGTGAAAGTGCCGTTTGAAAACATCCTTGGTCAAGAGGGCAAAGGCGTGCGGGTATTGATGTCTGGACTGGATTTCGAACGCGTTGTTTTGTCTGGCATTGGCACGGGCATCATGGCCGCCTGTTTGGATGAAATCATGCCCTATATGGCAGAGCGCAAACAGTTTGGTCAGGCGATTGGCAACTTCCAACTCATGCAGGGCAAAATTGCCGACATGTACACCAAGCTCAACTCAGCGCGGGCCTACGTATATGAGGTCGCCAAAGCCTGTGATCGCGGTGAAGTCACTCGCCAAGACGCAGCCGCCTGTGTGCTTTACGCCAGCGAAGAAGCCATGGTTGTGGCACACCAAGCTGTGCAAGCCATGGGCGGGGCTGGGTTTATGAACGAGACCCCAGTGAGCCGTATTTTCCGCGATGCGAAGCTGATGGAGATAGGCGCGGGTACGTCGGAAATTCGCCGTATGTTGATTGGGCGCGAGCTGATGGGAGCAATGACCTAATGGCTGTGCTCACATCCTCCATTTCCTCCCGATCAGACAGTTTCAAAGCCAATGTTGCGGCACATGAGGCGGCGATGGCCCCCGTGCAAGAAGCCGCAGCGCAAGCCATCGCAGGCGGTGGTGAAAAGGCACGCGACCGTCACTTAAGCCGTGGCAAAATTTTGCCGCGCGACCGTGTGGCGCGCCTGCTTGATCCTAGGTCGCCCTTTATGGAAATCGGCATGTTCGCCGCATTCGACATGTATGACGGTGCCGCCCCTGCAGGGGGCGCTGTGGCGGGCATCGGCCGTGTGGCGGGCCGTGACGTGATGATCGTGTGCAACGACGCGACTGTCAAAGGCGGCACCTATTTTCCTGCAACGGTGAAAAAGCACCTGCGCGCGCAAGAGATTGCCATGCAAAACCGTCTGCCTTGTGTCTATCTCGTGGATTCAGGCGGCGCGAACTTGCCCAACCAAGACGAAGTCTTCCCAGACCGCGATCACTTTGGCCGCATTTTCTATAACCAAGCCAATATGTCCGCCATGGGCATCCCGCAAATCGCGGTGGTGATGGGGTCGTGTACCGCTGGTGGCGCCTATGTGCCTGCCATGTCTGACGTAACGATTATTGTGCGCGACCAAGGCACCATTTTTTTGGCGGGGCCACCTTTGGTGAAAGCCGCGACTGGCGAAGTTGTCACGGCCGAAGAATTGGGTGGCGGCGATGTGCACACGCGCCTGTCTGGCGTGGCAGATTATCTGGCCGATGATGATGCGCATGCTTTGGCGCTGGCGCGTCAGGCCGTTGGCAATCTCAACATGACCAAACCCAGCCAGCTTGATCTCGCGCCCATCGAAGAACCGCTGTACGATCCAGACGAGATTTTGGGCGTGGTGCCGGGTGACCTGCGCACGCCGTATGACATTCGCGAAGTGATCGCGCGGATCGTCGATGGCTCGCGTTTCGATGAGTTTAAAGCGCGCTATGGCACCACTTTGGTTTGCGGCTTTGCCCATCTCATGGGTATGCCTGTGGGGATCGTCGCCAACAATGGCGTGCTGTTTTCGGAAAGCTCGGTCAAAGGTGCGCATTTCGTGGAACTGTGTTCGCAGCGCAAAATCCCGCTGGTATTCTTGCAAAACATCACCGGCTTTATGGTCGGCCAGCACTATGAATCGGGTGGAATCGCCAAAGACGGCGCGAAACTTGTGACCGCTGTGGCCACTACAAAAGTGCCGAAAATCACTATGCTAGTGGGCGGCTCGTTCGGGGCCGGCAACTACGGCATGTGCGGCCGCGCTTTCTCGCCGCGCTTCTTATGGAGTTGGCCTAATTCTCGAATCAGCGTCATGGGTGGCGAACAGGCCGCTGGCGTTCTAGCCACTGTGAAACGCGACCAATTGGAACGCGCGGGGCAAAGCTGGTCCGCAGGGGACGAAGCCGCGTTCAAGCAGCCAACCATCGACATGTTCGAGCGTCAATCTCATCCACTCTACGCCTCCGCCCGCCTTTGGGACGATGGCATTGTCGATCCACGCAAATCACGTGAGGTACTGGCCTTGTCGCTCTCCGCCGCATTGAACGCGCCGATCGAAGACACACGCTTTGGCGTGTTCCGCATGTGAGGGAAAGACCATGTTTAAGAAAATACTGATTGCCAATCGCGGTGAAATTGCCTGTCGTGTGATGGTGACGGCCCGCAAGCTTGGCGTGAAAACTGTCGCGGTCTACTCGGATGCGGATGCTCATGCCAAACATGTACAATGTGCCGATGAGGCCGTTCACATTGGCCCTGCCGCTGTGGCGCAAAGCTATCTTCTGGGCGACAAAATCATTGAGGCTGCTTTGAAAACGGGCGCGGAAGCGATCCATCCAGGCTATGGATTTTTGTCTGAGAACCCTGATTTCGTAGAAGCGGTTGAGGCGGCAGGCCTTGTGTTTGTCGGCCCACCTGCGTCGGCCATTCACGCGATGGGTCTCAAAGACGCGGCCAAGGATTTGATGGTCAAAGCCGGGGTGCCCGTTGTGCGGGGTTACCATGGCGGCGAACAGGACGCTGACTTTTTGGCCGCGCAGGCCAATGAGATCGGCTATCCCGTGTTGATCAAAGCCCGCGCGGGCGGGGGCGGCAAAGGCATGCGTCTGGTCGAAGATCCCGCCGATTTCAAAGCCGCCTTGGAAGGCGCGCAGCGCGAAGGTCAAGCCAGCTTTGGCGATCCGTCCTGTCTTATCGAAAAGTACATTGTGCAGCCGCGCCACATCGAAATCCAAGTGTTTGGCGATGGTCATGGCAATGCCATCCACCTGTTTGAGCGCGATTGTTCATTGCAGCGCCGCCACCAAAAGGTGATCGAAGAAGCGCCAGCGCCCGATATGCCCGACACAGTGCGTGCCGCTATGGGCAAGGCAGCTGTCGAGGCGGCAAAGGCGATTTCCTATTCAGGGGCGGGGACCGTCGAGTTCATCGTCGATGGCTCTGGCGCGCTACGCGAGGATGGCTTTTGGTTTATGGAAATGAACACCCGTTTGCAAGTAGAGCACCCCGTAACTGAGGCCATCACAGGTCTTGATCTGGTCGAATTGCAACTGCGGGTGGCCTCTGGCGAGCCACTGCCCGTGCGCCAAAAAGACCTAAAGATCAACGGGTGGTCGTTTGAAGCACGTGTTTATGCCGAAGACGTACCCAAGGGTTTTTTGCCCGCCACCGGCACTCTGGATCACCTGCGTTTTCCAGAAGGGACAGAATTTTCTGAGGGGGCTATACGGATCGATTCCGGCGTGCGCCAAGGCGATACCATCAGCCCATGGTACGACCCGATGATCGCCAAAGTCATCGTGCATGGCCCAACCCGTGAGGCGGCTCTTAATATGCTGACAACGGCTTTGGAAAACACTCAGGTCGCCGGTTCTGTGACCAATCTTGAATTTCTGACGGCTTTGTCACGCCACGAAGGTTTCGGCCAAGGCAAGGTGGATACAGGGCTTATTGGGCGCGATCTGGATGCGCTTGTAGCCACCGCGTCACCCAGTTCAAATGTTCTGGCTCTTGCGGCTTTGGGAGCTCTCAATCTTGTGGCGCCCGTGTCAGGCACGGATCCGTTTGAGCGCCTGTCTGGCTGGCGTCAGTGGGATGATGCGATGCAATTTGTTTCTTTGGTACACGCAGAGACACGTATCGACGCGCAGGTAACTCAGCACGGCAAAGGCCAGTTTTCGGTCACCCATGAGGGCGAGACTGTGCGCCTGGGTGTCACTGCTTTGGGCGGTACATCCGTGCGGGTCGATCTGCCGGACCGGATTGTCACTGCGGATCTATTGATTGAGCCTGCGCGTGTGTCGGTCTTTGCGGACGGGCGCCGCTACAGCTTAGATCTGATTGATCCCTTGGCAGGGGGCGACGCGGACCAAGAGGGCGGTGCCACTATCGTGGCGCCGATGCCGGGGCTTGTTCAGTCGGTATTCACCCAGGTCGGCGCATCTGTCGCCAAAGGCGATCCTTTGCTGGTTTTGGAAGCCATGAAAATGGAACACACGCTGTCAGCGCCCCGTGACGGTGTGGTTGCCGAAATTTCCGTGGCCGCAGGTGATCAGGTCACAGACGGGTCATTGCTTTTGGCTCTGGAGCCGTCAGATGACTGATCATGTGACCCTGTTTGAAATGGGCCCCCGTGATGGGCTTCAAAATGAAAAAGCGATGATCGCCACCGCGGACAAAATCAAGCTGGTGGATATGCTCACGGCGTGCAGGTTTTCCAAAATCGAGGTGACCAGCTTTGTTAGCCCCAAATGGGTGCCTCAGATGGCCGACGCCTCGGACGTCTTGGCGGGTATCAACCGTGCGCAGGGCGTGTCTTACACTGCGTTGACCCCAAACATGCGCGGTCTTAGGGGCGCGCAAGCGGCCAACGCCAATGAGGTCGCGATCTTTGGCTCTGCCTCCAAGAGTTTCAGTCAGGCTAATATCAATTGCTCGATTGATGAAAGCTTGGAACGCTTTGTGCCTGTTTTGGAGGCGGCCAAAGCGGCAGGCCTGCCGGTGCGCGGCTATGTATCTTGCACGGTGGAATGCCCCTATGATGGACCAACACCGCCAAAAAACGTGTTGCGCGTGGCCAAAGCTATGCTCGACATGGGCTGCTATGAGGTCAGCCTTGCCGACACCATCGGCACCGCGACACCAGAGGGGATCGCGCGGATGTTGGATGCGGTTTTGGCCGAGGTTGCCCCAGAGCTTTTGGCAGGACACTATCACGACTCCGGCGGGCGGGCGCTCGACAATATCAAGGTAAGTTTGGACAAAGGCCTGCGAGTTTTTGACGCCGCAGTGGGTGGTCTTGGCGGCTGTCCCTATGCGCCCGACGCGCAAGGGAATGTCGCCACCGAAAACGTGGCCGCAATGCTCGAAGCCCATGGATATACCACTGGGATCGATCAAGAAGCATTAGCCAAAGCCGCCGCTTTTGCGCTGAGTTTGAAGGAAACAGCATGACATATGAGACGTTGGACATTCGCCAAGACGACCGTGGTGTCGCTTATGTAACGCTCAATCTGCCTGACAAACGCAACGCCTTATCAGCCTTCATGATTGACGAGCTTACGGATATGGCGCACACATTGGGGGTTGCCCAAGAAACCCGCGCAATTGTTTTGTCCGGCGCGGGCAAAGTGTTTTGTGCCGGTGGTGATCTGGAATGGATGAAGGCACAGATCAATGCGGACCGCGAGACGCGGATGCGCGAGGCCCGCAAGCTGGCCGAAATGCTGAGCGCGCTCAACACGATGCCGACGCCCCTCATTGGTCGTATCCATGGTGGTGCTTTTGGCGGCGGTGTGGGCATGGCTTGCGTTTGTGATGTGGCGATTGCTGATGAGAGCGCAAAATTTGGCCTGACCGAAACGCGTCTTGGGATCATTCCTGCCACCATCGGTCCCTATGTTGTGGCCCGCTTGGGCGAAGGCAAGGCTCGCCGTGTGTTCATGTCTGCGCGGATTTTTGATGCGGCTGACGCCGCATCACTAGGCGTCGTCGCGCGTGCTGTGCCATCTGACGAATTGGACACCGCCGTTGAGGCCGAAGTTGCGCCCTACCTGTCTGTAGCGCCGGGCGCCGCTGGGGCGGCCAAAGCCCTGGCGCGCGCACTTGGGCCGCGCATTGATGCAGATGTGATTGACGAAACAATTCGTCAATTGGCCGATATCTGGGAAAGCGCGGAAGCTGCGCAAGGGATAGAGGCCTTCTTTGCAAAGACCCCAGCCCCATGGCTAAAGGCCAATGACCGCAAAGACGGTTGAAGGTGCCGCTGTGATGGGTACGACCTATATATCCTTGTCGTTATCCGTGCAGGGGAAATGACCAGCTAAGTACTATCTGAGTTTCCTCTGAGTATAGGGAATGTGGGTGTGCAGGCTTATTCAATCCGCCACTGGCTGAGTTAGCTTTACAGCCTCTTTCATCGCAGTATCTGGAAAACGCAAATATACTATCATTATTGGCCTCTATAAGCCTCTTAGAAGTCCATAGAGCCTCTTTGGTTAATGGAATGAGTTTTTGTGACTGCCTTTAGTGTAGACTTCGGACGTCCGGCTCTCGCTATGGCCGTGGATAGCCATGATTTGATATTGACTGCATCCGGCTTCGGCCAAGATATTGCCGACAGCCTTGCGGATCCCATGGGCGGTCCGGTTTTCCAGCCCGGCGGCGCGGCACCATTTCGAAAACATTTGGCTCATGCCATCCGCGGATGTTATCGGGCGGCCTTGCTTGTTCAAGATATAGCGCGGGCCGATGACCGTCATATCCGTTAGTGCCTTGAGTAACTGCGGCGTCATCGGCACTGAGACAAACTTTGCGCCGCGTTTTTCCGGTTGCCATTCAAGACAACCAATATCCATTCCTGACATCAAGAAGGTTCAATCTCTGTGCAGAGAAGCTGACGATGAGATGCGTTGGTTAATTGCCCTCATCAGTGACACTGGCATGAGATTAGGTGAAGCTGCAGGTCTATTGAAGGGGGATATCAAGCTTGATGAACCTATTCCTCATATAGACCTTAAACCTCATCCGTGGAGGAC
>CBFHOS010000042.1:0-10793 GCA_965657645.1 Puniceispirillaceae bacterium (SeqCode) | reverse complement strand
ACACTGCCCAACGCGTCCGAAAAAATGATCAACGAAACCTCGCCAGCTACGCTAGCTATTTGACCGTGGGGCCGGCGCGCCAAAAACGCCATTGGATGATCGCCACGACGACGGAACCCAGGCCCATTACCATGACCGCGCCGAACCACGCATCCATGCTATTAGCACCGCCGCCAAGATCCAGCATATAGCCGACAACGGGGCCGCCCAGCGCGCCACCGCCAAAGCCAACCAGCGTATGCACCGCCAATAGCGCCCCGCGGTCATGTGCGTCGCTCGCCTCTACCGTGCCCGCCGTGAGCGCGCCAGAATCTAGCATGATCACGATGTTGAACAGCCACAAGATCCCGATCGCCAGCCATACTGGCCCATCAAGCGTATAGGCCGATGCCACCGCCATTAAAGCGCCCGCCGCGCCGATAAGCGTGATGACCCGGTGGCGTCCATAGCTTAGGCACAGTTTGGCGCCAAAGATCGAGGACAGCATTCCGGTTACCGTTAACAGGCTGACGATCACCGAGACTAGGGTTGGCGTTAGGGCCGGACTTGCCTGTGCGCCGACAAAGATAAACAGCGCAAAGCTCCAGTTCCGATAGGCAAATAGCTCGAATGTGTGGGCGCCATAAGCGGCGATATAACCCCGCGCAAGCGGCTTGCGAAAGGCAGGGCGCAAATCTAGCGGATGCCGTTTTTTGCCTCCATCCTGCACGGCGGGGGCAACAGGCTCGACGAATAGAAAGATCATCACACCCGATATTACCGCCGCCGCGGCGCCAACAAACGCCGCCATAACATGAGTGGATTGGGTGAGAAAAAACCCCATCGCCAGAAACGAGCCGCCAGAACCAAAGCCAAAGCAAGAGGTATAAAACGGCACCGCCCGCACCCGGAATTCAGGCGATAGCCGCGCATTCACAATCTGTAGGCCCGGCATAAAGGTGCCCGCCAATCCAGCCCCTACAAAGGCCCATGCGATGAATGCCGACCAAAACCCATCGGCGAACAAGGCAAAGCCTAGACAGCCAAGCGCACTCGATAAACAGCCAAATATGTAGATAATCCGCGCGTCAATGCGGTCGGTTCCCCCGACCAAGAGCGGGGTGGCGATAACATAACCAACGAAATAGCCACCACCAATCCACCCAATCTGGGTGTTGGATAGGCCCCATTGATCGCCCAAATTAAGCAGAAACACCGGCCAGAGCGCAAAGCTCAGCATCGATATCACGCTAGCGATACAAATCATCACTAGCAATCTAACCGGTTTTTTTTGATACATCATGCCGCCGCTATCCATCTTGATACCGGCGGCATGTTATTATTAACCGCCGAGGAACAATCGCCCGACATCTGGGTTTTCCAACAAATCATCACCCATGTCAGCGATCGCCGTTTCACCCGAAACCAGCACATAGCCGATATCAGCAAAGGCTAGGCCCTTTTTGGCGTTCTGTTCAACCATAATGATGGTCTTGCCGTCTTTACGTTGCAGATCCTCAAGAATTTCAAAGACCATATCAATAAAGCGCGGCTCTAGACCGATTGACGGCTCGTCAACCAATAGAACTTGCGGCTGCATCACCAATGCCCGCGAGATTTCCAGCAAACGCCGCTCTCCACCAGAGAGAACCCCAGCAGGCTTGTCACGGCGTTCGGCCAGTCGGCTATATTTATCAAAGACCATTTCCGCCGCGGCCTTGGCCTCGGCTGGCTTGTTCTTCAAAAAGCCGCCCATCAACAGGTTTTCTTCAACCGTCATTTGCGGGAACACAGATTTATCCTGCAAAATATAGGCAATACCAGCCTCAGACAGTTTTTGCTGTGGTGTGAGTGCGGTTACATCCTCGCCGTCAATAATGATCGAGCCGGAGAAAATGTTGGTAAAGCCAAAGATCGAATGCAGAACAGTCGATTTGCCGGCACCGTTCGGTCCAATCAGACAAAGCGACTGGCCTCTCCCAATACGCAGACTGAAGTCATGCAGGATTTCCATCTTGCCGTAACCGGCCCGCAAATCATTGATCGCCAGATATGGATCACCGGTTGCCAGCTTTTCCAAGGCAGATACTTTTGGCGCAGAGGCCGAGATCGATGCGGCTTCCTTTGCCACCTGATCGACCGACATTACCGTATCGACACCACCAGAACCGTAACCGCTGATATTCTTGCCAGCCTTTGCAGAGGCCTTTTTGGCCGCCTTTTTAGCCGGTGCTTTTTTAGCCGATGCCTTCTTCGCGGTGGTTTTCGCCTTTGAAGCCGCCTTTTTAGTGGCCTTTGCTGCCGCTTTTTTCACCGCGGCCTTTTTTGTACGCTCAGCCATTAGTGACCTCCCAGATAGGCGTCAATTACACGTTGATCATTTTGCAACTCAGCCGGCTTACCGCTGGCGAGCATCTTGCCGTTTGACAGACAATAGATATGCGACGCCAGATTCATGATCACCCGCATATTATGCTCAATCACACAAAGGGTGATCCCAAGCTCTTCATTGGCCCGGCGCAAACGGTCAATCAGACCGTTAATCAATGTTGGGTTAATACCGGCGGTCGGCTCATCGAGCAACAGCACTTTGGGTTCGTTCATCAACGCCATCGCAAATTCCAACAGCTTTTGCTGACCAAAGGACAAATCGCCAGAAATAAGGTGACGCTTTGAATAGAGGCCAACAAATTCGAGAAGATGCTCGGCCCGCTCTTTGATTTCACCCTTACGGCTAGCAAAGATTGATGCTTTCGAGCCCGCCCGATGCGAGACCGAAATCTGCATGTTATCGACACAGTCCATCTTGCCATAAATCCGGGTTTGCTGGAACGTACGCAACATACCCAATCTGGCAATATCACCTACCAACAGGCTGGATATTTCCTCGCCTTCAAACTTGATAGAGCCGGTATCAATCGGGTGATAACCAACAATCGAGTTGAACAAGGTGGTCTTACCACACCCGTTTGGCCCGATAATGCCGGTAATTGACCCGCGTTCAACAGTCATCGAAATATCAACATTGGCTTTCACACCGCCGTAGGATTTCGAAACATCAGAAACCGCAATAATTGGATCAGCCATTATGCCGCCCCCCCTGACTTACCATCTGCAACAGTTGATGGATCGACCTTGATACCGAATTTCTCCGGATATTTTACCTGCAACCAGCCCATGATACCCTGCTGGAAATAGACAATGTTGATGATGATAATCAAACCAAGCGCAACCCACTGCCAACCGAGCAGATAGGTCCATGTGGCCTCTTTGATTACATGGAATAGAACCGCGCCGAGAACTGGTCCCCACAAGGTACCCTTACCACCCAGCAACGCCATCGCCACCATAAAGATGCCAAAGGTTGCGGTTGGGAAGGCCACTTCAACAGGCTCGATAAAGCCAACCATGTTGCCGAACACAGCACCAACACAGCCCATGAAGAAGGCCGCAATGCCCCATCCGATTTGCTTGTATTTTTGCGTTGGGATGCCCATTGCCTCGGCCTTGTCTTCATCATCGCGAATAGCGTTAATGGCGAGGCCAAACTGGGTTGAATATAACCACCGCAATACAAAATGAGCGGCAACCGCCAAAACAAAGCAAAGCACATAGAAGAATAGTGACCGCACTTCGATATCACCCGGGAAGAACGGCATCGAAATACCCGAACCGCCACCGATATAATCAATCGTACCGGTTAGCTGGCCAGCGGCAACCGCCAGACCCAACGTACCAATTGCGAAATACGGACCGCGCAATCCAAACATGAACGTCCCAAAGAACAACGCAAGAAGCGCCGCACCGATACCGCCGGCAAGAATGCCGAGGAACAGACCGGTGTAATATTCAGGCACGGTAAATTCTGGCTTGATCGCACCAAACGCCGATGTATAGGCGGCAACATCATAGAACATGGCAATCTGGACAATCGCCCCGATATACATGCCCGCACCGAAAAAGGTGATGTTACCGAGCGAATTATAGCCCATCTGGCCGCCAAGCGTATCCCAAGTAGACGCCATCAGAACCATCACCCACAACACCGCCATTTGCTGGGTGTAAGCAGGGAATAGGAGAGGGCCAGCAATACTTGCGACCAGCAGAACGAGATATAGTGTGAGTGTATTACGTGACATTATCTTACCACCTGCCGGTTACGGCGCATTTGAACCTGACGCCAGATCAAGACCAACAACAGCATCACTACCGCCGCTGCAACCTGATATTCAGCACCCAAAATGATGCCGGTATATTGCTCGATCAATCCAAGGCCAAAGCCGGTACCGATAACGGCTGGCAAATTGCCAAGTCCGGCCGCCGTAACAATGGCGAATGAACGAACCGAATAGACGATGCCGTAGAATGGCTGGATAACCCAGATAACCGAAACCAGAACACCCGCCGCACCGCAAATCGCTGCATTGAGAGAAAAGGTAAAGGCAAAGATCCGGTCAGTGTCGATACCAAGAACACGCGCGGCTCTGGCATCCTGTGAGGTGGCGCGAATGGCCTGGCCGATACGCGACTTGCGCATGAACAGAACCACAGCGATAGCCAGCGCAGTTGCAAGAACCAGCGACAAAATCTTGACCGACGGTACTGTGACAAAACCGTCAAAGAAATCAAAGATCGGTGCTTCGGAATCAATGATCTGGACCTCAGGACCAAAGATCAAATTCATCACCTGCTGGAGCAATAGTGACAGACCGAACGTCGTCAACAAGGATACGAACATATCTTGGTCAATCACCCGCTTGATGATCAGCTTGTAAACAAACCAGCCGAAAACAAACATTATCGCCATCACCAATGGCAATGCGAAAAGCGGATGAATGCCCCAGTTATGCATGGCAAAGGCAAGGTAACCACCAAGGATCACAAAATCACCCTGAGCCAGATTTTTGACGTTCATAACGCCCCAGACCAAGGCCAGACCATAAGCCGCCAACGCAAACACTGCGCCGACAAATATGCCGTCCAAGATCAACTGGACATTCATCACAGGTGCCCAGACAAACAGAAGTTGTAGGTTATCCCACATAATGCCCCCCAAACAGGAATTATTGAAAATTGCAGAAAGTCTTTACAGTTTTTCTACAAAAGTTTTGACAGAAAATTCGACAGATATCCGACAGATATTCTACTGCAAAATTTCGTTAGTTCGGATTGATTAAAAAAGATGGGAAGCAAAATGCTTCCCATCCAATTTTACGATGCCTAGTACTTCACCATCCGTGGGAAGGCCATGTCTTTGGCCGACACTACGAGGCCGTACGATCCATCAGACGCGATCTGGCGCATAAACATTGGCTTTGCAATGTTGTTACCAGCGTCTGAGAATTTGATGTCACCATAGAATGTTTCCATTTCTACAGCGGCAATCGCGTCACGTACTTTGGCTTTGTCGAAAGTATTCGCAGCTTCGAATGCTTCTTTCCATACAAGCACAGCGGCAGATGCCTGGGCTGACTGGTACGGTACAGATGTGTAGCTAGGGTTATCCTTCTTAAAGCCAGCATTCCAATCTGCCGCACTACCGAATAGAGCGTCGCTCTTTGGCAGAGTCTCAACCCACTGGGTTGGGCACAAGAAGCCGTTTGCAGCTTTCGGGAACTTTTCCTGAACCTTGGCAGCTTCACAATGCGTCATCGCAATCATTGGAACATTGATCTTCATTTCGTCAATCTGACGGGCAGCAGTTGCCGCACCTTTTGAGTGACCAGAAACGATCAGGATGTCCGGACGAAGCGCCTTCACCTTAGTCAAAGTGGCTGACATATCAGACAGGTCAGCAGGAAGCTTGTCATCGATTACGATTTTGATGTTGTAGCCTTTTGCAGCCTCAACAACACCTTCACGCACGTCCAATGAGAATGGGTCATTTTCAAACGCCATTGCCATCTTCAGCTCTTTGCCAGGATTGGCTTCGGCAGCAAGATGCACCGCGGTTGAAAGATACTGCTCTGATGTTGAAAGCACAGCGAACAGATATTTATAACCTTGGGTAAACAGTGAACGCGATGCGCCCTCAGCTTCGACCATTGGCACGCCAAACTTTTCTGACACAGGTGCCACAGCCTTGGTTAGACCTGAACCATACGGTCCAAGCATATAGTCAACGCCGTCCTGCTGGATCAAACGCTCAACCAACTGTGCGGCACGGGCCGGTGTTGATTCGTCGTCATAATAAGTAACTGCTAGCTTGTAGGACTTGCCGCCTACTTTAACGCCGCCAGCTTCGTTGATGACTTTAACAGCGTAATCATAGCCGCGCTGTGTATGCAGACCGTTAGTTGCATATTTACCTGTCAGTGAAATCGCAGAACCTAGGGTGATTGTGTCACCATCTACTCTAGCGACCGCATTGCTAGTAACACCCGCAACAGCGACAGCCAACATACCGCCAACAGCAATACCGAGCTTTTTCATTTCCATTGTTTCCTCCAAGATCCGATCCCCATTGTTTCCTCTGCGAACCGAGTTTGTTTTTATAACGTCATTAATCATGGCCCGAATTTTGCGGGCCACCCAACACTTAATCGCGACCTGCGACACTTTGTCCAGACAAAATATCCAGACACCAAAAATCGTGCTAATGAGAAGTGATGATCAGCCGAGCAGCACAAGGACAATTGAAATAACCAGTAGAAGCATCGCTACAAGTTCCTGCCACGTTGGTTTTTCTCGGAAATAGAAAAAGGAAATGCCGAGCACAAACAGCAATTCAATTTGACCAACCGCGCGCACTGGGGCAACGGCATGGGCGGAAAACGCATAGAACCAACAGGCCGTCGAAACCGCACCGGCAAGGCCAACCAGTATACATTTGCGCCAATGAATAAATGTATTGATCAATTGCTGGCGTGTTCTAAACCACATCCACACGCCCATGATAACCGATTGAATAAGCACAGCAACGCCGCCAGTGGTCCCAGCCCGCATTAGCAAATCTGGCCCCTCTAGCGAATCAGTAGCCGCGCGGTAAGCCACCGTGCAAAATCCGAGTGACGCACCACTCGCAAGACCAATAGCAGTCTGGCGGGTAAATAATGATGCGATGAGATTGGCAAAGGTCAGACTCGACTTAGCCAGCGACAGCAAAAACACCGCAACCACTCCAATGACAATCGCCACACCGACCTGAAAGCTAACGATATAGCCGATAATCAGCGCCTCGAACAAAGCCGCCTGAATAACTTCGGTTTTGGAAAAGGCCGTACCCGCGGCAAACGAGCGATGCGAAAACATCGTCACCAGCAACACTGTAAAGATGATCTGCATAATGCCAGCGACCGTGACCCACAGGAAAAACGGCACATTGACGCCCGGCAAGCCAATGCCAGTGCTTTGGGAATAGGCCCATAGGCCAAACCATGAAAAGGGAATCGCATAGGAAAAGCGGATTAGACTGGCGCCAATGTCGCCCAGCGCCGGTTTCAATTCCTTTTGCAATGCACCGCGGATCGTCTGCGAAATCGCCGCGCCAATTGTTACCCACACCCACAAAGCCATAATGCGCCATTCCCACAATTAATGCCGCCTTGATGCCGGCTTGGTGATCACCATGCCACGCCCACTAAAAAACGCCAAGCCCTGCTCCAGCCACAAGCTATGCCGCGACATAAAGACCACAAATAGACGGTGTCACATTATGATTACGCATTTAATATATAATGGTGGATATAGTCGGACCATCACCCACCATCCATCTGGTTCCAATTTTAGGGTAATCTGGTTCTAATACGACTTGGCTTGGTCTGCAATTGATAGTAAGCATTATCACGCACGATGTGACGTGCTAGGCGACTTAATTACGTAACGAGACGAGGCGTCAGACGACGCGGGGCGCCCTTGCGGCGTTTAATTTGTGTAATATGGGGATGATATCATGAAGATGACTACGGAAGAGGCATTTGTCAAAGTGCTACAAATGCATGGCATTGATAATGCCTTTGGTATTATTGGTTCGGCGATGATGCCTATCTCTGACCTGTTTCCACAGGCAGGAATCACCTTTTGGGACGCCGCGCACGAATGTAACGCTGGCATGATGGCAGACGGATACACCCGCTCTACCGGCAAGATGTCGATGATGGTTGCGCAAAACGGCCCGGGCATCACCAACTTTGTAACACCGGTTAAGACCGCTTACTGGAACCACACACCACTGCTTTTGGTAACACCACAGGCGGCTAACAAGACGCTTGGTCAGGGTGGCTTCCAAGAAGTAGAGCAAATGGCGCTATTCGCCGATATGGTTGCATATCAGGAAGAAGTCCGCGATCCATCGCGTGTTGCCGAGACATTGAACCGGGTGATCCTACAGGCAAAGCGCGCATCAGCGCCGGCCCAGATCAACATCCCACGCGATTTCTGGACACAGGTGATCGACATTGATCTGCCTGCGATCGTTGAATTTGAGCGTCCATCTGGCGGTGAGGAAGCAATCAACATGGCGGCAGAAATGCTGTCGAATGCGAAATTCCCAGTGATCTTGAATGGTGCTGGCGTTGTTATTGGCGGCGCTATCCCATCATCGATTGCATTGGCGGAAAAGCTCGATGCGCCGGTTTGCTGTGGTTATCAGCATAATGACGCCTTCCCGGGTTCACATCCGCTATTTGCCGGACCGCTTGGCTATAACGGTTCAAAAGCGGGTATGGAGCTGATTGCCAAGGCCGATGTTGTGCTGGCCCTTGGTACTCGTCTAAACCCATTCTCAACATTGCCCGGTTACGGCATTGATTACTGGCCAAAGGATGCAAAAATCATTCAGGTCGACATCAACCCTGACCGTATCGGCCTTACCAAAGCTGTTTCAGTTGGTATCGTTGGCGATGCGAAAAAGGTTGCCGAAGCCATCAATGCAAAGCTGGCACCAACAGCTGGTAACACCGGTCGTAGCGAGCGCGTTGCGCTGGTTGCCAAGACCAAATCAGCATGGGCACAGGAACTAACCTCGCTTGATCATGAAGATGATGATCCGGGGACAACTTGGAACGAGCGCGCACGTACGCGTGAGCCAAAGAAAATGTCACCGCGCATGGCGTGGCGTGCGATCCAGTCAGCATTGCCAACAGAGGCGATTATCTCGTCTGACATTGGTAACAATTGTGCCATCGGTAACGCCTATCCAACATTCGAAGAAGGCCGCAAATATCTGGCTCCGGGACTATTTGGTCCTTGTGGTTATGGTTTGCCGTCAATCATGGGTGCCAAGATTGGCCGTCCTGATGTGCCGGTTGTTGGCTTTGCCGGTGATGGTGCCTTTGGTATCTCAATGAACGAAATGTCAGCCATCGGCCGTGATGAATGGCCTCCAATCACCATGGTTATCTTCCGCAACTATCAGTGGGGCGCGGAAAAGCGCAACACGACTTTGTGGTTCGAAGATAATTTCGTCGGCACTGAATTGGACGAGCAGGTATCTTACGCTGGCATCGCCCAGGCTTGTGGTGTTGAGGGTGTTGCCGTTTCCACTCAGGAAGAGCTAACCGACGCGCTAAACAAGGCCGTTACCGAGCAGATGAAGAACGGTAAGACAACCTTCATCGAAGTGTTGCTCAATCAGGAACTTGGCGAGCCATTCCGCCGCGATGCGATGAAAAAGCCAGTATCTGTGGCTGGTATCAGCCGCGATGATATGCGCCAACAGCCAATGGCCTAAGCGCTATTACCACTAACATTATAAAAGCCGCCCGCGATAATTTTCGGGCGGCTTTTTATATGGGCGGCGGCATTAAGGGATCAGGATTGTAGAGCCTGTGGTCTTGCGACCAGTCAATGCTTCATGCGCCGCGACAAGATCGCCAAGGGCAAAGCGTTGGTTGATGTTAATTTTCAAAACGCCTTTTGATACCAAGTCAAACAGCTGGGCACTGGCAACAGGTAGCCAATCCGGATCATTCACGAAATGGAACAATGTCGGACGCGTTAGCTTTAACGAGCCAATGGTTAGATCTCCAATTTTGAAATCATCATATTTGCCCGATGACTGGCCGAAATTCACAATCGTGCCATGCCGCCTCACACAGCGTATTGTCGCCGCCATTGTATCTTTGCCAACCGAATCATAGGCCGCGTCAACGCCAACATTATTGGTGATACGCATAACTTCTGCTTCAAAATCTTGGGATTTATAATCGATCACATAATCATAGCCATGGGCCAAGGCCAGCGCGCATTTTTCCGGCCCGCCCGCGGTTCCAATGACCGTCGCCCCAAGTGATTTTAGCCATTGGCCAGCAATCAGACCAACACCGCCCGCCGCCGCGTGAAACAGGATCGTGTCACCCGCTTTGACCTCGTAACTGTTTTTGAACAGATAGGCGTTGGTCAGGCCCTTTAGCATAATCGCCGCCGCGATATCTGTGCCAATGTCATCCGGCAATTTCACCACCAGATCGCTGTTGATGGCACGGTGCGTTGCATAGGCCCCGTTCGGCTGGGTATAGGCAACACGATCACCAACCGCAAAATTGGTCACACCAGCGCCAATCTCAACCACCGTGCCAGCGCCTTCACTGCCCAGCACAAGATTATTTTCAACCGGCCACGGATAGGCACCACCGCGGATATAAATGTCTAGAAAATTGACCCCGATGGCTTCATGCTCGATTACAACTTCACCCGCTCCTGCGGTAACGTCACCAAGCTCAATCTGGGTTAACACCTCGGATCCACCGGGAGTTTTTGCCGCCATTGCATATCGCATTTTTTGTTCCTTTGAAGTGGCCCCAACCAATATCCGAAGCCAATATGGACATTCACAGCCGCAAAGATTACCATCACAGCCCTAATTACACTTAAGG
>CBFHOS010000041.1:0-10900 GCA_965657645.1 Puniceispirillaceae bacterium (SeqCode) | reverse complement strand
GCAACACCGCAAGGCAACTCGAGGTTCCGTCAGAACCACAATAATTACCATTCAAAATAGAGTAATCAGTAGCATCGGTAATAGCGCCAGTCGCCTGCAACTTCGAACCGGTTAGGCTAGATGAAGCATACGTTCCATCGACAATGGCCCCAACTTCAAATTTAGCTACACCAACTGCCGTTGCATCTTCGGCACAATCAACAATCTGTTGTGGTGTTGGCGCGGTAATGGCTGCGATACAACTCTCGACATAATCAAGAGACACCGTGTCGCTAAGATCAACACCTGCTGTGGCCCCAAAATTGGTCAATAGCCCAGTCAGATCAGCCTGTGTCAACGTGCCATTTGTTGCGGCGGTTGCGGCCGAGCTGGCGAGAGCATCATTATCTGGATCAATCACTAGGCTAAACGCTGTCGATGTGCTGCTTGCCGAACCATCAGAGGCAACCACTGTGATATTGGTGTGGGTTGTCGCTGTTGGCGGTGTACCGCTCAAAGTACCGGTAGACTGATTGATGCTCAACCATGATGGCGCACCAACAACTGAATAGGTAATGGCATCACCATCTGGATCGGTTGTATTGGCGTTACAGGTAAAGGCAGTGCCCTCTGTACCATTTCCACATGACGGCGCTGGCACAACCGGCTTGTTGTTCATCGCAATAGTAACCGCACTCGAATCTGCAGTCAGTGAGGTGCTATCAGTCACAGTGATGATCAATGATGAAACGGCAGACGATCCTGCTGGCGGTGTACCAGAAATTTCACCCGCAGCGCTAATTGACAACCACGCCGGAGCGCCGCCACCAATGCTGTAGGTCAACGTATCACCAGCATCATCATCAACTGCCGCCACGGTACATGTATAGGCATCGCCTGCGGTTGCACCGCCACATGTGACCGGCGAGAAATATGGTGGCTTATTCACCACAATCGGCACAGTCTTTGAAGTCGAGAGGTTACCCGCAGTCGCTACAACCTGTGCATTAGGATAATCGGCATGATCGAAAACGCCCGGCGTGCCGCTCAGGGCACCGGTGAGCGTATTGATTGACAACCAAGCTGGACCGCCGGTTAGGGCATAAGAAATAGGCTGGGACCCCTGCACTGTCGCGGTCGCCGCAACACAACTATAAGCCGTGCTCACAGTCGCGGCCGGGCATGTACCCGATCCAAATGCAGGTGTTGTTTGCGCTGTACAATCGCTCACGCTGGTACAGCTGACCAACACATCACCACTAGGACAAGGGAATGTTGCAACGGAACAAACCGTTTCGAAAACACCACAATCTTCCGGGGTCCAACCCGCGGCATAAGCGGCGATTTTTCCATCGGCTCCACCATAACAATTCACGCCGCCAGTCGGTGCACCACCGGTGACACCACCAACTGTGAATTGGGCATTGGCAGCACTGACGCCAAGGCCGAACAACAGCACTACAGAAACAAACAGTGACCGTATCATTCTCTTCTCCTAAAACCCGAAATATATTCATGCAACCGAGTCACATGGGGCGATCGCTAACTCTAAAAGTTTGGACCTACTATTAATATATGCGGAAACCTAACATTAGAAGAAGTTAATGAAAAGGAATAAGTATTTTTACTATTTAGTTACTTCAATTTGACTGAATTCGTGATATCAACAGGCTAATCGTGGTAAATAGTTTTGGCGCAGTTTTGCCTGTGCCATCGTGCCTTATGTGCCATTGCGCGTTAGAAGTTGTTTAGAGTGAGTTTTGTTAGTTATGAGTGCTAGTAGTTTCAACAATATGATCCGCCAGTTCAAAAAAAACACAGACGCATCATCAAAACAGGGTTTTTCTCTCATCGAGCTGTTGGTCGTCGTCGCGATCATCGCGGTTTTGTCCAGTGTTGGCTTGGTTGCTTATCAATCCTACATTGAAACCACCCGCGACGCTGTTTCCACTGACAGAACAAATTTCGTTAATCGGTCAATCGACAATGATTTGCTGTCAATCCGCAACGATTTGCGTTCGCGCTCTGCCCTAGCGGTTAATTCTAGTGGCGATGAGATCGCGGTGAATAATTATTGTGAGGCCTTCCGCGACAGCATCATTAATCAGTTGAACACTCCGACTAACGAGAAAGGGTTCAAAAACCCATTTAACAACCGTCGTTTTGCTTGTGATGGCAATGCGGTCGCCGATTACTATAAAACCGTCAATGGCGTTGATACGTTTCAGGTTGATCGCGGATCAACGATTGTTTACTGCCAGAACAAAGGCGAGACCATCAAAAGCTCTGGCTTTGGTCTATTGACCTGTAGCTGTACTGGGCCAGAGCCATGCATGACCGAACCACGGCCATTTACGAGCGGTACCATTTCCATGGATAACGGGTCGGGAACGCTAACCGACATGGACAATACCACCACATTCGTGCGGTCAACACCGGTTGTAAAAATCGGCATTGATGGCACCGCATTGAGCCAATATGCCACCCGCCTTGCCGCAACTGAATCTGCCAATCTGGGCGGCAAAATCATCATGCGAATCAATGATAACACCAGCTCTTCACAGGAATTTAAATTCAGTTCTGTTGTTTTTGACAATGGGACGCCGCCCGGGATCTATAATTTCATGGCCTCTGGCAGTAACAAGCTGGCCTTTGATACAAGTTCCGCGACCCATGCGACCGTCTATATCGATCAAGGTGCGACACAGGTTTGCTGGACACCCAATCCAACACTTGCATCCTCCACGCCAAGTGCGTTGGACAAAGCCAATGTTGATTGCATTGAAGATCTCGACCCAGAAAACACGACTTGGAACACCGCGCACTAGATGCCATTTTGGCTGTTTTCTGAGAGATACAGGCCAGCCTAGATTTGGATGATATGGACTAGTCTAGATCAAAAACCATCCCGTCAATGCCGGGCTCGGTGTTTGGCGGACAGATGGCGGCTACCTGTTCATAATCGGATTCGAGGCCCAGATGCGTGAGAACCGAACGGGCGGGTGTGAGCCGGTTGATCCATGAAAATGTCTGGGCAAAGTTGGAATGGCTTGAATGCTCGCTCTCACGCAACGCCTCGACAATCCATAAATCCAGATTATATAGTTTCTCAAAACTAGCCTCTGGCATCCCAACAACATCAGTGGAATAGCCAAATTTCTTATTAAAAACAAAGCCCAATGACGTGGTGTTGCCGTGGTCCTGATGCAAGACATCTATTGAAATGTCACCAATTTGCAAGCAATCACCAGCCGCAATTTCACGCATCCGCATTGGCGGCACAAAATAGCTCGGTGACTCTTCGGATTTGCTAAACAAATAGGGAAACCGCTCGGTAATGTTTTTGCCATGATGGGCTGTTGCATGGACCGGCAATTCAATCCGGTCAGGCCAATAAAAAGCGCGCAAATCATCCAAGCCGGCAACATGGTCCGAATGTGTGTGGGTGATCAATAGCGCATCGATTTTCAAAAGCCCAAGCGGGAATAGCTGGTTTCTGATATCGGGCCCCGCATCAACCAATATTGTGGTTTCCTCGCTCTGGACCAGAACGGCACAGCGTTGGCGCCGGTTGCGCGGGTCGTTTGGGTCACAATCGCCCCACCCTGCCCGCCCCAATGCGGGGACACCAACCGAGGTGCCACATCCCAGCATCGTTACCTTCATGACGCCGCCATCTTAGAAAACAGACGCAGAGTATTGGCAGTCGTATGCGCCGCCATTTCGTCTGGCGTCACCCCCCTCACCTCAGCCAGCTTGGCCAAAGTATGAGCGGTAAAAGCAGGTTGATTAGGTTTGCCGCGATGTGGAACCGGTGCCAGAAACGGCGCGTCTGTCTCGACCAGAATACGATCAGCCGGCGCAAAACCCGCGACTTCTCTAATTTCAGCCGCGCTGTTAAAGGTCAGTATCCCCGAAAAGCTGAGGTAAAAGCCGACTGCAAGTGCGCGCCGCGCCAGATCAGCACCCGAGCTAAAGCAATGCAAAACGCCAGTAAATTCACCGATTGCCATCTCTTCTTCGATAATAGTCGCCATATCTTCATCGGCATCACGCGCATGGACAATGATCGGCAAACCTAACTGGCGAGCCGCGGCGATCTGTACGCGAAAGCTCTCTGCCTGTTTGTCACGCGGCGAATTGTCGTAATAGTAATCCAGCCCAGCCTCGCCAATAGCAACACATTTGGGATGATTTGCCGCCGCCAGAAATGCCTCAAGATTACAAGCATCAACCTCATTACCGGCTTCGTGTGGGTGCACGCCAACGCTGAACCACACATTGTCATGCGCTTCGGCAATCGCTTTAGGCGCATCGCTGGTTGATAGTTTAACGCCAATCGAGATGATTTTCTCGACGCCCGCTTCATGCGCGCGCGCCAAAACACCGGCCAGGTCGGCGGCAAGCACCGGATAATCGAGATGGGCGTGGCTATCAATAATCACTGGCTAGGCCTCTTCTTCTTCAACATAGCGCGGGAATACTGGTTCAGGCTTGGCGATAGCATGGCCAGAACCAAGACGCCCTGCGCCGCCAATAACATCAAAGCCGCGCTTACTCTCGCTAACACCAAGCTGGTCCAGTATCTTTGCCGCCGATGACGGCATTACAGGCTGGACCAATATCGCCACCTGTCGGATGATTTCAGCCAACACAGCCAGCACTTCAGCCATCCGCTTGGGATCAGTCTTTTTCAATCCCCACGGCGCCTGTGCATCCACATATTTGTTCGCATCGGCAATGACTTGCCAGATAATCCGCAAGGCCTCATGAAAAGCCTGCTGGTCAATCTGGGCGCGAACCTCAGCCAACAACCCATCACAGCTAGCCAAAATCGCCTCATCTTCAGCCGTAGGCGATGATGGCAGGGCTGGCATCTGTCCGTCGCAATTCTTGAATACCATCGAAAGCACGCGCTGGGATAGATTGCCAAGGTCGTTCGCCAGATCGCCATTTACACGGTGGATCATCGCGGCGGCAGAAAAGTCGCCATCCTTGCCGAATGGAACCTCACGCATCAGGAAATAACGCATCTGGTCGAGACCATAAGTCTCTGCCAATTCGTTTGGATCGATGACATTACCAATCGATTTTGAGATTTTCTCACCCTCATTGGTCCACCAACCATGGGCAAAAACCCGTTTTGGCAAAGGCAAATCAGCCGCCATCAAAAAGGCCGGCCAATATACCGCGTGAAACCGCAAAATATCCTTACCAACCATGTGCAGATCAGCAGGCCATTTCTGGGCGTAACCAGCCTCATCATTAGGCCAGCCTGTGGCGGTGATATAGTTCGTTAGCGCATCAAGCCAGACATACATTACATGGTCATCGTCATCTGGAACCGGCACGCCCCACTTAAAGCTAGCACGGCTAACCGATAGATCGCGCAAGCCGCCTTTCACAAAGCTTTTTACCTCGTTAAAGCGAGAGGCAGGCCCGACAAAGTCAGGGTTTGCTTCATAATGTGCGAGCAACTTGTCCTGCCATTTGGAAAGATCGAAGAAGTAGGATGGCTCTTCCACCCATTCGACCGGCGCACCTGTTGGTGCTTTGCCATCAACCAATTCGGCCTCGGTATAAAACGCCTCGTCACGAACCGCATACCAGCCTTTATAGCTATCGAGGAAGATGTGACCACGCTCCAACAAAATCGACCAGAGTTTCTGGCATGCGGCGCGGTGGCGCTCTTCGGTCGTGCGGATAAAATCATCATTCGAAAAATTCATCGCCGTGGTCAAATCACGGAAATTCTGACTGACGCTATCGGTGAATGATTGCGGGGTTATGCCCGCGTCATTTGCCGCTTTTTCAACCTTTTGACCATGTTCATCCGTACCGGTGAGAAAGGTGACATCATAGCCGTCAAGACGTTTGAAACGCGCCAGAAAATCACAGGCAAGCGTGGTGTAGGCATGGCCAATATGTGGCTTGTCATTCACATAATAGATCGGCGTGGTAAGATAATATTTGTTGGTTTGCAAAGGTGCCATCAGCCGTCCCAGAACGATAATAGAATTTAGCCGCCGCAGTCCCGCGACAAAGCATCATGTCGGAATAGCCCTAAGACGGCCTTAGGGCAAGGTTTTCTCATGAAATTTTGCAAATTGCCGCAGTAGAAAATGAGCAAAATCGGTATATAGCGCCTCGGCCTTGCGGGCCTCACTGGTGAATTGCGCTTGCATGAGTGCCAAATGGTCTGGCGCATGACAGCGCCGCAATCGTGTAACCGCCTTTTCCTCAAAGCGGCACATACTGGGCGCACCGCTCTGGCCAATTGGTGCGGGGTCGTGATTTGGCATATCCCCGACAGATTGTAGTGCCGCAAGCCGCAACAAACGCTCCACCAGCATAATGGCCCCAAGCCGCGATAGCCGACCGGCCGCCGTGCCCTGCCCCCATTTCCCGCAGATTGTCGCCAATGCATTCACATCAAGGCGATCCTCGGCAAGTAACGAACAAGCCGCCTGATAACAATCCGCCGCGCCGCTATCAGCCAGCATGATCGCGCGACCGGGCGCCCCTTCGGACAGGGCCGTCAAAAGATCTATCTGGCTATCATCTGCATCTGGCCAATACCCACGGAGCACAGTCCGGCACGCATCAGTTTCAAGTCCGTTCATCCGCACTACGCGGCACCGCGAGCGGATCGTTGGTGGCAATTGGCCGGGACGCGACGACACCAAAAATATAACCGTATTTTCCGGCGGTTCCTCTAGCAATTTAAGCATTGCATTGGCGCCATTGCGATTAACTTCATCCATCGAGTCAATAATCGCAACCCGATAGCCGCCACGACCGGGCTTGTGCATCATAAAGGGCAATAGCGACCTGATCTGGCTAATTTTGATCTGTCCGGATTTGTTATCTTCTTCATCAGGCTGGATCAGCAATAGATCGGGATGCGCGCCTTTGATCACCTGATTGGCCCCTGGATCCTCATAATCGAGGGTGAATTCCGGCGCTATATCGCCAAATAGCGGGTCACTGGTATTTTCCGACAATAGCCACGCCGCCGCACGGCGCGCCATTACCGATTTGCCAATCCCCTTTGGCCCAGTCAAAAGCCACGCATGATGAAGACGACCAGCATGCTTTGCACCGGCGAGTTGGCTTTCAAAGGCATCATGCCCGATCATTGGCGCGAACAGAGCAGATGCAGGGTCACCTTGGCCGCTCATCATACGCCGCCATCCCCCGCCACCACAAAGTTTTTGCGCGCCATACAGGCCGAAACGGCATCGCGTACATGTGCAAAAATCTCGTCAATAGCGCCGCTGGCATCAATCACACAAAACCGCTCTGGCTCTTGCTTGGCTAGCGCGAGAAAGCCATCCCGCACATTGGCGTGAAAAGTGCGGCCTTTGGCTTCAAATCTGGTTTCATCACCGCCCCGACCGTCGGCCCGATCAAGACCCCGATCGACATCAAGATCCAGCAAAATCGTAATATCAGGAACAAGATCACCGCAGGCAAGCTGGTTTAAGCCGGCAATAGCATCCCGATCAACGCCGCCAACAATGCCCTGATAAACCGTCGTTGAGTCGTTGTAACGGTCACAGATCACAACTTGGTTGCGGGCTAAAGCCGGTTTGATCATCCGTTCCACATGTTCATGCCGCGAGGCCGACATCAACATCGCCTCAGTTGTGGGCAACCATTTCTCGGCCGATCCCGTCACCAGCAATTTACGAATAGCCTCTGCCGCGGCAGTGCCACCCGGTTCACGCGTTACGAGTGGCTCAATGCTTTTTTCGTCACTTTTAAACCATTCTTCAAGCAATTGAATTTGCGTAGTTTTACCGCTTCCTTCACCGCCCTCAAATGTAATGAAAAGCCCAGCCATTTATATGCCCCTAGGGTAAGAAAATCGTGCTGACGCCAGATTATTATGGTTGTGGCACATCAACAGTTGCGCCGAAAATCAGATATTTCAACGCCGCGCCAATGCGGTCAAACATGCCAAGAACGGCAACGTCACCACCTGCTTTGAGATCATAGACCGTCGTACCGCTCGGCAGATCAACCGTCATCCGGCCAACAACATCGCCCTTTGCAATCGGGGCTGGGATAGGATCATTCCACTGCAGATTGACCTTTAGCTGGCGGCGTTCCGCACGTGAAAGCACCAGATTTAGCGGCTGGTCCATGACCAAATCAACCTGCGCCCTATTGCCAAGCCATACATTGCCCCGGTCAATCGTCTTATTCGCGTCAAACAATGCGTAATGCTTGAATTCACGGAAAATCAAATCCATCAAACGCCGTGATTCAGATGATCGCTGTTTCAAACTGTCCATACCGTTAAGGACCATGATAACCCGCTGTTCGCCGCGTTTAGCCGAGCCAACAAGACCATAACCAGACTCGTCCGTATGCCCTGTCTTTAGACCATCAGCCCCGTCAGTGCCGTACATAAGCGGGTTACGATTGCCCTGTTTGATATTGTTAAAGGTAAATTCCTTTTTGGCAAAAATCGGATAGAGGTCCGGATATTCGTCAACCGGAAAATCACGGATTAGCGCGGTCGCCAGAATGTTTAGATCACGCGCTGTCGTCGTTTGCTCAGGGTCGGGCCAGCCAGTCGAGTTGCGAAACACGGTGTTCTTCATGCCAAGCTGGGCCGCGACAAAATTCATCTCTTCGGCAAATCCGTCTTCGGTTCCAGAAATGCCTTCCGCAATTGCAATAGCCGCATCATTGCCCGATTGCACGATGATGCCATTGAGCAGATCACGAACGGCAACCCGCTTGCCAACCTCAACAAAGGTTTTAGAGCCGCCTTTACGCCACGCTTTTTCGGAAATCAGGATCTGGTCATCAAGCGCTAGATTACCCTCTTTAATCCGCGAAAATGCGATATAGATGGTCATGATTTTGGCCATAGAGGCCGGTTTCATTGGGCTATCAGGGCTTTTGGCAACAAGAACTTTATTCGTCGCAAAATCCGTTACAAATGCAAATTCGGCAGATGTATCAATCTGGGCCGCCTTGGCCGATGCCATCATCCCCGTTGATCCCGCGATAACAAGCGAAAACGCCGTTAAATAGGACGCAAAGCCATTGCGAATACGGATCATCATCCGGCGCTGTGGCGCGCAATTATGCTTTGTATCCTGCGTTATCATCTTAACCACCGTCTTTTCTCCGCTACCGGCGGCATCGCCGCACCTATCTATAATCCATCACATGACCGTGCCTGATCAGGCGACACCTTACTTAATTACCAAAAACGGCACAATAATGACATCCACTATGCCGTTCTTATAACGGTGTTAGCGAGGCACGCTTAATCGACAACAATACGGGCACCGCTATAGCCAAGCTCAAAGACTTTGGACAACACATTATCAGCCTGGGCAACATCCCCAAGCGGCCCAATACGCACCCGATAGAGCGTCTGACCTGCCCGGTCCACAGTAGACACCTGCCCACCGCCCGCGGCCTCCACACGGCTTAGAACGGTGGCGGCATTGGCCTCGGCATGAAAGGCGCCGATTTGCACCCATATGTTGGTTTCCAGAGGCGCCACAGTGATCACTTCACCAACCCGCGAACGCGCCAGCAGATCAATTGCTGATTGCGCCTCATTTGTCGCATAGCTATCACGCCCGCTAGCCGACACTGCGGTTAGCGATACTTCAGGCTGTTCGATTGCATTGATTTCCGGCATTTCTTCGGGGGTGTTCTGGCTTATTTCAGGAAACAGCCCCGCCTTTGCCTGTTTTTCCAAACGCAGACTTTGTTCCGCCAATAGCTGAACGCGCACCCGGGCAATCCCCTGATCACGGTACCCAATTAACCGCGCCGCCTCACGCGACAGGTCAATGATACGGCCCGCAACAAACGGCCCCCGATCGTTTAGACGCACCACTAGTGATTTACCATTTTCCAGATTTGTCACCCGAACCACGCTCGGCATAGGCAATGTCTTATGTGCGGCGGTCACCAAATTAGGGTCGAAAATCTCGCCATTAGCGGTTAGGCGTCCAGCAAATTCATCACCGTACCAAGACCCGATTCCGGTCTCATCATAAGACAAATCCCGTTCAGGGTAATACCACACCCCGGCAACCTTGTATGGATCGCCGATTTTATAACGAGGCGCCGCCACAACGCCACCATTTTGACTAGTGGCAATTTCTTCTTTGTTCTTCTGATTTTTCTTAATCAGGTCGATCGCTAATTCAGCAGTCGTACAGCCAGCCAATAACATACCAGCCGCAAGTATTGTTGAGATCCGTTTCAAAACGGGCATAGAAAGCGATAAAGACATCAGGTTGCTCATTATTTAGCCCTCAGAGTGTCTGAAAGTTTGCCAATTGCTAATGCATAATAATTAGATCGGTTCCACCGCAGGATGGAGTCAAAATTACTATAGACAAGAAAAGCCGGTCCCTTGTCGCCGTCAGGCATTACCAGACGCGCATCGAGCTGTCGCGACGGTAAATCCGTGCCATCGTCGCGTTTCACCCCGGCTTTTGCCCACACATCAAGCTTGTGATATTTCGCGGACTTCACCATCGCCGCAGCGCTTTTGCCATTTAGGGAAAATCCCTTTGGCAAAATCACCTTGCGGCCCCATGTGATATCATCGCGCCAACCGGCCTTGGATAGATAGTTCGCGGTAGAGGCGAAAACATCCGCCTTTGTTCCCCAGATATCACGGCGACCATCACCGTCCCAATCAACCGCATAATTCAAAAAGCTGGACGGCATAAACTGGCTTTGGCCCATCGCACCGGCCCATGACCCGTTCATCTCGTCAGGCTTTATATGGCCCTGCTCCAAGATCGTTAGCGCATTGAATAATTCTTTGCGGAAATAGGCACTGCGGCGACCATCATAGGCAAGCGTAACCAAAGCACGCGGCACGTTGAAAGAACCTAGATATTGGCCAAAATTCGTTTCAACACCCCAG
>CBFHOS010000040.1:0-12212 GCA_965657645.1 Puniceispirillaceae bacterium (SeqCode) | reverse complement strand
CTATGGGGATCGAAAATCTGGGCGTGGCGCTGAATACGGGCCGGTCAACTGTTGAGGGCAGGGACGCAGACCATGCGATCACCCATCTGGAAATGGTCCAGCAAAGCGGGGTTCCGTTTGCGCTGATCTTCTCTGGCAGTACGGGCGCGGATGATGCGTACGGTCCGTGGAAGGATCTGCATATGCCCTTTGGCGCGTTTGAGGGATCTAAATTCCCATACCCAAACTCGTCCTTGTCCAAGGATGCGCTGGACCGTTTGTTTGATGTGTTGGATGAACGGTCAAAGGCACTAGCCTTTATCGGGTTCAAGGTGATGCCCTTGCCACAATCGAGCGCTACCATCAATCGGCGCGTGGGGATCAATGAAGATGCCATTGCGATATTGGATTCATACCTCAATGGCTAAGCCATGAAAACTAGGTTGATGTCTGCCGCGTGTGCCCTGCCGCGTGTGCCCTGCCGCGTGTGATCGTATCGGGCTATATCGGATTATGCGTTGATCTGAGCCAGTAAATTATGCAAGGCTAATATATAGATTGCCTATACAAAATTATAACATGGGGGCTTTCGGGCCAAAATATTGATTGGGGTTTTTCATGAAAGTTGTAACGGGATTGCTGTTTTGCAGCGTTGCATTAACTGGTTGTGCCGTTTTAGAAGGCACTGCCAATTTCTTTACAGGCCCCGATAAATCAGCTGAAGCGGCCGAAGCCAAGCTTGCTAAAACGGTAAGCTCAGCGGCGGGGAGCGCGGATCCTGAAGGCACCGTGCAGGCCCAATTGGTGAATGAAGCCAGCAAACAGGTAGCGGAGAATGCGGCCAGAGCAATTGATAGCAATATTGAAAACTCGAAAACATCGATCAGCATCACTGGTGCTGACAAGGGCAGTAGCCGCATCGAGTTAAAGAATGTGACTGGCCTGTCCTACGGCACTACCGACCACAGCCAATCATTTTTCCAAGGTGGATTAACCAGTAGCGACTCTCGCAAGGTGGTCAATCTCGGTCTTGGTTATCGCAAATTGAGTGATGACGAAATGTTCTTCCAAGGGGTGAATGCCTTTTACGATTATGATTTCGATATAGGCCACCAGAGAACAAGCATAGGTGTTGAATTACGCAGCTCTGCGTTGGAATTGAACGCCAACAAATATATGGCGCTTACCGATTGGAAGACGAATAACGGTACCCGAGAGCGGGCCCTTGATGGCTATGACATCGAAGTTGGTGGCCAGCTTCCCTATATCCCGAGCGGCAAGCTATATGTGAAAACGTGGAAATGGGATGTGCCTGATTCATCATCGGACGTTAAGGGTAAAACCTATAGCGTCGCGTTCTCGCATATCATTGGTCCCGGCATCAGCGTGGAAATGGGCACGAAAGACTATGAGGGTAGCCGTAAGGATGAAAACTTCATGAAACTGACCTATGCGGTGAAAATGGGCAATGGCCCAACTGAATCTAATGGCCCATTTTTCTCAGAGCAGATGTTCGAGCGGAAATCGATGCGGCGCCATTTGTTGGATGAGGTGCGGCGTAATAACCAAATCGTGGTCTTAAAAGAATTCTCTGCATCATCAGGAGGTGTTTAAGATGTCTCGTTTGTTATTTGGTATTTTCCTAATTGTCTTATCGCCGATGATGGCCACCAATGCGCTGGCTGCGTTGAATAACGGTTCTGGTGGATTGTCTACTGGTGTGTGTTCTCCCTCAAGTCCGAATAACTCCACCTGCCGGATCACCCCATCAACATATGGGGTGGTTATTTATGAGATGGGCGTTTGCACGTCGCACCCATTTGGCGCAAATACCGCAGGGGTAGGCGGTGGTAGCGTTGCCACTATGGATGAGAGCTCATGTAGTGTGGTATTCTCTAACACGTCCGGTTTCACATATGATGTGGCCGCGGCGCTTAATGCACCGGTCGATTTGGAGGGCATTAACACCCGCCCAGCGAATGGCACCTATGGGTTTCCGTATATTATTCTGGGCAAGACCTTTACCGTAAACGCCGAGATTTCGGCGCCCGACGGTAACACTTATTACGCTGATGGATCGGGCGGTGCGACAACCACTGCGCCGGGCACAGATTACCCCAATGTTCTGAATAATTTTGATTCTGGCACATGCTATTCAGGCTTTATTGGGGCGAGCATTCCAGTCGGTACGATTGACGCATTCTTGATTAATGATGCCCGTGTTCGGCGTGACAGCACTGATTACACGAGCGATGAGTGCACTGGTGTGACCAAGCTAGTTGGCGTTATCAATTTAACGACCCCGTTCACAATCACGTCTGAGACATCGAACATGCAATTCGACTTTATCATCACCAACTATGGTGCGCAGGCCAGTGTAGACGGCGCTGGTGCGATAGCCGACATCGCCAGTGGCCCGTTCTCCGGTAGTATCCTTGTAAAATAAGTAGCCCGACTTGAGATAGATACATTTAAAATAGACGGGCTATAGGCTAGTCGCGGAAGTTTTCGAACTGAAGCGGCAGGTCAATATCCATCTCTTTGATGAGGGCCATTGTGGCTTGCAGATCATCGCGCTTTTTGCCTGATATGCGTACCTCGTCACCTTGGATAGAGGCTTGGGTTTTCACCTTTGCCCCTTTGATTGCCTTGACGATTTTCTGTGCTACCTCGCGTTGGACGCCTTGTTTTACCGTAACATTCTGGCGAATGGTATTGCCGCCTGCCTGTTCCGGTTGGCCAAATTCCAATGCCTTTGTATCGACGCCTTTGCGGGTGAGATGGACGACCAGTAACTCCTCGACCTGGCGCCGTTTCAACTCGTCATCGGCTTTGATCAAGATCGTTTCATCGGTCTTGGTCACCTCGCATTTGCTACCCTTAAAGTCATAGCGCACACCAATTTCCTTGACCACGCCAGCAAGCGCATTATCTACGGCGGTCATATCGGTTTTGCTAACAACATCAAAACTAGGCATGTCAGTCTCTCTTTTGGCTAGGGGGGATCGTTGCCCCACAGAATGCGCCAGAATAGGCGTCACTGCAAGTCAGGCAAATTAGGCATCCATGATAACGATACCGCGATTGGCGCTAACCTTGGCTGTTACCATTAATTCGCGGTTCGTCGGGTGATTGGCAAATACGTTATTTAGATAATCTTGATTGGCCTCGAACGCCGCCTTGTTCTCATATTCAAATACCAGTATCAGCCGATACACTTCGCCCTTATTCCAAATGCGTGTCATCTGCCATTTGATGAGGCCACGGCTTTTCATCTGCTTGGACCATTCCGGCGAGGTCGCTTCCACGAATTCAATCCATCTATCCATATCGATGTCACTTAGAAAGTCGACAGTCGTAAAGCTGGTGAATTTTGGATCGTTCATGGCTACAGTTCCTCTACAAAATATACTCTAAAAACGCATTCACCGCCCTATGCAACACGTCGCTTTGAGCGCCAATAATGGAATGCTATGATCATTAACGCCGCGGCAAAGGCCGGAATATGGATGGACGGAATACTAATGAGGACCAATACAGCCAAGCCCAAACGCACAGCAATCTCGCCCCAGTCCAGCTCCTTTATGTCAAAGCCAGCCAGCGCACTCGAAATCAGATAGAGCGCCATTGCAAGCCGCGCTAGCACCAGCACAAGTGCCCCAGCATCGATGGTGCCATCATAGCCAGGCAGATAGGCGGCTGATGCGCTACTCGGATTTGAGGCGTCAATCTGTGCCGCTTCGATGAGCAAAAGTTCCGGATACATCGCAAAGATGAACGGAATGATGAACATCACAATGCCGGACTTGACCGCGGAGAAGGCCGTCGACATTGGGTCGGCCTTGGTAATGGTCGAGGCGGCAAAGGCGGCAAGGGCCACCGGCGGGGTGATCGCGCTAGCCACGGCAAAATAGAAGATGAACATATGCGCGGTGAAAGTGGCAATGCCAAGGCCGATTAGAACCGGCCCCAACAACAATGCGACATTAATATATGCCGGAACCGCTGGCATCCCCATGCCGAGCAATATGGCCATAAACATGGTCAAGAATAGCGCTACCAACTGGAACATCGTCGAGCCGCCTTGGCCAATGCCTAGCTCGTTTAGAACGCCAAGCACATCAAGCGAAATGAAGGTCGGCAGGCCAGTGAATTTCAAACAGAAATCAATGATCGAAACAGTCAGGAACATGAGATAGAGCGTGGCGATCAATGTGCCAGCTTGGGATAGGCCATCAAGAAGCTTTTTCGGCTTTGCCCGGACCTCTGGGTCAAGGAACAACAGGAACATCAATAGCACCACCGCAAACCAGCCAGCACTACCGGCATCACCCGCTGCATTTTGCACCAGTCGCTGGATCCATGGGCGGCTAATCACTTCACAGCCAGCATCGGTAATGATGCGTTCAGCCCCAAAAATCGCCCCAAAGGGACCACAACCCACAGACTCTTTTGAGGTCAGCAGGAGCCCAAGAATAAGCAGGATAGGCAGGAAGATCATCAGCAGGTTCAATATATCCTGTCGGTCGATCATCATTTCCTCGGTGAGTTCACCAATCGCCTGAATACGTTGTTTGCGCGCTTGGAAGGATACCGATAGGAACAGGCAGAAGAAATAGGCCACAGCCGGTATTGCCGCCGCCACAATGACGCTGGAGTAAGGCACGGCGGTAAGCGCCGCCACAACAAAGGCGGCAACACCCATAACCGGCGGCATGATGGATCCACCCGACGATGCCGCGGCCTCAACACCGCCAGAAAACGTCCGGCTAAATCCGCGCTTTAACATCATCGGGATGGTTAGCACGCCGGTTGAGAGGACATTCACAATCGGGCCACCGGAAATAGTGCCAAACATGGCCGAGGACACGATCGCCGCATGCGCCGGTCCCCCGCGTAAATTACGGGTCCAGCGGAACGCCAGCTTGATCAGCGAGCGGCCACCAGCAGAGGCACCAAAGAGGGAGCCCAAAACCAGATAAGGGAAAATTGTGTTAAGCACAATATCCATGAAACGACCAAGCATACCGGCGGAATTATTAACCAGAATATCATGCACCCTTGGCCGCCCATCGCTTAGCAGCCGAGGTTCACCTGCAAGCTTTGTCATGAAGTATTTGTTGATGTCCTCTGGTCCGTGGAAATACCAAACCAGAACCGTGATGATGGTGTAGGCGGCAATAACCAGCGCCACCATAACCAGAGCCAAGCTCCAGACCTTGATGTTATAGGCAAGGAAAACCACGATCGCGACGCCAACAATAAGCACCAGCCAACCGCCAGTTGTGGTGATACAGCTAGGGTCATCAACCGTCGTTGGCGGATCAAGCCCTAAAGAGGCGGCAAATTCAATCTCTGTCTTAAGGCTCTCTGCCAATAGCAACGCGCGATCACCATTAATCTGATCAATCAGGCAAATGGCTTCGATCTCGATGATATAGGTGAGGGAAATAACCGCCGCCATAACGACCAGCGCGATATCCATAAACAGACCAAATCGCCGCCGCAATTTTGATTTGTCCGCCCAGTCACGCCACATCGAATGTTTGAGCGCGACAATGACCATCATCAGCAAAAAGAAGCCGGGATAAAAATATTCAAATGGAAATTTTCGGAAGGTAGCGCCCTCAATGCCAATCAGCGAACTGGCCAAATCATCATAACCCGGAATGCCCGGGGTGGAGTTAATCAAACCCACGATAACCATCACGACGGTCAGGACATAAAGAGCCTTTAGACCCCAATCGGTTTTGGCGGCATCTGATGGATTGTTTTGGTTGGACATAAGAGAACTCTCAAATAAATGGGGCAGAGTCGGCAATTCGGCTCTGCCATAGGTTGGCCCAGAAGAATGCCCGCCCCATCGGAGCGAGCATTCATCCTGAAGAACGCACTATTATTTTGCGCAATCTGGGATGGTGTAACCAGCTTCTTCCCATGCGGCCACGGCACCCGGATGATATTTAATCGGGTTGTTACCACACATGTCAGTCAACGCAATGTCGGTCTCGCCATGCCATGTGTTCGACATAAACGGTGCTTTTGGACGATAAACAGAGTCAAGATTGTCGATGAATGCCTTGGTCAAGCCTTTGGCAACGTCAAAATCCATGTTCACATTTACGACTTCACCACCAACTGTGCCCGGTCCCCGGAAGATACCGTCTTCAGATATAACAGTTACGCCATCGCCATAGCCCATCTCAGATACCTTAAGCGTTGTTGGTACTGTACCCGGTAGCTTGCCGATTTTTACAAAGGCTTCGCTGTTATAGACCGAAGTTGGCAGTGACCATATAGTCATGGAACCTGATGATAATGCGGTTGTTATGCGAGCATCTGGAAAGCTCATCGGCAATACAAATGCGTCGGCTGAACCGTCCTGAATGGTTTTAACAGCTTGGCCCCAGTTAACCTGAACGCCGGTATAGCCTTTGCCCTCTTCAAGACCGGTATTCAGCTTGATAAGAAGGCGAGCGTTAGTCAGCGCGGCACCGCGAGGTGGGCCGTTGAAAATACGCTTTCCTGACAGTCCATCCCAGCCATTGATGTTGCTGCTATCATAGGCATAGAGGCCTTGTACAGAAATGCGATAGGTGTAAAGCGCGGCTACTTTTGACGCTAGTTCTGCGCCTTTTTCTTTGCCCAGCTTGGCATAAGGGCCAACAGCCTTGGACATAAGGAATGGCAGGATAAATGGCGCCGCGGCAATATCAGTCTTGCCCTCAGCAACGTTCTGCACAGAGTTCGTTAGAGTCTGACCGGGTGTGACTTGAATATTAGCAACACCTGTTTTTGAAGCAGCTTCAGACAGAGATATAACTGAAATGCCCGGTGCAGAGCCAGGTGCAGCGGTCTCGGCTGTAAGGTTTGCCATCGCATGTGCGGTAAGGCTAGTGCCCGCGCCTGCGCCAAGCATGGCCACAGCTGTAATGGCTGAAATATATTTAGTCATTTTGTTTCCTCCACCCCTTATAAAATCGCATGCTGGCTATGGGGCGAGACGCCAGCATCATTACTTAGGCAATTAGCTTGCGGTGTTGTTTGGGTTTCATCAAGTTTCTTTTGCTAAATTTGACTGATCTGTACTAGAAATGTCTGATATTCGTGAAATTACGCAATCATTTGTCAAACGCTCAACGCGTCAAGGAACTATATGTCACGTCCTGCTTTTATTGATCAGCTATTTGCTGACGCCAGAACTCACCGGTTTTTCAACGACACGCCTGTTGATGATGCTCTGTTACACGAGCTCTATGAAGTGTCAAAATTCGGCCCGAGCGCATCAAACACATGCCCCATGCGGCTTACCTTTGTGAAGTCGGAAGAGGCGAAGGCCAAACTTCTTGAATGTGTTGGCGATGGCAACAAGCCAAAGATCGCCAGCGCACCTGTTGTGGCAATTGTTGCGCATGATTTGAAATTCTACACCCAGATTGGCAAATTATCACCGCATATGGATGTCGCGACCTTTGAGGCGCAGAGCGATGAGTCTATTGCCGCCCAAGCCAGCAACAACACGTGGCTACAAGGTGGATATCTGATCCTTGCCGCCCGTGCTTTGGGGCTCGATTGTGGTCCGATGTCTGGGTTTAACGCTGGCAAAGTTAATGAGATGTTCTATGCGGGCACGAGCTTGAGAGCGAGCTTTCTGCTGAGCCTTGGTTATGGCAGTGGTGCCAACATCAAGGACCGTGGAGCCCGTCTTGATTTTGACGAGGCTTGTGCGATCATATAATCCGCGCATTCGGCCTATGTGCCTACATGCCCCAATGCCCAGCATATCAAAGTGACGGGCATGTCCCAGTGGCGTGCAAATCAAAGTGAAGTGCATGACAATTTAGTTGATAATCGCACCATTATGGCAAGCCAGATGGTGCGATTAATTTTGGGCAAAGCGCGGGGCCATGATGTGGTGAAATGTCGTCGGGTCTTGCGTAAATAGGCCCGCGTTAATATGTATGAAGTGCGGTCGTTATACCGCCAATGAGAAGGTTTTGTTATGAGTGCGTCTGCTATCATGAATATTGACTGGAATTGCCGCCACAGCTGGCGGCGGGCGAGTTACAACACCATGTGGTGCCTGATTGGCTGTGCCATTGGTGATATGGGAACCATCGCCTATTTCCAATTTACCGGGATCCCGTGGCCAACGCTTTATATCATGACACTGGCTGTTATTAATGGCCTGATTACGTCGATCATTCTGGAAACAATTATCCTAAGCCGTCAGATGCGCTTTGGCCTTGCGGTGAAAACAGCGCTGGGAATGTCGCTGATTTCGATGGTTGCGATGGAGGTGGCGATGAATGTGGTTGATGTTTTGTTGACCGGCGGTGCACGCCTCACATGGTGGGTGATACCGATCATGCTTTTGGCCGGATTTTTGGCGCCGCTTCCCTATAATTACTGGCGGCTAAAGGCACTTGGTAAGGCCTGTCATTAGACCAGGCCGATGGTGAGGGTATTTATGTTTCGTCTTCTGGTTACATTTTTCGTTCTTGTAATGGCGGCAATGCCGGGTATTGCGATTGCGCATTCACCGCTTTCCTCGACCAACCCTGTTGATGGAGCGGTGTTATCGGCGGCGCCTAATGGCATAAGTTTGGTTTTTGCCAAGCCGGCAACAGTGATAAAATTGTCCGTGGAAAATGATGCCGCTGGTTCGGATTTGATTGATCTTAGCAAGGCGCTAGACCGTGTTCAGGGTGTGGAGCACAGCGCCCCGATACCGCAATTACCCGCGGGCCAATTCACCGTTAAATGGCGGGCGATGAGCGGGGACGGGCATCTCATCAAGGGCGATTTTAGTTTTGTTATTACCGACTAGGGCACGTTAGCCAGCACGCACCGCAGAGGGGACAGGATAGTGGAAATCTGGGCTGTTATTGTTCCCGCGGTGAAATTCGTCCTTTATCTCAGTATAATGCTATCCGCTGGTGGGCATTTGTTTTTGCTGGTATTCGGCGGCGATATGCCATCCTCACTTATCACAAAGTCACTGCGCCGCAGATGCCGTAACATGGCGTCTCTGGCACTCGTGCTATCCATCCTGTCACTATTCGTGATAAGCGGGAGTCTGGGCGGCGATTTCGCTAGTGTCTTTGATCTTATGTTGGTCGGGCTGGTTATCGATAGCCCAGCCGGTGCGGCGATTATGCTCCAGTCACTTGGCCTGATCCTGTTGGTGGCGGGGACTAGTTTGCCGCGCGGCACAGGGCGGTGGACTCTTGGCGATATTGGCGGCGGGCTGGGTGTGATTGTCACCCTATTGGCCTTTACCCGCGTTGGTCACGCCACCATTGATGCACCCTTGTTACAGATTTTGCTGGCCATTCATCTTTTGGGCATTGTGTTCTGGCTTGGCGCTTTATTGCCGCTGTTGCGGCTCTGCAATGATGATGTGCCGCTGGATATATTGGCGGGGGTTTCCCATCGGTTCGGGCGCTATGCGCTGGTGCTGGTTGGGGGGCTGGTGGTCTCTGGCATGGGGTATGCCTATGTCCTAGTTGGCTCACCATCACAATTATTTGGCTCCAGCTACGGCCAATTCTTGCTGGTTAAAATCGCGCTGGTGGCGGCAATGCTGGGGCTGGCCGCGCTCAATAAATTGCGCCTTGTCCCGCGGTTAATGGCCGGCGATGAGGGCGCGCGCGCTGGGCTGGCATCATCGATTAAATATGAAACCACGCTTGCGTGTTGCATCCTTGGCATTACGTCTTTGTTAACAACATCGCTCGCCCTGCCCATTTTATAATCCTTTTCAACCGCGATCATCCATGGTTGGGTAAAGGAATAGTTTTTGGGTTTGGGAGATATGTCGTGTCATTGATCGTTATTATGAAGTTTTTCCACTATTTCGCGCTGTTTCTTGCAGGCGGCGGCGGTATCGCTGGCGGTGTTCTGGCGGCGGCCCATAAAAGGGCAGAGGTACCACCCGCGCCTCCGGTTCAAGCGGCCTCGATGATTTTGGCACGTCTTAGCCTCGTGGCCATCGTCACATTATGGGTGACGGGATTTGTCCTTGCCTATGCCATCTATGGTGGCATGGATATTGGCTGGGCGTTTCATATGAAATTGCTTGGTGCCACCGGATTATTGGCGTCGATTGGCTATGTTAATTATCACCTGTCGGCCCGTGGTAAACAGGGCTTGCCGCCCTCTATGCAGGTCATAAAAATGGCGACGATGATTGGCCGCGGCTCGCTGGTTTTGGTTCTGGCTGGCATCGCCATCGCCACCACTACTGTCTAGCCTCTGGTGCCGCCTAGCCTCTGGTGCCGCCTGGCCGGGGGTAGGGCACGCCGGATTAACCAGATTTGTTGTTGCGGTCAAATGATGTGAGTAACAGGGCAATGCCGCCCATCACGGCAAAGCCCGCGACCAAAGTGGTGATGGTGCCGTCAAAGCTGATATTCACGATATAGCCTAGCGGCAGTGATATTAATGTGGCACCGGCCGTAACGACGGCCGCGCCGACGCCCGCCATCTTGCCCAATGGTTCCATCGCCAAGGCATTGATGTTGCCAAACACCATACCGAGGCAGAAAAAGCATGCCAGCATCCATACCATGGTACCGGTAAGGCTAGGGTCGTATCCGCCAAGCAACATCATTCCCAACATGCCACCCGACAACAGGGTCTGTACGATAAGGGCGAGATTACACAGGCGGCGCATGCCAAGGCGCATTACCAGTCTTGAATTGAGCAATGAGGCCGCACCAAAGGCAATCGAGCCAACCGCGAAATAAAACACAAAGGCATCACCGACATTGTAAATATCCTGAAAAATCTGGCGGGCCGTGCCGAGATAGCCAATGAACGGACCGGAGATGAAACCCATCGCCATCATATAAAGCATCGTTGGGCGAATATGCCCGATCTGCCAACAGCTCTTGATAATAGGGGTAAAAGCAAAGGGACGCTTTTTCTCCGGCGTCAGGGTTTCATGCATTGAAAGATGGAACCACAGAGCGGTAACGCCTGAGATAACGATCAACGCGGCAAATGTTGCGCGCCATCCCCCAATATAAATCATCACCTGGCCCAGCATCGGCGCCAGCACTGGCACAATCACAAATACAGCCATCACAAAGGACATGATCTTGGCCATCACCCGGCCTTGATATTCATCACGAACAATCGCCATCGTAATGACCCGCGGTGCCGCCGCCCCAAGCCCCTGTAGGACCCGTCCCAGAACCATAATGTTCCAGCTTTCCGCCGTCATGGAGAGAATTGCGCCAACCACAAATAGGGCATAGCCGCCAAGAACCACCGGCTTGCGGCCCCAGCTATCCGACATCGGCCCCGCCACCATCTGGCCAAATGCCATGCCCAAAAAGAACGCGGTCACCACGATCGTGGTGTTGTTCATATTCGCGACATTAAGATCAGTGCCAAGTTCACCAAGCGCCGGCAACATTATGTCAGTAGTCAAAGCGCCAATCGATGTGAGGAGTGCGATCAACAAGAGATAGGTGACGCTTGGAGACGGCGTGCCTAAAGATGGATTTGACATATAGCAGGCCCCAATGGCGATTTGTTTGTGGTGCCGCAGGGGCATGTGAATCTAGTTAGCATGGCCAAGACAATGACCGGGCAACATTATTAGGCGCGGCGACAAAAAAGGCCAATCCATTCTTCCATCGGGCCCGCCATGCTCTTGTTTGATCCGCCTGTTACATCGGTGACGCTAAAACCCGCCGCCGCCAATATCGTCTCAAGCTCGTCGCGCTGATAGTAAGCATAGAACCGGCCCAGCGTATCACGCTTTTCGCCTTCGCCCAGCTTTAGGGCCAGAAAAAAGGCGCCAGACGGACGCAACGCCCGATGAATGGCGGCGATATGGTTCGGAAAATCGGCCTTGCCCGCGTGTAATAGGCTGAAATTAGCCCAGATCCCGTCATAGCGAGCGACCGCGTCCAGATCACCAAACGAGGCCACAGTCACCGACAGGCCAAACAAATCATTGGCGGCCTTTGCCATTTCGCGGGAGCCATCAATGCAATCAACTTTATAGCCATGCTGGGCCATGAAATGTGCGCAATTGCCGAGGCCACATCCAAAATCCAATAGATCACCACCAGCCGGCACCATGTCGAGAAATAACGGCAGGCCTTTTGGGATGCCTTGTCCGTCAACCAGATCACGGTAGCGCGCAACATTATTATTGTAAGTATCAATGGTCTGGCTATCGGACATAAACGCCTCTCACAATCATGTTCCGCCTA
>CBFHOS010000039.1:0-13220 GCA_965657645.1 Puniceispirillaceae bacterium (SeqCode) | reverse complement strand
GCACTGCCACGGCCAAGCTCAACGCGGCGCGAAGCCGATGATCCGACCATAACCACGGTCAGCATATCGACCTCGTCAATGTCCAAACTACCTAACGTGCGGTGTTTCAATTCTTCTTCCGGGCGGCCCAGATTACTAGCCAACAAGACCGGTACATCGGCGCCGCGATACGTAATGAGGATATCCCGCGCCGCCGCCAATTGAGTCCGCCGCCGCATGGATACCGGATTGTAAAAGGCGATCACAAAATCTCCCGCACCTGCCGCATGAATGCGTGATTCAATCGAGTCCCATGGCGTTAGCAAATCAGACAGGGATATGGTGCAAAAATCATGACCGAGCAACGCACCTGAACGCGCCGCCGCCGCCTGTAGCGCCGAAATGCCCGGGGCACTCACAACCTCTACACGGCGTGCCATTGCTGACACGCCGTTATCTGCCTCATCGCGGTCGAGCAATTCAAACACCAACGCGCCCATCGCATAAATGCCAGCATCGCCAGAGCAAATAATCGCCACGTCTTTGCCGGTCGCGGCCTCTTCCAAGGCATACCGACACCGTGCTTCTTCCTCGCCGAGTTTGAAATCACGGCGTGGTATATGCGCGGCGATTGCCCCAAGAATATCGATATAGAGGCCATACCCGACCAATTCATCTGCCGATTGGATTAGTTTGGATGCTTCTGGAGTGCGCCAATCCGATTGCCCCGGCCCTATACCGATGAGCATCACCCGTCCCGGTTTGCGCCCCGGTAATTCATCCAGAAATGCAGATGGTGCCTTGGCAAGGGCCATCGTTGCATTTGCGCTCTTCTGCTTTTCATGGATTAGTTTGCCATCATTACCAACCGCCGCCAAAGCCGCCGCCTCGGCAACACCGTGGGCACCAATTTCCGCAAAAACAACGTCAGATGGATTAGCGAGGCGCGGCGTTTCCGCCTCAAGACTGGCAACATCAAAGACCCTAAAGGGAACATCCAGCATATTTGCCAAGGCGATAATGGCCGGTTCATCGGCTTTTAGATCAACCGAGACAACCGCCGCAATCGAGGCGGCGTTAATGTTGGCTTTGCCCAATTGGCCCATAACCAAATCCATTATTTCATCCGTGCCACATCCCCGCGCACAGCCAACGCCAACAATTATATCCTGCGGGCAATAGACCAATTGGTGGCTCTCTGGCACGATTTGCTTGCGTGTAACGGTCACGGTCACGGTATCGCCGCGCGGCACATCCGCCAGCCATTCATCAAGATCACCGCGGCATTCACCATCGATATAAGCCCCGCCCCCTGCAAGCAATTCCGCCATAATTTTACCGGCGGCACCGCGGTTAACCAAACGCCAACCGCGCGGTGGTTCGTCCAGTGACGCCCGCCATTGCAAATTGCCTGCGGTGGTGATCGCCGCCTCGCCGCCAATTTTCTCGGCAATCAAATTGGCAAGAACAATGCCGCCATGATGCCCGCCCAAAAGCGGCACAATATGCGAACCAGTTTCCGAGATCGCAATAACCGGTGCATCACTCCATTTACTGCCCAGATGCGGCGCCACAGACCGAATTAGAATTCCCGCGGCGCAAATGCCAACAATTGGACGGCCAGTATTAAAGATAGTGGCGATATGCGCCCGCGCCTTGATAAATGTCTGATCCGCGTCTGGACATCTAATCGCATGACCATGAATATCGGCGCCAATCGCCTTGGCAACACGCTTGGCCAGAACAAATCCGGTTTCCGACAGACAAATCACCACCGGACGGTTGGCAACATAAGGGGTTAATTGATCCACGGATCATCACCTTTATAGAGAAGAATCATTGAAAAATACGGGGCAATATCGGGCGCATCAGCAAGCGACATCCCCGTTTGATGGCCTAGCGAGGCATGGCTGATATAGCGGGCCTTTTCAGCGTAACCAAGTCTTGTGAATAGTGCCTTTAGCCGCGGCATATGACGGCCAATTTTCATGATCGCAAGACCATCCGCGGCGTTTATATGCCCAACCAACACATCATCATCGAGAGGTCCGGGCAAAATCGTCATCACATCATTACGCGCTACCAACGGATGGGCAACCGCGGCGGCACAAGCGGTGACGCTGGTGACACCAGGAATAATCTCAACCTCAAAATCAGGCTGGATGCGGGCCAAAACATACATGAACGAGCCATAAAACAGCGGGTCCCCCTCGCATAGCATGACGACATCATGACCGTCATTCAGCTGGGCGATGATCGCCGCCGCGCCCTCGTCATAAATGGATTGTGCGGGCGCACGGCCAGAACGCATCGGCACCACCATTGCAATTTCAACTGCATCGGGATGGATCGCCTCGGCAACAATAGAGCGGGCAAAACTAGTGCCATGATCGGGTGCCGGATAGGCAATCACCCGCACCCCTTCAATCATCGACCACGCGCGCCTTGTCACCAATTCCGGATCACCGGGGCCCGTACCGACACCGATAAATTTACCCCTTATCGGGTTTTGCTTAGCCATTATCCAAATCCTTGCGCCAATGCCATTGGGTTACCGGCATCAACCCGCGCCAGCCATGAAACGCACCAACCGGATCGGCGTGATGGATTGATAGGCGTGTGAGGCTACCACCGGTTTTCTGCCAGTTTTTGGTAATAACAGTCTCGCTCTCGATGGTCACGGCATGCACCACAAGAACACCGCCGGGACGAAGGGCCGATTGGCATTTATGCACCACTTCATCGGATAGACCGCCGCCAATGAATATAGCATCAGGACGCGGTAAATCATCGAGGCCGGACGGCAAGTCTGCCTCGATCAAATTCAATGCTGGCACGCCATTCGCCCGCGCATTGCGTGACGCCATGTCGATTTGCTGGCGGTTTTTGTCGATGGCATAGGCGGCGCCGCGTGGTGCATTGCGCAGAAAATCAATGGCAATCGCCCCTGACCCAGATCCGACATCCCATAAAACCGCCCCGGGAAATGGGGCCAACTTGGCAAGCGCACTGGCCCGTGCATCACGCTTTGTCAGCTTGCCATCATTCTCAAAGGCATCATCAGGCAGAGCAATAATACCGTGATGGGCAACGTCTTCACCGCATTCAACCGCGATAATGTGAAAATCAGGAATCGCATCATGCGCCCAATTGGCGGCATGGCCGATATAACGGGCCTCTTGATCCGCGCCTATATGTGCCAGCACCTCGATTGTGGCATTGCCATACCCCTCCGCGCTCAATACTGACGCCACTTCTGCGGGGCTATCGCCATTACGCGCGATCACCAACAGACGCGCACGCGGGTAAAGATGGGGAATGATTGTCTCGGCCGCGCGGTTTGCACCAGCACCATGAATGCTTAGGGTTTCGCATTGCGCGATCGGCCAGCCCATTCGGCTTGCCGCCGCCTGAAAGCCGGAAACGCCGGGGATGATTTCACAATTCTGGACACCCAAATGTGCGATTAATGCCGCCCCCGCGCCAAACCATAACGGATCCCCAGTGGCCAGAACGACAATTGATTTATCAGCATTATCAGCAAATAGCGGAAAAATGTCGGTAAAGGGTGACGGCCATTCGATAATATCTGGGCCGTGCGGGATCTTGGCGTGAAAGCGCGGTGCGGCAATCACAATGTCACCGGCACCAATGCGCTCTTGCACGGTGACTGGAAGCCCCGCAACACCTGCCTCGCTAACGCCTATAACGGTTACAGCCATTATGCGACCTTGCTGGCTTCGATGGCGATGGCGTTAACGGCCGCCGCTGCCATTGCCGAGCCACCTCTCCTACCCTGTAACGTAATAAAAGGGATATGCTGACCTGTATCAGCCTCAAAATCAGCAAGCGCCGTTTTGCTCTCCGCGGCCCCGACAAAACCCACGGCAAAACCCAGAATGGCGGCTGGACGTGGACCGCCTCCGGCGATTTTTTCCAAAAGGTGGAATAGCGCAGTCGGGGCATTGCCAATCGCCACAATCGCCCCCTCTAGATGATCATCCCACAATTCAACCGCCGCCGCAGAGCGTGTCGTGCCTATCTGGCTCGCTAGCTGGGGGGTTTTGGGATCGTTTAACGTGACCATAATTTCGGTGTCATTCGGCAAAAACCGGCGGGTAATGCCGGATGCCACCATTTCGCAATCGCAAATAATCCGCCCGCCTTGACCAAGAGCCTTTATCGCGGATTGCGCAACATCATCGGAATAGCTGAGGTCATCAGTAATATCAGGCATGCCGCATGAATGGATCAGGCGCAGGGCAATCGGCACTAGATCATCGGGAAAACCGTCTAGATGAACAGCCGAGCGCACCCGCGCAAACGATGCATCATAGATCGCTTGCGGGTCTTTGATATAATCTGGCGCATAGGCTGACATAGTTGTTCCTAATCACTCTTTTGCGTGTTGCGACCGCGAACGGATTCCGGTCCCAAAGGATGCTTTGCATGCGGATAAGGCGCGTGCGAGTGCCCGTGATCATGTGAATGATCATGCCCGTGGTCATGTGAATGATCATGCCCGTGATGGTGATGATGACCATGATCATGGACCATATCGAGACGACATTCGCCGGTACAAAACGTGTCACATAGCTTGCAATCTTCGACGTTACTACCCGGCGCGGAAACGCCTTGGCCTTCGACATGGTGATGATGGCTTTCTTGCGCGGCACCGACTTCAGCCTCAAATCCCAATACTTGGGCGCGGTATTTACACAATGCACAATTCATATTGTTGTTGCCGTCGAGGATCTCACGCACCCGATCGGCAAATGTCGCAATCACCTTTGGATGATCGTTTAGATAGCCAGCTTTGACAAATTCGATGTCGCTATATTGGCTGGCGACTTCGTCGGTAAAGCCATAGATGCGATCGATAAGAATGCCTGAGAACAGAAAGTATGGGAACACCACGATGCGCTTATAGCCAAGCTTTGCAACATGCTCGAGACAGGGCTGGACCAGCGGGAAAGTGACGCCGGAATAGCCGACTTCAGCCCAACCAAACCCCATCCCTTCCCATAGCATCCGGGCAATTTTTGAAATGTTTGAATTGGCATCAGGATCAGATGCACCCCGACCAATAACCACCAGACACGTATCCGCCACATCAACCTTACCACTCTTGGCATCAGCCGCGGCAATAGCCTGATCGATCCGATCACCGGCGGCCTGTAGCATTTGCAGATCAACAGCCAATTCACGGCCATATTGAATGGTAATGCCGTGTTCCGCCGCATAGGTGTTTAGCACCGACGGGATATCGTTTTTTGCATGTCCCGCCGCAAACAGCATGCCCGGAACCGCTAGAACATGGGTAACCCCCTGTTCGCGCAGTTTGTCCAGACCGGTTTTGATGACAGGTGTGGCAAATTCCAGATACCCATATTCAACCGGCCAATCAGGAAATAACGGCGCTAGCTTTTCAGCAAGAACAGCAAATTCGGTAACGGCTGATTTTGATCGTGAGCCATGACCGCAGATCATTACGCCATATTTCGGGCTAGCCTCATGCATGCGCTTCGTCTCCTATATCACCGTGACCATCGCCCTCTGGCTGGCCGGCTTTGTGTTCATCATTATTTTCTGCATCAGTATCAGTGCCTGATGCCGCACTACCCTTTGCCGCTAAAAGACCGCCGAGCGCGGCAGCACAACCAGCAAGGGCAATTCCTGCCCAATGGCTATGACCGGCCAAATCCCCAAGATGCCCAAGATGCGCATACGCCTGTGCCGGCATCAACAATCCAACAAATGCTAGCGGTGCCACAATTGTAGCGGGCGCAAATCCGGCAGTTTTCAATTTCTTAATCAACATCATCATCCAATCCAGACAGCCCGTTGACTGACCAAAACAGCTAGTTTTCAAAACATGGAAAGATAGGGATGAAGCAATGGCGCCACTGGATTCCGCTGGAAAAAGATTTCCAAAGGAAAATGGCGTCCGCACAGTCTGGGGCCCGGATTTGGATGCCTTGGATAGGTCCACCGCACCGGGATTGCTTTCATCTTGTTATCAAGTCCACCAACCGTATGAGAACGATACTAGATTGCGTTGCCCATTACAATTGCACTGAAGCGACCAAAGTTGAATTATCCGCACATTTGGTGCATCACTTTACCCAGCTTTTTAACGAGCCCTCCAGTTTTTTAACCAACCGGTGATGCCTTGATGACGACTATACCGTTTATCCTGCCACAAACAGCGAGCGAGCTGGGCCTTCGCATTGGCATTCTAATGGCGGCGATTGCCCTTGATTGGTTATTTGGAGAACCTGATTTTCTGTGGCGGCGCATGCCCCATCCGGTAGTGTTATTTGGCCGTAGTATTAGCTTTTTTGACAGAAAATGGAATTACCGTAGAGGAAAAACGGGCCGTGGGCGTCTGCGCTCAGGGGTTATGGCAATGCTTTGCCTTGTCTTGCTCGCGGGGTTTGTTGGTTATGCACTCTCATATGGTGGCTGGGCGATAGACCTTGTGGCGTTGGCTATATTGCTGGCGGGGCGGTCCTTGGATGAACATGTTCAAAATGTCGCCGCTGGACTTTCCACAGATATAGATGCCGGTAGAGCGGCGGTTGGGATGATTGTTGGGCGTAGCACCGACAATCTCGATGCAGGCGATATTTCCAGAGCGGCGATTGAAACCGGTGCGGAAAACCTCTCTGACGGGGTTATCGCGCCGGCATTCTGGTTTTTGCTTTTTGGGCTTCCCGGCTTGCTAATCTATAAAATGACAAACACGGCCGATAGCATGATCGGCTATAAAAACGCCAAATATCGGGCGTTTGGCTGGGCCGCTGCGATGCTGGACGATGTGCTGAACTATATTCCGGCGCGCCTAACCGGTTTGTTGATCGTGGTTGCATCAATCGGTTCTGGTGGCGGGGCGATAAGGGCCGTCAAATCAATGATGACAGAGGCACGATACCATGCCTCACCAAATGCAGGATGGCCGGAGGCGGCGATGGCGGGCGGTCTTGATGTATGGTTAGCCGGACCACGGGCCTATGGCAATCGAGTGCGTGACGCCGTCCGTTTCAACAAAGATGGCACCGATGCCGATGCCAATGACATTATGCGCTCTCTCTCCGTCTTAAAGGGTGCCCAGCTCTATCTGCTGATATTGCTGGCGGGTGTTTTGGTGGTTTTATAGGCCAGCTATCTTGGCTAGTTTATCCATATCCAAATGCGCGGCCAGATGATCGGCGAGCTGGTCCAAAACCATATCCACATTGCCATCAAAATCGAGGCTACCAAAGCCGTCTTGCCGGCCACCCTCACCCGCTAGATCACGCAGAAACGCCGCGCGAAAGGCGTTATCGGCGAAAATACCATGCACATAACTGCCGCTGACCAGCCCGTTCTGGCTTGTGGCCCCCTCATCGCGCCCATCAATATCCAACAATGGCCGCGCCGTATCACCGCCAGTCGTTGCGCCCATATGGATTTCATAGCCGCTGATTGGTGTGTTGTGGATGCGCGAATGCGCCGCCACACTGGTTACGGTTTTAACCTCGCCTAGCGTTGTTTCCACATCCAAATGACCAAGACCAACACCCGATCCGGCCGGACCCTCGATGCCATGGGGATCATGAATTGCCCGCCCTAGCATCTGATAACCGCCGCAAAGCCCCATCACTCGTCCAGAACGGCGGACATGCGCGGCAATGTCTATGTCCCAGCCCTGTTCCTTGACGAAAGCCAAATCAGAAATGGTCGCCTTGGATCCGGGCAACAGGATTAGATCAACGTCTCTTGGCATAACCTCACCAGCATTCACCAAGCTAAGACGAACATTCGGTTCTGCCGCTAACGGGTCTAGATCATCGAAATTGGCAATGCGCCGCAGGATCGGTACGGCGATATGAATGGGGCGATCATCATTTGTTTGACTTTGAGTCCATGTCGCGCTGGGGTCACCGGCCACACTATGATCGCCAGTTTTACTATGGATATCCAGAATGTCCTCAGCAGGCAGAAAACGAGCCGCCTCAAACCACGGCAAAATCCCAATACCAGCCCAATCAGTGGCATCCTCGATAATCCGCATACCTTCATTAAATAGTGTAGTATCGCCCCTGAACTTATTGATTAAAAATGCTTTTATTTGACTGTTATCTTGGTCATCTAGAACCGCCTTGGTCCCAACCAAACTCGCAATTACACCGCCCCGATCAATATCACCAACCATCACCACCGGTAAATTAGCCGCCACGGCAAAGCCCATATTGGCAATATCACCGGCGCGCAGATTAACCTCAGCAGGACTGCCCGCACCCTCGGTAATGACCAGATCTGCGCTTTCCTCAACAATCCGGTAACTATCCAGAACACGGGGCAGTAAGGCCGCTTTGTGCGAGCCATATTCACGCGCCCGCATAGAGCCAAAGCGTTTTCCCTGGACGATGATCTGTGAACCGGTTTCGGTTTCGGGCTTTAGCAATACCGGGTTCATGTGCACAGTGGGGGCGATATTACAGGCCCGAGCCTGCATCGCTTGTGCGCGGCCGATTTCACCACCATCAGCGGTAACAGCGGCATTGTTCGACATATTCTGCGGCTTGAAGGGGCTAACCCGTAATCCTTGATTGGTAAAATACCGGCACAGGCCAGCCACAAGAACCGATTTGCCAACATTAGAGCCGGCACCTTGCACCATGAAGGCGGCAGACATTAGAATTCAACGCCAATCTGGGCTTTGATACCGGCGCGGAACGGATGCTTGATCAAGCTCATCTCGGTAACAAGATCAGCGATTTCCATAAGCTCTTCGCTCGCATTACGGCCGGTCAGCACAACATGGGTCATTGGCGGCTTTTCTGTGGTCAAAAACGCAACAACATCAGCCGTGGCGATATAGCCATAGCGCAGAGCGATATTGATTTCATCCAGTAAAACCATGTGATTACTGTCATCACGGATGAGTTCCTTGGCCTTTTCCCATGCGGCAGTAGCCGCGGCGATATCACGCTCCTTATCCTGTGTTTCCCACGTAAAACCCTCACCCATCGTATGAAAGGCGCATAATTCAGCAAAGTTTCCGGTGATCAGGTTGCGCTCACCTGTATCCATGCCGCCCTTGATAAACTGGACCACGGCGCATTTCATGTCATGCGCGATACATCTGAAAATCATCCCAAAAGCGGCTGAGGATTTGCCTTTGCCTTTGCCCGTATGAACAATGATCAGGCCCTTTTCATCGGTCTTACTGGCCATGATTTTATCACGCGCGGCTTTTTTCTTGGCCATTTTGCTATTATGGCGCGCAGTATCATTCACCTCTTGTGATTTGGGTGTTTCGCTCATGTTACTCTCCTTTTGCCACTGCTAGTCGGTCGGTCAAAAATTGTTCTATCTCAGATTGCACACTGTTACGCCGCGTTGTCCATAGACCGCGCTCAATCGCTTCTTGAAAACGACGCAGCATATCTTCATAAGCCGCATCATTTTCTGTTTCCAGAAAAGAGCGCACGGCATCATCCTCGATATAGGCCTCATATAACGCCGCAAAGTGATGTGGTTCGACAAGACGCGTGGTGGCGGCAAAGGCAAACAGGTAATCCACCGTTGCGGCCATTTCAAAGGCACCTTTGTAACCGTGCCGCATCACGCCCTTGATCCATTTTGGATTGCTCGCCCGCCCTCGCACAACCCGGCTAATTTCCTCGGCCAAAGAGCGAATAACTGGCTTTTCAGGGAGTGAGTGATCGTTGTGATAGACCGGCACATCCCGCCCAGACACCGCCGCAATGGCGGCAGACAGACCGCCGGCAAACTGGTAATAATCATCACTATCCAGAATATCATGCTCGCGGTTGTCTTGGTTATGCAGAACCGCATCACTATCACGCAATCGGCGTTCAAGCGCACCCCGGGCACCAACCCCGTCCATCTGTTCACCATAGGCATAACTCGACCATGTGAGGAAGGCATCACCAAAATCGGCGCGATCTTGCCATATACCCTCATCGATCAGGGTTTGCAGACCGGCCCCATACGCCCCCGGCTTGGCGCTAAATATACGCATTGTGCTGGTACGCGTGGCGGTGGTTTCATCCATGCCGTCCTGTTGCAATTGCGCACTCTCACGGCGCGCCGCCGCCGCCAACGGGTTCATGTCATCCGGCTCATCAAGCCCTGCCACGGCCTGTACGGCGCGGTCAATCAAACTCATTTGCGCTGGAAACGCATCGCGGAAAAACCCTGAACAGCGCAAAGATATATCAATACGCGGGCGATCTAGTACCGGTAGCGGTATCACCTCAAAGCCGGTGACCCTGCGTGAACTGGTATCCCAAACCGGCTGTACGCCCATGAGGGCTAGAGCTTGGGCTATGTCATCGCCGCCGGTGCGCATGTTCGATGTGCCCCATGCCGATAGAACCATCGATTTAGGCCAATTACCGTGATCTTGCAGATAACGCTCCAGCAACGCATTGGCCGAAGCCCAACCAAGCCGCCACGCGACTGGCGTTGGCAAGGCGCGGCTATCGATGGAAAAGAAATTACGCCCTGTCGGCAATACTTCGGGACGGCCTCTGGTTGGTGCGCCAGATGGTCCGGCGGGAATAAACTTACCGGCAAGACCACGCGCTAGTGCCGCCGCCTCACATTGGCCACAGGCGGTGAGGTTTTTGCGAATATCACCAAGAGCATGATCGATGATTTGCGCCGATGCCGGACCGGGCGGCACCGCGTCTCCGGCAACTATCGAGGCGGCAAGATGGTCGAGGCGTTCTACCGTGTCACCAATATTGCGCCATGATTTATCCGTCAATGCGGCCATTTGCGCCAGAATATCTGGCTTGGCACCATCCCACACGCGTCCAGATTCCGATGTGAGCGGATCAAAATCATCATCGCCGCCCTCAGACAATCCAAGATCGAGAGCCAACGCACGGATTAGTGAGCCGTTTGCCCCGCTACCGTCACCCCGCGGGGTGCGCAAAATCTGCACCAGCAGACCGTTTGAGAGTTCTTTATCTGGATTGCGGCCAAAAATATGGAGACCGTCGCGGATCTGCAATTCTTTCAAATCACATAGAAAATTGTCGAGCTTCAACAGCTTTTCGGATGGATCATCAGCGTCGGTAATACCGCAATCAGCGGCGATACCGGCGCGCTCGGCAACTTCCAAAATATCAACCAGCAATGCCGCGCTTCTGGCCTTATCCATGCCGGCGGCCTCAAAATACTCGTCCATCAGCGATTCAAGCTCGGCCATAATCCCGTGGCTATCAGCATTGGTCATTGGCGGGGTCAAATGATCAAGGATCACCGCGGCTGTCCGGCGTTTGGCCTGTGCCCCCTCGCCCGGATCATTGATAATGAACGGGTATAAATGCGGCATGGGGCCAAGAACGGCCTCTGGATAACAAGCCTCAGACAGCGCCAATGCCTTGCCCGGCAACCATTCTAGATTGCCATGCTTACCAAAATGCACGACTGCATTGCTCTGCCAAACTTCACGCAACCAGATATAAAAAGCGAAGTAATTATGCGGCGGCACGAGATCAGGCGCGTGATAGGTTGCCTTTGGATCGATATTATAGCCGCGCGCCGGTTGCACCCCGACAGCCGCATTGCCGAACGTCAAGATCGGCAGCCGCAGATGGGTCCCATCGCACATCGGATCATCGGCAACATCGCCCCACCGCGCCGCAACCTCATCCCCCAGTGATGATGGCAGTTCGGCAAAAGCCGCACGATATGTCTCCAAATCAAGCTTTACCGCCGAGGTACGTCCTTGCCATCCCGCATTCGTCGGGCCTTTTCGCAAATCAGCAATCAGTTGCGCCGCGCTATCGGGCAAATCAGAGAAACTATAGCCCGCCTTGGCCAGATCATGCAGTGCCACAAACGCGCTTTCGGGCGTATCCAACCCCACACCATTGGCAATCCTGCCGTCCTTATTCGGGTAATTAGCCAGAATGAGCGCGACTTTTTTGGCGCTAACATCGGTATGACGTAGCCCCGCCCATTTTGCCGCCAGCTTTGCCACAAAGCGTGTGCGATCGTTTACCGCCGTATAATGCGTGGTCATCGCATGGGTAAGAGGGTCTTTGCTAAGCGGCTTTTTGAAACCGATAGCGCGGGTAAGAATGCGTCCATCAAGCTCTGGCAGGGCAACGTTCATCGCCAGATCACGTGCGGTCAAACCAGCCGATGATGTGGCCCAATCAGCCTCTCTGTTGGATGCCAGCACAATTTGAAACACCGGCGCATCCACCACACCAAACGGTCCAACCGAGCGCGATGAAAAAGCATCATTGGCCTTTGACGGATCTGACACGGCAAAACTAGTGGCGTTCAGGATCACATCGCAGTTAGACGCAGATAGCAAATCAGCGACAATACTCGCGGCTGATGCATCCTTGAGACTGGCGGCAAAGATAGGCAAAGGATTTAGCCCCTCATCGACCAGCGCCGCTATCATCGCATTGATCGGTTCGACATCACCCGACTGCATTAATGCGCGGTAAAATGTGATCGCCACAACTGGCGCCCCTTCACGCCATTCGGAGTGAAGCGTCGATAGGTCCGGCATCGCTTTATGCGGCCAATATATCCCCGCACGCGGCAATGGCTCCACTGGCTTGGCGTTATCTGTGCCATCGACAATGTCACTAAGGGCGGTTAGAAATCCGGCCGCATTATCCAATCCACCGGCATCCAGATAGGCGGATAGTCTGGCACAGGTCAGGGCATCAACGGATGAGAGATAATCCAACTGGGGATCAGCCTTGCCATCACCAGACAGGAAAATAACCTTGGTGTCACTGGACTCTGCCATTGCCCGCAATTGCTGGGTTCCATATTCCCAATATGACGCCCCGCCCAGCAAACGCACAACAACAACACGCGCCGCACTAAGAGTGTTGGCAATATAGAGATCAACTGAATAGGGATGGGTCAGGCTTAGATAATTGGCGACCCGCAGGTCAATCTCATCACCATTGTCATGGAGCTTTCGCGCCGCGGCGCATACCAATGCTACTTCGGTATCGGCAGAGGTTAGAAAAACAAACGCACCGGTAGGTTGCCCAAGATCGACCGCCTCATCACTATCATAAAGCGCTCCCGATTCATCAATCTTGAGAAGGTGCATCTATCTACCTAACCGACGATTTTGCCGCCTAGCCGCGCGGCTATGCCAGACGCATCCAGCCCAGCCATACCGATGACCACCAAGCGACCAACAGTGCCCTCGCTATCCTTGGCGTAATAACCGTCAA
>CBFHOS010000038.1:0-13785 GCA_965657645.1 Puniceispirillaceae bacterium (SeqCode) | reverse complement strand
GAAATGGGCAAAGTCGCAGGCTTGGATGTGCCGGACTTTGCCGATTATCTACCGATGCTCGATCGGGCGGTGGCACGCCATTAGGGCGGCTAGCATTTGTGACTAGGCAGGATAGTTGATTTCATCGCGATAAGCCGGATCATGCATCCATTCCCAATAGCGCTGGTGCAATGCAGTGGTAATTGCACCGGCGGCGCCATTGCTGAAAATCCGGCCATCAACAGCGGTAATCGGCACAACGCCGCCGCCAGTTGTGCTAAGAAACACCTCATCACTTTGCATGAACTCGGCCAATGGCAGAGGTCGCACTTCAACCTCAATGCCAGCCTCAGCGCACATTTCCAGCACGGTACGGCGGCTAATGCCCTTTAAGGTGCCGTGATCCGATGTGATCACGCGGCCGTCCTTAACGCAAAACACATTAAAGCCGGGCCCCTCGGTGACATTGCCATCTTGATCAAGCAGTACCGCAGTCTCGGCGCCATTATCCTTGGCCTCGAGCAAGCCCTTGGTGAAATCACCCCATTGATAATTCTTGATTGTCGGGTCCAGTGCGCTCTCTGGTATTCGCGTCACCGACTTTGCCACCCACAAGGAATGTGCGGCGATATCAACTTCTTGGCGGATCAAAAAAACATAGGGAATGCACCATGCATAGAAATGATTCTGGCAATCGCGGGGATCTCTGGTTCCCGGGATCATCGGCACACCGCGTGATGCAACCATCGCCACATAGGCACTTTTGAGGCCGGACGCCGCCACCATCTCATGCAAGGCCGCGACGATGGCGTTAGTATCCATGCCGATATCGAGTTGGAGCTGGGCCATTGAATCCTGAAAACGGCCAACGTAATCGGTCAAACGGAAAAACCCACCATCCCACACAGGCGCAACATCATAGGTGATATCGGAATGGGTAACGCCCCAATCGGTCACCGGAATACTCGCCGCGCCAATCGGAATGATTTCGCCCTTCATCCATGCCGCACCTTTGGCGAGAGGGTGATCGTCATCTGTTGAGGATGCGCTCATGGGGGGCTCCTTGATAGGGCGTAGGCGGGATTGAATACAGGCGTTGGTCTTACTTGCGCGGGTAAAGAGCGTCTAACCGGTCCCCATATTCAATGCGCACATTATGTCGGCGTACCTTTAGCGTGGCGGTCATGAGCCCGTTTTCCGTGTTAAAGCTCTCGTCAGCGATAATAAAACGGCGTACTCGTTCAATTTGCGATAGGCGGCTATTGGCCCGCTCCACCGCGTCAGAAATCATCGTTTGTAGCGCATCCGGCGAGGTCGCCAGTTTCCGAATTTCGTCAGACGGAACAATCACCGCCGCGAGCCAAGGACGCTTATCACCATCAACCATCGCCTGTTCGATTTCAGGCTCGATCGTCAACAATGCCTCAACCCGGCCAGGCGCAATGTTGTCGCCGCCAGAATTAACGATAATGTCTTTTTTCCTGCCGGTAATCGACAGATAACCCTGATCATCAATGACGCCAATATCACCAGTATGCAACCAGCCATTCTGAATAGTGGCGGCGGTACTGGCATCATCACGCCAATAGCCCTTCATCAAGGCATCGCCGCGGGCAAGAATTTCGCCATCATCGGCAATTTTGACCTCGATACCGGCCACTGGCGGGCCAACAGTCTCGATCTTGATCTTATGAGGGCGGTTAGCCGAAATAAGCGGTGAGGCTTCGGTCTGGCCATAACCCTGTAGCAGATTAATCCCAAGCGCCATGAAGAAGCTGCCAATCTCTGGATTAAGAGCGGCACCGCCGGAAATGAAATATTGCAAATTGCCACCAAGGCGGGCGCGCACTTTAGAGCGAACCAAGCGGTCCAGAATAAGGTTAAAGATCAACTCATGCGGCAGTAAAAGCTTGCCCTGCAAACGCTTGGTGCCAAGGCGCACAGCGGCGTTAAACAGCTTTTCAGAAATCCCGCCTTTCGCACGTACGCCGCGGGTGATGCGGTCATGCAATACTTCATAGAGACGCGGCACTGCGGTCATCAGACTAGGTGCAACCTCGGTCAGGTTGGCCGCGATCTGATCAGAGCTTTCGCAATACCACACCTCTGAATCGATCTGGAAGGGCAGGTGCATGCCGGCGGTATGTTCGTAGGAATGTGACAATGGCAACAATGAGAGGAAGCGTTGCTTTGACGCCATGCCGCCTTCGTCCAATAGTTCAATCGCCGCGGTGATATTGGCCTGAATAGAGCGGTGGGTAAGCATAACGCCCTTTGGCCGACCACCTGTGCCAGACGTGTAAATGAAACAACAAACATCATCCGGCTTTTGCGCATCAATTAGTTCATCAAGTGTGGCGGGTGCATCAACAGAAGCGAGTGCATCTTTCCACTGAACGATGTTACAGCTTGGAATGGCTGGCAGGCCTTCAGGATCGTTCATCACAATCATCATCTGCATTTGGCTGGCTCTGCTAGCGGCCAGCGCAATGCGGCTTGCTAATAGGCCGCCCGATGTGATCACCACGCTAGAGCCAGAATGGTCCATGATGTAATGATGGTCGTCCTCGGTGTTGGTCACATAGGCCGGCACAACAATGGCGCCAATGGCCATGATGGCCAGATCGGCAATCGCCCATTCGGGACGGTTTTCCGCAGAAACCATCACCCGATCGCCGGGATTTACGCCAGCATTAATTAAAACCTGTGCAAGCCGCCTGACATCCTCTGCGACCGAGTTCCAGCTCTGGCCTTGCCATTCGCCATCCCGCTTTTCAAACAGTAAAGGGGCGTCGCCGCCTTGTTCCGCGGCATCAAAAAAGCTGCGTGGAAGATTTGCTTGAGAAACATAATGGGTGCCGGGTGGCCAAGCTTGGGTCTGCATGCGAAAAACCTTTTGGTGAACAACAACTTTAAAACTTTAAACAAATTTCAAAGCTTTGCAATTTCATTCCGAAGCAAAGCTATTTTGGTGGTTTTGCCAGATATTTGCTAGGTGAACAAAATGGGCGCCATCGAAGCCAACAGCAAGGTAGCCATACATATGTTAAAGCGGCGCAAACTAACTGGATTAACAAAAAGCCTGCCGATAGCTGTGCCAAAGAGGCACCATGTCGTGGTCGAGATGATTGTCACCAAAAGGAACACCAGCACCAGTATCAAAACCTCGCCAGCCAGAGACTCTGCATCAGTTGTATAGGCCGATACTGACGAGATAATCACCGCGACGCTCTTGGGATTAACAATCTGAAACATCGCCGCTTCGACAAAGGTAAGAGGGCCCCGTGATGTGCTATCCTTGGCATCGCCAGTCTTGCTACCACCGCTGGTTGCGGTGGCAATCTTCCATGCTAGATACAACAGGAATACAATGCTTATGGCTTTCATAATGTCATACAGCATCGGCACGGCCGCAAACAGCCCAGCCAGACCAAAGCCACCGGCTACCACAAGGCTGCAAAAACCGGCATTAATACCGGCGATATGGGGCAGAGAGCGGCGAAAGCCGTAATTTGCCCCCGATGCAGTTAACATCAGATTATTAGGTCCGGGGGTAAGTCCGGCAACAAGGGCAAAGGCGATAAAGCCGATCAGGGTAGTGCTATCCATGAAAATTCAAACCTTATGATTTGATCAAGCACTATATTGATACTACGCCTATTTGCAATCAGGCACTATTTGGCGGCCCGTAATAGACAGCCAAGGCGTTTATCCCACAACGCCGCACAAACGTCGGTCGCGGCATCGCGCGGCAAGCCAACAGTTACCAAGCGGTTTAATATTTCACCGGTGGCGAGTTTCGATGTGGTTATCTGTAGCTCTATATTAGCCAGCGCATTGGGGAATTGTTCACGCATTTTTGCCAAGCCGTCTTTGGCACTGTCGAGCGAGCGGAATGAGCCCAGTTGCGCAACAAATTTCGGTCCGGGCAGGGCCGTGCCATCGCGTGATGGCGTCAATGATGAAATGAGCGTTGTATCCTCTGGCGCGATAATCGAATTGCGGGCCATCTTTGGGATATGATCACCCGGCTTGGCAACGGGCATGGTCTCTGGCAACGGAAGCGACGGTGCCGCGACCGCCGGTGTGGCTTTGGCTGTGGCTTTTGCTGTGGCTGTGGCTGTGGTTGAGGCGGTTACTGTGGTTGCCGGTGTCGAGACAGCCTGCGCTGTTGCTTTGGGTTTTGCTGGTGCCGTTGCTGGTGCCGTTGCTGGTGTAGTTGCTGGGGCTTTGGGTGATTCGAGTGCCAGTAACTCACCGCGTAAATCGTCCAGTTCCTTTGATAGCCGCATATTGTTGCGCAACAGGGCGGTAATCTGGCTCCTGTCATCCTCATCACCGCCGCTGGTATCGGCGTTGTTCGCGGGCGGCTCACATACTGGCGTGGGTTGTATTTCTATTGTTTGCGGGGTGGCACATTGTTGCAGGGCCGGATTTTTTTTGAAAATAGCCTTATCAGCCCGCTCATACAGAGCGGCGCACACGTCTGACACCATATTGCTGGCGGCGGCATGAGCCTCTGCGTTTAATTTTTGGGCATCCTCATCGGCGGCCAAATTGGTCAATAGCCAGATCGAATAACGGTTAACCAGATCATTGATGTCGTCGGCACTAACTGGCTCCAGCCCTTCAAGAATGCTGGCTTGGCGGACAACCGCACCGGAGAATTTGCGGCGCTCTAGCCACAGCTTGCCGGTTTGCGCGTCGATGACGCTCTGTAATTCCATTATACGGGCAAAGGCCGCACATACACCGCCCTGTTCCGCCATCGCGCCATAGGATTTCCATTCATCTAGCCGAAGCTCGGCGCGGGCCATTGGTGTGGCCATAAAAACCATAATGGGTGCCAAGAATACTGCCATGATCAGAGAGGCGAAAATGCGGTTTAGCAGTATTTGTCCAGGCACCGGCTCTTCCAATCTAGTCATTATGTATCACCCGCATAACACCCCCGATCTTGAAGATATTTCGAGAAAGGCTGCGTCTAGGGTTCAGTACATTAAGTACTTTATTAAATTAGTTAACTTTGTTTTACAAAGCCTGTCGGTAGCGTCGCAGTGAATTAGTGCTGCAGGCCGATATTATTGCTGGAAACGTAGCGCCTCGCCGGCGGCCCGGATCAAGGCCATCGCCTTATTCTGGGTTTCTTCAAATTCGGCTTCTGGATCGCTATCGTAAACAATGCCAGCACCAGCTTGCACATGCATTTTCTGATCACTGACAATGGCAGTGCGGAGCGCGATACAGGTATCAAGCTCGCCAGCAACCGAAATATAACCAACGGCGCCCGCATAGAGGCCGCGCTTGTCCGGTTCCATTTCGTCAATGATCTGCATCGCTCTGATTTTTGGCGCGCCAGATACAGTGCCTGCTGGAAAGCCAGCGACTAGGGCGTCTAGGGCATCAAGATCATCACGAATTTCGCCCTCAACTTGGGACGCGATATGCATCACATGGCTGTAATATTCGACATCGTAATTCGATTTAACGCGGACGGTTCCCGGTTTAGAAACGCGGCCCACATCATTGCGGCCAAGGTCCAAAAGCATCAAATGCTCGGCCCGTTCTTTGATATCCGCCATTAGGCTAGCCGCATTCGCCGCGTCTTCTTCGGCATCCTTGCCGCGCTTTCTAGTGCCAGCGACAGGCCGGATAGTTACGGTCTTCTCGCGCAAACGCACCAGAATTTCAGGGCTAGAGCCAACCACAGACATCCGGCCAAAATCGAAATAGAACAAGAATGGCGACGGGTTCAAACGGCGCAAGCTACGATACAGATTGATCGCTGGCAATTTGAACGGGATGGTGAAACGCTGTGAAAGCACCACCTGAAAAATGTCACCCGCTTTGATATATTCCTTGGCCTTGGCGACCATGTCGATAAAGGCCGATTTGGTCATGTTCGATGTTGGCGCGGGCAGGGGCGTTGTTTCATTGCCGGTTTCGGTTGCAGGCATCGGCGCGTTTAGCGCGGCAACGGCGTTTTCAAGGCGCCCAATGGAGGTGTTCCATGCATCCGCCGCACTATCCCATTCACCCGGCCGGATCTGTGTCACCATCGTGACGCTATCCTTTAGCCGGTCAAAAATAGCAATGATAGACGGCCGCATTAAGACCGAGTCAAAAGCATCTATCGCCATTGGATTATTATCAGGAATGCTCTCGATATGCCGGATCATGTCATAGCCGAAATAGCCAAACAAACCAGCCGACATTGGCGGCAGATCGCCAGTATCCGGCATCGCCGATTCCCGCATGATCGCCCGCAATGATTCTAGCGGGGGTAGGGTCTCTACCTCAAAATTGTCACTCTTGCCCGGGTTCCGGTTAACTTCTGCAACCGGACCTTGGCTCCGCCAGATCAAATCTGGGGCAAGTCCGATTACCGAAAACCGGCCCCTGATTTCGCCGCCCTCAACCGATTCCAGCAAAAAGCTCTGGGGTAGCCCAAGGCATAGCTTTAGATAGGTCGAGACAGGTGTCTGGGTATCCGCAACCAACACACGTGAAACCAGTAACGGGTTGCCCTCGGCAAACTGTGCCGCGAATTCGTCAAAGGTGGCAGGCGTTACGGACATTACTGATTGTTTCCGACTAGCAATTGCTGAACAGGACCAAGATTAAGCGTTAGGTCATGCTTTTTAGACAGCTCTAGCGCCAGAATGTTGGTGATGTCCTGACGGATCGCGTTATTGATCACGCCGGTTAGAATGTCGATAGCACGCTCTTTCTCGGCGTCATCAGCAGGGGTCACGCTAGCGGTCATCACGGCAATGGCTTCACTGCCGGTTTCGACAATATCAGTCTCGCCAATAGCATTTTTAAATGTCGCGGTGGCAATCAGACGTGATGCTTCGTGATCAAGCCCGATACCGTTCCGGCGAAAGTCCTCGCTGGCTTCGACATTGTCGAATTTACCACTATCAGCCGCGATGGCTTGCGCGGCAGTGCGTGCGGCCTTAATAGCCTCACCGCGGCGCCAATCGAGACTAACGCGGTCGGTAATCTCAGACAGATTGCGGCCACGGGTCTCGGTTTCGCCAGTGACCTCAACAAGAAAGAAATTGTCGTCATCACCTTCTTGGATGACGCTCAACTCGCCAATGTCACCATTCCAGATCAATTCACGAACAATGCCGTCTGCGGCTAGTTCACCGCTTTCACCCTCAACAACATTACCATTGATGTCACGGCCATTGCGGTCGATGTCGGTAACCATGGTGATAGTGCCACCAACCGCGCGCATGGCCTCATCCAATGTCGCACCAGAGGCAATCTTATCTTCAAGCTCGCTAACCCGGTCATAGATCAGGTCAATGGCGGCTTCGCCCTTTAACGTTGCCTCAATATCGGCGCGTACATCCTCAAAATTGGCATCACTGCCCGCGATGATCTCGTCAATCACCAAGACATGATGGCCAAATACAGATTGAACTGGGCCGAATGCCACACCGCTATCGGCGCCAAAGGCGGCTTCGCCCAAGGTGTCGTCAAGAGCAGAGCGCGGCAGGGTGCCAAGGCTGACATCGCTAACGGTCCAATTCAGGATATCGGCCGCCACATCATTAAATTCTTCACCGGCTTTGACGCGGTCCAGTGCGGCTTGGGCGCTTTCAGCATCATCAAATACCATCTGGCGAATTGCCCGGGTTTCTGGCGTGGTAAATTCATCAAGGCGGATATCAAAAGCAGACTTAACATCATCCTCGCTCACCTCAACATCATCCATGATGAGGGCAGGGGTCAGGCTACCCACACGGGCCGAGCGCATTGTTGGCGCATCGTAATTGGTCTTTACACCATCATAATAGGCCGACAGCACATCGCTGGTAGGCGCGGCAACCGCATCAATATCAACATTCACAGAGATCAGCTTGGCACTGCGCTTTTCAAGCTCATAAGAACTCATCGTTTGTGCCATTGCGACTGGCTGGTTGACGCCAGCGGCAAGCGCGGCAACAAGCTGGTCACGGCGGAGCGCTGTTTCAACGTCGCGCAAATAAGCGGCTTCGCTAAGACCGGCATTTGCCAAAGTCTGCATAAAGCGTCCTTCAGAGAACATGCCTTGTTCATCAAGAAATGCTGGCTCGCGGGCAACAGCTTGGCGTTGCATCTCGCGGGTAACGGTCAGGCCAAGGTCACTGCTCTCAGCGCGGAAAACAACATCGCGCGAGATTGACCCAGCCAATTCGGTAAGAAGACCAGCCTGAAGTGCCTCGCCAGTGGTGGCGTTCGGCAAATAATTGCGCCGGGTACGGTCAAACAATGTCGCCATTTCCATTGGCGATACGCTCTCATCGCCAGCTGATACGGCCTTATCACTGCCGCCGATAAGCCCAGTGGTTACATCGCCCACGCCCCATAGCGCAAAGCCGCCAGCTAGGAAAACGAGGAAGACCTTCATTACAGGTGATTTTGCACCATCGCGCATTGCTCTAAGCATTGGTATTCTCTTTACTTGTGAAGGGCATAACCACGGTCATGCCATACTGAATGTGTAAACGTGCCCATAGTATTAGAGCGTGCCACTTGTCGGGGCAACTCGAATTGACGCTAAAACTCACCTTTTCCGCATAAAACAGCTATAAAATTGTGATGGTTATGCATTAAGATCCCAATATTGTCGGATCGGACACCCAAATAGAGAGCTTTTGAGAAAATGATTGTTGCCGCAAATTGGAAAATGAACCCTGATCTCGCGACCGCTTCACAATTGGTTTCGCATTATGTCGCCCAGGATTTAGGCGGTGATACTGCCGGGGGTGATTCGGGCGGTGGTTCCGGGGTGTCTCGGATACTATTTGCACCGCATCCGTATCTGGTGCCGATGGGTGTGCGCCTTAAGGGCAGTGACGTGATGCTGGGGGGGCAAGATTGTCATGCCAATCCTGCTGGTGCACATACTGGCGATGTCTCGGCGCAAATGCTGGTGGAATGCGGCGCAGGATATGTGTTGCTGGGGCATTCAGAGCGCCGCAGTGACCATGGTGAGAGTGATGCGCTGGTAAATGAAAAAGCACAGACCGCGATTGCGACTGGTCTCAATGTGATGATTTGTGTTGGTGAAAGTGACGCCCAGCGCATGCAAGGTGACGCCATTGACGTGGTGACGCGCCAGTTGGACGGCTCTGTGCCGACTGATCTAGGCGCGGCAACGTTGGTTATTGCCTATGAGCCGGTTTGGGCAATCGGAACGGGTAAGGTCGCTAGCCTCGATGAAATTGCCGAGATGCATAGTGCGATTAGGAAATGGGCCGAGGGACGCGGGTTGGATGGTGTCGCCATTCTTTATGGTGGATCGGTAAAGCCGGGCAATGCCGCGGATATTTTTGCCATTCCGGATGTTAGTGGTGCGCTTGTTGGCGGGGCTAGTTTAGATGCCGAGCAATTTGCCGCTATCTGCCTTTCAGCTAGTGCGGCCGTTTAGGCTTTTGCTGATTTCGGGCCAAAATACCTACTAATTTGGCGTAAAGGCGGGGCGCGCCTGCAATTTGCTTGAAATGCCGGAACTTTGTCCATATAACAGCGCCTGTATTTGGCCGCCGAATCGAGAAAACGGATATATCTGATGCAAACGCTGGTTCTTACCATTCATATTTTGATCGCCCTTGCCCTCATTGGTGCAGTTTTGTTGCAGCGTAGTGAAGGCGGCGGCCTTGGTATTGGCGGCGGTGGCGGCGGCGGCGGTGGCGGTTTCATGACCGCACGCGGCACAGCCAACATGATGACCCGTATTACCGCCATTCTAGGTGCTAGCTTGTTTGTTACGACAATCATTCTGGCGATCATGGCTGGTGCGGGCCGCGAAACAGTGTCGATTGTTGACGAAGTGATCAATGAAACACCTGTTCCAGTGACTGGCCCTGCTGTCCCAACAGACAAATAATTCTGATAAATATTTCTGATCTGGCCGGACTTTCGCAGAATCTCTAGGCTTGCGGATTATGCGCGTCAAAAAAACACTAGATGGTGTGATTTTTGACTTACCAAACGCGTAATGTTGCGTTATTAGTCTCGTCCATGCCTCGTTTTATTTTCATTACTGGTGGTGTGGTCTCCTCGCTCGGCAAAGGGCTAGGTGCGGCGGCACTTGCATCTCTCCTCCAAGCCCGCGGCTATAAAGTCCGGCTTAGGAAACTTGACCCTTATTTGAACGTCGATCCCGGCACCATGTCGCCAACGCAACATGGTGAGGTTTTCGTGACCGATGATGGCGCAGAGACTGATCTTGATCTCGGCCATTATGAGCGATTTACCGGTGTTCACGCGAAAAAGTCGGATAACGTCACCACGGGCCGGATTTATTCGGATGTGTTGGCAAAGGAACGCCGCGGCGATTATCTGGGTGCAACGATCCAAGTGATCCCGCATGTTACCGATGCGATCAAAGATTTCGTGCTGTCGAACCATGATGGTGAAGATTTCATCCTGTGCGAGATTGGTGGCACGGTCGGTGACATCGAATCGCTGCCGTTTCTAGAGGCAATCCGTCAACTTGGTAACGAGCTTGGTCGTGATCAGACCTGTTATCTGCACGTTACCCTATTGCCATATATCGCCGCCGCTGGTGAGCTAAAAACCAAGCCGACTCAGCATTCGGTCAAGGAATTGCAATCGGTTGGTATCCAGCCAGATATTCTGCTGTGCCGGACCGAACATTCGATGCCGGATGAACAGCGTGGCAAGATCGGTCTGTTTTGTAACATTCGCGAATCCGCAGTGATCCTCGGTGAAGATGTGAACAACATCTATGAAGTACCGCTATCCTATCATGCACAAGGTTTGGACCGCGAAGTGATCCGGCATTTTGGTCTAGATGATGTCGAGCCTGATCTGTCTTCGTGGCAAGATATCTGTAAGACAGTCGCCAATCCTGAGGGTGAGGTGACTATCGCCATTGTTGGCAAATACACATCATTGCAGGATAGCTATAAATCGCTGGGTGAGGCGTTGACGCATGGCGGTATCGCCAATGGTATCAAGGTCAATATCGAGTGGATTGATTCTGAATTATTCGAACAGGAAGACGCCGCTATTGATGCGTTGCACCATGTTGGTGGCATTCTGGTGCCGGGCGGATTTGGTGAACGCGGTTCAGAAGGCAAAATTCGCGCTGTTCGTTTTGCCCGTGAACAGAATATTCCGTATTTTGGTATCTGTTTCGGGATGCAAATGGCGGTGCTGGAAACCGCCCGCAACCTTGCTGGCATGCCGGATGCGGGATCTAGCGAGTTTGGCGAGACTAAAATTCCGATGGTCGGATTGATGACCGAATGGACCGCCGGCAATGAAAAGCTCCAGCGTAGTGCCGAGGATGATCTTGGTGGAACGATGCGGCTTGGCGCGTATAAATGCACGCTGGCTGATGGTTCCCTCGCCGCGCGGGAATATGGCACATCTGAAATTTCAGAACGCCACCGTCACCGCTTTGAGGTGAATATTGCCTATAAGGACGAGCTGGAAAAAGCCGGTATGCGCATGTCTGGCCTGTCGCCGGACGGCAATTTGCCGGAAATTGTAGAGCGGCCGGACCATCCGTGGTTTGTTGCGGTGCAGTTCCATCCTGAATTGAAATCAAAGCCGTTTGATCCGCATCCGCTATTTACTGGCTTTGTTGCCGCATCGATGGAAAAATCCCGGCTAGTTTGATTATGGCTGTTAGATTTGGTCATCTATGGTGACAAGCGCAGGCAACAAGGAATGAAGAGCCAAAATGGGTAAGATAGAAATCGGAAATGTTGCGTGCGGCGGTGATGCGCCATTGATGCTAATCGCTGGCCCGTGTCAGATCGAGAGCCTCGATCACGCCCTTTTATGCGCCGAAAGCCTGTCAAAGAGCGCCGCGGCGGCCGGTATGGGGTTCGTCTATAAATCATCCTATGACAAGGCCAATCGCACATCCGCCACCGCCGAGCGCGGCATTGGTATGGATGAGGGTTTGAAGATTATGGCCCGGGTCAAAGACGAATTTGGCTGTCCAGTGTTGAGCGATGTGCATTTGCCCGAACATTGCGCACCAGCCGCCGAGGTTCTGGATATATTACAAATCCCAGCCTTTTTATGCCGGCAGACAGACCTATTACTGGCGGCGGCGGCAACTGGTGCCGTCATTAATGTTAAAAAGGGCCAGTTTCTAGCGCCGTGGGACATGAAGCATGTTGCCGCAAAGATTACTGGCGCGGGCAATGAGCGGGTTATGCTAACCGAACGCGGCACGTCATTTGGCTATAACACGCTGGTCTCTGATATGCGCGGATTGCCAGAGATGGCTAGCCTTGGTCATCCGGTCATTTTTGACGCCACCCATTCGGTGCAACAGCCAGGTGGTAAAGGCCAGAGTTCTGGCGGTCAGCGTGAATATGTGCCGGTTCTGGCACGGGCGGCGGTTGCGGTCGGTATTAATGGCTTGTTTATGGAGAGCCACCAAGACCCGGATAATGCCCCGTCAGATGGGCCGAATATGGTGCCGCTAGATGAAATGCCAGATATTCTTGCACAATTGCAGCGGATCCATGCCGCGCTCTAGCAAGAGCCGCGTCACCAAAGCAATAGTGGCTAAGATCGTTGCTTTGGCGGCGGTTTCAAGGTAAGAGTATCACCAAATTAGCCCCAGATAATGACAGTTAACCTCTGATATAACGCTTTTACAGAACGGCGAGACCATGTCCTCTATTCAAGATATCCAAGCCCGTGAAATTCTAGATTCGCGCGGTAATCCTACAATCGAAGTCGATGTTATGCTCGAAGATGGCGCCTTTGGCCGGGCCGCGGTTCCCTCTGGTGCCTCAACCGGTGCCTATGAGGCGGTTGAAAAGCGTGATGGCGATGAACAGCGTTATGGCGGCAAGGGTGTCATGGAAGCTGTGGACGCTGTCAATTTTGATATCTTTGACGCGCTCATGGGCGCCGATGCGTTTGATCAGGCTGGCCTCGATCAGGATCTGATTGAGCTGGATGGAACCGAGAATAAGAGCCGCTTTGGCGCCAACGCTATTTTGGGCGTGTCGATGGCTGTTGCACGGGCCGCGGCTGACTCGGCGCAAATGCCGCTTTGGCGCTATTTGGGCGGTGTCCATGCGCATCTACTGCCAACGCCGATGATGAATATCATGAATGGCGGGGCACATGCGAATAACGCGCTAGACGTTCAGGAATTCATGGTGATGCCAACGGGCGCGCCGCATTTTAATGACGCATTGCGGATGGGCGCAGAGATTTTCCACGCATTGAAAAGCCTGCTTGCCGAGGCTGGTATGTCTACCGCGGTTGGTGATGAGGGCGGTTTTGCTCCGGCCATCAATTCATCTGATGAAGCGCTTGATTACATTACGAAATCAATTGAAACCGCTGGCTATAAGCCGGGCGAAGATGTGCTGGTTGCGCTGGACGCGGCGGCAAGTGAGTTTTGCAAGGATGGGGTCTATCATCTAGCCGGTGAGGGCCGTTCACTATCCACCGCCGAGATGAATAAGATGTGGGCCGATCTGGTCGCCAACCATCCCATCGTGTCGCTGGAAGATCCATTGCATGAAGATGATTGGGAAGGCTTTACCGCCCTTACCAGCATGATTGGTGATAAGGTCCAGATTGTTGGTGACGATTTGTTCGTGACCAATCCACAGCGCCTTGCCCGCGGTATTACCGAAGAGGCCGCCAACGCCATTTTGATCAAGGTTAACCAGATCGGTACCTTGTCAGAGACTTTGCAGGCGATTGATATGGCCCAGAAGTCTGGCTTTGGCGTGATCATCTCGCACCGTTCTGGCGAGACTGAGGACAGCTTTATCGCTGATCTGGCAGTTGCGA
>CBFHOS010000037.1:0-13906 GCA_965657645.1 Puniceispirillaceae bacterium (SeqCode) | reverse complement strand
TTTGCCCAGATACCAAGGATAAAGCCGAACAGTGAAAATGATATGCAGCTAAGGATCAAGAAGCCCATCATCCACACCGGATGCGCAATTGTCACATCAACAAAAAATGTCGCTGTCATCAGAATGATGCCGCCGATAAGCAATGATTTGGTGGCCGCGGCGCCTACATAACCGGTAATCGCCTCGAAATGCGAAACGGGAGCCGACAGTAATTCGTAAATCGTGCCCATGAATTTTTGAAAATAAATCGAAAATGACGCATTCGACAGGCTCTGCATCATCACCGACAGCATGATCAATCCCGGCACAATGAACGAGCCGTAATCAATACCGTCGACACTTTCAATGCGTGATCCAATGGCCGTGCCAAACACCACAAAATAAAGCGCTGTGGAAATGACTGGTGAGACAATTGACTGAACAATTGTGCGGAATGTGCGGGCCATTTCTGACAGATAAATGGCTTTAACAGCATAAAAATTCATCGCCTATTCCTTTACCAGATCAACAAAAATATCTTCTAAAGAGCTCTGGCTGGTCTGTACGTCTTTAAGCGTCAAGCCAGCATTATTCAAATCAGTCAACAAGGCGGTAATGCCTGTGCGCTCAGCTCTCGTATCATAAATATATTCCAGCCGTGCCCCGTCATCACTCAATGTGAGGTTATATTTATTTAAGGCCGCCGGTATGGTCTTGATCGGTGATTGCAACTCAACATGCATGGTCTTTGCACCCATCCGCTGGATCAATTCAGCCTTGCCCTCAACCAACAGGATCTCGCCATGGGCAATCACCCCGATACGATCGGCGATAGCTTCGGCTTCTTCGATGTAGTGGGTGGTCAGAATAATGGTGACGCCATCGGCCTTTAACTCGGCGATAACATCCCACATATCCTTGCGTAATTCGACATCAACGCCCGCGGTAGGCTCGTCAAGGAACAACACCCGCGGTTCATGGCTAAGGGCCTTGCCGATTAGCACACGCCGCTTCATACCGCCTGAAAGCTCCATGACCTTGCTTTTGGCTTTGTCCCAAAGGGAGAGCTTCTTTAGCAGGTTTTCAATATATTGAGCGTTGCTTGGCCGGCCAAAAAGCCCGCGCGAATAGGTCAATGCATGCGTGACAGTCTGGAACGGCTCGATAGATATTTCCTGTGGGACCAAGCCGATTAACGAGCGCGTTTTGCGATAATCCTTGATGATGTCATAGCCACCAACCGTAATGCTTCCCGAGGTAAGTGAGGTCAGCCCGCAAATCGCAGAAATTAGCGTAGTCTTGCCAGCACCATTCGGCCCCAAAAGCGCGATGATTTCACCCTCTTGAATATCAAGTGAAACATTTTTAAGGGCCTCACCGCCACCATCGTAGGTTTTCGAAACATTAGAGATTGAAACAATTGGCGTCACACTGCACTCCTAAAGCGATTTCATCAGGGCACACCATGACAAACCACAATCAACAAACAAATAACCGTCTGAAATATTTAACCGTTAAGATGGCGAACATTAGCACAACGCAACCCTGATCGCATCCCATTATGTAGGGACAATTATCTGGGGCCAATTATCTGGGGCCGATTATCTGGGATGGGGCATGGTGACACCTTATTTTTCGGCAACCGCCTTTACATTCCACAAACCACCAATCAATGGACGCGCGACGTGGTTTGCCAGAATTAAGGACAGCACCAGGCCAGTGACAACGCTGGTGGCGATCCCGAACCACACCCCGATCACCCCATAGCCCAGCACCACAACAAAAATATAAGCAAAGAAGGCGACGCCAAAGGCTTGGCGATAAATCCCGATGATTGTCGTCCAAACAGGCTTTTTCAAAGCTTGCAAAAAGCTATTGATGGCGAACAGCATCATATAGATCGGCAAAATAAACCCGTCCACGCGCAGATAGCTAACCCCAATACGGATAACCTCTGGATCATCGGTAAAGCTACGCATCAGCAAGGGTGATGCAAAATATAAAATCGGACAGGCAATCGCCATGAACATCCAACCAAATTTCCAACAGGCGAATAATGCCTCTCGCACCCGCACATGGTCCCCAGCACCAAAATTCTGGGCGGCAATCGGCAAAAGGGCGCCGGTCAAGCCGAACACCGGCAACAGAAACAATTGTTCCACCCGCAATGCAACGCCATATGCCGCGACCGCCGAAGATCCAAAACTCTTGAGATAATATTGGACAATAAAGCCCGCCGACATCATCACGAACATCGTCATCGTAACCGGCAACATCTGCGCCGCTATGGACTTGTAGGTATCGGTGCTAGGGGCAAATGATGACCATTGCCATCCGGCCAGCAAATCGGTCTGGAACAGGCGGTAGCCAACATAGAGCATCACCCCGCTCTGGCAGATCACCGTAGAGATCGCAATGCCATCAAAACCAATGCCCGGAACAAAACCCGGAACACCAAAGACCAGCAGCGGGTTTAACAGGATGTTTGCAAAGAAGGCGCCTATCTGGGCCCGCTTCATCGATTCTGTATCACCTTGGGATTGCAACAATCCATTCATACCAAAGGCCAGAACAAAGCCCGGAATAGAAAATAGCAACAGCATGAAATAGCGAGTGCCAGCATCGCGGTAACCGCCCTCAACCGAAACGATCTTGATCAATTCCGGACCAACAAAATAGGCACCGACGATCAATACCCCGCTAATCAACACGCCAAAGCCAATGCCCCGGCCTGCAATCAACTGCGCCGTCTTGGCATCCTTGGCACCCATCGCGTTACCCGCCAGCGCGGTTAATGCAGAGGCCAGTCCAAAGCCAAAGGTAATGGTGAGGAAAAACGCCTGAAAGGAAATCGCCAAACCAGCTTGTTCATCCGTGCCCAACAGACCGGCGAAATACACATCCACCACATTGTAGAGTGTGGTGAAAACCATGCCGATGGCGGCGGGGATTGCGAGATGCCGAAAATGTTGGGCCAAAGACCCAGTGGTAAGATCACGAGTGCGAGACATGGTTACTCCGCTATCACTTTATCAAGGCGATGGGCGTCGGCTTGAACAGGCAATATGAACCCGGCAACTGCAACCAATACGGCAATGCCGCTCATCAATAAAAACAAACTAGACATTGGCCACCCAGCTTGCAAAATAATCCCGCAAATCGGCAATACACTAGCCCCAATCGTGAGATTGAGTAGGAATTTGACACTAAGCACCTTGGCCCGCCATTCATCAGGAACATAGCGCGACAGGATCGTGTCGGTGATAGGAATCTGGCCAAAAACAAAACTCATCGCAACGAGCATCGCAAAGAATAATGCCAGATTTTCAAACTGGGCGGCCAAGGCGATAAAGCCAACTTGGCCAACACCAATCGCCATCAACACCCATTTTGGAGCCACCCGATCGATCAACCAGCCAATACCGACTTGGGTAAAGGACGCGACCGCATAAACCAGCGCAGCCAGCAAACCGGTAATGGCAACCGAGGTTGAAATATCATTCATAGAAATTTCAAAATAGCGCGGTACAACAAAGGTCATTGCGCCAAAAATAAAGCCACCACTCGCGGTGGATAAGATCATCGCCGTAAAGGCCAGTTGCCATTGCGGGGCGAACTTTGTTGATTTCTTTTTCGCCTGATCCGCCTTTATCTCTGGCTGGGGGCGCAACGCCTTGGCAAAGGCCACACCGTAAAACAGACAGAAAATCCCTGGGATAATAAAGCACAAACGCCAATCGCTAAATGTGAGGATAAGACCCGCTATCAATGGCGCCGCCGCCACCCCCAAATTGCCATAGACACCATTCACCCCAAGGCGAAAACCAATTGCCTTATTGCTCTTGATCAGCATCGCAATACCGACCGGATGATAGATCGCGGCGAACACGCCAATAAGGCCAATAGCTAGCGCCAATTGCCAAATAGATTGCGTCAAACCGGCGATAATGGCGGCGATGCCAATGCCAAAATTAAACACCACCATCAATAATGAGCGAGAATATTTATCCGCAAGCTGGGCCGCGATTGGGGCGACTGCACCGAACAGCACAAAGCCACCAACCCCATAAATGATAATCTCGTCATAGCCCAAACCAAAATGACGACCAGCGTCATAGGCCGCTTTGGCAAAGATCAGCATCATAAAATGATCAAGAAAATGACTAATATTCAGATAGATATCATTTATGGTTTTTGACTGAAACTGTGCAATCATCACGGCGCTCCTTGATACCAAATTACCCTACGCCCTAATTGCGTTGCGTTCCATCGAATTGTCACTAATAGTTTCTTGTCTAATACACCGCCGCATAAAAGCTAGGTAAATGGCCAATGACCGACCAAAACATAATCGATGAGGTTCTTGCCTCCAGCAAAATAATCGCCATGGTTGGGGCCAGCGCAAAGCCGGATCGCCCCTCTTATCGGGTGATGCAATTTATGCAAGAGCGCGGCTATCGCGTCATTCCGGTAAATCCCGGACTGGCGGGCCAAGAGCTACATGGCGAGATTGTTCAGGCCAGCCTCACCGACATTAACGAGCCAGTTGATATGGTCGATATTTTCCGGCAGGCCGATCAATGCCCCGCCATCGTGGATGACGCCATCGCCATTGGGGCAAAATCAGTCTGGATGCAATTGGCGATCATCCATGACGAGGCCGCGGCCACCGCCAGAGCGGCCGGCCTTAAAGTGGTGATGGATCGTTGTCCAAAAATAGAACTAGAAAGACAGGATTAAGATCGCCGGTCGGGATGAAAGCCAGTCGGGATTAAAGCCAGCCGGGATTAAGATCGCCACATCTTGCCAAAGCCAACCAGTGGCTATTTCATCTCAAAGCCACGTTTGCGCAGAAATTCACGCATGTGCGGGCGGGCTTCCTTGCCGAGTAATCCAGCCATCTGCTCGCTCCAGCTTTGTGATTTAGGGTTACCGCTACGCGCCGCGTAATAGCGCCGCACGATGTCATCATAGGCGGCAATGTCATCTTGCTCTGCGCTAGTGTCATAGCTGTTCTCTTTGACCATAACCGATAGTGGCAGGCGCGGCTTTATCTCTGGATCTTGATCAGGATAGCCAAGGCAGAGACCAAACACCGGATAGACATGGTCGGGCAAATCCAGCAAATCACAGGCGCGTTGAGGATCATTGCGAACCGCCCCAATATAGCAAATACCAAGCCCGACAGACTCGGCCGCCACGACTAAATTCTGGGCATACAGCGCGGCATCAACCGAGGCGATGATAAATTGCTCGGTAAAGCCGGTTGTGGCCTCACTATCATGCCAATCACAACAGCGCACCGCGCGGTTCAGATCAGCGCAGAACACCATAAATTCTGGCGCGTTCTGGACCGCTGGCTGGTTGTTTGAGATTTCAAAAAAGCCTGTCCGTTTGGCCGGATCAGTCACCCGAACAATGGTCACACCTTGCAGAAAGCTAGAACTAGCCGCCGCCTGCCCAGCCTCAAATAACGTGTTAAGCACATCTGGGGCGATAGGCTGGTCGGTAAATTTACGAATAGAGCGGTGTGATTTCAGCAATTCAATTGTCGGGTTCATCTAGAGCCTCAAAATGATTAGAAACGTAATTTGGCCTATTTATTCGCCGCGATAAGCTTTTGCGCCTGTGCAATCGCCGCCTTGCCGTCAAAACCTTTTGTGGCGGCTCGTTCAATCCAGCGATCATAAACAGGTGTCGCGGCCTCTATCCAGCGGGCCGTTTCGCTCGCGGGCAAGGTCACAATGTTATTGCCGCTATATTCATCACGGCCTAGCTTGTCGGCGTCACTCATCACCTCGCCAGCGAATTGCGACAGGCTTTTGCCGCTTTGCGCATCGATAATGTCACGCAGATCAGCTGGCAATGCCTCATAGGTATCCCAGCTCATCGCCAGAATAAAGGTCGCCGTATATAGCGCCCGCTCGCCCCCAAATTCAGTGTGGTTTTTCACCATCTCACCAAGCTTGATTGACGGCGTAACTTCCCAAGGCAGGCTGGCCCCACTAATCACGCCTTTTGATAGGTTCTCAGGAATTTTTGGCAATGGCATACCAACCGGAGAGGCTCCCAATTCACCCAGAAGATCAGTCACCACGCGGGTTGGCCCACGCAATTCACGGCCCTTCATATCCTCAAGGCTGGTGATCGGCTTGTCCGCATGTAATACGCCCGGGCCATGCACCCAGCTCGCCAATATCTTTACATCCTGAAATTCATCATCCTGTAGCTCGGCTTCGGTCAAATCCCAGAACGCCTTGGATGTGGCAACAGGATCTTCCATAATAAACGGCAATTCAAACACTTCGGACCGGTTAAACCGCCCAGAGGTATAGCCCGGCAAGGTCAGGATAATATCATCAGCACCGCCAACAGCCCGGTCGTAAAGACCCGATGGTGGCCCGCCGCGTGACATCGAGTCGAATATCTCAATCTTTATTCTGCCATCAGACGCCGCCGCGATAGATTCGGCAAACGGCACAAGAAACTTGGTGTGGAGATTGGCCTTTGAACTCATGAAATGATGGGCCCGCAAAGTTACCTCAGGGGCCTTGTCCGCCGCCAATACAGCGCCAGAGCCGACCGTCACAAATGACGCCATTATCAGCGCCCCAATTGTCCGCGTTATTCTGTTGGTCATTGTCGGGGTCATTTTGGGGGTCGTCTTGATTTTAACCGGCATTTTAGTCTCCTATTTCAAGGCAAAAGGCGTGGCCCGAATATCTGATTTAATCACATCAATTTGTAAAGAAAAAACACATGGTCACTAGCGCAATTAACGCCCCGTGAAAAAGTAACTCATACCTTATAGGCATCTTGATTTTTGTCGCCAAGTTCATAAATAGCATATGGTTCTTTTCGATAGCGTATGATGGGTGAAATGTGATGATCAAACTGCATAAATATAACGAGCTCGGCGGCGACAATCATGGGTGGCTAGACACCAAGCACCATTTTAGCTTTGCCGGTTATCACGATCCTAAAAAAATGAGTTTTGGCGAGCTGTTGGTCATCAATGACGACATTATCGCGCCCTATACCGGCTTTGACATGCATCCACACCGTGACATGGAGATCATCACCTATGTGCGCACAGGTGCCATTAGCCACAAGGATAATCGTGGTAATAAGGGCCGCACAACAGCTGGCAATGTTCAGGTGATGAGCGCAGGCACTGGCATTTTCCATTCTGAATTTAACCATGAGGATGAAGCCACCACGATCTATCAGATCTGGATTATGCCGCGCTCTAAGGGCATCGACCCCGTTTGGGATACCGCCGAATTTCCGACCGAACAGGCCGATGGCGCCCTTTCACTGCTGGTTTCTGGCGATGGCCAAGCACCGTTACAGATCAATCAGGACGCACGCATCTATGCAAGCCGGCTGTCTAGCGGCGCTGAACTCGTTCATAAAATCAAAGGACAGGCCTATATTTTGGTATCAGATGGCAGCTTTGAAATTGGCGGTGTAAAAAGTGAAAAGGGCGACGGGCTGGCCATTAGCAATGAGAGCAAAGTCGACATCAAAGCCACAAGCGATGGCGAAATTCTAATCATCGAAGTCCCCGGGATCACCAAGGCGCGTTAGGATATCTTTTTGTAAATGGCTTTGTTACGCTCTGGGGTAATTTTAGGAGCACGTCATGGGCAATCATTATCCAATCAATCTTGACCTCATGCCAGACGGTTTTACGCCCCTTGCCAGCGAACCGGTTTTTGATCCGGCCATTCATCTAGCATTAGAGGCCCCCGGCGAGATTGTTAGCCTAGCGGCCTTTGGCTATAGCGCCGATGAGATTGCCGCCTGCCCGTCTGATTTCGCCGTTACCGATATTTTCCGTGTTCTCAGCGATGAGGGCGCGGCCTGTCTGTATGAGGTCTGTAAACAGCTTGAGGCGTTTGTCGCCAGCAACCCACGGATTGAGCGTTGTACACGCGGGGGTGTCTATCGCTCGCGCTTTCTGCGTGATTTATGCCTGTCTCCAGATGTCACCCAGTTCCTCTCCGACATTACCGGCGTTGATTTAATGCCGCACACGATCCCGCACCAATTAGGCCATCTTAACTATGCGCCAAAAGAATCGGTCGGCGCGAATGTCGATAAATGGCATGTCGATACGTTGCGGTTTGACTATGTGATGTTTGTAACCGACCCGAAAAAGAATGAAGGCGGGGCGTTCCAGTATTTTCATGGCACGAAGGACGAAATGGCCGCGCTTCGCAAAGCCGGCCAGCCTCTGCCGGTTGAAAAAGTCAAGGCGCCCGCCATGCCCGGCCCCGGCTATGCGGTCATGCAACAGGGCAATATGGTTGTGCATCAGGCCAAGGGGCTAACCAAGCCCGGCGAGCGAATTACCATGGTGAATGGCTATATCCCTGCGGATCCGGCCTTTCCCGACTATACCCGCTATGACCAGTTGTTATTTGCCGATCCAGCCGAGATCATTACCGCAGAATATAGCCGCCACGTTGCATTGCAATGCCAACGGCTATTGGCACATGGATTTGATGAGGGTGATTTTACCGGCGATCCAAAACGCCACGCCGACCAGCTAAGCCAGATGGCACAGATGGCAAATGACGCGGCCGCACAATTGCGCAAAAGCAAAGGTGACAGCCTAGAGCATTTCGGTGATTAAACGGCCTAATGACCGTTTTCAAACACCCCTAGCTTGACGCCATAATCCACCGCTAGCTGGTAATCTGGATCATCGTCACTATCGATAATCAATTGTCCGGATTTGCTCAGCAAACGGTGACAATCGGCACTTAGGTGGCGAAGCATAACGCGCTTGCCAACTTCATGATATTTCGCGGCTACATCCTCGATTGCCTGCAAAGCCGATTGGTCAACAACACGCGATGCGGCGAAATCTATGATGACCAAATCCGGGTCCTCCTCGACGGTGAACAACTCGCGGAAACCAGTGATAGAGCCAAAGAATAAGGGGCCGGTAATATCATAGACGGTGGCGCCTTCTTCACGCACAGAGGGCCGCTTTGCCGCCTGAATACGTTTCGCCGCATTCCATGCATAGACCAATGCCGACATGATCACGCCAACGACAACGGCAATTGCCAGATCCTCGATAACCGTCACAAATGTCACCACGATAACGACAAGGGCATCCGCCCGCGGCACCTTTAACAATGTGCGGATTGAATTCCACGCAAAGGTGCCAATCACCACCATGAACATCACACCGACAAGCGCGGCAATCGGTATTTGTTCGATCGCACTAGCGGCGAATAGAATAAAGCTGAGGAGGAATAGCGCCGCCGCGATACCGGCGATGCGCGTGCGCCCGCCCGATTTCACATTGATCATCGACTGGCCAATCATCGCACAGCCACCCATACCGCCAAAGAAACCAGTGACCAGATTGGCCGCGCCTTGGGCAATACATTCCTGCGACGCACCACCGCGCTGGCCGGTCATGTCACCAACAAGGTTTAGCGTTAGCAAGCTCTCGATCAGGCCAATCGCCGCCAGAATGAGCGCATATGGGAAAATGATCGCTAGTGTTTCGGTGGTCAACGGCACCGTCGGGATAGAAAATTCAGGCCACCCGCCAGCGAGGCTAGCCAGATCACCAACCCGCGGCACATCGATGTCAAAACCGATAACACAAGCCGTAACAAGGCCAATCGCCGCCAATGGAGCGGGAATGAATTTGGTCACTCGTGGGGCCAGCCAGATCACCACCATCGTCGCCGCAATGAGGCCCAGAGTGGTATATAGCATCGGTCCATCCATCCAGCGGCTAGCGCCATCAGGGCTCGATATTTTGAACTGTTCCAATTGGGCAAGGCCAATAACAATGGCGAGGCCATTCACAAATCCAAGCATCACCGGATAGGGTACCATCCGAATGAATTTACCCCAGCGCAGAACACCCGCAATCAATTGCAGAATGCCCATCAGCACCACGGTCGCAAACAAATATTCCACGCCATGCTGGGACACCAGCGCAACCATGACCACAGCCAAAGCACCGGTCGCACCAGAGATCATCCCCGGACGCCCGCCAATAAAGGCGGTTATCAAGCCAACGATGAAGGCTGCATACAGTCCCACAAGCGGGGCCACACCAGCGACAAAGGCAAAGGCCACTGCCTCGGGTACCAGCGCAAGAGAAACGGTTAGACCGGAGAGAACATCAACACCGATTTGGCGAGACGTTAATGCTGGCTTGGATGCGTCATTATAAGACGATCCGGTAAAGAACTGGACAAACCAGCCTGGAATAAGAGAAATCACAAAGCACCCGTTTGGTTATCTGGTGGTTATATTTGCGGCACCTAAGGGCATGTCTGAAACAGCATCCGCCACCGGCCCGAGCGGTCTTGTACCTATATTCACCGATCAAAGCCAGCCTCTTATCAATGCGCATCATCTATTTTCTGCCATTTCTTTGATCCCCAGCGATTGACGCGCCACTTTGCCGAGCTAAGCTAAATGGCACAAATTGGTGTGGGAGAGTATGTTATGACAATCGGCGCAGATAATTTTATCACAGAGATCAGAACAGCTTTCGCCACTGCGTTTGACACCGCCGACGAGGCCATGCCGCACCGCGAATACCTGCCTCACTTTATTGCCGCGCTGGATAAATGTGCGAGCGCCAATGCCGGACAAACAACAGTCATACCGCCATCACGCCCCACCGCGCTGGCCACCGCCATTAATCATGGCGCGGCGGCAAAGGCCACTATAGCCAAGACGCCAGTAGCCACCGCCCTTGCCCCCTATATCGACAATCTCGATTGGTATCAGATTTTTGAGAGCGGTGACATTGACCAAGGTCTAGCCACTGGTCTACTCGCTGGACAGCTCATCGGTAAACGCGGGATTGTGAAAGCGGATGATGTATTTGTAGGGCTGTTTTTGCTGGCCCCCGGGGTTTGTTATCCGTTTCACCAGCATGCCGCACTCGAAATTTATCATGTATTGTCTGGCAGTATCGACATCACCCATGGCCGCACCAAAGCGCCAATGCATATCAAAGCCGGGCAATCCTCTGTAACACCGCCGCATCAAGTCCATCAATTGCAAACCGGCGATGAGGCCTGTCTGATTGCTTATGTCTGGACCGGTGATATGACCGGCGGCAATTGGTGGTGGGAGAAACAGCCCGATCAATCTTGGGACCGGATCTGTTGGGACCGCCAGCCCGATAGTAGCTGGGCGATATCCAAGCGTGAACCACTGAGTGACGCCGAAATAATCCGATCTGGCGACGGCTAGATAACCACCAACACAACAACCAATATAATCGCCGGGGCATCCCCCTCTCACCTGTAACGGGCCAAAACAATGTCAGATAAATCGAAAATACATCCCTATACCGGACCTGAATTATGCCGCTATGAGGCCCATGAGATTGTCGCCATGCTGCGGGCCAAAAAAGTCTCACCAGCCGAATTGCTGGATGCCAGCTTTGCCCGCATCGAACAGGTGGAACCAGCGATCAACGCGGTTGTAAAACTATGCCCCGAGCGGGCTTATGATTCTGCGGCAAATCTGGATGACGAACATAGCGATCATCCGGGCTGGCTTGGTGGTCTGCCGATCGGGATCAAGGATCTAACGCCCGTCGCTGGTGTCGTGACCACATTTGGCACTGCTGGCCTTGCCGATTTCATTCCCCAGAAAAGCGACCCTCTGGTGACCCGCCTTGAACAGCGCGGCGGCGTGGTGGTTGGCAAAACCAATACCCCTGAGCTTGGTGCGGGCGGTAATAGCTTTAACGATGTTTATGGACGCACCCGCAATCCGTGGGATACGAGAATGAATCCTGCCGGATCATCGGGCGGCGCTGCGGCCTCTCTTATCACCGGCGAGACATGGCTTAGCCACGGTTCTGATCATGGCGGTAGCTTGCGCACCCCCGCCGCCTATTGCGGCATTGTCGGTTTTCGCCCTAGCCCCGGACGCGCAACGGGTGCATCCGAAGCGGGCTTTATCATCGAAGGGCAACAAGGCCCAATGGCGCGCTCGGTGCGTGATTGCGCCTTGTTCCTCGACAGCATGGCCGGACATCAACCAGCGGATCCGCTATCCTATCCCGCCGATAAGACGCCCTTCCAAGACGCGGTTATCCGCGCTGAAGGGTCTATCAACATTGCTTTTTCGGCTGATCTTGGCGGTGTGGCGCAAATCGATGATGACATGCGCGCGCATCTATATAGCGTTTTGGCGGTGCTCGAGCAAAATGGCTCACGGGTTGAGGAATTTTGCCCGGATCTATCCACCCTAGAGCGCACCTACCATGTTCTGCGTGGTCTTGGATGGGCCACTGGCACACGCAATATGCCAGAGCATGTCACCCGCCATTTTAAGGATACACTGGTTGAGAACATTGCCTTTGGCAAAGGTCTTAGCGTCGATGATATCGCCATTGCCAATTTAGAGCGGACCAAAATATATCAAAACATGCGCCAGCTATTTGATACATATGATGTGTTCGCAACGCCTGTTGTTGGTTGCATGCCGCATCCGGTCGAGGAAGACTGGGTGCGCACTGTCGGCAATCAAGAACTCACCGGCTATATGGACTGGCTCCGCTTTGCGTTTCTGGCGACCACCGCAGGATTGCCCGCCATATCGGTTCCCGTTGGCATTGGCCCGGGCGGTATGCCAGTTGGTATCCAGCTCATCGGCAAGCCGCGCGGTGAAGCAGAGCTATTGGCCAGCGCCCGCATTGTCGAGATGGCGATGAACGGTCCATTGCCAGTGATTGATCCCAATATCCGGCATCAATAATCAGGCTGGCATTCGGCCCTAGAGCGCGGCCAGCGAGAAATCAGCACCGCGTTCAGCAATCATCATCGTTGGGGCGTTGGTATTGCCCGACGTAATGCGCGGCATGACCGAGGCGTCAATCACCCGCAAACCGCGCATCCCACGAACGGCCAATGTCGGGTCAACAACGGCCTTGTCATCACTACCCATCCGGCAGGTTCCGCATGGGTGATACACCGTGCGCCCGTTTTCGCGAATATAGCGCACCAGCCCCTCATCCGACATATCACCCTGCGGCGGGTAATAGACCGATTTTGTAATCTCGCGCAAAGGTGCCTCATTAAACACATCACGCATGATATGCAGGCCGCGCCGGATCACCTCTATATCGCCTTTATCCGTTAGCAAATTGGTCTGGAATAGTGGTGGCTGTGATAAATCATCTCTGCGGATATGAACAAAGCCGCGGCTGGATGGCCGGTTCAATTGCACACCAATGCCAAAACCATGATGCGGGACATGCGGCTGGCCCGGCGGTCCAGCGACAATCGCCTGTCCATTTAACTGAACATCGGGCCGCGCATTACTAAAGGTCGTATCGATAAATCCGCCCGATTCAATCACCGTTGACGCCAACACACCCCGACGTCTCGCCAGATAATGCATCCCATGCTTGAGCGCGGCAAAGCCTTTATCCTGTCCAAAAAGGGACGATGGTTCATTGATCAAAACGGTGTAGAGCGCGGCAATATGATCTTGGAAATTCGCGCCAACACCATCGGATTCGACAATGCAATCAACCCCAGCCTTGTTTAGAACAGCGCGGGGACCAATGCCTGACACTTGTAAAATCTGTGGTGAAACAAGCGCCCCCGCCGCCAATAAAACCTCATGGCGGGCAGCGATCGGCTGGGGCTTGCCATCCGGCCCAATAACCATAATCCCAGTGGCCACACCGTTTTGCGCTGTTATGCGGCTAACCTTGTGACCGGTTAGAATGGTGAGGTTCTGATGCTTGCGCACAGGATGAACAAAAGCCCGCGCCGCACTTGCCCGCCGATTATTCTTGGTTGTCGTTTGATAAAACCCAACGCCAGCCTGTGACGCCCCGTTGAAATCATCATTGCGCGGAAGGCCCGCCATCACCGCCGCCTCGATGATTTCAACGGGGCGTCACAGG
>CBFHOS010000036.1:0-15503 GCA_965657645.1 Puniceispirillaceae bacterium (SeqCode) | reverse complement strand
GACCACCAATTGTGCAACACTGACCAGCATGTCAGGGCCATTCAAATCAATAACGCCGGTGGCCTGAAAGATAGCCGTCAAAACCAAAGGGCCTATTAGAGGACCGGCAGGAAGTTTTAGTAAAGAGCCGAGCATAATGCCGATTGGCATCAAGACAGAAAACAGCATCCAATCCTGCCACTCAGCGGCGGCCCTTTCCAGCGTTTTTCCGGCTGCACTGCCGACGATTTCACCCGTGAACAACTGAAAAAGCAGGGGTACCGAAACAATCACCAAGACGATTCTAACAAAATGCTGGAGGCTGAGCGCCTCCACATCACCGCCCGCTTTTTCACCCAGTGAAACCGCTTCGATCAGGCCACCGGGCATGGCAGCGTATTTCGCCGTGACGCTGTCAAACCCACCGATCCGACGGAATATTCCAAAGTTGACGATTTGCGCAATTGCTAAAAATAACACCATGGCGGGCAAAGTGATGGCAAGGTCAGAAGCGGCGTTCAGCGCATCAGCGTTGAAAGTCGTTCCGATCATAATGCCAATGACGGCGATGAAGACATGGCGCAGACGGGCCGGAAACCACAGCCGTTCACCAGTGCGGGAAAATGTAGTCAGTGAAACTGTTGCCGACATCGCCATGCTGCCAAGCAGGAAAGGGATCGGCAATCCGAGCCACTGCGCCAGCAATGCGCCAACCGTCCCCGACCCGAGGATCACGGCCAATTGTAGATATTTCTTCATAGCCATTTCAGTGTTGCCTGCTGGGTGAAAGGCCACGGCGGACACCCCCTGCGCCGCTCATATCCATTGGGGTGCGTGCATCGTTTTTCTTTGATCGGTTTACGCATGTCGCTATTGCCTGATATTTGCCAATGCATCTCGCTCTATCCACAACTACAAACGTGGCCGTCACATACGCATACGTGGCACTTTGTTCGGGTCAAGTTTCAGGTCCACAATAATTGGCCCTGTCCGAGCGTGGATTGCTTTGATCGCAACTTCAAGCTCTGCGGGCGACGTCACTTCCACGCCTTGTCCGCCAAGGGATTTGGATACATCTGCGAAACAAGGCCATTCAAATTCGGTGAGCGCTGGATCCATGTCCCGATCCAACATCTGAATATGCTCGGCGCCATAGGCTGAATCGTTGCAGATAATCACAATAAGATCACAGCCCGTTCGCACAGCAGTGTTGAACTCGTTCGCGCCGCCCATCATGAAACCTCCGTCCCCCATAAAGAGAACAACTGGCCGGGACGGATCGCCATGGGCCGCGCCAATCGCTTGCTGCATGCCTTGTCCAATAGCTGCAAAGTTATCGCTCATATGGAAACTATTGGGATCGGGCACGCCCACACGGCACCAAACTTCTGTAATATAGCGCCCCCCATCTGTGAGCATGATCCGGTTCTCAGGCAGTGTCTCGTTCAAACGATCAAGAGCATATTCAAGGTTGATGCGTCCATCGGAGGACGCCTCTGGATTTCCCTTCGGGTGTGCTGCAATATCGTGCGCAGGCAGTTCCTTGGCAAATCCCGAGGGAACCACCTCTGCTTCGTCCATCCAATACAGAATGTTGTCAGCGGTTTGGCCAGAATCCGCGATCAGGACCGCATCAGGCTGGTAGAAGGTGCCTATGTCGGACTGACTGTTGTTAACTTGGATAACGCGCTTTCCTTTTAGCAACACGCCACGATCTGTCGTCAGGAAATGCATCCATGCACCAAAGGCAATGATGCAATCGGCAGCCCCGATAACGTCAAGGGCTTCAGAAGTGCTCAAAGTGCCGAAGTAGCCAATATTGTTGGGGTGACCTGCGAACAAGCCGGTGCCCTTCAACGTTGTTGCCAGCGGTGCCTCCAATCTTTCGGCGAGCGCGATTAACTTGTCCTTGGCCCCGACTGCGCCCGCTCCAGCAAGGATCAAAGGCCGCTTTGCGGAAGCTATCATTCCTATGGCTTCTTCATGAACGGGGCCTTCGGTTATGACAGTCGCGGCTTCGTGAAATGGGAAGATAACTGTCTCATACTCCACTTCTGACCACATGAAATCAGAGGGGATATTCACAACAATGGGTCGTCTTTCCTTGCGGGCGCGGTAGAATGCAGTCGCGACATCCCGTGCAGCCGTTTCGGGAGATTTCACCTGCTCGAACCCTGCACCAGTGGCTTTTACGACCTCGCGCTGGTCAATATTCTGGGGATGAAACGGGGCTGTCACAGGCGTATCACCGCACAAAAGGACCATAGACCGACGGGCAACCACGCCTTCCCTAAGGGCCGTAAAGCAATTTGTCAGGCCCGGGCCTTGGGTCACTGTCGCAACGCCGACGTTTCCAGTGACTTGCGTGTAGGCCTGAGCCATCAGAACTGTGCCGCCCTCGTGGGCTGCAGGAACCATCGTTCCACCGCATCCGTTAACAAAGTGGTTTGCCATGAAAAGGTTGGCGTCGCCCACCAAGCCAAACATGGTCTCAATGCCATGATCGCGCACGGACTGTGCGATGGATTGGTGCATATACATTTTTTTATCTGACATCTTCTTGTTCCTAGAAAAGGATGAACTGTGTCGCGCGGTACGCTCAGTTTCACCTGAAAACTTCACTTTGAGTGTGGCTGCTAATTTGGCGTTTTGTTGGTAATGCTCTGCCGAACTATTGAAAAATTGCACCAGATCGTAAGCAGCGCTTTAACTTGAATCTAGGCGTGCGAATGCCGCCGCAACCTCTGTTTCGTCCCAGAACCCGACCAGAATACCCCGTCTGATCTCCGGTTTCCGCTCCTCAATAAAGGCTCCGGTCTGCGTGATGCGGGCGGAAGTGCCATAGGCCCATTCCATGACGCGCGCTTGCATACGGGCACGCTGCGCCTCAACGGCCGGATCTGTTCCTAGGTCGTTGAGTTCCTGTGGGTCTGTGTCCAAGTCAAACAAGATTGGGCGCTGACCGGGGCAATAAACGTATTTCCAACGTCCGTCGAACGCCATCACCATCCGACAGTTTGACATCGGTTGCCCAAGTTTGGTGCGCGCCGCAGTACGGGAGTAATCGGCCTCGCTAAAGGCACAATCACGCCAGTCAACATCTTGGCCATGCAGCAACGGCATCAGTGATCGGCCCTCAAGGATATGCGATTGCATCTCGCCTCCCATGAAATCCACAATCGTGGGAACAAGATCAATCGCTTCGGTGAGCCGTGCGTCAACACTGCCGCGGTTAGCGTCCGCTTCGGCCGAAGGGTCGATCACAATCAGTGGCACCTTAACAGAGGCATCGTGGAAGAACAGTTTTTCGCCCATCCAGTGATCCCCCAGATAATCGCCATGATCTGAGGTGAAAATGATCAGTGTATCGTCCAGCTTGCCGCTCTTTTCCATCCACGCCATCAACCGCCCGATGTGGTCATCAATCTGTGTGATTAGCCCCATGTAAGTGGCGATCACTTGCGCGCGGCGATCTTCCCTTTTGTAGGCGGTGGAGTAACGCACTTCCGTATTGATGGCATGCACCGGATGCGCCTTTTCGCGCTCTGCCTCGGATCGGACGGGTGGGATGACATCGGCCGCACTATACATGTTGTGATAAGGCGCAGGGGCGACGATCGGCCAATGTGGCTTGATATAACTCAGATGCAAACACCAAGGCGCATCGCCGGCTTGATCCATAAACTCAATCGCACGATTGGTGCTGTAGGCGGTCTCGGAATGCTCTTCGGGAATGCGGGCAGGCAAATGACAGTTCTCATTGAGCCACCCGTTTTTGATCGCACCATCCGTATCAACAACAGAGGCCGCCCAATCCTGCCATGGGCTGATCCCATCAAACCCATTTTTCTTGAGATAATCATTATAGTGGCTTGGCATCCTGATACCTGGAGGATGCAACCCGTCTAGTCTATCCCAAACTTCAAAACCGCCTTCGGCGATGTGCTTGCCTTTTGCGCTTGCCGGATCAATGCCGAGCCGCGCCATCCCCTCTATGTCAGCTCGCATATGGGTCTTGCCGCACAGCACCGCCCTGCCCCCGAAGGTTTGGAGATGATCCCCCATCGTCCACTCACCAACACGCAATGGAACGTTGTTATAATCCGCTCCATGACTGCGCACATATCGGCTTGTATAGGTGCTCATCCGGCTTGGCCCACAGATGGGTGATTGCACATAACAGCGCTCAAACCGCACGCCCTTCGCAGCCAAAGCGTCAATATTTGGCGTGCGAATTGTCGGATGGCCCGCACATCCAAGGTAGTCGGCACGCAGCTGGTCGCACATGATGAAGAGCACATTTTTGGTCATATCAGTCTTTCAGTGATTTCAGATCAATAAGGCTGCGCGCGCCTATTTGGATCATGTTATTTTCAAGATCGCCGCGAAGGATGTCATAGGCGTGATCGGCCCCGATCGCGCCAAGAGCACTCACGGCATACAGAAATCCACGCCCAAGGAAGCAAAAATCCGCGCCGAGTGACAAGGCACGCAGAATATCGAGCCCGCCGCGAATACCGCTGTCAAACAGAAGAGGCACGCGGCCTGCGACCTTTTCCGCGATAGCTGGTAAAGCCTCAATCGCGGCGGGCGCGCCATCAAACTGCCGTCCACCATGGTTCGAAACCCAAACTGCGTCAGCGCCGTGCGCGATAGCCGCATCTGCATCCGCCGGATCCATCAGACCCTTCAGCACCAAATTGCCATCCCAAGCCGCACGAATTCGGTCGAAATAATCCCAATCGGGGCGACCATCAACGATGTTACCTATCAACTTTGCGCCTTCGCTCATCTGATCAGCAGGGAAATAAGCTTCGAGCGTTTTGAAACGCGGCTGCCCATGTTTCAAAGTCGCCAGCGCCCAGAACGGGCGTTTAGCCACGCGCCACAAGGTTGCGGGGTCCATCTTGGGTGGCACTGTCAGACCTGCCGCAAGTTGGCGTTCGCGACGACTGCCAACGGGAACATCTACCGTAATAATCAGCGTTTTGATACCCGCCGCTTTGCTGCGTTTCAGCAAGTCATCCAACACATCGGCTTCTTTAGGGCAATAGATTTGCATCCACGCATTGGTCTCCGCGCGTTTTGCCACCTCTTCGGGGGTTTCATTGGCGACCATGCTCAGCCCGTATGGGATATTCTTGGTGCGTGCCATGTCGGCCAAAGCCAGTTCCGCTCCCGGCCACATCAATCCGGACATGCCGACGGGCGCAATCCCAAACGGTGCTGAAAACTCCGCCCCCAGAAGGGTGCATTTGATGTCAGGCGTATACCGCCCGCCCATGACGCGAGGCATCAGGTGAACGGCATCCAAGGCAACACGGTTGCGATCAACCAGACGTTCCATGCCTGTGCCGCTGTCCAGATACTCCCAAGCAAAATGCGGGATACGTTTGCGCGCCCGCTCTGCAAGGTGCCAGATCGACGGAAATTGATTTGCGTTATCCATCGGTCAAGCAGGCCCCACTGGAACGCGGTTCGGACCGATATCATCGGGGCGTGCGGCCAGATATCCTTCCAACACCTTGCGTCGGTCGGCGTAGCTTGGGTTTTCGAACACATTCACCATTTCATGGGGGTCGTTGGTCAAATCGTACATCTCGCCATCCCCAGAGCGCATATCCATCGTCAGCTTGTCGGACTTGGTTCGCACGCCGCGCAAGGACAGCGCGACACCCACGCGGTTTGGCAAAAGCTCCCATTCGCACATGGCAAAATCGCGGGTCTCTCCCGTGCCATCAAAGAAGGGACGCAAGCTCTGCCCATGCTGGACCTGCTCTGCCTCAACCCCCGCCAGATCAAACATCGTTGGCCCGACATCCATATTGGAAACCGGTTCATCCACTACCTGACCCGCAGGCACATTGGGGCCTTTGACCAACAACGGAATCCGCAGCAGGCCTTCGTACAGCATGGGCCCCTTCAACACGAGACCATGATCACCCAGCCAATCGCCGTGATCGGCAGAGTAGATGACATAGGTGTTCTCATTCAAACCCGCCTCACGCAGCGTGCTCATGATGCGTCCGATATGGTGGTCGATCAACGCGATCTGGCCGTAGGTATTGGCGATGATCTCTCGCAACTGATCGTCGGTCTGTTGTTCGATCCGCGAATAGGCCTGCCGTATCTTGATCGATTCCGGATCACCCTGCGGTGTGTTTTCAAGCGCGGCCCTATGCCACCACGGGCGGTTTTCCAGATCGCGGGTCCGGTGTTCGGGCAGGTCCACATCCTTTGGGTCGTGTAGGTAGGACCACGGTTCGGGGCAGTCGAAGGGATGATGCGGATCGGGAAAGCTGATCCAAGTCATGAACGGTTTATCAGTGTCACGCCCGTGGTTGATCCACTCAATCGCGCGGTCCGCTGTCCAAGGCGTGTTATGATAGGCCAAAGGGAGCTGACTGTGCCACGTTTGCGCAGCACCCTTAGTGTCGCGCCCGCTCTGTTTGTAAAGCGCGTTCAATTCGTCGCCGCGCCCTGACCCGTAATAGAACCGCTCAAAATGCTGTCCACGCGGGGGCTTTTGTGGCGTGAACCAGTTGTGGCCGTGGATCATCGTCTCGACATGCTGAAAGCCCATGTAAGGCCCGTACCAATCGTCTGCGTAGTCTTCGGACGACAGCACGCTTTCCGGGGTCCCCGTCTTGTGGCGTGCGTCATAGCTGGAAAAATGCGCCTTGCCGAAATAGGCCGTCTCATAGCCTTGCGCACCTAAAGTGCCGGCAAACCCTTTTTCACCCACCTCTGGATCAAGATCGATCCCGTTGTCATGCACGCCATTTGTCCGACACAGCTGCCCCGTCAGGATCGATGCCCGAGACGGTTGGCACACGGGTGAAGGACAAATCGCTGATGTAAACCGCGTCCCCTCGGATGCCAGTTGATCCAGATGCGGCGTGCGCACTTTGCGACCCTCGACGCCCAAGAAATCGCCACGGTGTTGGTCAGATGTAATGAAAATGAAATTGGGCTGGGTCATGATCGTTCCTGACGGTTAAAGGGAATTGAAAACATGCGGCCTCGTAAAAAGTGGCAATTGAAACATATGCTCATGACATCTCAGAGGACACGGTAACGTCGTGTTTTGGCTTTCGGGAAAAGAAAATCACCACGAGATCCCCATATGGAAGCGGCTAAATATCAAAAACGTCCAGGTCTTCGACAATGCCCGTTTCGCCGGCAAATCGTGCGGAAAGATCGGCTAGCGCCTTTTTGTGACCCTCTTGGCTATCCATATGTATGCGAAAATGGCTGAGATAGAGGCGTTTTACGCCAGCGCTTTTAGCCATGTCCGCGACTTCACCGGGGTCCGGGCTGAACGCTTGTAGCGCGGGGTGTAATTGCTCGCCCGCCCCCCGATAACACCAATGCAGCAGAAAATTCGCATCGCGGCACAATGCGGTGATGTTGTCGTTGATGCCGGTATCGCCGGAATAAACAAATTTCTTGCCGCCCGCCTCGACCGCAAACCCCAAACAATCCAATATTGGCTGCGCATGGCTGGCTTCGGCCGAACCAAGCTGCCAACCGTTTCCTTGGTAGGTGAACCCCGCCTCAATTTCCGTGATCTCTGGCGCGGGCCATGGGCGCGGCAAGGTGCCGCCTCGTGCGACCCAAACTTGCTGGCTTTGGGGCAGTTCCGTGCGTGCTCTAAGATCGTTGTTCAGCACACCATCCCGTCCGAAGTATCCTTCGGTGATTTTTCCCAATGGTTGTGGGCCGAAGACCTTCAAAGGGGGTGCCCCCTCATCCCAAGCGGCGTGCACCAAACGCGCGTAATCCATCATGTGATCCGAATGATAGTGGGTAAAGAACAGGTGCGTGATGTCTTTGGGCAATCGGCCCGAGCGGATCAGGTTGTCCACAACCCCGCCGCCGCAATCAAACAGGATGCGATCGGCACCGACCTCTAAAAGAAACCCCGATGAGGCACGCCGCGCACAGGCCTCGGGTGAGCCGGAGCCAAGAATTGTGAGTTTCATCTGTGCCTCATGTTGTTGGCGGAGGCGTTGCCCCCGGCGCGCCAAGTTTCAGCGCCGCTTCACGGCCCCCATAACTTTCGATCAGCGCTGCTTGATCTGCAAAGGCCTGTGTGTTGGCGGCTTCAGGATCGACCTTCCCATGCAACGCGGCCGTGAGGTCTCGCACCACCTCAGCAAACGCCGGATCAGCCGCGAGGTTATTGGCTTCTTCAGGATCATCGATCAGATCAAACAATTCTGGGTCGAAGCCTACATAGGTGTTCAGCTTCCACCGCCCTTTGCGCAGCATGTACCCTCCAGTTACCGCGCCGACCGCGTGATACTGGCTGAGGATAACGCGTTCAAGATCAGGTTCATCGCGGGCAATCTGAGGTAACGGCATCCCTTCACTCTCGAAACTTAAATCAAAATGGTCAGGGATTGTCGCCGCAATATCCAGCAGGTCCACAGGCGTATCACAGGTCCCAACAGGGATGTCTGGCCCTGCCATGATCATCGGCACCGCAACGGATTCCTGATAGAAGTTGGATTTGCCCCAAAGCCCACGTGCTCCGACGTTATCCCCATGATCAGAGGAGTAGATGACAGTGGTATCATTCGTCAGCCCGTTGTCCTGCAGCGCTTGCATCAGTCGACCGACATTGTGGTCCATCCAGCTGACAAGACCGAAATAGGCCGCCACAGCGTCACGACGTTCCGCAGCGGACTTGAAGTTGGACTCACTTTCCATTTGCGCATTTTGAAGCTCAACCCAAGGGTGACGCACGTAGCCATCTTTTGGATTCATCTTCGGGGCTGGCAAGCTGTCGGGTGGATAGAGATCGAAGAACTCTTGCGGCACCACCAGTGGGAAGTGCGGCGCGACCAGACCAACATAGAGGCACCATGGTTTCTCGTCATTTGCATGATCCGAAAGCCACGCCACAGTACGATCTGTCACGGCTTGATCGTAATCCGTGTATTTGCTGGTGCCTGCGCCGATAAACTCCCCCAGCATCCGTGTCTTTGGCGACACGCGTTCGCCTTCCGCCCGGATAGAGCCCCAGACCATGCCGTTGCCACCGACCACATGCATTGGGATGTGCTCTTGATCAAACCCCGCAGGATCGCCGTTTTGCCGGTAGTGTAGCTTGCCAATACTATCGACCGGCACGCTTGCATCTTGCAGGCAATGGCCCCAGCCACGTATTTGCCCCGTATAAGGCATGGCATTGTCCCACAGACGCGTCTGATGCACGTGACGCCCCGTTGCAAAGCTGGCACGTGCAGGCACGCAGATGGGTGAAGGGGTGTATGCATCGGTGAAGCGTGTACCACGGGCCGCAAGCGCATCTAGATGGGGGGTTTGCACAAACGGATGTCCTGCACAGCCCATGGCGCGGGCTTGGTGTTCATCGGACAATATAACCAGCAAATTTGACGGCATCAGGTTTCTGTATCCTCAGCAGCGATTTCAAGGGTCTCTAAGATGCGACGCAGGGTAGCAACATCCTCTCTACTCAGGTTGTCTTGCAGCTTCGCCTGTCTGCGGCGCATTTTTGGCAGGGCTGTTTCGAAAACCAACTCACCAGCCGGAGTTAGGCTCAATAGATGAACCCTGCTGTCCTTTTCGTGATTGAAAGACGCGACGAGGCCACTTTCAATAAGAGACTTCACGTTGCGGCTGACAAGTCCTTTGTCCATAGTAGTATATCGGACTAATTCAGAAGCTGTAACCGTTTCAGCCCCCCCGATGAAAGCAATCATACGCCATTGGTTCAGCGTCACCCCAACCGAATCGTTAAGGATCTTTGACGCCTGCACATTGAGTTTTTGATGCACACGAGAGATGCGATAGGTCAGGAAGTTGCTAAGCTGGGCTAGCTGCGGATTTAACGTTGTTGGAGTTTCATCATTCATAGTCGACCTCTAGCATCGATGATCACAGTAAAAAGTTGTGCCGTCAACTATATTGTTGACTGAGCAACCGATTTATGGCTTGCTTCAATCAAAGTCAGGGAGGACTCAATGAAAAACCTTATTACAGCGGCCGTTGCCGCTCTTGGAATTGCTGTATCCGCAGTATCTGCAACTGCTGCTGATTGGACCCCGCCGGGCCCGATCAAGCTGATGATCGCATTTGGCGCGGGGGGCGGTGCTGACACACAAGCGCGCCTGATCGCGGAAGAGCTTGAGGCCCGCACTGGCTGGCAGTTTATTCCAGAGCAAGTGACCGGCAAAGGTGGCGTGAACTTGCTCAAAGCCATGAAAGACATGCCTGCTGACGGCTCTGTCATCGGGATGGTGGTGACTGAATCGCTTGGCTATAATCTCTATTCCGCCAAGACAGGCATGACACCCTCGGATTTCACCGGCCTTACGACCACGGCAGGTTTCCAGATGGGCGTTGTTTCCCCAAGCAGCAAAGGTTGGACCAGCATCAGTGACACAATTGCAGCTGCAAAAGCAGGAGAGCAACTGCGTTTCGGCGTGATGAGCCCGCGTTTGGCTGATCTGGCTTACCTTCTGGGCAAGGCGCAGGGCGTTGAGTTCAACATCATCTCTGTCAAAGGCGGCAAAGCGGTCATGAACGGTGTCACCGCTGGCGATATGGATCTGGGCTTTATGGCTGGTATTCAGGGCAAAGGTGTTGCGGCTGGTGATCTGGTAAATTTGGCCTCAGCGCTGAGCACACCGCTAGTACAGACACCAGACGCACCTACGTTTGCGGATCTGGGCGTTGCTTATGACAGTGATGGCTACTTCATGTTCGCCGCGCCTGCTGGCATGGCCGACGATGCACGCACCGCACTCAGCGATGCAATTGCGGACGTTGCCTCCGATCCGGAGACCAAAGCAGGCGGGTTGATCAAGAAAGCCTTCGGTGGTGCTGCCATCATCAAAGGCGCTGATCTGGATGCCCTGATGGCGAAGGGTTTTGACGAATCCGAAAGCTTGATTAAAGCAGCTTCTGAGTAATTAGAGCCAACCTCGGGCGTCCTAAACTGGGCGCCCGAAGTGTATCTGGAGATAGCAAATGCCCTCACCGTCACGATCCAACCTCTATATCGGGCTGATCTGCATCATCTTTGCGATCACGCTGATCTTTGTATGGATTCCATTGGACACTGACAGCGGCATTGTCGAGAAAGTTCGTGGACGGTTTAACATCGGCGATGCTTTGGCCCCCACAGTTGCCGCGTGTTTTGTCCTTGTTGGCAGTATCCTATTGCTTGTTTCTGAACGGAACGACGCGTTCCAACCCGTACTGGGCAATAGCCATTTCTCTTTTATCGCCAGCTTGATGGTCGTCACAATTGTAAGCCTTTTGGTGATGCGTTTTGCGGGCCCCTTTTTCGCCGAAATTGCCAATCTGTTTCGTGCAGAGCCGATCGAATACCGTCTGCTGCGCGCAACGCCAGGTTGGAAACATGTAGGCTTTGTTCTGGGCGGGGTCATGATGGTCTCAGGGATCATCGCCATCGTCGAACGTGGATTTTCCCGCCGTGGTTTGTTAACGGCCGTATTGGCTGTTGTCGTTATGATCCTTGTGTTCGACGTTCCGTTCGAGGATCTTCTATTGCCGCCGAATGGCGACGTCTGATGGGCGTTCTGGATTATATCTGGCTTGGCGTTCTCGCGGTCTTCCAAGGCCCCGAAGCTTTCACCCTCTTTGGCATTGCCGTGTCGATCACCCTTGTGATGGTGCTTGCCGGGTTTCTTTTTGGCATCGTTGTCGGTGCGACGCCCGGTCTTGCCGGCCCCTTTGCCATGGCGATTTCGCTGCCGATACTCATTTCTATCTTTGGCTATTCACCAGACGCCCTATTGCCGGTCATGGGGTTCCTGATTGGCATCATGAAGGGTGCGACCATTGGTGGCGCGGTCCCTGCGATCTTGTTCAACACCCCCGGCACGCCTGACGCCTTCATGACCACATTGGATGGCTACCCGATGGCGCAACGGGGTCAGGCGAAGAAAGCATTGCGCGTCGCACACTTCTCGTCCGCCTCCGGCGATACATTTTCCGATCTGGTGCTTTTCGTCTGCGCGCCTTTTCTTGCCATTCTGGTCGAGGCTTATCTGGATCTGCCAGAAAAGACTGGCCTTCTGATCCTGTCACTCAGCTTCATTGCCGCCGTGATTGGCGGGTCGCCAGGCAAGGGACTGATCTCCATCGGGCTGGGATTGCTTGCAGTCTACGTCGGCACAGGCGAGGATTTTTACCCACGGTTGTCGATGGGTTCAGACGAGTTATCGCGCGGCTTTCCGATCACAACGGCTGTCCTTGGTGTCCTGATCATTGGTGCAGTCTTCAAAGGCTTGGAGGAAACGTGGCGTGAAAATAGAGGGTCCAGACCTACGCCAAACGTTCCCGAGACTGGGGATCAAAAACTGCACTGGCCAGAGATAAAGCGACTGCTGCCTTTCATCTCTCGTTCGGCCCTCATCGGAACTGGCATCGGCGCCCTGCCTGGTGTCGGTTCAACGCTGGCTGCAACGCTGGGCTATTCGGTTGGTCGCGCCCGCCATGCCAAGACAAAAGCGCCCGATGCACCTGAGTTTGGCAAAGGTGCGCCAGAGGGCATCGCCGCGACCGAAGCGGCCAACAGCGCTGTGTCCGGTGCAAACCTGATCCCCGTTTTGTCGCTGGGCATTCCGGGCAACGCAGCAGCCGTCTTTTTGATCCTCGCGACCGAGACCATTGGCGGGTTCAACCCCGGCCCTGCGGTGTTCCGTTTCTCTGCCGACGTGGTTAACCCCGAACTTGTGGTCGCCTTTGGCTTGTTCACCTGCATGACCATCGCGAACCTGTTCAACTGGACCATTGGCGGCGTGTTCATGCGCTCCATGGGCTTTATGATCCGCATCCCCAAGCAGCTTTTGCTGCCATCGGTCTTGCTGCTGACTCTCACTGCAATCTACGTCCAAGAAACTCGCCTTGAGGCGATATGGTTCGCCTTGGGTTTTGGCGTGCTTGGCTACTTCATGCGGGTACTTGCCATATCTCCTCTTCCCTTTGTCATCGCATTCATCCTTGGCAAATCTCTGGAAGAAACCGCCCGCCAAGCCTATTCAGCCACGGGTAATGATCCCTTCTTCCTTCTGAACAACCCAATCGCCCTAGCCTTTATCCTGATGTCCGTCGCCGTGATTATCTTTTCGGGACGTAAACCTAAGAAAGCCGCGTCATGAGTAGACCAAACATCATACTGATTTCGTCCGACCAGCACCGCGCCGATTGCATGGGGTTCAAAGGGCGCAACATAAAAACGCCGCATCTGGATCAATTGGCCGCGAGCGGCACAGTGTTTGACGCCTGCATCACGCCTTCGGTGGTCTGCCAGCCCGCGCGTGCCTCGATCCTTACAGGGCAGCTGTGCCGCACCCACGGCGTGCATGATAACGGCATCGATCTGCCGCCAGATATTGGCGAAAAAGGGTTTGGCGGGTCAATGGCAGCGGCAGGTTATCAAACCAGTTATTTCGGCAAGGCGCATTTTTCGACCTATCACACCTATGAGCCCACAGGTTCGCCCGAATGTTTGCGCTCGTCTGCCAGCTATCCCGACACGTGGAACGGGCCCTATATGGGGTTCGAACATGTAGAATTGATGTTGGTTGGCCACAACTGGTGGGCACCTGAAAAGCCGCCTGCGGGCCAACACTATGAGCGGTTCTACCATATGGATGGCAAGGGCGATGAGCGTACCAAATTGATGTGGGAAAACGCCGGCGACACCAAAGGCGCGGCACAGGTATGGCACTCAAAGCTGCCTGTGGCCTATCACAACACGCCTTGGACAGCAGACCGCGCAATTGAATGGTTGCGGCACGGGCGCGACGCAGAAAAACCGTTTTGCACATGGGTCAGCTTTCCCGATCCGCACCACCCGTTTGACTGCCCAGAGCCTTGGTCGCGTCTGCATGATCCGGCGAACGTCGACCTGCCCCAGAACCGCACTCGTAGCTTTGAGGGTAAACCATGGTGGCATAAGGCGGCGTTAGAGGGCGAACCTGCCGATCCCAAGTTTGCAGAAATCCGCAAGGCCTACAGCCGCATTTCGCCCCAGACGGACGACCAACTGCGCGAGATTATTGCCAACACTTACGGCCAGATCAGCTTTATCGATCACCAGATTGGACGGATCATGAATACGCTGATGGAGGAGGGTTTGGATGAGAACACCATCGTCATCTACATCTCTGATCATGGCGATTGGCTGGGCGACCACGGGCTGATCCTGAAAGGCCCGATGCACTACGAAGGGCTATTGAAGGTTCCAATGATCGTGAAAGGACCAGGCGTACCAGCAGGTAAAGTCGTGGACGAGCCTGTCTCGACCCTTGATCTGGGGCCGACATTCTTTGACTACGGCACTGCCGAGGCGCAATTAGCGCAGCATGGGAGCAGCTTGCGCCCCCTGATTGAAGGCGACGCTACACGCGATTTTGCCCGCAACGAATGGGGCCTTTTGCCCGGACGTGTTGGCGTCGCGCTAGAACTGCGAACGGTGCGCACCCGAACCCACAAACTGACTGTAGATTTGAATTCGGGCGCTGGCGAAATGTATGATCTGCAAGCGGATCCAAACGAAATGCTGAACCTGTTTGATGTGCCGGAAGCCGCAGAAATGCTGGCAAAATTGTCCGGCTACATCGCCAGCCGCCCGCAAGATATGCTTCCGGATCAGACGCCCGTCGGGACGGCATAGGGTTTTGCCCTGAGCTATAACATCAATTTGGAAACGATGACGGCGGCGGAAACCTGGCGCTATGGCGGCGATGACATCCCCTATTCCATGTATGTCGGTGGTGTCGGCGAGATGCCAAATGGAAGCCGCTTTATCGCTTCTACAGGCGTCAAGCTGTATAAAGAGGGCTCGCAGTGTGGAGCCAAAGGAGTCCGCAAGGCGAGGCTTCTCGGAGACCCAAGTGATGCTAATCTTGGTCAGTCCGTTGTCCGGACCGCCATGACGTTTGTGAGGGGGTCGGATGCGCTTACTTCACCAAGTTCAAATACAATAACTTCCTTAGAGTCGCCCACAATAGACAAGGCAGGCCTGTCAGGCTTACCATGGCGTTTGATGAGCAAAACCGCTTTGTGTTCCAATTTTAAACGTTTTGCCATTGTGGTGAAAGCTGAGCGTATTGATTAGGCTTGTTGCTTGATTGGTTTCTTAATGGATTTTTTCAAATCACTTTTTTCATTCAAAATACAAAGCGAAAAGGTATAAGTGTCATAAAACAACTTTGTTATCTTGATTTTTGCTGATGGTTTCTTTGCGCTCGCTCAAGAAGCAAATAGCAATTACGCTTCGGTTAGCACAGGCAAAACAGGGGTGTCTGTGAGTTCTTTTAGAACTAGTCTCCCTTTTTATCGTCAGTCATTATGCCTGTGCCTTACCAGTTATTTTAAAAAGCAATTTCATCAGGTGTGTCGCCAGGGCTAGTTTTAAAGTAGCGGAATGGAGATTGTCTTGTCATCCAAAGACGCTGCAAATTAGCCCTGCTCCTCTCAGGTGGTTTTGTCTGACATGACCACGTCATGACATCCGG
>CBFHOS010000035.1:0-16400 GCA_965657645.1 Puniceispirillaceae bacterium (SeqCode) | reverse complement strand
CAAGCCGAAGCGCTTTTCATATCCCAAAGCCCATTCATAATTATCTAATAGCGACCACACATAATAGCCAGCAAGTGGCACACCCTGCTCAATAGCTTTTAAGACTGAGCGCAAATGCGTGGAGATATAGCTGACCCGCGCATCGTCATTTACCATGCCGTTTTCCACTGTATCAAAATTCGCCATGCCATTTTCAGTGACATAGATTGGCAAACCATGTGTGTATTCTTGATGTGTACGCATGATGAAATCAAAAAGCCCATCTGGATATATTTCCCAACCCATCTGGGTCTTATCAAGCGGTCCTTGATATGCCTGAACGTTGGGCCAAGCGCCATCCTTATGGCCCAAATTTGAGCGCGTATAGTAATTGATCCCGCACCAATCAACAGGCGCACCGATCAAATCAAAATCGTCCTGCCATCCCTTGGGCAGGAATGGTTCTAAACCCGTGAGCACCAAGTCCGGATAGGTTTTGTGAAAAATACCGCCCATAAAGAAACGGTTGTAAATAGCATCATACCGAGCCGCAGCCGCATGGTTTTCAGGCTTGTCATCGATCGGATTAGCATATTCAAAATTGCATACCGCGCCGAGGTTTTTCATGCCCAGAGCGCGCATACGCGCGATCGCCGTGCCATGCGCACAAAGCACATGATGCATTGCCCGCGCCGTTGCTCTGATATCGCGTAACCCGGGTGCATGCGCGCCTTCAAAATGCGAGAGCCAACCCACGCACCACGGCTCATTAATCGGTGCAACCGAAAACATACGGTCGCCAATCCGGCGCATAATCACCTCAGTGAAGTCACCAAACCATTTGGCAATATCCGGGTTCCGCCAACCGCCTCGGTCCTCCAAGGCAGACGGCATTTCCCAATGATACAGCGTTGCCGCGGGTTTAAGCCCCCGCTCTAACATGGCATCAGTCAAACGATCGTAAAAATCCAATCCTTGCTGATTTACCGCGCCAACCCCATCAGGGATAACCCGTGCCCAGCTCGTTGAAAACCGGTAGGTATCGAATCCAGCCGCGGCGACAAGGTCTAAATCTTCTTCAAACCTGTGATAGTGGTCACAGGCCACTTGCCCATGTTCCGAACCAACGACATTACCCGGCGTAGCCGCAAAACTGTCCCAATGTGTGCTACCGGCACCACCAAATCTATGCCCCTCAATTTGATAGGCTGAAGTGGCAGTTCCAAACAAGAAATCAGCAGGATAGTCACGACGATTTATCAAAAGATATGCGCCTTGCTGGCGTCAAAGCTAAAGCTCGCTTTTTGCCCTACCGTCAGATCAATGTGCTCTGAACTTGCATAACGGAACAAAACTTTCTCAGGAGACATCACTTCAACTATGGTTTCTGTCCCGAGCTGTTCCACCAACGTCACTTTGCCAGTAAGCCCCCCCTTGGGATCAAGAACCAAATGCTGTGGACGAATGCCTAAACGCACAGGTTCGCCGGCTGTCTTTTCCCTCGACACCAAACGCACCTTGGCTATCTTCATGCCTTGGCCATGATACTCGGCAGCATTACCCTGGCGCGCGACGGGGCCCAAAACGCCATTGAAAAAATTCATTGTCGGAGACCCTAAGAAACCAGCAACAAACTCGTTTTCTGGCTTGTTGAACAGATCCATTGGCTTGCCACTTTGCATCACCTCGCCATCCTTCAGAACAACGATTTTATCGGCCAAGGTCATGGCCTCAACCTGATCATGGGTCACATAAATGGTTGTCGCATCGAGCTGTGAATGCAACCGCGCAATTTCCACACGTGTGTCATGGCGCAATGCCGCATCTAGGTTCGACAAAGGCTCATCAAAGAGAAACACATCGGGATTACGCACAATCGCCCGCCCAATGGCAACGCGTTGGCGCTGACCGCCGGAAAGCATGGCAGGCTTTCTATCCAACAGGCTTTCCATTTGAAGTATCTGTGCCGCTTTTTCAACCCGCTCTGCAATTTCTTTCTTTGGAACCCCCTGCAAGTCCAGCGAAAATGCCATATTGTGAAAAACCGTCATATGCGGATAGAGCGCATAAGATTGAAAGACCATGGCAATACCGCGTTTCGATGGCGGCAAATCCGACACAGTCTTATCCGCAATTGCTATATCACCGCTGGTAAGCGTTTCAAGACCAGCAATAAGTCGCAACAGGGTCGATTTTCCACATCCTGAGGGACCAACAAAAACAACAAATTCACCCTTGTTGATTTCCAAATTAACGTTGCGAATAACGTCTACTTTGCCAAAGGATTTGTTTACATGCTGTAGTTCAACCTGAGCCATTTATACCTCGGTAGCTGATGCAGTAAGAGTTTCAAAATCAAAACAAAAGCGGAGCCTTTGCTGATCTGATATGCGGTCAAAAATGATCTGTTTGGGACCACCTTCGATCTCGGTCATGTTGTTTGCTTGCATCATGGCTGGCTGCTGCGCCCGCCATGACAGAAACTTTGAGAATTCGCCATAAACTGAACCTGGCCGGGCCGCTTCATCTAAGGCTGAACGCTCAATATGCTTTTCGGAGACAGGCAACCACGTTTGCGCGGCATCGGAAAACCCAGCATGGTTGTTGTCACCCTTTTTCCAAACCATTGGTGTACGGCACGTATCTCGGCCCAAAAACAATGGCGCAAATTCAATACCCCACGGATCCTGCATCTGCGCGATGGGAATATCCTGCACATCGCCGAGTGCAAGCTCTTCCCCCTGATATATGCAGGCCGAGCCAACCAAGCTCGCCTCGAGCTTTAGCAACAACAATTGCATCGCCTCTTGATCTTTTTCAGACAAGCCAAGCGCCGCCAATTGACGCGTTGCAGACCGCGGCACGTCATGGTTGGAAAAGGCAAAAGACAGTCGCCCAGACCCATTAAATCGCTCTATGGCAGAGGAAATTGCATTTTTAATACCGTCAACATCAAGCCCGCCCCATTCCAGAAGATCGAAATTGTACGTCGCATGTAGACGGCCCGGCGCAGTGAAAGTTTCACTGACCAGAGCTGCCGTATCCCCGTCGCCATCCAATTCACCCATCAGAAAACGGTCACCTGAGTAGCTATCGGCAACTTTCCGAAACTTCTCGATGAAAGTTTGAATTGCAGGCTGATTCAATTGCGCAGTGTCATGGAGCTGGCGAAAAAATGGTTGCTGCTCTTGCGGTAGACTACCCAGCTGAAAGTTTGGTTTAGCCAAATTATTGCGATAGGGCGGTACGTCTGCGTTGATCGTATGCACCGCATCCATTCGAAAACCATCCACGCCAATGTCAAACCAAAAGCGGGCCGCGTCACAGAGTGCATCGCCAACCGCCGGATTTGCATGATTCAAATTTGGCTGACTGGGTAAAAAATTATGGAGATAATATTGCTGGCGCCGTGGCTCCCAAGTCCAAGCCCTACCACCAAAGAAAGACAACCAATTGGTTGGCGGAGAACCATCCGGCAGCGGGTCAACCCAGTGGAACCAGTCTGCTTTGGGATTATCGCGAGATTGGCGGCTCTCAACAAACCATTGATGCATGTCGGAGCAATGCGCCGGAACAATGTCAATCATGACCTTCAGTCCAAGCGAATGCGCCGTTTCGACCAACGTCTTAAAGTCATCCAACGTTCCATATTCAGGATTCACAGCACAGTAGTCACTGACGTCATAGCCAAAATCTTTTTGCGGTGAGGCATAGAATGGGCTGATCCAGATCGCATCAACGCCGAGACCGGCAATATAATCCAACCGGGATGTGATCCCCGGTAGATCGCCGACACCATCCCCGTTGCTATCTTGAAAAGACCGTGGATAAATTTGATAGATGATAGCGGTTTCCCACCATTTAAGCGTGGACATAAATCATCCCCCCTTTACAGACCCGGCCAAAAGCCCGCGGATGAAATATCTCTGCATCGATAAAAAGACGATTACCGGCACTATCATGGAGATGACGGCAGAAGCATTCAGCAGATGCAATTGATCTTTAAAGGTTCCAAGCTGCTTTTGCAGACGTATAGGGAACACCAAATCCGAAGCATTGTTCGGCCCTATATACAGAGCCACGATCAAGTCATTCCAAACCCATAGGAATTGAAAGATTGAGAACGAAGCCAACGCCGGTACAGAAAGCGGGATCACAATCCGTGTGAAAATCTGCAAATGGCTGGCACCATCAATGCGCGCACTTTGCAGTAACTCTTTTGGCAAGCCCACGATGTAATTACGTAGCAGGTAGATCGCAAGCGGCAGGCCGAAGGCTGTATGCGTAATCCACAGGCTAGCAAAAGATTTCGAAGCAACTTGGCAGGTATCCTTAATCTCGCAGTCAGTTATCCATGCGTTCAACGCAGTGGCCCATGAGGCTATCCCGCTAAACCCCTGAAGAATGGGCAGAAACGCCAATTGCGTTGGCACCACCATCAAAGATACTACCAAAACAAACAGCCAATCACGCCCAGGAAACTGCATCCATGCAAACGCATAGGCGGCAAACGCGGCAATTGTTATCGGAATAATGGTTGCCGGGATGGTAACGATAAAGGATGAAATAAGAGCATTAGGCACGTTTTTATTGTCAAAGAGCACTTCGATATAGGCGTCTGCACCAAATACCGGATCTTGATTGATAAACGCGTCCAAATTTTTGGGTCTCGGCGCCGTTGCCTCTGGGAACGTCCAGGTAAAATCACCATTGGTTTGAAACACCAATGATCCACCGCGCACATCAAATGGTTCACCTGCCAGCATCAATTCGCGGATTAGCTTGGTCTTGCCCGGCTTATCAGGATCGGCAATTCTTGCATTTACTAGAATGGATTCAACTTCACCGGAAATTGGAAAGCTTGATTTTCCGCTGTTCAATCGTTCAAAGATATTGCCATGCATCTCGACAAATTCATCCGTTGCGCCTCTGTCATGGGTGCTAAATCTTTGCCCCAACAATGTTGGCGTGAAAGCGGTCCAAAACCCCGAAGTCTTTGCCTCGGTCTCTGAGCGCAACGAGGTCGAGACCAATGCCACAAAAGGCACAATCCAAATGAACACGATAAATGCTAGAACCACATGGCTAAATGTACGGGTAATCATCAGATGCGCCTCTTAATTACCAAGTTCTTTTTGTTCGCGGTGAATACGCCAACCATTGAATATCATGTTGGGGACAACAGTGAGCATGAGCATAACCGCGATGGCGGCAAATAAATTATCCACATTATCGCCCCCAATCGACCAATTATTCCGCGCATTTTCCATCATCGTTGCCAGCAGCAACTTATCATCATCATTGGCGGAAAGGGCATAGGGAATATCAAAAACCTTGAGCACCAATATCACCAAAGTAGTCCAAACAACGAGCACTGTGGAATAGATTTGGGGAAGTTTGACGCGGAAGAACATTTGAAACGGATTGGCGCCGTCGATGCGTGCCGCCTCGATTGTGTCCTCTGGCACGCCTCGCAATGCAGCAGAAAATATCACCATAGCAAACCCGGTTTGCACCCAAACCAAAATCCACATCAAAAAGAAATTTCCCCAAAATTTGAGATTGTAAAGCGGTTCATTATAGGCGGCTGTATGGCCAAGCAATGCCTTTAGCAAACCAATTTGATAAGATGGCGTGCTACCGTTTATGACTTCAACGGCCTCGATACCGCCCCCGGCAAAAATATTGCGCCAGATTACAGCTGCGCCAACAAATGAAATAGCTAGCGGCACAAAAACAAAAGTCTTGGCGACAACACCCCATTTTACTGAGTCAGCTAGCACCGCAATCAGCAGCCCCAGCATAATACATGTTGAGGGCACCAAAATGAGCCACATCAAACTATTGCGCATTGCCAAGCGGAATTGCAAATAACCTAGCGAATCCGGATCCCATAGAAATGCATAATTGCCAGTTGAAAAAGTGCCGTCATATTCCTGAAAGGACAATGACAGGGTCGACAGCGCGGGCACCAAAAGAAACAACACAAGGAGAACTAGGGTAGGCCCCACAAAAATCCATGGCTGGATGGCCTCAACAATCTTGGATTGCCGTCCGATAGAATCTCTGGCCCGCGTTCGCGCAAGGCCCATGTTAAGCCAATTGGTTATCCCAAAATATAAAAAAGAAATACTAACCGCTATGATCACGGATCGGATTGCAAACCCAATTTTTACAAACCGCTCCAAAGTATCGAACTCGTTCGCACTCCAATCCCAATGGGCGCGCATGGCCAAACCGAGCCGTCCTAGCGCATCATCAAAAGGCGACGTCGCGGTATAAGCAACAATCGCAACCATTGGCAGTAGAAATGCAATTGTCAGAAATATCGCCAAACCATTACTAGCAATGATCAGTTTCAAAGACCGCATACAGATATTCCAGACTTAAAACGGTGAACGCTCACTTGTTCATTGAAGCGAGCGAAGTGCAATTGTTGTGGGAGCGCAAATTGCTCTGCGCTCCCACTTCAGTACGTTCTAGGCGAGACTACTTAATCGCGTCCCATGCAGCTTGAATATTATCAGCTGTTGTTTTTGCATCTTGGCCATTCGCAAATGCTGTCATCTCTGACCAGAAGGCACCGGCACCGATAGCACCAGGCATTAGGTCAGAAGCGTCAAAGCGGAATGTTGTCGCATTAGACAAAATTTCACCCTGCTTGCGTAGCGCAGGCGTTGCGTATGCCGACAGATCAGCTCCCTTATGGGCGGTCAAGAATGTGCCCTGTGACATCCAAGCTTCATGTGCAGAGGCTTCTGACATGAACTGGAAGAATGCACGTGTTGCTGGTGACTCTTTGGTCATCGTCCACAATGTACCCGCACCCAAAACAGGGTTGCCTAATTCCTTTGATGCATATGGTGGGAAGTAGAAGAAATCTGCTTCACCATTAGCTACTTCTTCACCCTTTTTCGGGAAGAATGCTGGAATGAACGAGGCTTGGCGATGCATTAGACAGCTGGCAGGTGACGAGAACAAACCCTTTGGTGCGTCACCAAAGAATGTTGTCGCAACCGAAGAAGCGCCACCAGCTACGTAATCATCATTACGCGAGAACTGGCCATAGACTTCCATCGCATTAAGCACCTCAGGGCTATTGAACGGCAGGTCGTTAGACACCCAGCGATCATAATTCTCAGGTGAGGTTGTGCGCAGCATCAAATCTTCCATCCAATCTGTTGCGGTCCAACCGGTCGCATTTCCAGATTCCACGCCGATACACCATGGGGTGTTGCCGTCTGCCACCATCTGGTCAGATAGCGCAATTAGCTCTTCCATTGTTGACGGAATTTCATAGCCATTATCTTCAAACTGCTCTGGTGAGTACCAGACCAACGACTTCAGATCCATTTTGAATGCAAAACCGTAAAAATCTTTTTTACCGTTGGCGTCAGCATAGGTGCCAAGATCAACCCAAGACGAACCCGCGCCGTAATTGTTAGTCATCCAATTTGCAAGATCATCACCAAGTGGTGTCAAGTGACCTTCTTTCGCCATATCTGCCGCCAAACCGGGCTGTGGGAAAATTGCAATGTTTGGTGCGTTATTTGAACGCAGGTCAGCAACGATAAGCGCTGCGAAATCCCGTGAACCAGAATATTTTACTACGGCACCTGTAGCTTTTTCAAAGCAGCTCACTGTGTTGAGCAGCATCTCCTCATCTTTGCCTTCCATCGACCCTGCGATGGTGACCACTTCACCAGCAAAATTACCAAGATCGCCGAGCGCCGATGGTGTATCACACACATCAGCATGCGCCATCACGGATAGTGTTGACATGGCCGCAAAAGCAGTCACGCCAACCAGCTTTGTTCTTAAAGACATAAGTTTACTCCCAATCCTTACTCAATTTTTACGCTTAACCCGCACCACTCTGAGACAGAGTGAACGGGCTAAAATCGAAATTACAGACCCACACCACCGCGACAAAATCAATTTGCTTTCTCGGCGGTCACAAGTCCTCGCTCCCCCCCAAACCAAACGTGAGTCTGATTGGGCTCAAAGGAACTATACTGATACCCTTTTATCTGTCAATGCGCTACCCACCGGCCATATTAGCAATTTCTTACCTGTCACACCCACGGCATTTCAAACATCACCCACGCCTCGCCTTTGTAGGCTTTGCCGCTATTTTGACACTGTCTTGCATAGTCTGTTACCGTCCTCGCGACGTCGTTTCTTGGGGGGCGGCACAATTGGTGAGGGTCGTGGGCTATGTCGCAACAAAAATGGAACATTTCTATTATTCCGGGTGACGGCATTGGCAAAGAGGTTGTGCCAGAGGGATTACGTGTTCTGAACGCCGTGGAAAAACGGTTCCAGCTAGCATTTGATTTCACCAGCTATGATTTTGCTTCGGCCGATTATTACGTCAAACATGGCAAGATGTTGCCTGATGATTGGAAGGCCAAGCTCGGCGAGAGTGACGCGATATTCTTTGGCGCTGTTGGCTGGCCGGAGATTGTGCCTGATCATGTTTCGCTCTGGGGTTCACTCATCCAATTCCGCCGCGCGTTCGATCAATATGTGAGCTTGCGCCCGGCGCGCGCTATGCCCGGCGTGCCTCTGCCGCTTGCCAATCGCGAGGCGGGTGATATTGACATGATGATTGTGCGCGAGAATACCGAAGGCGAATATTCCTCTATTGGTGGCAGGATGTATGAAGGCACCGCGCGCGAGGTGGTGATGCAAGAGACGGTGATGAGCCGGACCGGCGTTGACCGCATTCTAAAATATGCTTTTGACCTAGCGCAAAAGAGAAGTGGCCATTTGACCTCTGCGACAAAGTCTAACGGCATATCCATCACCATGCCATATTGGGATGAACGTGTTGCAGAGATGGCAAAAGACTATCCCGATGTGCGCCTCGATAAATATCATATTGATATTTTAACAGCCCAATTTGTGCTTCATCCAGATTGGTTTGATGTCGTTGTCGCGTCGAATCTTTTTGGTGATATTTTATCTGACTTGGGGCCGGCCTGTACCGGTACCATTGGTATTGCCCCGTCTGGCAACATCAATCCAGAGGGTGATTTCCCGTCATTGTTTGAACCGGTTCATGGCTCTGCGCCCGATATTGCTGGCAAGGGCATTGCCAACCCTGTCGGACAGATTTGGGCGGCCTCGATGATGCTTGACCATTTGGGCGCCAAACAGGCGAGTGATGCGATCATCTGGGCAATTGAACAAGTGCTTGGCCAAGCTGATTTACGTACCCCGGATCTGGGTGGTACGGCGGACACGGCCACATGTGGAAAAGCCATCGCGGATGCTGTTCTGGGCGCTCCCTAAATGACCGCCTCCGCCTTTCTTGACGGATTTACAATCCGAAAGGCCGCCCTTGCAGATTGTGATATAAATTATGCAATCGCTGGTGAGGGCCCTGCTATCTTGCTCCTTCATGGGCATCCCCAAACGCATGTTGTCTGGCGCAAAATAGCCCCACAATTGGTCGCCGCCGGATACCAAGTGATCGCCCCTGACCTGCGCGGTTATGGCGATAGCGGCAAACCTCCAAGTGACGAAAACCATACGCCCTATTCCAAAAGAGCGATGGCACAGGACCAGGCTGATCTATTGGCCAAACTAAACATCCGGCAATGTGCCGTTATCGGCCATGATAGGGGTGGGCGTGTCGCGCATCGCCTTGCGCTTGATCACCCTGATCTTGTCACCAATATGGCCGTGCTCGATATTGCGCCAACGCGGATTATGTATGAGACCACTGATCAGGAATTTGCGACCCGATATTTCTGGTGGTTTTTTCTCATCCAGCCTCATGATTTGCCAGAGAAAATGATCGGCCAAGACCCAGCGTATTTCTTGCGCCGCCATATTGCAGGACAGGTAAAAATCAAGGGCGCTGTTGAAGAGCCTATTATCGAGGAATATTTACGGAGCTATCAAAATCCGGCGACCATTCACGCAATTTGCGAGGATTACCGCGCCTCTGCCAGCATTGACCTTGCCCATGATAGAGCCGATGAGGATAAGCGTATCACCGCCCCCTTGCTCGCAATTTGGGGGGCGCAATCGGTGGTGGGGCAGATTTATGACGTCACAGCCACATGGCAAGATAAAGCGGCGCAGGTCACCGGCCACGCGCTGGATTGTGGGCACGCGATCCCAGAAGAAGCCCCAGAAGCTCTGACAAAGGCGCTGCTAGCGTTCTTGCCAAGCGGTTAGCAGTCTCGCTTTATGTAACGGGCCTCACTTTATGTGGCGGGCTTGGTTTTGGGTTAACCGGCACTCAATCAGTATTATCAACATGCAGTAACACCACGCCCCGATCGGCGTTTTGTATGGTCGGATTTTCCTCATCTTCAGGAATGCCATTGAGAAGCTTTTGACAGTTGATGAACGCCTTTTCATCTCTATAAGCGTAATAGACACCTAGCCTGAATTTACCCTGCTTGTTCCAAATTTGCGTAACGGTAAACGACAATAATCCGGCTTGCTTGAATTGTTCACCCATGGTTTCACTCACAGATTCCATCTGGGAGACCATTGCATCCATGTGAAATTTTGATTGAAAATCAATCTGATTATAGCTCATTAATTTCGCGACTTCTTTGGACATTCCCTACCCTCCTTATTAGCAATTAACTTTAGTTTAAGTATCAGGAGGCCCCAGTCAATAAGCCCCCCAGTCAATAAGCCCCCCAGTCAACAAGGAATAGTGAACCGTTCAGATGCCCTACCGCGATGTCGGGCGGATCGCGTGTGACGATCACCGCCATATCCAATCCCTTAAAAATCTGTATCATCAATATGCATAGATATTAATTTAGGGAGCACACAGCTATGTCCAAATCTGTAATCACAAGTTACACGCTCATGGACTTCATATCTGAAGGTGACATGTTAGAATTTATTAATTTCGTGGAAGAAAACATGCAGAAGCACGCCGATAATCTACGCGCCAACGGGATGATTAAATTTTACATTTCCCGGATATTCAACAAGGGCGATAAATATACCATCGGCAACTGGCTAGAATATAAGGACCAGGAAGCCTATGCCATTTGCGACAAAATTTGGGAGGCTTTTATTTCCGAGAGTGATAATGCGAACAAATTCACTTTCATCAGCAAAATCGTCGCCTATCGCGGTATCGTTCAATACGATTTTAGCTAGCGCGATGCAATGATGTGAAATGCGCGGGTGATGGCGGCGAGCCAGCCGATGAGTGGCTTGATCCTGATGAGATCGCCCGCACCTATCTGGCGCTCCACCGACAGCATCGTTCGGTCTGGGCGTGGGAAATGGCAATTCGGCCGTGGGTCGAGACATTCTAATTTACCGCACCATCTCGACGGGGCCACCTCCTCGGTAACTCTACGGTAACCACACTTAACTGGGGAAAAGCGTCAGAAATTTCTGGACGCAACAACGCCGACCCTCTAGCGTTTTACATGGGAATACACTGGGGATGCACCGGGGATGTACTTTGGTTCACCTATGACTTTGTTATCCCCACCCTAGCGAGGCCAGTCATGACCACTAAGCCTAATGTTTTATTTGTCCAGAGCGACCAGCTGACCATTGATGTGCTGTCGGCCTATGATAACCCCATCGCCAAGACCCCCCATATCGACAGCATCGCGGCAAAGGGCGCCGTCTTTACCAATGCCTATTGCAATATTCCGCTATGTAGCCCGTCACGATCTTCGATGGCGGCGGGGCAACTTGGGTCGCGCATTGGGGCCTATGATAATGCGTGTGAATTGCCCGCCTCAGTGCCAACCTATGCGCATTATATGCGGATGCTTGGCTATCGCACCTGTCTGTCTGGCAAGATGCATTTTGTTGGCCCAGACCAGCATCACGGATTTGAAAGACGGCTAACCAGCGATATTTATCCCGGCAATTTTGAATGGACGCCAGATTGGAATGCGACCGGATTTCATGGCGCCACCAATACCCGCGTATTGCGCGAATCTGGCGTTTGCAGCCGCACCGTCCAGCTCGATTATGACGATGAGGTAACGCATCGCGCGGTCCAAGAGATTTACGATTGCGCCCGCCCCGAAAATGACCGGCCATTCTTTCTACAAGTGTCCTATACGCACCCGCATGACCCCTATTTATGCATGAAAAAACATTGGGACCTTTATGATGATGACGACATTCCGCCACCATCAACACCGATGCCCACAGTTGAGAATAATGACCCCCATAGTGTCCGTGTATTGAGCCAACATGGGTTTCTAAATGCCGATGTTGGTGATGATTTGATCCAACAGGCGCGGCGGGCCTATTGCGGGTCGGTTAGCTATATTGACGACCAGCTAGGCCATTTGCTGCATGCCCTTGATGAGAGCGGCCAGCGCGATAACACGATCATAATTTTCACCTCAGATCACGGCGAGATGCTCGGTGAGCGCGGGTTATGGCTGAAAAAAACATTCTTTGAAGCGGCCGCGCGGGTTCCCTTGATCATCAGTGCACCAACGCATTTGCGAGATGGGCATTTTTGTGCGGGTCGCGTTACCACTCCCTGCTCATTGGTCGATTTACTGCCGACCTTTGCGAATATTGCCTGTGATGGCAATTGGGGTGATACGCCGGATGGCGATGGCATTACCGGACCGATTGAGGCGCTCGACGGTGAGGATTTGGTCCAGTTTATCACCGCGCCCAATCCCGATCGCATCATTTATGCCGAATTACTATGTGAGGGCATTCTGGCGCCGATTTTCATGATCCGGCAGGGACGCTATAAATTGATCACCAGCATCGGCGATCCCGACATGCTGTTTGATCTAAAGTCTGACCCGCATGAACGCACGAACCTAGCCAGTGATCCGGCCTATGCCGAGACGCTTGCCAATTTGAAAGGTGCGGCACTAGAGATGTGGGATAGCGAGGCCCTATCGATTGATGTGGTGAATAGCCAACGGCGGCGGCGTCTCGTTCATAACGCGCACGGCAATGGCGATGCGCCGGTTTGGGATTTGGTCACGCGGCCAGATGACGAAACCCGCTGGTATCGTGGTGGCCGGAATTACAATGATTGGGCTCTTGATTTTCTACCGCATCCAAGCAAGCGCGATCAGTAATCTATCACGGCCGTTTAGGTCACGCATTATCCGGCACGAAGCTGGGCCCGCTTTGCGCCGACAGCGCCCCATGTTGATACAAAATACGGCAAGATATAAGTGACAATCATCTTTAGCGCCGGTAGGGGATCACCTGCCACCATGGCATCACCATAATTCACCGCATTCAACACCGTTCCCATAACCAGCGCGGTCATAAAGGAACGCTTTGGAATACCGTCACTAATCGCAATCGCAAAAAATCCGGGTCCTGAGTTTTGGGGCCCTGAGTTTTGGGACGATGCGTTTTGGGACGATGAGTTTTGGGACGATTTGTTATCGGGTGTGGCCTGTTGTGACATGATATCTTCCTGCAATAAACAATTGGCGATAATCTCGGCAAAACTCTGAAAGCCGCGCTACCTGCCTAACATTATGATATATAGCATCAGAGTGCACAGATTTAGGCCATCTAAATTTCTCAACAGACGTAAATGGCGGGACGTTACCCAATGGGATTTATCAGAAATGATGCGGCGGGGCTGATCCCGCACTTTGGTGCAGAAGCATTGCCGTGGCTCGGCGGCGATGCCCAGACATTGCGCCATTTCATCCGCCGTGATGCACCAACACCGCCCCCGCATGAAACCGTCCTGCTGGATTTAGACGATGGTGACCAATTGATGGCGGCGTATCACCTACCCAACAATGGCGAAATGCGTGGCTGTTTAATCGGCGTTCATGGCCTTAATGGCAGTATGGATGCGGCGCATATCCTATGGTTAACAAAGGCCGCGCTTGATACGGGATGGGCCGTTCTGCGGGTTAATATGCGCGGTGCGGGTCCGGCCCGCCCGCTTGCCCGCAAAACCTATAATGCCGGTGCGGGGGCTGACTTGCTGGCCTTTGTCGATTGGGCGCGCGCGCGCCACAAGGGCGATCGGGTGGTGATGATGGCGCATTCCCTCGGCGGCACGGCGGCGTTGAACATGGCCTTAGATTTCCCTGAACGGAGCGCCGCACTGGACGGGATCATCACCATCAGCACGCCGCTGGATATGGTGGTCTCATCACGGCAATTTCACGCGCCGCGCAACTGGCCTTATATACGCTATATGCTGGGTGGGTTGCGCGATATCGTGGCAACTGTTCCCGATATTGACCCTGACCTAATCGAGGTTGCTGGCCGGGTTAAATCAATCCATGAATTTGATGATAAATTAACCGCGCCAATGGCCGGTTATCCGAATGCGCTCGGCTATTATGCGGGCACAAGCGTTCATCACCGCCTTGCTGAATTGACCCTGCCCGGCCTTGTTATCCATGCATCGAACGATCCGTGGATTCCAGCCGGCCCCGCTCTTGATCAACCACTACCCGCCAACACAAACAAACAGGCGATCAGGACGGGCGCGGCTATTGTTGTTACCAAAGGAGGCGGTCATGTTGGTTTCCATGATAAGGCGCGTAATTGGCATATCAGAGCGGCGCTGGAATGGATTAATCGACTAGCCCCCCGCTAGCCTTCCCTACGCAAGACGGAGCGTGATGACGCCCAGTAGGATGACCAAAGTCACCGCCAGTTTTGCCAGTGTGAATTTCTCGCCAAGAACCACAGTCCCGAGCAATAGCGCAAATAATACCGATGTCTCGCGTAGGGCCGACACCACCGCGATCGGCGCATGCAGACAGGCCCACAGAACCAAGCCATAGGCCAAATAAGACGCATTACCGCCGATGATTGCGATGCGCCGGCCTGTTGTCGAAATTTGCGATATCACACCAGGGTGAAATACCCGCAAATAGAGTGAAAACGGGATGGTATTGAACATCACAAGCATGCCGTAATAGCCGAACGCCGATCCGGCATGCCGCACGCCAAAACCATCAACCAGCGAATAGCCCGCAATAAAACACCCCGTGATCAACGCCAAGATGAGACCAGTCACCGGCGTTTTGGTGCGGAAAAACTGGAACACCCCATGCAGGATAATACCGCCCGACACCATCAGGATGCCGATGATTTCGATCTGTGTGACCTCGCTATCGAGAAATAGAAATCCGGCCACCACAATCAATAAAGGGGCAACACCTCTGGCAATCGGATAAATCTGGGTCAATTCGCCAAACCGATAGGCGTTGATCAAAAATATCTGATAACCAAGATGCAAAAATGCGCTGAGCAACAGATATGGCCAGCTCGATAGGGGCGGCAATCCGGCCCAGATCATGACGACAATGGCGATGGGAACATGGCCAAACATGACGGCGCCAAGGCCAAGCGCCTTGTCGGCACTGCCGCGCACTTGCATGTTCCAGAGGGCGTGCATGAAGGCGGCGCCCAGCACAGCCAGAATTACGTTAAGTTCCACTTATCCCCCGGATTACACACGCCAACATCGATCGCTTTTTGATGCTAGCGTTTCATCCTTGGGAAAACCTAGCGTGGCAGAGCAGCCTCAATCGCGGAGATCAGCTTAGGCGCGTTCGGCTTGGTAGTCGAGGCAAACCAGTCAATCAACGCCCCATCCGGCCCGATCAGATGTTTGTAGAAATTCCAACGCGGCGCATATAGCCGCTTTTGCGACACCGCCCATTGGTAATAAGGATGGGCATTATCACCAGTCACATGGATTTTTTCGCTCATCGGGAAATCGATGCCGTAATTAACCTCACAGAATTCCTTGATATCATCTGCAGAGCCCGGCTCTTGGCGACCAAAATCATCGCTTGGCAGGCCGATAACAACCAGTCCGCGCTCGCGGTAGGTTTCCCACAATGTTTGCAAACCCTCATATTGCGGGGTGAAACCACATAGGGACGCCGTATTAACCAGCAAAATAGCGTTGCCGGCATAATCAGCCAGCGCCAAGTCACCACCCTCGATATTCGCAAAGGTGAATTGATGCGCGCCTGTTAATATATTTTTCTCGTCAATCGGCATTGGATTGGCTTTCGTGCTTTGTGCAAAAATTGGCATCATCGGCTCCATGATAATCAACAAGCCACCAAGCAAACCCACAATAGTTGAGAGATACCGGCGTTTTTGTAACTTCGTCACGATCTTTCTTTCCCAGGACATTTCGCCCTCACCCTAGATAGGAACACCAACCAAAGATTACACCCCCACCAGCTAGGAATTTCCACTTTGAAATGCTAATGAATAGCCCGATAATGTCGGGCACAGAATTACCACTGGAGACGGAAATGGAAGATCAAAACACCATGGAGAAGGTTCTAGGGACCTTTGACGGATATCTTGACAATGCCACGTCGATAGTGCGCGGTGTTACCGAGAAAACCATAGATAAAGCCGGTGAGCTGGCCGGGGATGCCGGTAGCAAGGCGGGCGATGCCGCCGGCAAAGCAGGCACG
>CBFHOS010000034.1:0-17823 GCA_965657645.1 Puniceispirillaceae bacterium (SeqCode) | reverse complement strand
GATGAGGTCAAATATCATCAATCAACGTCGAGCTGTAGCAGCTTTTCATTGGCGCTTATGCTACCTGCCGCCGCCGCTCTTTCGAGCCATTCGCGGCCCCGCACGGCGGCGTATGGTGATTTTTGTCCCAGATTATAATCGCCGAGCATTTCCATTGCATCGACCAAGCCCCCCTCAGCGGCACAGGTCACTTGCTTTAGGACTTTGCGAAATTCGAGGCCGGACGCTAATTTGTTCCGGGCGGAAATGAGACAGGCACGCGGTTCACCCATCGATATAGCCTCGCCTAAATAGGTGGCCGCTTTGCGTTTGTTAACGCCGGGGTTGCTGTCGTCTGCATATAATAATGCCAGCTCAAAGTTTGGTTCGGGTGATTTGCGGGCGAGGGCGCGCTCTAGCCATTTCCGGGCCTTTACGAAATTCTGCGGCACGCCGACGCCGCGCCGGTACATAACACCGGTTAATTCGGCCGCCTGTGGGTGACCGTTCCGCGCCGCCAATAGGGCCCATCCAAAAGCGTATTTGGCCATTTGGTCGTCGTCGGTAACACTTTGCTCCATTAAATACAGAGCCACTTTATACATAGCCCCGACATCGCGCTCATGGGCGGCGGCAAGCTGGGCACGAATTTCTTCAGGGGCATCCTCTGGCAACTCGGCGGAAATCGCCGGGGCGGTGCCAGCAATCAACAATGCCATCAGACCAATGCAAATAGACCGCGTCCAACGCCATAGATTAGGGCGCCTGTTCATTTTTGATGCGTTTTTTAATGTTAACATTAGTAACCTTAGATATATTGGTTGTAGATGAAGCGTTGCTTTGCGAATGCACGACAACCTTATCGTTAACCTCGGCCTCTGAATTTTGCCTATATTAAGTCGCTAATATAATTTTTCGCAAGACCACAATATTGACGGCAATCCGCACCCCTGCACCTAGCCCTTATTAATATCAGCTGAGACATAGAAAAATGGAACAAACCAACCCGATTTACGAAATGTTGATGCAAATTGTGAATACCCGCAAAGTATCTGACTTTCATCTTCATGCCGGTAGACCCGCTCAAATTCGTGAGTCTGGCGACATTGTCCCCATTGATTTTGTTGTGACCAATGAGATGTTGGCCGATCTCATGCGGACTGAATTGGGGGATGAGGCGTTTGAGGCATTTGATGCGTCTGGTGACGTTGATTTTGCGATCCAGTATCAGGGCCAGCGTTTTCGTGCGAATGGTTATAAACAGCTAAATGGCTATGCGATGGTGTTGCGCGTGATCGTAACCGAAGTGCCGCATATCGATATGCTTGGCCTGCCGCCTGCGGTGCATGAAGTGTTGACGGCAAAGTCGGGCTTGGTTCTTGTGACCGGCCAGACCGGCTCTGGTAAGTCCACGTCACTGGCGGCGATGATTGATAAAATTAACCGCGAGCGCAACGAGAATATCATCACCGTCGAGGATCCGGTGGAATTTGTCCATCAGAGCAAAAAGTCGATTATCACCCAGCGTGAAGTCGGCCCGCATACCAACAGCTTTGGGGCGGCGCTTAAGGGCGCGCTTCGTCAAGATCCGGATATCATTCTAATGGGTGAGCTGCGGGATTATGAGACTGTGTCTATGGCGATGACCGCGGCCGAAACCGGCCATTTGGTGTTTGGCACCTTGCACACCAATGGCGCGCCGGAAACCATTAACCGTATCATTGACGTGTTTCCCGCAGAGGAACAGGCCCAAGCGCGTTCGCAATTGTCACAATCACTCCGTTTGGTGATGACACAGCAATTGTTAAAGCGAAAAGGCGGCGGCCGTGTTGGTGCTTTTGAGGTTATGGTGTGTATCCCCGCTGTATCAAATCTCATTCGCGAGGCAAAAATCGTCCAAATCCAGACTGTGATGCAAACCGGTCAACAACACGGGATGGTTACGATGGATAAATATCTCGAAATGTTGCACGAGAATAATCTAGTCGAGTGATTTATTAATTTTGACAGCTAAAAAGCTAATTGTAAAATTTCTTAATTAGCATTAGAAGATACTGTCGTTGCAGGAGCGCGATGCTGACGGTACTGCGCCGTCATATTGAAACTACCTAATTAAGGATTATGATTATGATGAAGAAAACCGAAGGCTTCTCGCTTATCGAACTTCTCGTTGTGGTTGCCATCATTGGTGTTCTGGCTGCAGTCGGCATCGTGGGTTACCAGCAATATATTGACAACACCAAAGCTGATGTTGCCAAGACAAACGCCCAGAGCCTAGAGCGCTGGATTTCAAGCACACAGCTGGCCCGCTCTGGCGGTCTGACAGTAAAGCCTGAAAGTTGTAGCACTAAAGGTTCTGGAGCACTAGACGATTGTTTTAATGAAACTATGGTGATTACTGACGGTCCATTGGATAAGTTTAAAAACCCTTATTCATCAGGCGAAAACGCATTCATCATTAGTTATGATAACGGCACTAAATTGGTTGGCGGCACAGACTTATGTAATTTTACACTCCTGAGCGGTGCGGATGTTGAGGGTGATCCCTTAACAGCAATCTCAGCGCCCGATTCTTCTGGTCTGCTACATATCCGGAACATTGGTTCGGTCGACAATATTTCAAAGACCAACAACAACCTTCAGGTTGGTTATTGTGATAAAGAAGGCGTCTTCCAGGAAGTTGCTGACAACATCACATTCTAATTGAATGTAATTTTCACCGCCCCTGTGATTCATAGGGGCGGTGTTTTTTTATTTGGGTTTATCTGGTGTAAGGAGGATTAAATGGCTTTTGACGTTAGAATTAACGGTGAACATGCAAAGATCGTTCTGTCTGGCGATGTTGACCTTCAAACCACCTCTGATCTGAAAACGGAAGTCACCAAGATTGTTGGTGTTTCCCATCTAGAGATTGACGCATCGAGCGTTACCTATATCGATTCAAGCGGCGTTGCGGTGTTGTTATTGACGCGCCAGCATTGCCTGCAAAACAACATAAGCCTCACCCTACCGCTGATCAGCCTTGCTGTTAGCAGGGTGCTGGAGATCGCCAAGATCGACCGTATTTTGCCGATTGGTCAAATTGTTGATGCCGCGACTGGCGCTACCCCTGCCGGGATCGTTGATCAAGCGGCCAGCATGGCCAGTGCCGATATCGCGCCGCCGGTGGGCACAGAGGCGCTTGTTGCCACGGCGGATGATGATTTGGTGTCGGAATTGCTGGCTGATGAGGCCGCACCTGCGCCTGCCGCGCCGTCTGCTCCGTCTGCTCCGTCTGGGGCCGAGCCAACCAGCTCTCCATCGGGAACGGGTGACAGCGGGATGTTCAAGCCCGGCAGTTTTAGTTAAGAACCGCCGGTTCCGGTTGTTCGAATGACGAACCCTTTAGAAATTCAGGATAATTTCTCGCTGATCAACGGGATGATGCAGGTCTATGCCCAATCTGGCGATGCCATTGATGGGTTGCGCTGGGCGTTACCGCGGGTGTTAGAGGCGTTGTCGGCAGAGGCGGGCTCGTTGTTTCTGCACCGCCCTGAGGATGGCGTGCTGGAATGCGTGGTATGCCTTGGGCCGGTTGATGTGACGGGCCTTAAAATCCCGCAGGAAAAGGGCCTTGTTGGCCGCGCCTTTAGCGAAGGCAAATGTGAGTTAGTGGCCGATGCCAGCGCCGATGGCGCCCATTACAAAGGCGCCGATACCTCTAGCGGTTTTCAAACCCTTTCAACGGCAACCGCGCCAGTTCGCCTCGGCGACAAGAATTATGGAGCGATCCAAGCGATCAATCGCCAAGAAGATGGCACGATCGGTAATTTCACCACCGCAGATATGCAATTGCTGGAAACTTTGGCCAGTTCGCTTGCCTTGGCGATTTCCAACGTAGAATTGGCGGAAAAAGCGATCAGCGATACTTTGCTCCAGCGTGATCTGGATCAGGCGATGGAGGCCCAGGCCAGCCTGATGCCAGCACCCGATAAGGATGGGTTTGCCGCTGGGCATGTATTGCCCGCTCGCCAGCTATCTGGTGATTTCTTTGATCATGTGCGGGTCGGGGATTATCTGGCGTTTTGTCAGGGTGATGTTGCTGGCAAGGGCATAACCGCGTCGTTATTGATGGCGCGCTCGATTGCCCTGTTCCGGCGTCTTGTGCGCCAAAACATGCCCGCTGATCAGTTGGCGATCGCGATCAATGAAGAATTTATTGAGGTAAATTCCGACCGGTTTGTGACCTTTGCGATGGGCTGGCTTGATTGTAGAACTGGCGATGTTTCCATGGTGAATTGTGGTCATGGCCCGATTTTGCTGGTGCATGGTGACGGCGCCGCGCCAACGGTTTTTGATGCCCAAGTAATGCCACTCGGCCTCATGCCGTTTAAGCCAGAGGAAATTGTGCCGATCCAATTCAATCTTGGCGCTGGTTATTTGTATGTGACCACCGATGGCATAACCGAGGCAAAGGTAAAGGGCCGTGAGCTTGGCCTGTCCGGTCTGACTAGCCTGTCCCGGCAACTCCCCGGCAATAGCGCGGCTGAGAAAATGCGCGGGGTTATTAATCTGTTTGAAAAGGGCCGGTTGCAGACACATGATGATGCTACTTTGCTGATCATTGCCAATGGACCTCTCATCCAAGCAAGCACCATTGTTGGCAGAAAGATCCAGTTCGCCGCTTTGCCTGACAGCCTTGCTGATTGCCGCACTATATTGCGTGATGGCCTAGCGCAAATGGGCTGTGCGGCAAAGGAACTCGATGTAAATATTGCTGTCGGTGAAGTCTTGCAGAACATCATTCGGTATGCGTTTGGTGATGGAGACGTTGATCGATCGAGTGGGTCATTTTGGGTGTTGCTTGAACCCAGCGGGGATGAAATTCTTGTGACGATAGAGGATGACGCGAAACCGTCTGATCCTACAAAATGGTCTGGCGATCACCGTGAGGCGCATGAGGGCGGTCACGGCTTGAACCTCATTCACGCCGTAGCCACCGCCGTCGAATTCGAGCCGTTGGAGAATGGAAACCGCGCCACATTACGCTTTGCGAAGGTTTAGGCGGAGGCATAGTTTATGGAGAGGCCAAAGTGAGATATCCTGACCTGCCCCAATCTCCAGCCTTGCTGGTGGCGCAATGGCCGCGTGGGTTGAATATTCTTGAGGCTGTTCCGTTTAGACCGACTTATGACGCTGACGCTTTGCTGGCGGCGTGCCGTTGGGCTGGTTTGTCGGCGCCGGGTAAATTACGGCGTTCTGGCATTTCCTATCGGGCTGTTACTGGTCTTGCCAAAATAGCGGCGCGGAACCGGCATCGCGCGCAATATCACCATTCCGGTCATATCTTTCATGTGATCATGGCGTGCGGGGTTCTGGCTTATGCTGATGGGCTTTCACAGCATGATACCGATCTGTTGATCATTGCAGGCTTGGTGCATGATCTCGACCATCAGGCCTCTATCCGCTCGTCAAAGCTATATGCGCCGGAAATGCGTTCAGCCGATATCGCCCGCGCATGGCTTACCCGCTTTGGTGGTGATGTGCGCATTGCGGAACGTGTGACTGATCTATTGCTGGCCACCAGCTTTCCCAATGATGCCATTCGCACCGAAATTTTGGGGTCTGATCCTCTTGCTGCCTATCTTGTGGATGCCGACATATTTGCGTCTTGTTTCTACCGCCGCGCATTTGCCTTGCGTCTAAGTGGGCACATAAAGCACGAGGACCGGCTGTTACAAACGCCAACCGAGCTTGGCAAGGCGTTTCGCAAGATTATCAGGGATCGTGGGTTTAGTAGCGATGTTGCGGTTGATCTTCATGCGGCTTTGTCGCCCGGGCATTCTGCGTTTCATGAAGAGGCCAGTTAAATGGCGCGGGTCTATTGCAAAGATTGCGTCTTTTGGGATGTAACCCAGCAGGGCACAACCACGCGGTCACGCGAAGGACGGTGCAGGCGGCATGCGCCGACCCCAGAGGCAGACGATATCACCCAGGATTTTGGCACCGTTTGGCCCGCCACATTCGAGGATGATTGGTGCGGCGAGGGCCGTGCACCAGACGACCAGCCAGATGGCCGGATCTTTGATGTCGAGGCCCTTGCGGCTGATTTAACGCGGAACTAATAACCCCTTAAATGATATTGGCCAGATCTGCTGATAGGCCGCTAAGAGCATTGCTAAAGGCGGTGCTAAGGGCTTTTACCGCCGATGGTACATCATTGGCGCCAAGCGGCGATGTGGCTTGATATTCACCTGCCAGAACGATCTTGCCCGCTTTGTTCCGCACCACGGCATTGAACGCAACCTTGGCACTGCCGGCTGGCTCATAGGCAAATTGGCGAATGTCGACGCTATAGGTGTAATCGGCATCCTGCATGCTGTTGCTGTCACCAAAAACGGCATCTTGGCTGCTTGCATTAAGGGCATCGGTAACGGCCCGCTCGATCAATGTAGGCGTTGAAACATGCCAGAAATGGCCGCGTAATTCCTCAAATTTTATTGGATCAGTGGCGACGATTTGGATCAGAGTCCGGCCCGATTGCAGACCCCGAATATCGACGCGGCGCAACATGATTGTAGCATCACTGCCATAGCTGATGGCTGGCGTTGCAATGCTGATATCATAATGGCTATCGGCATCTCGCTTTGGTTTGGATGAACAGGCACCAACGGCAAACAGCGCCGCAACAAGGCATAGATTTAACAGGGTTAGCGGAAATTTTCTCATTGATCTCTCCTATTCGGTGCCAAGGATGAGGATGCTTGGGTCATCACGAAGGCGGGCAGTCATTTCTTCAATATTGAGCGCCGCGCTCTCCATGCGAAGCAAGAATCCTTCTAGCCGGTCTTCACTGAATTCACTTACCTGTTCGATATTTCGCGAGGTGGTAATCGTGGTTTTCGCAATCTGATCCAGATCACCCTGTAACTGCTCCAGATTGGCTAGGATGTTGCTTAATCTGGTTACATTTTCAGGGCCAACAATGGTTTCGACTTGCCCGGTCGAACGGCCAACAGACGCCAGCGCAGATTCAAGCTGGGCCGCCGATGCGTCCACTCTGGACAGGATCGAGCCAACACGGTTGATGTTCTGGGTTGAGGCCACGGTAAAGGCCTTGGTCGCGGCGGCTTCGGTTTTGACCACCAGACCAGCAACATTCTCGGTCACATTTTCAATGTTCGACATGATCGCCGGCGTCCGTGTTGCCAATTCGTTGGATAGCGTGCCAACAGAGGCCAAGGCGCCGCGGCCTTCGGTATCAAGAACATCGCGCAGAGTGCTAAGCAATGGGGCCAGATGCGATTGGGCAATGGCGGATAGCTCATCAGCGGTCTTGCTAATATCAGCCATGATGTTAGCCGATTTCATCGAGCGTATTTCAGAATCCACCGGAAGCGGGTTGCCGATGCCAGCGGTAATCTGGATGGCATTAGCAGACAACAAAGACACAGCGGAAATTTCAGCAACTGAATCTTCAGGGATCTTCCAGCCTTTCTCAACCGCCAGATCAATCCGGAATTTCATCCCCTCATCACTGGCAATCGGCTCAACATCCTCAACCGCGCCAATGATATAGCCTTCATAGACCACAGTTGCACCAGCGCGCAGTCCGGCCACATTGTCAAAATGAGCGTGATAACGATCAGGCGCACCAACCGAACCACGGACAATCACAAATATGGCGATGATTAACGCCATGCCCGCGATGACAAATGATCCGGCAAGGAAATCAGCTTGTTTCCAGCGCATGTTAGTCTCCTTTGCTTAGTTTTCGCCAAACAGCCGTTTGAGGTGGGCTTCTGGGTCGAAATCGTCTTCTTCCGCCACACGGTTAATCAAATTTTGAATCCGTTGATTGTCGCTATTCTTAATGTCATCAACCGTGCCGGAAAAAATAATGTAGCCGCGATCAAGAACCACAATCCGGTCGGCGATCTTGAACGCGCTCTCTAATTCATGGGTAACAACGACCACGCTCATTCCGAGGCTGTCGCGTAATTTAATGATCAATTCGTCCAGCGCCGCGGCAACAACCGGATCGAGGCCAGCAGATGGCTCGTCCATAAACGTAAGGCGCGGATCAAGGGCAATGGCCCGCGCAACGGCGGCGCGCTTTAACATACCGCCGGACAATTCCGATGGCAGCAAATCTTCCTTGCCCAGCAAATTCACAAAATCGAGCTTCATCCGGACGATAATATCAATCATTTCTGCGTCCAGATCTGTATGCTCGATCATCGGCAAAGCAACATTCTGGCCAACTGTTAGCGAGCTTAGCAATGCCCCCGATTGAAAGGCCACGCCAATGCCCTTTAGCAATTGTAGGCGCTTTGTCTCATTAACCCCATAGAGCGATTGGCCAAAGAGTTGGACATCGCCGGTCATCGGTTCTTTAAGGCCGATGAGATGACGCAAAAAGGTGGATTTGCCAGAGCCAGATCCGCCCATGATGACAACAATCTCGCCAGCGGCAATTTCCATATTACAGCCGTGAATAACAGCCTGACCATTATAGCCGCCCTGTAGATCAGTTACGACAATCGGCGCGGTTGGATTGGCAGGAGTGGTTGTCATAATCGCCTCCTAAAGCACCAAAGCAAAGATAGTGTCAGCGGCGATAATCGCGCCGATACAACTAACAACAGACGAGGTCGTCGCCTTGCCAAGCACCTCAGCGCCGCCAGACACACCCATCCCCATCACAATGCCGGTAAGCGAGATGAGCACCGCGAAAAGCAATGATTTGCCAAAGCAATGGATGAGATCAGCGATCGTTACAACGGATAAAATATCGGCCCAATAAGCCTCAGAAGCGATCCCCAATGTTGCCTCGATATAGAGCTGTGCGGCGCCAAAGGCGGCCACATTCGCCACCGCAACAAGCAATGGCAATGATATAATCAGGCCGATGATGGCGGGTGCCACAACAAACCGGATCGGGGAAATACCCATCACGGTCAAGGCGTCAATCTCGCCATTTAACCGCATAGAGCCAACCCGACTGGTCAATTGTGACCCCGACCTACCGGCAACAATGATACCGGTAATGAGCGGCGCAAATTCGCGCGGGATGGATAGGGCGAGGCCGAATGTTACCTGTGTCTCGGCGCCAAAAATGCGCAAGGAATGAATGCCCTGGATGGACAGCATCACGCCAATGGTAGAGGCCATGAGAATGACCACCGGTAGGGCCTGGATGCCGGCTGTGATGATCTCTGAAACGATATGGCGCATGCGCACCGGTTGACCCATTGCATGGCCGCGAACCAACAGGGTGAGGGACATCATCAGGAGCCGTGTGGCATAACCGATAAAGGCAACAAGATGAATAACTTCAAGGCCAATGCGGGCTATGCGGTCGGCGGTTTTTTGGGCAATCGCGTTCATGTTGAAAGGGTTACCCTTATATTAGATAAAATTCAACTAATTAACCGCAACGCCAATACCACTCTCATTTCTGAGCGATAATGATAGTTTTTGATGGTAAATAAAGTGGGATCCTGGCAAGGATATCGACCAAAGTTAATCAATTTTTGGTGTTTCGTGCCCTAAGTAATCGTTTTGATTGCAAAAAAGTAGGTTTCTTTTGCATTATCCAATTAATCACGGTAACACTCGAATGTCCTAGTCTTCGTTATACTGGCGTTTATTTTGGATAGTTAACGACGCGAATTAATTGCAAAGTGGGTAGCAATGGCAACGCAGAGTGGAAAAGCAATTTTTGTGGGCAACATCAAAGGTGGTGTCGGCAAAAGTACATTGGCTGTGTATCTGACGGATTATCTGCGTCAACGCTTTGCCAAGCGCTCTATCGTTTTGCTGGATACCGACCCCCAAGGCAGCTCATATGAAATGATGGAACCGCGTAGCCGCGACGGCGAGATTAGGTTCCTGCCGGTTGGTGATCGCTATGATGGGGTCAATATGACGACCCTCGATGGTGTTCTGCGCCGTTTGCTAGGCGAGGATGACAGCTTGACTGTGGTCGATACTGGCGCTGGCAAGCTTGGTAATATCTGGCAGATGGCATTGCTCTGCAACACGTTGTTGGTGCCGACCTCAATGTCATGGACAGATTTGCGCCCAACCATTGATTTCATTAAAGAAATTGACCAACGCAAAGAGGATTACGGGGTTGTTAATCCGCATGTCGTGGTGGTGCCAAACCGGACCTCACCGTCACAGCGTAATTTTGCCCCGCTTACTGAAGCGCTGTCGGATGTCAATGTGATCGTAGCGCCGCCAATTTCTGATTTGTCTGTGGCGCGTAATCAAGCCAGCAATTTCGGCGGGATGAGCGCGGTTGAAAATACCCGTTTTGCCAAGGAAATCGTCCGGTTAGGTGATTTCATCATCGAATATGTCGTTAGCGGCGAGCTTGACCGCATCTACGAAAGCTAGCAAACAGTAGTGGCCTTAGGCCGATAATGCGGCGGCGACCCATTTGTGAAAATGATATGTCGGTTCATCCATAACCGCCGAGAATTTACCGCCATCATAGGCAGTCGCATGTCGGCCGCGTTGCATACCCTCAACCACCTGAATATCCTCGGCAAATACTGTACGCCACATGGCCGCGTTGGTTGCCCGCATTGCGGCATAATCGTCACCAAGAGCGCTTTCATCGGCATAATATAGCTCGATCTGCTCGCTGGTCCGGCCAACCCCATCGGGGGTTAAGATGATGTTGAAGTAATGATCATTATGCACGCCCAGCAAAACATTCGGGAATAGGGCGATATATTCTGAACCAGTATCCCACATTTGGGATAGGTTTTTGAAAGTTGGGAAGCGTTGCCCATCGGCGCTGATCGCGGGCTTGTATACGGTTGATCCCTGACCGGCAAAGCCAGATGGGTCGAGAATATTATAATGATCCTCCAGCCGCGAATAGCTGTTGAGATCAGGGTGGATGAATGGCAGGTGATAGGCCTCGCAGTAATTCTCCACCGCAAGTTTCCAATTGCATGCCAGATCTATATGCAGCGATGAATCCGCACCGCCGTGATAAATCGGCTGGTCAAATTCGGCCCAGCGCGCCAACAATGCCGCCGCCGCGGTTTCAAAGGCAGGTGCATCACCGCCAACATTCACAAAGACAATATCATTCCAAAAATGCGAGCGCACTTTATTCAGCGGGTAATCGCAATGCTGGACAGAGTCCAGAACATCAATGTCAGGGCCGCCAACATGCGGCGTTTTCCGCAAGGTGCCATCAAGATCGTAGGACCATGCATGATAGGGACAAGTAATGGGGCCGCGTAATTGCTGTGGTTCGTCAATCAGGATCATGCCGCGATGGCGACAGACATTTTGAAAGACGTTGATTTTGCCTTCCTTGTTGCGGACCATAATCATCGGAATGCCCAGAAACGTAACCGGCTTTACCATCCCGGGTTTGGGGATGTCCTTGCCAAAGCCAATCGCCGCCCAATTATTGCGGAACAGGGTGTTTTGTTCCTGTTGATAGACGGCGTCATCAATATAGCATTCGTTCGGCAGGCCGTTGGCAGTTTCGATCGGGGCCAATACATTTGTCAAATCAAGCATAGTGCACCTCATTCAAGCGCGTGATGGATGATCAGTAATGCGCCCCCTAATTATCAATGACATGCAAACAACGGTATTTTTGTCATAGGGCGGTGCATTAAGCTGTTATACTAAATCCTGTTTCGCCTCAGACAACGCTATTGTCTAGCCCACTGACGCCATTGTGATGTCGTATTTGAATTAGGAGTGATGGGATGTCACAGAGCTATAATCCAGAGATGGTGCATGACAAGCTAGGCACGCAATTCTATCGGCCAGTGTCGGCGGCGGCATTTCCCAAACATATTCTGCGCTACCGCAATCAAAGCGCGGCGGCTAGCGTTGGTTTAGAGGGGCTGAGTGACGAGGATTGGGTCAATCATTTTGGTAAATTCAATCCGTTGCCGGATAATTTCCCAGAGCCGCTGGCCCTTTGTTATCACGGGCATCAATTCGGCCATTACAATCCTGATCTAGGGGATGGGCGCGGCTTTCTCTTTGCCCAGATGCGCGCCGAAGATGGGCTTTTGCTCGATTTGGGAACAAAGGGGTCGGGCCAAACGCCGTTCTCGCGCACTGCGGATGGGCGGTTGACACTAAAAGGCGCTGTCCGCGAAATTCTCGCCACCGAAATGCTAGAGGCGCTGGGCGTTTCAACATCAAAGACATTTTCGGTAATCGAAACGGGAGAATCACTGCAACGCAATGACGAACCCTCGCCAACGCGCTCTGCGGTGATGGTGCGGTTATCGCATAGCCATATTCGCATCGGTAGTTTCCAGCGGTTGAATTATTTGGATGATGGCGCGGCGCTAGAGGTGTTGATCCGTCATGTGGCAAAACACTATTACGCGCACGAGCTGGCGGTGAGTGTTGATGCTGATATCGCGGTTCTAGCCCCTGCATTGCTATCGGCGGCTAGTGCGGCGATTGCCCAAACGGCTGGCCAATGGCTGGCGGCGGGTTTTGTGCATGGGGTTTTGAATACCGACAATTTCAACATTACTGGCGAGAGTTTTGATTATGGGCCGTGGCGGTTCTTGCCGGTGTTTGATCCTAATCTCACCGCCGCCTATTTTGACCGGGATGGTCGCTATGCCTATGGTCGCCAAGCCGACGCCGCCCTGTGGGCCGTGTGCCGACTGGCCGATTGCTTTATCCGGTTCTGTGATAAAGAGGCATTAGAGACTGTGTTAAAAGCGTTTTTCCAGCAAATGGAAGCCAGCCTCGCGGCAAGTATCGCCATGCGCCTTGGTGTTGCCATGCCAGATGATCCGGCGGATGCCGCTAGCCTATGCCGTGCGCTGTTTACGGCGGCACGGACAAGCGGCTATGGCTTTGACCAGATCTTTCATGATTTGCACGGCGGGGTGGCTAGGCGGGGTAATTATTCCGGTCCGATTTGGGATGAATTAACCGGTATTCTCGGTGGTATTAGCACCAAACGGTCGGACCCGTTCTTTGACCGTGAGGCCGCGGTATCAATGACGATTGATGAGGTCGAGGCAATCTGGGACAGGATCGCGGATGATGATGATTGGCAGGCTCTGGATGCAAAGATTGATGACATCCGCGCCATGGGTGCCGCCTTGCGGGCCTGATCGCCCAAATGGATTTTAATTCTGGACCCTATCCTTAACACTGGATTGGAGCCTTAATTCTGGCCTAATTCTGGACAGGTGATAGGCTCCGGTTAAATACCTCGCGCAGGATAAAACTGCTCTCCATGCGCAATACATGCGGCAGGGCCGATAGGTATTCTGAGTGTACGCGGCCAAAGTCGGCCACATCACGCGCCGCCACGCGCAGGATATAATCACTCTCACCAGCAATGAGAAAACAGGCCAGAACTTGCGGTATATTGGCGGCGGCGGCCTCGAAATCGGCCATCATTTCGGCTGATTGACCGCGCAGGGTGATCTGCATCAACACCAAGACATCATGACCCATTTTCGACGAATTTAAGGTCGCATGATAGCCGTCAATGATCCCGGCCTTTTCCAATTGTGACACCCGGCGCAGGCAGGCCGATGCCGACAGACCGGCGGTTTGCGCCAACTCCACATTGGAAATGCGTGCATTGGCCTGTAGCGCGCCGAGAATCGTGCGGTCAATTTTGTCCATTTATGCCCCCTCACATGCCAAAAAGCGCGAATAAATTCGATGATGATTTTCAAAATACGAATTAAATTCGAATAAATATATAATTTATCGCAGATAGTTTCAAATTTTATTGATACTGCACACACAAAGCAAGGAAATAGCATCAATCTTGGCATATCATGCCTACCTACCTTGAATAAAGTACATCTTGGATAAAGTTAGGTCAGCTTGGCTGTGATGAATGGCTAGGCTGGACAAGTGAAGAGGATTGAATCATGCTTATTGGTGTTCCAAAGGAAATAAAAGTTCGTGAGTCCCGCGTTGGTTTGGTGCCGAATTCGGTTGCTGAGCTGGTTGGTCGCGGCCACAAGGTGTTGGTTGAAACCGGTGCTGGTGCTGGTATTGGGGCGGGCGATTCTGTGTATCGTGCGGCTGGTGCCGAGATTGCCGGATCTGCGGCAGAGGTTTTCCAAAAGGCCGAAATGATTGTTAAGGTTAAAGAGCCACAGCCGGTCGAGTGGGCCCAGCTATCTGCCAATCAAATTCTGTTTACCTATTTGCATTTGGCCGCTGATCCAGCCCAGACAGCGGGTCTGATGGCTAGCGGTTGTACAGCAATTGCCTATGAGACAATCACCGATGACGAAGGCGGTCTGCCGCTATTGGCACCGATGAGTGAAGTTGCTGGTCGTCTTGCCGTTATCGAGGGCGCCTCTAACCTGAAGGCAAGCGCTGGTGGTCGTGGTCTGTTAATCTCTGGCGTTCCTGGCACGGCTCCGGCTGAAGTTGTTGTTATTGGCGGCGGAGTTGTTGGCATTAACGCGGCAAAGATGGCGGTTGGCCTTGGTGCACGCGTGACTGTTCTGGACCGTTCAGTGCCGCGTCTTCGCGAATTGTCAGACATTTTTGGCAATAGCATTACCACACGCTATTCAAGCAAGGCGATCCTAGAGGAAGTGTGCCGCACCGCCGATATGGTTATTGGCGCGGTATTGATCCCGGGCGCTAGCGCACCAAAGCTTATTTCTAAGGCGTTCCTCACAGAAATGAAGCCGGGCGCGGTTCTTGTTGATGTTGCCATCGATCAGGGCGGTTGTTTTGAAACATCAAAGGCCACAACCCATGATGATCCGACCTATGTGGTGAATAATGTTGTGCATTATTGCGTGGCAAACATGCCCGGTTCAGTGCCATTGACCTCGTCTGAGGCATTGAACAATGCGACGTTGCCGCATGTGTTGGCGCTGGCTGATCATGGTGAAAAGGCGTTGGATATGGACGCGCATTTGGCCAATGGCCTCAACGTGAAAGGTGGCAAGATCACCTATCAGGCGGTCATTGACGCGGTTGGCGAAGCACCGGCTGCCTAACGCATTTTTTGCGATCAGAATGTTTAGGGCCGGAGTGGTGATACCGCTCCGGCCTTTTGCATAGGTGCGCGGTTTTAAGCAATCTTTAGATAGAGCTAAAAAAGGGGTTGACCAGCGGCGCACAATAACAGATAACACGGGCCGTAGCGGCGGTTTCCGTCACTATCCCTCCGTTTGTTAAGCGGAAATATGGGGCCATAGCTCAGCTGGGAGAGCGCCTGCTTTGCAAGCAGGAGGTCGTCGGTTCGATCCCGTCTGGCTCCACCAATTTTTTAAATGATTTATCAGCATGTCCACCCAAATTTCTCGCGGGGTGTGGACACTTTAGTCATTCTCCATTTTCTCCACGTTACTTTGATTAGAGCGCGACTTTATAAAAAGTGCCTAAGTCGTATTCCGCGCGATGTTTAGGTTCATCTGTCACCAAAAATATTTGAAATTTTGTAAACTTTCTTGCTCGTGTTATGTTTTTAAGATCAGCTACGTTGTTAGTATTTCCGTGAATTGTCAGTGTTGCCGGGCGCCAGCTGTCTAATTTTTGGAAAAGGAAATGGAATTCACATCGCAACATAAAAAGTCATTCTTCTCTTTGATGAATGATTTGACTGCTACTCACACCGAGGCCGATCTTCGCGAATTGATTGGTCACCGTTTGCTTGAGTTGCTCGATGCTGACCATTTTGCTTCCTATATCTGGTCACCTCACAAATCCGAGTTTGAAAGCCGCATTTCGATCAATATGAGTGATCAAAATCTGTCGACCTATGAAAAGCATTTTCAGTTTTGTGACCCGATTACACCAACGCTCCAAAAACGCCGCTCGGCAACGCATGGATCCCTCGCGATAGCGACCATCTGGCGGCCCGGGTAAGTGGTGTCATTACTGGCAGTATTAGCGGACCTAATCTGACGCGCGAAAATCTGGTGCTGGCCTTGGCGCTCTAGGGCGTTATCACGGGGTGATTATTACCGGGTGATTTCGGCCAGCCACGCGGTTAGGGCGTCCCTATATAGATGTATCCCTTTATAGTGCGCGGTTAGTGGTGACATGTCCGCCATCATTTTGACCAGGCCAGCAATGGCGTCGGGCTGGTCTCGCCATGCCGCAATTGGCACCATATGGGTGCGTATGGTGAATAGAATCTGGCCGGATTTCGGTAATTTGCGCAATGTCTGGTTTTCAACCCTTAGGAATAGACGGCTTTCCACTTCGCCTAGTTCAAGCGCGTTTCGCGCCGCGCGGTGGGGGGCGTAATAATCCTCACCGGCCTGCATAGACCAATTCATCCGGCTGGAAATTGGGCCGATTTGCATTTTATTGAAAAACCGATCCATCGCGGTTTCCAATCGCTCGGCATAATGCGGCACGGGTTCATGGATTGCGGCAAGCGGTTTGCCCATCTTTTGTGCGAGCACCCAATGCGCCGGAAAGGCGAGGGCGCCGGTTACCAAATGCCATTTTTGGGCTTCGTCATCCCTGTCCGGATCACCATCAATGTCGGGCTGTGGGGCGAGCAATAATAAATCTTCTGGGATTAAACGCGCCGCCGCATCCAATGGGTGCAAGGCGGCATCACGCGGGGGAAGCGGGGCATGATGCCGGTCGTGATATTGGTCAAGATGCGCGCGGACCATATCATAGACTTCTTCACCCGCCGCTTCATTCCGATCTTCGCCACTGGAATTAGGCCGGGTTTGGCCAAGTGGTGCGGCGTTGAAAATGTCTTTATGATGTGATTGTGAGAGGCTGGCTTTTAGCGCCAATTGGTGTGCGCGAAGGCCGGCATTGCCGAATAAATCGTCAAACGGAAGCCAGTTGGCCTCAGCCCGACCCCGCAAACCCATGGTGAGTTGATGGCCAAGTTTTTGCCATGGCGGCGCATATGCCTGCGCGCCGCCATATGGCATTTGTTGCGGTGTGGCTGGTTCTGACTTGCCGCTGTGCTGATCGTCTGACATGGATAAACCGCCCAAAACTGAAGAATTTCAGCTTAGAAATTCTCCGGCATTTAAGCAAGATGCACCCACCAATGTGCCCATGGTGGTGGCCGTCGCCACTTGGGTGACTAAAGCCTGTCATCTATCGTGTCGTCCCGTGTAAACGCCAGAAATTATCGAGTGTAAATGTGCCGGTCTCGCGGGTGATATTATCCTGCAAACTATCATCAAAGACAGGCGTGCTTGGCATAACCGAGATTGTTTTGGGCTGGGTTAAATCTTGCGCCGCCACACTGCTGTTCAAGATGATAAGCGCCGCGGCAATGCCCACACAAAGGGCCCAGAATGTGATAATCATCAGCACAAAACGGAAGAACGATCCGGTTCTTGCAACGCGGCTAATAATGCCGGTGTTCTGGATTTTTTCATTCCAGTTCAGATGCCGGTCGGGTGGCTTCATCCTTGCTGAATGGGCGTTCGTGTTACTCTCTGTGGTCGTCATAACAGCCTCCTATGCTGGGTTAGACTTGATGGTTAGGCTTGATGGTTAAACTTGCTCTTTCTGGTTCTTGTTCCGGTTCTTTTATGTGGGCGCGCAGGCAGTCGAGGGGCCATGAGCGCAGACATGCCAAAGCATGGTCTTGCTAGTGGACCGGCTGAAGTTGATTAAAGTGTTGGAAGTGGGCGCGAGCCCGGCTTATCTAAAAATCACTAATCAAGTCTTGGCGCGGCGTCATTGGATGCACTGGCATGACGCGTTGTTTGCCGTTCTGATTGGTTGGTTTTAGTAGCCATAGGACATTAACCCAATTCACCACTGCCACAGTGTTGCGGACGACGGTGTTGATGCTGTTCGTCAAAATGATCATGTTCAATGTGCTCTTGCGCATTGTCAGGCTCCTCATTTTAAAGCTCAGTTGGG
>CBFHOS010000033.1:0-18124 GCA_965657645.1 Puniceispirillaceae bacterium (SeqCode) | reverse complement strand
TTGTCGCTAGTGCCATATATCTATGGCATGCAGGCCCGTTTGATATCTACGTAAAGCTGTATCTGTGGATGATGCCCCTGCTGGTCGCTGTAGGGGTTGCTGAGGATTTGTTGGGCGGTGTCAGCGCCGCAAAGCGTCTCGTTGCATCAATTGTTTTGGTCGGTGTTTTATCTGCCGGATTAGCTGTCTCGGGCGAGTTAACAGCGGCGCGGATAAGTTCTGACTTAACAGTGCCAGTCGTGTTCGTAACATTGTGCTTAATCGGCATTGTTCTCATTCACGGAACCAACCTAATTGATGGGCTAAATGGCCTTGCTAGCATCTGGGGGTTGTTAGCATTACTGTCGCTGTTGTGGATTGGGCAATCGAGTGGACTGATCCGCGGCTATGATGGTGTTTCAATCGCTTCAACCATGCTCATAGTCGCTCTGGTCTTGTTCGGCTTTTTGTTGGTTAATTTCCCATGGGGTTTGATCTTTTTAGGTGACGCTGGCGCCTATTTGATAGGCTTTAGCGTGTTCACCTTGGCGACGTTCTTAATCATTGGTGCACAAGACATCTCCACGGTTTGCCGTGTATTGGTGGTAATAAGCTATCCTGCGATGGAGCTTGCTTGGACCATCGTACGCCGCATCCATACGCCGGGCGTTAGGGTTGGAGAGCCGGATAATCGACATCTTCATTCGCATGTTCATAACATTGTGCGGCGGCATTGCGCTGGCCTGCACGCCAAGGCTCAAAATAGTCTATCCACAGTAATATTGGTTGGTGTTTTCATTCAAATTCCAACTTGGCTGGCATTGTTGATGCCGACAAATATTGCAATGAACATCGCCTGTATGGTGGCTTTGCCCTGCTATTATGTAAGCCTTCATCACCTAACGGGACGTTTGCTGGTTCAAAATCCAGATCACCGGGACGGCTAGCAAAAAATCTATATTAAACAAAGCATAGCTGTTCTCGAACAGGCCTCGGACCGATAGAAATAGAAACAAAGACGCGGCAAAAGGCATCAGACGTTGTGACCATAAAATGTTCCTCTGGCTGGGCATTAAGACAATTTTGCTGATTTTAATCACGGGACGATAAATCACCAATCCTGCGAATAAACTGCCGAGCATTCCTCCACATATAATCGTGTAAAAGATAATGCTACTCACATTCTGGCCAACGTGAATGCGGTCCGCCTGGCTACCAAGCCCGATAAGAGGGGACTGCGTAACGGCCGTAATGGCAGTCTGCCAATGTTCTAACCGGCCACTTCCAATTTTGTCAGGTGTGAAATCACGAAACACTGCGAAAGAATTAGGGCTGGGATCACCGGCCGTTGTGATCAGCACTGCGATATACATGCCAGCTAGCAGGGCGAGCCAATATGCTAATGATATCAACGTAAAGCGTACCATCGCCGATAGAGATGGCATATTTTCTTTGTCGATCGCGATAAACGCAAAACCGCATAACACCAAAAATGCCATGATCGAACCGCGCGCCTGATAAAACAGCAAAAGTGCCAAGCAAATTGCGGCTATATGTATGATAATGCGCGAACGAACAATTCTCATCTGATGGATCGCCAATGCGGCAATTAACAAAATAATAGCTGATCGTGCGTTGCCGGTCGGGCGCGGTGTTTCCATGCCAAACTGATGGGGATTGGTTGGTTGAATTTGATAACCCTTGATGGTTTCAAAAATGACACCTTGAACGATGTCGCGCAGGACGAACACACCTAAAACCATGGCAAGAATTGCGATGCCTGTTACCGCTAATGTTATGGCTGGATCGAATGGATCTATGTCTTCATGTTTTTTGGTCAATGCGTTACCGAGGAGTGTTATAATAACGGCGCAGATAATCGAGGCATGGAAATGGATGTAACCAAGCGGCACCTCGTTGACCACGCTACTTAGGATCACAATTATCGCATAGCCGATCAACCCGATTTGCCAGAGGGCGGGCTTTGTGAACAATCGATTAATTACCATCCAGCCAATAGCTATAAATGCGGCAATATAGGGCAGGTAAAACCGAGTTGCGTGGATCAATGACACAAGTGAACCATCAATGTTTCGAGATTCGGCGTTTAACGAAAACCACAAGAGGGACCAAAGAAAAGCCAAGCCCCAAAGCGATTTGTTCGTCTGTCGAATAATTGAAAAATAGGAAGTCATACAGGTAACTGTTAATCCGCAAGTTGGTTGAGAATATTGCTTAGCGCCATATCAGGGAGATAAATTAAGTGAACCATCACGGCTTAGACCGCATTGGGCTTTTTATAATGAATAGCGTCCAGAAACAAATTATAACAACTTGAACAGACAGCACAGAAGCTAATGAGCCTTCGATTGTCATCAAGGTGAAATATCCATCGGCAAGAATGACGGTTACGGCGAGGCACGCATTTCGCCACAGGGTAGCAGGCGGCTTTAACAAATATAGGCGCATGGCGGAGAACAAAATTTCTTTGCAGATGACCGCGGCCGCGGTGCCCATTGGTCCGTATAAATAAGTCAGAATTGCCATGAGACCGATTAGGGGGAAAAATGACATTCCATCTATCATTGACAATTCTCTAGCGCGTCCGGCGCCTTCAAGAATTGATCCAGTGATGAAATTTACGCTGGTAAATATGATAGCAACAAAAGTCATTATCGATAGACTGGTGATAATTGGCGAAAAATGCGATCCAAGCCAGAGTTTAAAAAATGGGTCGGTAACACAAAAGAACAGTGCCGCGCCGATGGGCATTGCCGCGACGAGCACGAAAAGATACCAATTCGATTGGGATGTTTGGGCGTTGATTGAGCGATTGAAAATGATTTGCGCCATGGCAACGGGAAGAACAGCAATTTTTTGGGACACCTGAAGCGGGACCGAATAAAGGGCAACCGCGGCGGGAGAACCAAGCAAACCAATTAAATATCGATCCGCACCATCAAACAGTATTTGAATTGATTGGTTGATCCCCATCCATTTCCCATAGCCAATCAAGCCAAACACCAATTTGATGTGCGCCCCGCTATAAAAAGCATTGGGTCGTAAAAACGAGATGGACGTCTCACCTCTGGCTAGCAGCCAAATCGAAACCAATGCCCGGGCACCAATAGCAGTGACCAAAAAGCTCATAAGACTACTTTGCTCGGGTGCTAACAGAATAATGGCAAGCGGCATATATTGAACGGTTGCCATGTAAAGGAACGTCATAATACCAAGGCCGGTCAAATGCTCATTTGCTTGTAAAATGGACCGTTGGACCGACCATAAAAAATGCAGCGGTATACCGGCGAGGAAGCAATAAAGGATTGCCGGTTCGATAGTGACATGGGCATCAAGATTAGTGATGTGCATTAGCCCTGCGGCGATGATCGCAACAAGACAACCATAGATCAGAGCAACAAAGCTGGCGGCACCCCCGATGTGAGACTCGGGTTGAGATGCGGCGTTGCGTGAGGAAATAATCTGGCGGATCAGGTTTTTTTCGGCACCAAGCAACAGGATGTGGCTTTGATTGACGATCAAAATTAACAGCAACAAAGTGCCGTAATCAGCCAACCCAATGGCAGACAGGCAAAGGGGAACGGCGAGTAGCGTCAGGGGGATGCTAAGAAAACTCGGTGATGCCAGCTTTAGCGTCGCGTCAACATGCATCCGGCGCAGGAATTCAGAAATGACACTAACCATCTAGGCCGCCACGCGCTTGTAGACCATCACAGATATTAAGTCGCTGCATTAGAACGGACTCCAATCTATTCACGGGCAAGCACCGCATCATAGTTTTTTGCGGTAAGGTTTGTGATATCGACATCTACCGCCTTCGCAGAGCGCTGGCCAATCAAAATCACCTCCAAGGCGTGGATGATATGATTTATCCACCGCAATAGAGGAAAATTATTGAGGGCCGCAATGCGCATGGTTGGCGTCTCAATACTTTGAAATCTGCCATAGCCCACATTGAACAAATAATCGAGAGACGCGGCACGGCCGTTAATTATATCAGTTTCCAGCAACTCAATCAGCACGACGGGCTTTTGGCGGCGAAGTAAGTAAGCCGCGCCTTCTAGGACTTGGAGTTCATGCCCTTCCACATCAATTTTTAGCAAGCCTATCTCGCGGTCACCCAGTTGCGCATCATCCAGTTTCTTTGTTTCAACTTCAAAGGTTAAGGCCTCGTTGTCGCCATCATTGTGATCGTTTGAGGCGCCAAATTGGTCTTGCTGGGGGATTATGTGTGATCTACCTGTGTTAATCCGATCGCTGGAAAAAGACGCTGTGCCGTTGGCGTTGGATATCGCCAGTTGGTGGCAGATGACGTTTTTCATGTCTGCCATGTTGGCGCATAGTAAATTATATGTGCGCGGGTCAGCTTCGAAAACATGACATTCTGCGAAATAATCATTCAACCCATAGGTGTGGTTGCCAATGTTGGCGCCAACGTCCAGAAGGGTTTTTGTATGCATTTTGTCCGCAATATTTTGCCGCAGAAATGTCAGGATGTCCGCCTCAAACTCGCCAAGACAGCTGATGCGAAGTCCCAGATCATCATTTGCAAAGACCGCTATATCAGTCGAGTTGATCTTGTTTGAAATGCGTAGCCATTGGATGAGTTTGTAGCAAACCCCAGCAATGATGAAATATATGCGTTGCATGGATTTTTCCTTCAGGGCAACTGGACTTGGCGACCGCAACTTAATATGGTACGTCAACATTTTAGATGAAACCACGGTAGTTACCACAGGTTATTATCGACACTACAGGCTGATTATTAACAACACGGCTTGTTTGTCGGTGTTTTGTTACGGAAAGTCCATTATGAAAACTGCACTTGTTCTCGGTGGGAGCGGCTTTATTGGCCATCATATGGTTAGACGTCTCCAGGCTGAGGGCTTTTGGGTGAGGTCTGTTGACGCAAAATACCCAGATTTTACCTCGGTAGAGGCAGATGACTTCATCCGCGGTGATTTATGTGATCCCGCAGTTTGCGACGAGGCTATCGATCGTCCTTTCGATGAGATTTATCAATTTGCAGCTGATATGGGCGGGGCCGGCTATATATTTACAGGTGAGAATGATGCTGCGATCATGCAGAACTCGGCTCTGATTAATTTGAATGTTCTCCGGTCTTGCCTGCGGCGTAATTCAAAGAACATTTTCTATTCATCGTCGGCTTGCATCTATCCTGAAGAAAATCAACTCGATCCAGACAATCCGAATTGTGAAGAGAGCTCGGCCTACCCAGCCAATCCAGATTCGGACTATGGGTGGGAAAAGCTTTTCAGTGAGCGGCTGTATATGGCGCATGCACGCAATGAAGGCTTTCGGGTTCGTGTCGCGCGTTATCACAATATCTTTGGTGAAGAAGGTACTTTCGATGGTGGCCGTGAAAAAGTTCCAGCCGCGATTTGCCGGAAGGTCGCCGCGGCCGCTGATGGCGATCAGATTGAAATCTGGGGTGATGGATTGCAAACGCGCTCGTTTCTCCATGTGGATGAATGTATCACCGGCACGCTGACGCTGATGCGGTCAACCGAGCATGGGCCATTTAACATTGGGTCGGATGAGATGGTTACGATTAATCAATTGGTCGAAATTGTTGCGAAGATTGCCGGCAAATCCATATCGATAAACCATGTGCCGGGGCCCCAGGGCGTGCGTGGCCGGAATTCCGACAACAGGCTGATTTTTGATAAAATTGGTTGGCGTCCAACTGCGCTATTAGCTGATGGTCTCGCTAAAACATATCCGTGGATCGAGCAACAATTAAATGGGTCTAACCACTAGGCCTATTTGTTGCCAGTGTCGGGGGGTATGCCGTGTCAAAAGCAAGTGCAGACCTGCCGGTTTTCGTCGCCTGTGACATCTCTGATAATCGCGGTGAGGGGCGGCTTGCAAACCTTTACGCCCTTAACAAGTACGGCGTCAGGCTCGCCCCTAGTGAAGAGACCGAGCTCAACGATCTAGCGCCGGGAAAAGTATCGTCGCCATTGATTAGCGCGCGGTCGCGGTGGCGTAATTCGTTATCCGCTTACAGCTGGTTGCTGGTCCAGATGATCAGGCTACATTTTCAGCCAGCAAGGCATATTGTCGTGCTCAATTATTTGCCTTTGTGGAATTTTCTATTTTTCTTAACTGTTCCTCGTTGGGTGAAAATTGCGCCTATCACTGGTGGCGGTGCTGTAAATATGTTGCATCTGCACCTGTCGCAATCGACTGGGATATTGACGCGTTTTACCCGTAATATCTTCATCCCAATACTCTATAAAATATCGATTCTGCTGATCAAAGCTCGGCGCCTACAGGTTGTGCCTGCAACTCTTGCGGTTGCGGATGCGCTCGGGTTTCATGATCAAAGATCACGCTTTATCGAGACTGATGTGGCGCCGTTTGTTGCGGCTGAACAGCCTAAACAACCATCCGAGTGCCATTATGATTTCATTACTTATGTTGGCCCGCACCCACTCAAAAATTTGGCGTTGACGCTGGATGTTGCAACTCGACTTGCGACACAAGGGCACCGGATCGCGATAATTGGTAACATTGGTAACAATGACAAATTGCATGAGAATATTTCCTGTTTTCAGGATGTGACCCGAGAGGCGATTTTCGATATGATGCAGCAAAGCCGCATGGCCTTGTCACTATCGCTTGAACAGGCTGGATTTTTTACCTTTGAAGCTTCGGCATTTGGTTTACCTGTATTATGCCTTCCAAAGAGCGGCGGTGCTGTGCTACCTGGGGCGCGGCTATTGGTGTCTCCTGATGAATTGCTAACGCCGGACCTTGCAACGGCGCGGTGCCTGTCCGCATTTGCCGATATGCAAGGTAGTGACGCACAATCCAGACAGTCGATTAGTCGAGAAACACGCAAGGTACACCAAGATGCAGCAACCTTTTACCATCAGAATTAGCGACCAAATTGAGCGCCTCATGACAGCCCCGGAGCCGGTGGTTGCACTCAATCTTATGGGACTCGATTTGTTGGGGTCGCCCGGTTTCGTGGCCGATCGTGCAGTGTTTTGGGTTGATGGAATAATGGGCTCATTGGCCTGCAGGTTGCGTGGCCTGTCGGTTGAACGCAAGCCGGGACGTGATTTGTTGCGTGAGGCCCTTGTTTTTGCACGAGACAAAGCGCCCGACCGCCCGGTTGTGGTAATGGGGTTTGATGGCGATTTACGAATTGTGCAAGAGTTGCTTGGGCGGGATGTTGCCAAATTTGATCTGCCATGGGTTAAAACATTGAATGATGTTAATGCCATCGAATTGCCACCGCTTGGCCCAACACATTTGATTTTCCTGGCGGTAGGTTCGCCCAAGCAGGAATGGATAGCGGACTTGATTTACCAGTCTACGGGAGCAAAGTGCTTTTGCGTTGGCGGAGCAGTAAACATGTTAGAGGGACGTGAGAAAACAGTGCCCGACATTTTTGCAAAGCTTGGGCTGGAATGGCTGTTTAGGTTAATGACTGAGCCCAAACGGCGTTTTGCGCGGCTATTTTCTACATTGCCAAAAGGCATTGCTAATTTAACCAAGCTTGGTGGCTTGGAACGCCTGAGTTAGGGCTGGCGGTCTACAGTGTTGGAACCGGAGCCATTTAAAATGGTGACTTTGCTACAGGTCAATGCAAGTGCTATCGAATACCAGATCATTAAATTGATCCATTGCCCAAACACATCGGCCGTTGCCTGAACTGGAAAGAATAGGGCTAAGGGCACTATGAAACAAACTTGGCGGAATTTGTCATTTGTGCCGTGCCCATTACGCCAGATGTAATAGATTAGGCTTGCGACCATTAGAACAAACGCAAATAGACCAACAATGCCGCTCTCGCTCATGATCTGGATGTAATATTGATGGGGGTGATTATCACACCGCGCAATTACGTCACTTGGAAACTGTATTTCTTGGCATAGGGTTCGAAACATGCCTGCCCCGATACCGGTCACGGGTGCTAATTTAAAAATTTCTAACCCAGTATTCCAGAGGTGATAATAACCGCTATTGGCTACATTAAATAATCCGTCAATGAAATTGGTGGTAAATTTCAATCTTAAAAAATCATTAGATGAGATTGCCGTGCTGACCACAATTGCCGTTAGGCCAAAAATACCAGCGAGAAATTTGATGCGATGCAAATTCAACCAAACCAACGCTAGACCAAAACTTGATAGCACCAAAATGCTATTGATCCGTTCACCAGTTAGGATCGTCATTGCCAACAGGGCTATGAAGGCAGCAAATGCTATGCGTGAATTCACTTTGTTTTGTCCTGAAACGATCGCTGCCAACGCGACTACAACGACCAAGCCAAGCTTTGCGAGATAATTGCCTGGGACAGGGTCACCATATGGCCATGTGAGGCGGCCACCTTGGGTTCCGGGTGTCGACCACACCGCAAAATTTACATACAATTCTGCTAATAAAATGAGGCCAAGCACGGTTAGCCCCATCGCAGTGCTGAGCAGTAGCATGCGTAACAGCGCCGGGTTCCGACCAAGCCAATGCAAGGTAGCTACCGCGAATAAGGGAAACCTGACCCAGATTGCAGCTTCACTTGCCGCCTCGGCAGGCAGCGGACTGAAGAGTGCAGAAAGAAAAAGCGCTCCCCAAAAAAGCCCAACCATTTGAACCCAAAATAGCTTGGTCCAGCGCCAGTCATTTGTCACGATAGATCGTCCTAAAAAGGTTAAGCCGATCAATGATAGCCAAATGTCAGCAGGGCTACGTTCAATCAAATAGATCAACGGACCCAATAGCCAGAAAACGAAAAAAACACGCGCTAGCAAAGGCTTTTGAGCCAATTCAGCATTTGCCGCTTGGAATGTATGGCGAAGATTGTACATGCGGAGGTGACATTAAATTGTTAAAAGCATTTTGGTTGTAACATGGTGATGAAAAATACAATAGGAAAACCCGCTCATGTCATCGGGGCTTTGCGCCAGCTTTGGCTATATGATAGACCCTTGTGGTGTGATTACCACTTGCGGCGTGATAGACTTATTGCTCATCAAATATAGACAGATGGTTAGCGTATGAAAGTTCTGATAACAGGGGTGGCTGGGTTCATCGGTATGCATTGTGCCAAGCGCTTGCTGGCGCGCGGTGACAGCGTTATTGGCGTTGATAATCTGAACGATTATTATGATGTTAGCCTAAAGCAAGACCGGCTGGCCCAGATTGCCGATCATCCTAATTTCATCTGGTCAAAGCTCGATATCGAAGACCGTGACGCCATGGCGTCATTGTTCGCAGCGCATCATCCCGACCGGGTTATACATCTCGCCGCGCAGGCTGGTGTCCGGTATTCCCTTGAAAACCCCCATGCCTATATAGACGCGAATATTCAGGGCTTTATGAACATCCTTGATGGTTGTCAAAAACATGCGGTTGCACATCTGGTCTACGCCAGTTCATCCTCGGTCTATGGCGGCAACGAAGCCGCACCGTTTAGCGAGCATGATAATGTTGATCATCCGATTAGCATGTATGCCGCGACCAAAAAGGCGAATGAGTTGATGGCGCATTGTTTCAGCCATCTTTATAATTTACCTACCACTGGATTGCGCTTCTTCACCGTGTACGGACCATGGAGCCGCCCTGATATGGCCTTGTTTAAATTTGCCAATGCCATGCGCAAAGGCGAGGCTATTGACGTCTATAATCATGGCGAGATGATCCGTGATTTTACCTATATCGATGATATCGTTGAGGGCGTAATTCGGGTGTTGGATAAACCGGCAACGGCCAATCCGGATTATGACGCGGCGGCACCTGATCCTGCGAGCTCAACCGCGCCTTTCAGAGTGTTCAACATAGGCAATGGACAGCCAACGCCGCTAATGGATTACATCGCGGCTCTGGAGGCGTCACTTGGCGTGGTCGCAGAGAAAAACATGATGCCGATACAGCCCGGTGACGTTCCAATGACCAATGCTGATATGACTCAATTGACAAATTGGGTTGGATTTGCGCCCGATACAAAGGTTGCTGATGGCGTACAAATTTTTGTAGAATGGCACAGCGAATATTATGGCCGTGACAGCTAGGAGCCAAAATTAATGTCGATAATTCCGGTATTGCTGGCCGGCGGTCAGGGCACGCGCCTATGGCCGCTATCGCGTCAAAGTTTTCCCAAGCAATTTGTACATTTGATACGTGAAGAGACTGCCTTCCAGCAGACTGCGGCGCGGTTCACATCAGATGATAATAGGTTTGGCGCCCCGATTGTGGTGACGCAAGAGGGCTATCGTTTTACCTGTGCCGAGCAATTGGCCGCGATAGGAATTGATAATCCCCTGATCATGCTAGAGCCACAAGGCAAGGGAACCGCCCCACCGATTTTGGCGGCGGCGTTGCATGTGACCAAAGACGATCCCGATGCGTTGTTGCTAGTGGCACCAACCGATCATGATATTCGTGATAAAGCTGAATTTCTAAACGCTGTTTCCTCAGCAGCCAAAGCGGCACAGGCTGGCAAGCTGGTGTGTTTCGGAATTGCGCCAAACCATCCTGAAACTGGCTATGGCTACATAGAGGCAAGCGGGGGATCAGGCGCGACAGATGATAATTCTGATGCGCTGGCGGTAAAGCGCTTTGTTGAAAAGCCTGACCGTGTGGCGGCGCAAGCGATGCTCGATGAAGGCGGGTATTTTTGGAATGCCGGTATCTTTCTGTTTAGTGCCAAATCGGTGATCGCGGCCTTTTCAACTCATGCAAAAGACATGCTGGTGCCGGTAGGTGCGGCCTATGACAAGGCCGAAATTGACGGCCAGTTTTTGCGCTTTGATGAGGCGTCTTGGCGGCAAATTGAGCCTGACTCGGTTGATTATGCGATCATGGAAAAAGCCGATAATGTCGCGGTCATGCCCTATGGCGGCAATTGGTCGGATCTGGGTGATTGGAATGCCGTCCATAAAGAGGGCGTTAGGGACGAAAATGGCGTTGGCCAGTCGGGTCCTGTGACTAGCCTTAATAGCAAAAACAGCCTATTGCGTTCGGAGAATCCGGATGTACATCTGGTTGGCGTCGGTATTGAAAACATTGTTGCAATCGCCACAAAAGACGCGGTTCTGGTTGCGAGTATGGACGCCACGCAAGATGTTGGCAAAGCTGTGCAAATGCTAAAGGCAGAGGACGTCATACAAGCCACCCAGAACCTAACTGATTTTCGGCCATGGGGGTCATTCGAGATCCTCGCCGACCAGCCGGGCTTTAAGGTAAAGCGCATTATCGTGAAACCGTCGGGTAAGCTGAGCCTGCAATCGCACCAGCATCGCTCCGAACATTGGGTGGTCGTGCGCGGTGTTGCGACAATTGTAAATGGCGACCAAGAATTGACGCTTTCGGCCAATCAATCGACATATATTGAACAGGGCGCTATGCATCGTCTGTCGAATTTAACTGACCAAGATGTTGAAATCATTGAGGTTCAGACAGGATCATATCTTGGCGAAGATGATATCGTCCGCTATGATGATGTGTATAAACGCTAGTCGTTTAGAACTGTGCGCAGCCGGTTAAGGCTAGCGACGAGGGCGTCAATTTCATCCTCGCCAAAACGGTTTTTGATATCTGCGTAACGTTGTTCGGATATTGCCCATACCTGTTCAAACAGTTCATTGCCCTTTTTTGTAAGCCGGATAGCGCGTTGGCGCTTGTCGCGTGTCGGCACTGTTTCGACCAGATTTTCCGCCAGCAAATGATTGATAATCCGAGTTAATGACGGTGGCAGGATGACACAATGCTCCGCCAGCGTGGTTGTATCCATATCGCTGCCACCAGCCAGCGCCCGAATGACTCGCCATTGCGGTAAAGTCAGGCCCGCCTGTGCCACATGTTCACGAAACCGCGCGGTAACGACTTCGCGCGCTCGCAATAATGCGATCGTTAGTGAATCATCATAATGTGGCAGATCACGCATAATTACCCGCCGTTAGTCTCACTAGCGCTGAGAAATGCGTGAAGGTTATTAAACCGCTTTTCTGACATGGTTTTTTCAATTTCGATAACTTCTAGGCTAAGCGCGAATGGACGATCGCCGATAAATGGTTTTAGCCATGTTTCTGCGGCGGTGTAAATGATCTCGACCACAGATTCGCGGGTGGCCTGATCACGGCCCTGACCCATGCGCAAGATCATATCGATAAACCCGATTTTATCATCACCATTGGCCAGAGCATGCGCGTCAACCCGTACACCGCGCACCCTTATGCCGCCTAATGGGAAAATGCCACTATCGCGCATCGCATCACGTAAATGTGAAGAAAAGGCGTTCATATCTACGAGGTTTTCAACATTGGCTGAATATTCAAAGCTTATATGGGCCATAGGGACTCCGTTGCCTAGGATAGCGAATGTGACCGTTTGTATAGGGTCAGTTGCGTGTGCCAGATCGTCACGATGGTCGGTTGACATTGGGTCTGAAACACTTAACATGTAAAGTAATTTACAAAAGTGTTTCTGTCAAAATAATAACAGATGAACCGCGTCGATCACAGAGTGGCTATGGTGACAGCATGGCCAAGTGGGCAATAGCGGTTATTGGATGTGAAAAATGTCGCTGCAACAAAATCTCGAAAAAGCCAAAACCTACCTCTCAGCCTATGAGGGTAAGCCGATTTATAATCATATCAACGGGCAATCTGTTCCAGCTAATGCGGGGGCGTTGTTCGAGACCGTATCGCCGATAGACATGGTCAAGCTTGCCGATGTTGCCAAGGGTGATGCGAGCGACATTGATGACGCGGCGAAAGCGGCAAAAGCGGCGTTTCCGGCTTGGCGTGATATGGGCGGTGAGGCCCGCCGCAAAATCCTTCATAAAATTGCTGATGGCATTGTCGCACGGGCTGAAGAGATTGCTTTTCTAGAATGTCTTGATACCGGTCAGGCGCTCCGCTTTATGTCAAAGGCGGCTTTGCGCGGGGCTGATAATTTCCGGTTTTTTGCGGATCAAGCGCCACAGGCACGCGACGGCCAGTCGTTACAGGCGGCCAATCAACTAAATGTCACATCACGCCGCCCGATTGGACCGGTTGGCATTATCACACCGTGGAACACACCATTTATGCTGTCCACATGGAAGATCGCTCCGGCTTTGGCGGCGGGTTGTACCATCGTGCATAAGCCAGCAGAATTATCGCCAATGACGGCAAAAATCCTGCTGGAGATTGCCGAAGAAGCCGGATTGCCGGCGGGCGTCTGGAATTTGGTTAATGGCATGGGTGAGGATGCAGGCAAGGCCCTAACCGAACATCCTGACATCAAGGCCATTGCCTTTGTTGGTGAGAGCCAGACCGGCAAGCATATCATGCGGCAGGGGGCAGAAACCCTAAAGCGCGTGCATTTTGAATTGGGTGGAAAAAATCCGGTTGTGGTCTTTGCCGATGCTGATTTAGAGCGGGCCGCAGATGCCGCGGCATTTATGATCTATTCGTTGAATGGTGAGCGTTGTACCTCATCGAGTCGGGTTTTGATCGAGGCCTCTATCTATGATGATTTTGTGGCTATTTTGGCGGATAAGGCGAAACGGCTGAAAGTTGGTCATCCGCTTGATCCTGAGACTGTGGTTGGGCCATTGATCCATCCGGGGCATGAAGCCAAGGTTCTGTCGTATTTTGATATTGCCCGCGAGGAAGGCGTGACCATCGCCGCTGGCGGGGAGAAACTGACCGATGGCGAATTTGCCGCTGGTTGTTATGTGCCGCCCACATTATTCGCTGGTGCGCGCAACGATATGCGGATTGCACAGGAAGAGATATTTGGCCCTGTTTTGACCGCCATTCCTTTTGCCGATGAGCAAGAGGCGCTGGATCTGTCGAATGATGTTGCCTATGGTCTTGCTGGATATTTGTGGACCAATGATGTGATGCGGGCGATGCGCTTTACCGATAATATGGAAGCTGGGATGATCTGGGTTAATTCAGAAAATATCCGGCATCTGCCGTCACCGTTTGGTGGGGTTAAGGAATCTGGCATTGGCCGCGATGGCGGCGATTGGTCATTTGATTTCTATATGGAAACAAAGAATGTTGCCTTTGCCACTGCCCCGCGTAACGTACCGAAACTAGGCCTGTAGGAGCTTTATATGCCTGTTCCAGCTTTTAATCTTTATCCCGATTTTCACATTGTGCGCCTGTCGCATGCAGAATTTATCGTTACTGATCTTGCGGCTAGCCGTGCGTTTTATTGTGATATTCTGGGGCTGCAAGTCTCGCATGAGGATAACCAACAGATATTCCTGCGGGCAATGGAAGAGCGCGGGCATCATTGCCTTGTTTTGACCAAGGGTGATACCCCGTCCTGCACCTATCTGGCGTTTCGGGTTTATTCTGAAGGTGATGTTGATAAGGCGGCGGCCTATTTTGCCGCAAAGGGCCATGACACAACATGGGTGGAACGTCCATTCCAGGGCCGCACATTGCGCGTTGTGGACCCACATGGCATCCCGCTTGAATTCTATTTCGAGATGAAGCGGCTACCGTCACTGCATCAAAAATACGAATTATATAAAGGCGTAAAGCCGTTGCGCATTGATCACTTCAACTGCTTCTCGCCAAATGTCGATGAGAGCGTGGCGTTCTACAATGATATGGGCTTTCGCACGACGGAATATACCGAGGATAAAGAGACGGGGCATTTATGGGCGGCATGGATGCACCGCAAGGGCGGTGTGCATGATATCGCCTTTACCAACGGCCATGGTCCGCGCTTGCATCACATTGCGTTCTGGGTGCCGACACCGCTCAATATCATTGATTTGCTCGATTTGATGTCGACCACTGGCTATGTCACAAATATCGAGCGTGGTCCGGGGCGTCACGGCATTGCCAACGCGTTTTTCCTTTATATTCTGGATCCAGATGGCCATCGCACAGAGATTTATTGCTCTGACTACCAGACGATAGACCCTGATCATGAACCCCTGCATTGGGATCTAACCGATCCCCAGCGCCAAACTTTGTGGGGGGCGGCGGCGCCGCGCTCTTGGTTTGAACATGGATCTGTCTTTGCCGGTTCACCAACCCGCGATGCCGATTTAACCGCCCAGCCAATTGTCGCGCCGTAAGGCGTCTTTGAACGAAATAAAGGAATAATCATGTCCGGTTTGATCAGTTTTTTACATAAGAACAATGCGCGATTTGGAAAATTGGATGGTGATAATATCATCGACCTTACCGACAAGTTCGCTGGCAAATATGCAAGCCTGAGCGATGCCGCTAATAAAGGTGCGCTTGGTGAGGTTTTTGCCGCTGATGATGGCCTCCACGCTAGCCTCACGACAAATGAGGTTACGTTGCAACCGCCATTGCTGTCCCCTGGCAAGATTATTTGTGTTGGGGTGAATTTCCCCGATAGAAATGCCGAATATAAGGACGGACAAGCGGCCCCGGCGAACATGTCTTTATTCATCCGCTTTGCCTCTAGCTTTGTTGGTCATGAGGATGCGTTGATCCGGCCGCCCGAATCCGAACAGCTGGATTATGAAGGCGAGATCGCCATTGTCATCGGCAAGGGTGGACGCCGTATCCCAGAGACAGACGCATATGATCATATTGCCGCGGTCACCTTGTGTAATGAGGGGACTATTCGTGATTGGGTCCGGCACGCAAAATTCAATGTGACACAGGGTAAAAACTGGGACAAATCCGGTGCAATGGGCCCATCTTTGCTGGCCTTTACCGGGGCTGATATGATCGATGATATAGCGTTGACGACAACGGTAAATGGCGAAATCCGGCAACAGGATCGCACCAGCCGGATGATGTTTAGCTTTACCAAAATCATCAATTATATCTCGACCTTCACGACGCTGTGTGAGGGTGATGTTATTGTGTGCGGAACGCCAACTGGCGCCGGTGCGCGGTTTGATCCGCCAAAATGGCTCACGCCGGGCGATGTGGTTGAGGTTAGCGCCGAGGGGCTCGGCACCTTGCGCAGTCATATTGCAGATGAAGGGTAATTAGGCCATGCCGGTGATGAATGCGGAACAGGTAGCAGCAGCGGGTGACGCGCTCTATCAAGCAGAACAAGAGCGCAAGCAAATACGCCTGATTAGCGCGGCTCATGACGGTATGGATATGGATGATGCCTATGCCGTCCAAGATGCCTTTGTGGCGCGCAAACAGCGTGAAGGCGCGGTAATAAAGGGCTGGAAAATCGGCCTCACCTCAAAGGCCATGCAATATGCGCTCAACATCGATATCCCCGATAGTGGCATCTTGTTTGACGATATGTTTTTCGATCACGGCGGAGTGGTGCCAAAGGGGCGCTTTATCCAGCCGCGTATCGAGGCGGAAATAGCCTTTATCATGGCAAGTGATCTGTCTGGCGATATGGTGACTGGGGCGGACGTCATTGCCGCGACCGAGTCCGTTGCACCGGCATTGGAAATTCTGGATACGCGAATTTTTCGGGCGGACCCGCAAACGGGCGCCCAGCGCAGTGTGCTTGATACGATTTCGGACAATGCGGCCAATGCTGGTATTGTTTTGGGGCCAGAGCGTCACAGCTTTGATGCGTTTGATTTGCGCTGGGCGGGGTGTATTTGTTTCCGCAATGATGAGGTTGAGGAAACCGGTCTTGGCGCTGGGGTTCTAAATGATCCGGTCGAGAGCATGGTCTGGCTGGTGCACCGTTTGGCGAGCTATGGTAGCGGTCTTCGCGCCGGTGATGTGGTGTTGTCGGGCAGCTTTATCCGCCCAGTTGAGGCCCGCAATGGCGATAGCTTTTTTGCTGATTATGGTGCCTTTGGTAGCGTGAAAATTGATTTTGAATAGGGAGAGATAGATGCCTGCACCTCATAATGCCTTTAAGGCGATGTTGAAATCGGGACAGCAATCTGTTGGGTGCTGGCTTGGTATGGCTGATCCCTATGCGGCTGAAATGGCGGCATCCGCTGATTTTGATTGGTTTCTGATCGATGGTGAGCACGCGCCTAACGATATCCGCTCTATGTTGGCCCAGCTTCAGGTTCTAGCCGCGGCGGGTGCGCCGGCGATGATTCGCCCGCCTATTGGGCAAACACATTTGCTGAAACAAGTTCTGGATATTGGCTGTCAGACGATAATCGTGCCAATGGTTGAGAGCGGCGAGCAGGCGGCCGAGTTGGTGCAAGCGGTGCGCTATCCCCCGCACGGTATTCGCGGTGTTGGTTCGGCGCTGGCACGGGCCTCTGATTTTAATAATATTCCCGATTACCTAACCACGGCGAATGACGAGATTTGTCTGGTGGCACAGGTTGAAAATCAAGCCGGTCTCGATGCGCTGGATGATATTCTGGCGGTTGAGGGGATTGATGCGGTGTTTATCGGGCCGTCTGATCTGTCCGCTGATTTAGGGTATATCGGGCAACCATCAACACCAACGGTGGTTGATGCCATTGATCAGGCACTTGCCAAAATTGCCGCATCGGACAAGGCGTCTGGCATTATGTCGCTCGATCCAAATGCGGCCAAGGCCTACCTTGATCGCGGTGTTGATTTTGTCGCTGTTGGCATTGATGTGGTGTTATTCGCCAAGGCATTGCGCGGGCTCGCCGCACAATTCAAAAAATAACCACGACATGCATGATTATAATCACTTAATTGCATCATTAATTCCGGCGGTTCGGGCCGCTGGGGCCACCATTATGGATATCCACCGCGGCGGGGTGTCGGCTGTATCGGCCTCGATAAAGGCTGATGGATCGCCAGTGACCGCGGCTGATGAGGCGGCGGAGAAAATTTTGGTGCACGCGCTCGGCGAAGTTGCACCCGATATTCCCGTCATTTCAGAAGAAAACCCCGATAGTCATAAACGCGCCGCACCGCCTTTGTTCTTTCTGGTGGATCCGCTGGATGGCACGAAAGAATTTCTGCGGGCGGATGGTGAGGGGGCGTTTACCGTCAATATCGGTTTGATTGATGCCGGCGTTCCGGTGATGGGCATCGTCTATGCGCCCGCGTTGGATCGGTTGTTTGTTGGGGCCAAGGGCGTCGGCGCACGCGAATTGAACACAGACGGCGATAAAGCCATCACAATAGCCCCCGTGCCGAGCGATGGCGCAAGGGCAGTGGCAAGCCGGTCTCACATTGATGATGTGACCAAAGACTGGCTAGCAAGTCATGGCATTGAACAGGTCGTTCGTTCT
>CBFHOS010000032.1:0-18785 GCA_965657645.1 Puniceispirillaceae bacterium (SeqCode) | reverse complement strand
TTCTACGAAATATTCCACCGCGCCACCGGCCTAACCCCGCAAAAATGGCGCGACGCCCAATAGGCCGGCCTCGCCCGTCAGGCTATAGACAATCGGATCATTGTCACCATCACCGCCAGTCATCCGGCCAACCACTGTGCCGGGACCAGAATTCTCCGGGATGGCAAAGCTGTAGGAATTGGCGACGGAATCAATTGCGGCTGTTTCTGTAGAAATATCTGTAGAAATACCTGTGGAAATACCTGTGGAAATATTCGGCATGCTGGCCTCCTAGTGCAGGGGGCACGTGCGTCATGGTTGCAACGCCGCACCCAGTTGAGCGGTAGGGACGGCAACAAAGACAAGATGAGAGCAAACAAACCGTTATGACGAGATGGCGAACCCATTCAAGAAACCACAAAGCCAAGTTCATTGAATAAATATACAAACCATCATGAGTAACTGGTTACTCTAATCATCATTAAAAATATTTGTCAAACGACAGGCTGATTGCGGGTTGGATGGAAGGCTCACCCTAAAGGCAACGATAAATTAAGATTGGTTAATCGCGTTATAGTAAATATCGGCCAACCTCCCCGACATTGTCGCAAAGGTGCATGATGATGAGCCACTTTATGAAACGTATTTTGCCGATAAAGCCGGCATCAACTCTGCGCTTGGCGTTATGCGTTCTAGCGCTTTTTTGGGCTAATGAAATCAGTATATTCCCGCCGGCCAATGCGGCCGGTGACAATTTCACCCCGCCGATCAACCTTCCCACTAGCCCCCCTATTAATCTGTGTGATTATTCCGGCCCAACCTTTGATGATGTCAACGCGCTATTGCATAAACATGTCAAACCGGGAGATCATGTGGACAGGTTGTTGGCAAAGACAACACATATTTTGCCCAAGACACGCTGTTTTTCCAATTTGGCTTTTGGATGGTCGTAAATAATTATGGATTATACATCATTTATGACGCTGACACTGATGAAATCATCAGCATCAGCAATGACGCAAACCGTCCAAAGAGTGAATGATTTTGGTTAGCAACCAAAGGAGAATGCTGACAACCCGTCAATTCGTTGAATACAAACACCAAGGCCTTTTCATTCTAAAGCAATGATGTTATATCCTGTTCCAAGAGCGGGGGCCGCCACTACACGGCTCCGGGTCACGGTAATAACAGGCGTTTTGTCTCTTTAAACCACTGTTGTTACCAGCACTTTTAAAAGCTCGCGTGCGGCGTTTGTGTAGTGGTAAGACCTTAGCCTTCCAAGCTAAAGACGCGGGTTCGATTCCCGCACGCCGCTCCACTCCCCCTTTTTAATTTCCCGGACAAATCTGTAGGTGATCGCTTCGGGTCACGGGCCAGACGATCCGCGTCACAGCGGTTGTTTGCCGGGGTGATTATTGTGGTGGGGCGATAAATATTGCCGGAATATTTAGGGCTAGGCCTGATCCAGATAGGTCTTGATTGTTGCGGCGACGCCATTGGCATACATGCTTGATAGCCATTTTTCAAAGGCTGAGGCAAAGCGTTCCTGTTCCGCAAGATCACCATAGATCGCCTGCATCTCTAGCCAATGCATAGGATTGTCACGCGCCGCCAAAGCCCGCTCGTTCAAGCTATCCCAGATCGGATCATTAGCCTCAATGAGACTGCCATCCTCGCGCGTTCCGGCGCACATACGCGCCCAGGCGGCCTCGACAAGGGCCAAGCCTTCAACAGGCACATTATTCGCCAAACCGTCACGCACTGTCGGCAGAATAAAGCCAACATGCCGCGATGATCCATCAAACGCGACCCGCCGGATTGTATCGACAATGGCATTGTTAGAGAACCGGCGGTCAATCAGCTCAAGATATTCCAGAACCGTCATGCGCGACAGAGGTTCGATATGCGGAACAACTTCTTGCGTCTGGACCTTGGTGAATAACGCATGGATCAGCGGGTCAGATATCGCCGCAGAAATCGTCTCAAAGCCAAGCAATTCAGCAATATTGGCGATGATTTGATGGCCACCATTCAGAACCCGGATTTTCTGGGCTTCATGCTTGTGCACATGATTAGAAAACTCAGCGCCAACAAGGTCCCAATCCGGACGACCCGCACAAAACGTATCCTCGACAACCCACTGCCGGAAATTTTCGTGCGTTACCGGCACCGCATCCTCAACACCAAGGCTCTTGGCAAGCTCTAGCTCAACCGGGCCGGTGGCAGGAACGATGCAATCAACCATCGAATTTGGAAAGGTACAATTTTGGTCGATCCAGTCAGCCAATGCCGGATCACCAAGACGGGCAAGGCCGATAATGCTCTGGCGCAGAATGGCACCATTGCCCTGTAAATTATCACAAGACAGGCCGGTGAACGGACCAGTGTTATTATCACGGCGCAAACGCAACGCGGCAACCATTGACCCAAACACAGTTTTCGGACGGTCTGGGTTTTCAGCATCATGAACGATATCAGGATGGGCAACATCGAGGCCGCCAGTCTTTGGGTCGAGATAATACCCGCCCTCGGTTACTGTTGTTGAAACAATCCGAATACGCGGATCTGCCATCGCCGCAATCAGCGATTTATTATCCTTTTCCACCGGCAAGAAATCCATCATAGGTCCGGTGACCTCAGTTGCCTTGCCGCCATTTGGATCAAGTTCAATCAGGGTGGTTAGAAAATCTTGCCGCTGTAGTTTCTCGCGCACAGCAATATCATGCTCGCGCACACTAGCGCCAATAATCGCCCAATCGGTGGCCGCACCTTGCTGCATAAGCCGGTGCAGATACCACGCAAGATGCGCACGGTGAAAATTACCAACGCCAACATGAACGATACCCGGCGTCATCTCGCTTCGGTCGTATGTTGGTAGCATTACGCCTTCAGGCAAATCACCCAAAGTTGCATTACTAAGCCTTGTAAGATCTTCTGCACGACTAGTAGCGGCCATTAGTTCATCCATTGTCCACCGTCCACATTATATGTCTGGGCAACAATGTAGTTGGCTTCATCACTTGCCAGAAAAATTGCCATACCAGCCAAATCTTCCGCCCGCCCCATTCGACCGAACGGAACACCGGCACCGACTTCACGCTTTTTCTGGCCAGGTTCTTTATTTTCGTATTTTGCAAAGAAGGCATCAACGCCGTCCCAATGCTCGCCATCAACAACGCCCGGCGAAATAGCATTCACATTGATCCCATGCTCGATCAGGTTCAATCCAGCCGATTGGGTCATGCTGATAACCGCTGCCTTGGTGGCGCAATAGACTGCCACCAACGGTTCGCCGCGCCGTCCGGCTTGGCTGGCCATATTGATGATTTTGCCGCCTTTGCCGCGTTTAATCATCTCTTGGGCAACCGCTTGCATGGTAAATAACGTCCCGCTGACATTCACCGCAAAGGCATTTTCATACGCTTCACGGCTGATTTCACAAATCGGCGCCGCGGTAAAAATTGCGGCGTTATTAATCAAAATATCAATGCCGCCAAACGCCTCGACAACTGTCGCGATGGCAGAATTGATGCTGGTCTGACTGGTAACGTCTATTTCAACGGCAATAGCGTTCTCACCAATCTGTGCCGCCGCCTCTTGGGCACGGCCATAATCAATGTCACCGAGCGCGACCATCGCGCCCTCATCGACGTATTTCTCGGCGAAATGACGCCCAATACCCCGCGCCGCGCCAGTAATTAGCGCTGTCTTTCCAGCCAACCGTGTCATTTTAGACTGAGGCCCTTTTCATCAAAACGATGCAGATGGGCGACATCCGGTGTCAAATAGACTTCACTGCCATAAGACAGATCAACGTCACCGCCTGCCCGCACAGTTAACGGCTTTGAAAATGCCGGGCATGTCACATGCAGGAACGTGTCAGAACCAAGATGTTCAGACACCCCAACAACACCTTTCCAATCACCCTTCTTATCGGAGATTGAGATATGCTCAGGACGGATACCAATTGTGTGCGCCTTGTGTTTTTTGGCTTCATCACCATCCAGCAAATTCATCTTTGGTGAGCCGATAAATCCGGCAACGAAGGTGTTGCAAGGATTGTTGTAAAGATCCAGCGGGCTACCAACCTGTTCGATCACACCAGCCTGCAAAACCACAATCTTGTCGGCCATGGTCATGGCTTCAACCTGATCATGTGTCACATAGATCATTGTGGTGGCGAGGCGCTTGTGCATCTCACAAATTTCGAGGCGCATACCGACACGCAAAGCCGCATCGAGGTTAGACAGAGGCTCGTCGAACAAAAACGCGGTTGGCTCGCGCACAATCGCCCGGCCGATGGCCACACGCTGACGCTGACCACCTGAAAGCTGGCCCGGACGACGATGCAGGTAATCGGTAAGGTTTAGAACCTTTGCCGCTTCCTCAACGCGCCGATTTTGCTCTTCTTTGCCGATGCCAGCCATACGCAATGGGAACGCAATGTTTTTGCGCACTGACATATGCGGATATAGCGCATAAGACTGGAACACCATCGCCAAGCGGCGTTTTGCTGGCGGGATTGATGTTGCATCCTGCCCGTCAATCACAACCTTGCCAGAGGTCACATCCTCAAGGCCGGCAATAAGGCGCAACAAAGTCGATTTACCACAACCCGAAGGTCCTACAAAAACGACAAACTCGCCTTCTTCAATTTCCAGATCCAATGGAGGAATGACTTCTACATCGCCAAACCGTTTTGAAACCTGTTGAAGCTGTATTTGTTTCATCTTGGTCATCCCTATTTCACCGCTCCAAATGTCAAGCCGCGGACAAGTTGTTTCTGGCTGAACCAGCCCATAATCAAAATTGGTGCAATCGCCATAACCGATGCCGCGCTGAGTTTTGCGTAGAACAATCCTTCAGGGCTTGAATAGCTCGCGATAAATGCAGTGAGTGGCGCTGCTTTGGCGGCTGTCAGATTCAGCGTCCAAAAGGCCTCGTTCCACGCTAGGATCACGTTCAACAAGATTGTTGACGCAATACCCGGAATGGCCATCGGCGTCAGCACATATAACAATTCAGAGCGCAAAGTCGCGCCATCCATCCGAGCCGCCTCAAGAATCTCACCCGGTATTTCCTTGAAATAGGTGTAGAGCATCCACACGATGATCGGCAGGTTGATCAGCATCAAGATCACGACAAGCGCAATCCGGCTATCGAGTACACCAAGCTCGATACATAATAGATAGATCGGGTACAGAACGCCAACAGCCGGCAACATCTTTGTCGACAGCATCCACATCAAAATACCGCGTGTACGCTTGGATGGGACAAATGCCATCGACCATGCGGCCGGAACAGCCACCAAAATGCCGAGCAATGTGGAACCAACCGCGACAATCACAGAATTGGAGAAATGCTTGAAGTAATCGGAACGATTTTGAACCACAGAATAGCTATCAAACGACCACGCCGAGGTTAGCACCTCAAGCGGTGTTCTAATGGCGTCCCCCTCGCTCTTGAACGAGAGCACAATAATCCAAAGGATCGGGAAGAAAATCAACAGACCGATCGACCAAGAGACGATGGTGTTAAAGGTCTTCCGACGAGTGGTAGCAGCGCGTGCCATACTAAATCTCCTACCGGTCCAAATTCTTGCCAACGATGCGCATCAGGAAGATCGCAACAATATTGGCCAGAATGATTGCATAGACGCCGCCAGCCGAACCAAGTCCGACATTCTGGCTCTCCAACACCCGCTGGAAAATCAGATAGGTTAGCGTCTTGGTGCCAAATGCACCGGCGGTTGTGACGAAAATCTCGGCGAAAATAGACAGCAGGAAAATCGTCTGGATAAGGATCACCACGGTTATTGCCCGTGCCAAATGCGGCAATACGATATAGAGGAACCGTCCAAACGGCTTGGCACCATCCATCTCAGCCGCTTCAACCTGCTCGGTATCCAAAGACTGGATCGCCGTTAGCAAAATCAAAGTCGCAAATGGTAGCCATTGCCAGCTGACAATCATCACGATTGACGGCATCGAGGCTTGGCTAAGCCATTGTATCGGTTCTGCCCCAAAGGCCCGCCAGAGATGCGCGAAAAAGCCGTTCACTGGATCCATAAACATGTTTTTCCAGACCAAGCCTGACACAGTCGGCATCACAAAGAATGGTGCGATCACAAGGATACGAACATACCCCTGGCCCCACATTGGTTGGTCGAGCAAGATCGCGAGCAAAATGCCAAGAACGACGGTGATAACCAACACACTGCCAACAATGATCAATGTGGTCGCTACGGCTGGCCAGAAAGAGCTTGAAGAGACAAACCGAGCGTAGTTCTCAAAGCCAACCCAGCCAAGATCACCACCGCGCAACGGTAGGTATTTTTTGAACGAAAAATACAGCGTCATCATAAGCGGAACCAGCATCCAGCCCAGCAGCACAATAACTGCAGGGGCCATCATAATTCTGGCGGCAGATCGGGAGTGCTGAGTTGCCACGGGTTTGCTTCCTTTGATGAGTAAAACGCTAGCGGGTCAAATCCCGCTAAAATCTAACAAAAACTAAGTAACATAATAAAAAAATCAGAGGGCAGCGGAACTGCCCTCTGAAATAGTAAAGCCTAGCGGTAACCCGCAGCTTCCATTGCGTCGTTTGTCAAAGCCTGAGCTTTGGCCAAAGCTTCTGCAACAGTCTGCTGACCAGCATATGCAGCCGAGAATTCCTGGCTGACGTCAGTAGCAATACCCGCAAATTCTGGGATAGCTGCGAACTGAATGCCCACATATGGGCTTGGATCAACAGTTGAGTTGTTTGGATCAGCTGACAGGATTGAGTCCAGAGTCATCTGTGCAAACGGTACCTTCTTGTAGTTAGGGTTCTCATACAGTGATGTACGAGCTCCTGGAGGCACGTTAGCCCAACCTTCTTTAGAAGCAACTAGCTCGATGTAGCCGTTTGATGTTGCCCACTCGATGAACTGCTTAGCAGCGGCTTCTTTTTGAGTGCCTGCTGGGATAGCAAGTGCCCATGCCCATAGCCAGTTTGAGCGAACGCCCATTCCGTTGTCTGGTGCAAGTGCGAAGCCAACTTTGTCAGCTACAGTTGAATCTTTCGGGTTTGTTACGAAAGAAGCAGCAACTGTTGCGTCAATCCACATGCCACATTTGCCCTGTTGGAACAATGAGAGGTTCTCGTTGAAACCGTTAGTAGCATAACCAGCTGGGCCAGCGTCGTTCATCATGTTAACGAAGAAGTTCAGAGTATCTGACCATTCGCGTGAATCAAACTGAGCATTCCAGTTCTCGTCGAACCAGCGTGCGCCGAATGAGTTTGACATAGCTGTGATGAAAGCACCGCCCTCACCCCAACCAGCTTTACCGCGCAAGCAGACGCCGTTGATGTCGTTATCACGGTCTGTCATTGAGCGAGCTGCTTTGGCGATAAATGACCATGACGGTGCGTCAGGCATTGTCAGGCCAGCTTTAGCCATAAGATCTGTACGATACATGATCATTGAGCTCTCACCGTAGAACGGTGCAGCAAACATTGTACCATTGTAGCTAAGACCACCAGCCATTGCAGGAAGGATATCGCCTACATTGTACTCAGCGCTTAGATCGTTAAGTGGTACCAACCAGCCGTTCTTACCCCAGATTGGAGTTTCGTACATGCCGATTGTCATGATGTCGAAAGCGCCGCCTTTAGTAGTGATGTCAGTTGTGACACGCTGGCGTAGAACGTTCTCTTCCAATGTTACCCACTCAACTGTGTGACCAGTTTTAGCAGTAAAGTCAGCAGTTAGACCCTGCATACGGATCATGTCACCATTGTTAACAGTAGCAATGGTAAGTGTGTCTGCATGAGCAACACTTGACGCCAAAAGCGTTGCCGCCGTTGCCGTGCATAGTAGATGTTTAAGTCGCATTGTATTCCTCCTAGATGTAATACGTGAAAAATAGAACACTAAAACGTTTCAATAGGTCAACAAAAACTTTACGCGCGTAAATATTTTTTTTGGAGTAGCCGCTTTTTTGGCTGTTACGCTGAACCACGCATAATTAGCCGAGCCGCAAACAAAGTCTCTTCACGGCTGTCCAAACGCCCGCCCGCATCAATCAAACGGAACAAAGTCTCGACCGCATGCTCTGAAACTGATTCGTAATCATGTGCGGCTGTGGTGAGGGCTGGGCAGGTGAAACGAGCGTAGGGATGGTCGTCATGCGATGCCACCCGAATATCGTTTCCTTCTTCTCTACCAACGGTTAGGCCCATTTCATGACAGGCCGAGATAAAGCCGATTGCCAACCGGTCATTACTACATAATACAGTGTTGGTCGGCAGCAAATTCTCACGCAGCACTTTCAAGCCGCCCTTGCGCCCGATCTCCTCAAAGCCCCACCCAGCGCCATCTACGCCCACAATCTGTGGCTCTAGACCGAGTCGTTTCATCATTTGAACATAGGCTTTGCGGCGCTTGTTCGCATTCGGGTTGGCTGGATCGCGCATCTCAAAAAAGCATGGCGAGCTTCCAGTTCTACTAAGGTATTCAACGGTCTGCGATACAAAACTAAAATTATCAGAGCCAACAAATGCCGCGCCCACACCCTCTATATTACTATCAAAGAGAATAGTAGGCACATCGCGGCAAAACGCTTCGATATGCTTTATATCTGATGACTTGCCCAACGGCGCCAACAAAACACCAGCCGGTTTTAGCGAGCGCAATGTGTCGAGAACCGCGTTTTCCAGCCCCTGTTCACCGTGCGAAGAGAACAAAGTCGGGGTAAATCCAGCATCAATACAGCGGCGTTCAATAACACGCGCAATCTCGGCAAAGAACGGGTCAGCAAGATAAGGCACAACAATGCCGATATTCTTTGTGAGCCGCCGGTTTTGGTTAATTGCATAGATGTTTGGGCGATAATCATATTCTTTTAGGGCCGCTTCGATACGGACCCTTGTTGATTGGCGCACAGTGTCTGGGTCATTAAAATATTTTGAAATAGTAGGACGAGAAATGCCACTAAGCGTCGCAAACTCCTCCATATTTTTGATTTTTCCGTGTTTCATCAACTTGTTTCACTATTCCAAATAGACGTACTTAGACTTGACAGGACTAGCTGTCATAACGCACCCAATATTAACGCGTGTAAAGTTCCGTGCAAGCTAACTTTGCAAATTCGTTCAAAAGGGTAGCCCCGCAAACGCCTTTTTTTCGACATGGGTAAGCAACATGAACACAAATAATATTTCCATCGATGCTTTGGTGACCGAGATCGCAGAGCTGGCAGGTCGCCAACGCCCTAACATGGGGGCTACAATGCCGGCTATAATGGTGGCCATCGCTGGCCCGCCGGGAAGTGGTAAATCGACAATTGCGGCGACAATTGCGGCAATGCTAACCGAGCGGCTTGGCCCGATTTGCTGTCCTATCCCAATGGACGGGTTTCACCTTGACAACGAAACCCTGGAGGCCCGCGGCCTGTTATCGGTAAAAGGTGCACCCGAGACCTTTGACCGAGACGGTTTTAATCAGCTAATTGACGATCTCAAGGCCGATTCGACCCAGCATTTTCCAACCTTTGACCGCGAACAGGATGCCGTCATCCCGAATGGCGGCACCATCCCGGCGCGCACGTCACTATTATTGTTTGAGGGTAACTATCTGCTGTTCAATGAACCTGGCTGGGTTGATATCGCCAAAAAATGGGATGCCAGCATCTGGTTGGATGTGCCAGAGGATGTGTTGGCAGAACGCTTGACTAAACGCTGGTTAGATCACGGCATGTCACCGGCCGATGCAAGGGCGCGCGCAGAGCAAAACGACCTCCCCAACGCCCGCCGTGTGATAAAAAAGGCACTTCCCGCAACATGGACAACGCCGAATTAACTTGCTCTAGCTGGTGAACCGCGCGGTTGGCGGGGGATTTTTGGTGATTTGCGCGGCCAATTGGGCGAACTCATCGGCGAATGTCGCGCCCTGTTCCTGTGCCGCCGCGGCCAATCGTACCCAGACCGCGCGGAAGAATAGCTCAGCCGTCAGGCCGGCAAAATCGCGGGCGTTGGTTGGCACGCCTTGTTGGGCGGCGGTTTTGGCGCGTTCACCTTGCCAATGATCCAACAATTCCATGAGGTCAGCATTACCACCCGCGAGATCTTGCACTAGCGCCGCGAAAGCATCAGCACCAGCCCCGTCATTCAGGCGCAATCCGCGTGTAGCCGTGGCAATCGCATGGATACCATTGGCCCCTTCGTAGATCGAGGTAATGCGGGCATCACGCCATGTCTGGGCCATGTTATATTCTTCAAGATAGCCATAGCCACCAAGTACCTGGATGCCAAGATCAGCCGAGCGAATCCCAGCCTCACTGCCAAAAATCTTGCAGATTGGCGTTAGGAAATCGACCAGATCCTGATCCTCGCCCTCCTCGATATAGCGCATTGCAATATGGCACATTGCGCGACCACCAACGGTTAGCGCCCGTTGTTCGTCCAGCATCTGACGCACATCGGCGTGATCATTGAGGCGGGCTGGTGCTTGGTTTTGATCCCGCCCCTGACTACGCTCACCAGCATAGCTATGGGCGATATCATAAGCGCGGGCACTATGGGCAATGCCTTGCAGGGCAACATCAATACGGGCGTGGTTCATCAAGGTGAACATCGCCTTTAGCCCCTCATTCTCCCTGCCGATAAGTGTCGCACGCGCATTACTAAACACCAATTGGCATGTTGGCGAGGCATGGATTCCCAGCTTTTCTTCAATGCGGGCAACCGTCACATTATTGGCAACACCATCATGCTGTGACGGGCATAGGAACAATGACAGGCCGCGCGTCCCAGAATCAGGCGCGCCCGTCCGCGCCAGCACGAAATGCAAGATATCCTCGCTCATATCCTGATCACCGCCGGAGATAAAAATCTTTTCACCGTTGAGCAACCAGCCATCGCCATCGCGTTCGGCCTTGGTACGCATCCGTCCCAAATCAGAGCCAGCCCCCGCCTCGGTCAAACACATAGTGTTGAGGCTCGCCCCACTAGCCAGACGCGGGATCCAATAATCTTGGGTTTGTTTATCGGCAAAGGTAACCAGCGTTGAGATTGCACCGGGCACAAGGCCGCACACCATCTGTAAGGCATGATTGGCGCCGGTGAAAATCTCGGAGAGACCCATCATCGTCATCCCATCAAGACCCATACCGCCAAATTCTTCCGGTGCACTCGCCGCCTGCCAGCCACCATCGCAGAGCTGGCGATAGGCATCGGCAAACCCGTCCGGCATCCGCACCCGGCCATTTTCCAAACGGCACCCCTGTCGATCACCACTTTGATTTAGCGGTGCTATCACCTGTTCGGCAAAGGGGGCAAATTGCTGGATAATCTCGGCAGAAAGACCTGCATCATGGCCAGCAAGATCACCGGCTTTGGCGACATGCGCCAGCGAGAACAGGATATCATCAATCGGCGCGGCAAACGGCTTCATTACATAAGACCAAGCAATCGGGCGGCGTTATTCTTGATGATATCAGGGCGGATTTCGTCCTTAATCGAGATCGCCTCAAAATCATTGAGCCACCGCTCCGGCGTAATCATTGGCCAGTCAGAGCCAAACAGCACTTTTTTCTTCAAGATAGAGTTACAATAGCGCACCAGAATATCGGGGAAATATTTAGGGCTCCATCCTGACAAATCGATATAGACATTCGGCTTGTGCTGGGCCACGGCGAGCGCTTCTTCCTGCCATGGGAAAGACGGATGGGCGAGGATGATTTTCAAATCGGGAAAATCAACTGCGATATCATCCATATACATCGGGTTGCTATATTTCAGCCGCATCCCGTTGCCCCCCGGCATGCCCGAACCAACGCCGGTCTGGCCAGTGTGAAACAATGCAATCCCGCCATTTTCCTCAATCGCCTCATAAAGCGGATAGGCCATCCGGTCATTGGGATAGAACCCCTGCAATGTCGGGTGGAATTTGAAACCTTTGATACCAAAATCATTCATCAGACGCTTGGCTTCACGCACCCCCATTTTGCCCTTCCACGGATCGATAGAGGCAAAGGGGATCAGCACATCACTATTATCCGCGGCAATCGCGGCCACTTCCTCGTTGCTATAGCGCCGGTATCCGGTTTCGCGCTCGGCATCTACGGGGAAAATCACCGCCGCGATATTCTGCTCGCGGTAATGCGCGGCGGTTTCGGCCATTGTTGGCGGATGCGTCCACGGTGCGCGGAAATATTTGGCCATCGCGGTTTGCAGATCATCATACCCGTCATCGCTGTGATTACCGCACGGTTCTTCAGCGTGGGTGTGGATGTCGATCGCGCGGATTTTGTCCAGATTAATCATCTTTATCTCGCTTTGGCTTTTGAAGGGGAAGAGATAGCGTTTGAAATAGGCGGCTGAACCGCGGTTTTGATGGTCGTTAACATCGCGATCAATTCGTCGACATCACCGCCCGACAGCGCCGTTAGAAACTGTGCCTCATGTTGGCGCACCGCCTCATAGGAACGGCGTTGTAGATCCTCACCGGCTGGGGTCAGAAACAATTGCCATGCCCGCCGATCGGTTGGATCGGGATGGCGGATAATCAATTCCCGTTGTTCCAACCCATCTAGGAGCGCAACCATATTCGGCTTTTCGATGTTGAGCGCAAGACCAAGACGCGATTGCCGCAGGCCCGGATTTTCGGCCAGCATGGTTAGCACTGTAAAGCTGATCATCCGCAGCTCGAACGGCTCCAGCGCGATTGTCAGATCACTATGGATCAGATTGAACGTGCGTTTCAGGTGATAACCCACAAGACGCGCCAGCGTATTATCGGTGACCGGACTATCCGCGGTCAGACCGGCTTGATGGCGCAATGACGGCGCTGGTTCAGCTAAATTTTGGCGCGCGCTTTTCAAGATATGCCTGCAACCCCTCGGTCGCATCCTCTGTTGTTTGTGACAATGCCGCCGCCAGTGATTCAGCATAGAGCGCATCGGCCGATGACATGTTTTCGGCATGTGGGATAGAATTGACGATCAGGTAATTTGACATCGGAGCGTTACGGGCAATCTTGCCGGCCAATTCATGCGCCAATGCCAAGGCCGCGCCATCTTCACATTCATAATGCGCAAGGCCAAGGCTTACGCCTGTTGCGCTATCATATTTGCGGCCCGTCAGCATCATTTCAACCATCCGGTCGGCGCCCAAAATCCGGCCCACGCGATATGTCGCCCCACCGCCAACAAAGATCCCACGGCGGCCTTCCGGCAATTGGAAAACTGTCGATTTCTCGGCAATGCGTACATGCGTCGAGGTGGCTATTTCCAGACCACCACCAATGACAGCGCCAAACATCGCCGAAACCACAACAACACCGCCGCTCTGGATTTGATCCATGAGACGATGCCACCGCCGCGAATGGTGCAAGTTTTCCTCGGCACTGCGCGACACATGCTCGCTAAGATCAAGGCCAGAGCAAAAATGCCCGGCCGTACCCGTTAGAATAACCACCCGCACATCTTGTGGCGGTTTGTAAAAGTAATCCTCAAGCGCACAAAGCAAGGTTTCATTCATCGCATTGCGTTTGTCCGGACGGTTCATCGTCAGAACCGCGATATTGCCGTTTTGTTCGATTTCTAAAACGTTACTCACCTTGGTTTACTCCTTATTTGCGTGGTAGCCGCAGCGCCCCATCAAGCCGGATGGTGGTACCATTTAGATAGGCATTTTCAACAATCTGCGCCGCCATCAACGCATATTCATCGGCCAAACCAAGGCGCGATGGAAACGGAATATTACTGCCCAGAACGTCGCGGATGTCATCTGGCAAATCATCGGTCATCGGCGTTTCAAACAGACCCGGGGCGATATTCATGACGCGGATGCCGAACTGGCCCAATTCGCGGGCGGCGGGCAAACATAATCCAGCGATACCGCCTTTTGATGCGGCATAGGCGGCCTGACCAAGCTGGCCATCTTCAAAGGCGACAGAGGCGGTATTGATAATCACCCCGCGCTCACCATCGCCGCCAATCGGCTCCAGCGATGTCATTTCCTTGGCGGCATGGCTCATCATTAAATAAGTACCAATCAAATTTACCTGAATAGTTTTGGTAAATAGGTCGGTCGATAATTTGCCCTCGCGCCCAACAATACGCGCGGCAAGACCAATGCCAGCGCAATTGATCAGCGCCCGCGGCGCCCCGCCTTTTTGCACACCGGCGGCAACGGCATCGGCAACCGACTGCTCATCGGTCACATCAATCGCGATGGCATGCCCGCCCAGTGACGCGGCTTGTTCGGCGGCGGTATCTATCGCCAGATCAAACAAGGTAACGGTGGCACCAGCCGCACTAAAATGGCGCGCACAGGCAAGGCCGAGACCACTAGCCCCGCCGGTTATCCATACTTGTTGGCCATCGATTTGCATTTTCTTCGTCCCTATCAGTTCGGGCCTTTTTCAACCCTGTTCGAGATTGACAACCGCTTCACACACATTAATAGTTATATCTCATAACTATTAATGGTCAAGGTTAACATTTGGCCCAACAGTCAACATGTCGCTAAAGCGATAAGCAGGATTTCATGTTCAGCGAAAAAGATTATCTCAAACACCAGATGAATATTGACCACCGGCCAGACGGAACGCTGTTGCTTTCCTCTGGCTTGGAGCTTGATGCAGTGCCGCCGACAACTGGCGAATGGCTCCATGAATGGGCTGAAAAAACACCCAAAGCGGTCTTCCTTGCCCAGCGCTCTGGACCGGGGTGGGAAGAATTGCGCTTTGGCGAGGCATTGGAGAAAACCCGCGCCGTCGCCGCTGGATTGCTGGCCCATGGCATTACGCACGGCGACCGGATCATCATGCTATCGGGTGCCAGCATTAGCCACGGCATCATCAAACTTGCGGCGCAATATATCGGCGCGGTTACGGTGCCGATGGCTGAACAATATTCGCTGATCGAAGACGCCCTGCCCCGCCTATTGCACATTGCCGACACGGTTAAAGCCAAAATGGTCTTTGCCGAGGATGCCGAGAAATTCGCCCGCGCGCTAGACTTGCCGCAATTTGATGCATGCCTAAAACTTGCTGGCACTGGCGGCGCTGGCATTATTGGTCTGGATGAATTGCTATCAGCCGATACAGGCAATGTTAGTGCGGCGCATGCAATGGTAAAGCCGGATGATATGGCGAAAATTCTATTTACATCGGGCTCTACCTCGACGCCAAAGGGCGTGCCGCAAACACACCGGATGATGTGTGTAAACCAGGTCCAATATTCGGTGTGCTGGCCGTTTCTGCGCGATCATCCGCCGGTGATGCTTGATTGGTTACCATGGAACCATGTGTTTTCCGGCAATTCCAACTTCAACAAAGCGCTGGCCAATGGCGGCGCACTCTATATTGACACTGGCAAGCCGGTTAAAGGCCTGTTCGACCGCACCCTTGAGAATTTGCGGATGATATCGCCAACCCTATCATCCAACGTGCCGGTGGCGTTTGGCATGCTGGTGGCAGCGATGCGCGAGGACAAAGCGCTACGCCACAGCTTTTTCCGCAATCTTGATTTGATTTTCTACGCTGGTGCCTCCTTGCCAGCCGATATCTGGAACGGTCTTGAGGAACTAGCCATCGCCGAGCGTGGCACTGTGCCGATGATGACCTCTAGCTGGGGCATGACGGAAACCGCGCCAATGGCGATCATGCATTATCAAGGCGGCGCGTCATCGGGGATGATTGGTGTACCGGGCCCAGAATTAGAGGCAAAGCTATTGCCGGTAGAGCCAAACCGTTATGAATTGCGGGTGCGTGGCCCGAATGTCATGGCGGGCTATTACCATGAGCCGGAAAAGAATGCTGAGGCGTTCGATGAAGAAGGCTTTATGCGAACCGGCGATGCGGTGCGCTTTGCCGACACGGACGATCTAGATCAAGGGCTACGCTTTGATGGCCGCCTGACCGAGGATTTCAAACTATTGACGGCGGTATGGGTGCAATCCGGACGCTTGCGCCTTGCCGCGCTGGCGGCGCTAGAAGGGTTGGTGCATGATGTCGTGGTTACTGGCGAAAACCGCGCCGATTTGGGCTTGCTAATTTTTCCACATGCCACGCTAGCACTGGATAATGCCGGTGATGGCACAATCCGTGATGCTGATTATTGTGCCCAGATACAAGAACGCCTTGCCGCCTTTGCCGCCGATGCCACCGGATCATCAAACCGGATTGTGCGGGCGATGGTAATGGCCGAGCCGCCATCAATAAAATTCGCCGAGGTCACCGCCAAGGGCAGTCTAAACAATTCTGCCATTATCCGGCATCGTGCTAGCATCATCGACCGGCTTTATGACGATGAGGATCCATCCGTAATTAAGGCCGTTACGCTTTAACTATATGTTGGGACGAGCTGTGGCGATGATACATAATCTAACTGGCACGAAATTTTGGCTCACTGTGCGCATTGGGCGCATGCGGCTGTTAACGTACATCGCCGCTAGCCTGTTTGTCTCGATGATCGGCACATTGCCCGCATCCACCCCCGCACAGGCACAGGCAGGGGCAGAGGCAGGGGCAGAGGCAGAGGCAGCAAATGTCATTTTCATGCGCCATGCACTCGCCCCGGGCACGGGTGATCCGGCGAATTTCAATATCGATGATTGCACCACCCAGCGGGTTCTCAACGATGCCGGCCGTGAACAAGCACGCGCATTGGGCGGCCAGCTTGGTGCTTATCTCGACGCAAACAACAAAAAGTTGGACGCCATCCTAACAAGTCAATGGTGCCGGTGCCGTGACACCGCGATATTGCTGGACCTTGGTGAATGGCAGGAATTTGCCGGATTAAATTCCTTTTTCAGCGGGCATGTTGACCGCGACGAGACCCTAGCCTTGTTGCGGGCGCGTCTCGATGATATTGGCCCCGATGAGCTAGTGCTCATGGTCACGCATCAGGTGATCATCACTGCGATTACCGGCATTTTTCCACCATCCGGCGGCATGGTTCTTTATAATACTGAAACCGGCGCCGTCTCGCGGCTTACCCTGCCCTAACCAGTCAACCAGCCCCAATTTGCCTAAATTTTAGGCAAAATATCATATTTCTGATCATAAATAGCGCATTGATTAAGTTTTTGCCTATTTTGAAGGCATGACGCTTGAGTCTTGCGGTTAGATGGCGAAACTCACGACACTTAAAATGTAATCAATTTGCATGCTCTGTTGACGTCACATAGTGGCGGTTGGGGCTGGCATAATGAGGGATGTCTATGTTTTTGTTCTCGCCGTTTCGGGCCGCTGTACTAGCTGCCTTTTCGTTTATCATGATGAGCTCTCCTGCATTGGCAGACACGCTCGATACTGGTGATACGTCTTGGATTTTGACCGCCACTGCGTTGGTCCTGTTCATGACCCTTCCCGGCCTTGCGCTATTTTACGCGGGCCTCGTTCAGGCAAAGAATGTTGTTTCAGTTCTGATGCACCATTTTGCAATCGCCTGTCTCATGTCTGTGCTGTGGGTAGTCGCTGGCTATTCGCTTGCCTTTACTGGCGATGGTGCATGGTTCGGTAGCCTTGATAAGCTGTTTCTTATCGGCATTGGCATTGATGATTTGTCGGGCACCATCCCGGAGTCACTATTTGCCGCCTTCCAGATGACCTTTGCGATCATTACCCCAGCATTGGTTATCGGTGCCTATGTAGAGCGCATGAAATTCTCAGCTGTATTGCTATTCTCTGCCATCTGGCTGTTGATTGTCTATGCACCGGTTACCCATTGGGTCTGGGGCGGCGGCATCATGGCGGCTTGGGGCGTTATGGATTTTGCCGGTGGTATCGTCGTGCACGCAACCGCTGGAACCGCCGCACTTGTCTGCGCGGTTATGGTTGGCAAGCGCCGGAACTTCCCACAGGCCATTACCCCGCCGCATAGCCCGATCCTGACAATGATCGGTGCGAGCATGCTCTGGGTTGGCTGGTTTGGCTTTAATGGTGGTTCGGCCCTTGGTGCTGGCGGTTCAGCCGGCATGGCATTGCTGGTCACACATATCTCAGCCGCAACAGCCTCATTGGTATGGATGATTATTGAATGGGTCCGCTTTGGTCGCCCATCATTGGTTGGCATTGTCACCGGCATGGTTGCTGGTTTGGCGACTGTCACACCGGCATCTGGCTTTATCGGCGTACCGGGCGGCTTAATCCTTGGCTTGGTTGGCGGCTTGGGCTGTTACCTAGCGGTCGATCTTATCCGCGTGCGTTTCAAGCTCGACGATTCACTGGACGTCTTTGCTGTACACGGCGTTGGCGGCATCTTGGGTAGCCTGTTGGTGGCCTATCTGGCACTGCCAGCCTTGGGCGGCCTCGGCCTTGCTGACGGCGTAACAGCCGCCGCCCAGTTTGTGGTGCAGTTCAAATCTGTCATCATCACCGTGGCGTGGACAGCCGTGCTTAGCTATGTGATCCTAAAAGCAATCGATGTCACTACAGGCCTGCGCGTTGACGATCAGGTTGAGATCGAAGGTATGGACCTAAGCGAGCATGGTGAGCGTGGTTATCACACCAACTAACACCTAATCAGATACATAAAGCCGGCACTGCTCTGTGGTGCCGGCTTTTTTGCGCCTATTTTCTGTACGCCTATCTTCTGGCCCTATCCCATTCATCACCAACCGCCGGATCCTGTTCCGCTGGTTGGTGTTGCGCGCGCAATGCCGCAAAGGATTGTGCCTTGCCCTGATATTGTCCCAGCGCCCAGACAGCCATCGCCCGCATCAACGGGCTAGCCGCGGTTAGATGCGCCTCAATCAAAGGGATCAACGTATCATCATTGCTATTACCAGCGGCGATAAGGACATTACGCATAAAG
>CBFHOS010000031.1:0-19056 GCA_965657645.1 Puniceispirillaceae bacterium (SeqCode) | reverse complement strand
GGGTGCGAAACTCTGCATCATCGAGGATCAATAGATCGGCCAATGGCGGCAGGCTGGTCTCGGCCCTTGCGGCAAGCTTGGCCTCGCTAGCCTTGGCCGCATATTTGTTCCATGGACAAACCGCAAGGCAATCATCACAGCCGAAAATACGATTGCCGATGGCTTGTCTGAAATCTGCCGGAATATGGCCCTTATGCTCGATGGTTAGATATGAGATACATTTGCTGGCATCGAGCCGATAGGGCGCGGGAAAAGCGTTTGTCGGGCACACATCAAGACAGGCACGGCAGGACCCACAATGATCGTCGCCTTGGCTGTCATGCGGCAATTCGGCGGTGGTCAGGATCGTTCCCAAAAACAACCAAGAGCCAGCCTCACGCGATACCAGATTGGTGTGTTTACCCTGCCATCCAACACCAGCCATCGCCGCCAGCGGCTTTTCCATCAACGGCGCGGTATCAACAAATACCTTTACCTCGGCACCGGTCTTGGCAACGAGGCGGCTAGCCAGTTGTTTCAATCGTCCTTTGATCACCTCATGGTAATCCTTGCCGCGCGCATATACCGAGATATTCCCAGCCGATTTATGCGCCAGATTATCCATCGGATCATGATCCGGACCGTAATTCATTGTGCAGATAATGGCGGTCTTGGCACCCGACCACATGTTTGTTGGGGCACGCCGCCGGGGCGCGGTTTCATCCAGCCAATCCATATCGCCCTGAAAGCCATCGGACAGGAAATCATCCAGCCCACTAGCGGCGTAATCTGGCAGGCTAGCCGGACCGATTGCGATCGAGGTAAAGCCCTCATCCCGCGCTGTGGCGGCAAGCCAATCGCGCAATGCATCCCCGCTTGATGACCGGTCACTCGCCCTTAAGATGTGATCCGATCCCGCCATATCTAGCCAAGCGCCACTGGCGGATCAATATCGCCCAATGCCTGTTGGGCATGAAAATCAGCCTCAAATTTAGCAAAGGCACCCCCCTCAATAGCGGCGCGCATGCCCGCCATCAAATCCTGATAATACTGGATGTTATGCCAGCTTAGCAGCATCAGACCCTGCACCTCATTCGCCCGGAACAAATGGTGCAGATATGCCCGCGAATATTTGCTACAGGCCGGACAACTGCAATCCTCATCCAGCGGACGGTTATCATCTGCATGGCGGGCGTTTTTCAGATTAACCGGACCACGGCGGGTAAAGCCCTGCCCCGTGCGACCAGAGCGCGTTGGCATCACGCAATCAAACATATCAATGCCGCGTGCAACACCGCCAACCAGATCAGACGGCTTGCCAACACCCATCAGATAGCGCGGCTTGTCGGCCCGCATTAGCGGCGTGGTAAATTCCAGCGCCTCGAACATTTTTTCCTGCCCCTCGCCAACAGCCAAGCCGCCAACGGCATAGCCCTCGAAATCTATCTCCTCTAGCGCCGCAACGGACTCGGCCCGTAAATCAGGATAGACAGATCCCTGCACAATACCAAACTGGCCATAGCCCTGACGGTCAACAAAGGCGGCGCGAGAGCGTTTTGCCCAGCGCATCGACAGGCGCATGCTTTCCGCCGCGACCTCATGGGTGGCGGGATAGGGGGTGCATTCATCAAACGCCATGGTGATGGTGGCATCGAGCATATGCTGGATCTCGGTTGACCGCTCTGGCGTGAGGCGGTGTTTACTGCCATCCAGATGCGATTTAAACGTCACCCCATCCTCGTCCAATTTACGCAATGGCCCCAGTGACATCACCTGAAAGCCGCCACTATCAGTCAATAAAGGACCATCCCAGCCCATCAATTTACGCACACCACCGAGGCGCGCCACCCTCTCGGCACCAGGGCGCAACATCAGATGGTAGGTGTTCGCCAGAATAATGCTGGCACCAGTAGATTTAACCGATTCCGGCATCATTCCCTTGACCGTGGCGGCGGTACCAACCGGCATGAAAACCGGTGTTTCAACCTCGCCCCATGCGGTCACAACCGTTCCGCGCCGCGCCGCGCCATCGGTGGCTTTAAGAGCAAATGAAAAATCAGGCATTGCGGCCTCCATCACCAGCATCATCTGGCATCACACCAGCGCTGTTATTCGGCAACAAACAGGCATCACCATAGGAAAAGAAACGATAGCCAGAAGCAATAGCATGACTATAGGCATCGCGAATAGGTGCCAGCCCGACAAGTGCCGATACCAGCATTAATAACGTCGATTTCGGCAAATGAAAGTTGGTCAGCAACATATCGATCGAGCGGAATTTATATCCGGGCGTGATGAAGATATCAGTCTCATCAGAAAATTCGTCAAGCCGACCAAGCGCCGCATAGCACGCCTCCATGATCCGCAGGCTAGTGGTGCCAACGGCGATCACCCGCCCCCCGTTCTGGCGCGCCTGATTAATCATCGCGGCGGTCTCGGCGCTAATATGGCCCCATTCAGAATGCATCTGGTGATCGGCAATATCATCCACCGTTACCGGCAAAAAGGTACCCGCCCCGACATGCAAGGTAACCGGCGCAATGGCTATGTTTTTAGCAGCAAGCGCGGCGACCAGATCATCGGTGAAATGCAGGCCAGCCGTAGGCGCCGCCACTGCGCCCTGCTCTGCTGCGAACATCGTCTGGTAATCATCGGCATCGGCCTTGGTGGCACCATCTGGCCGCGCGATATAGGGTGGCAGAGGCATCTCGCCATAGGTTTCCAGCGCCTGTAATATCTGGACCTCATCCAGCGGCGACAACCCATCTGGATGCACAAAACCAAGCTCGACATCACCGCCAGCGCCCCGCCCATGCACCAATGCGGCAAAATCATCGCCAAATATGATGACATCATCGGGGCGGCATTTCTTCGCTGGCTTGGCAAATACCCGCCAGACATTCGATTTACCAGCCGCCAATTCGCGCTTGTGCAAGGTGACGCTAATCCGGGCTTCACCGCGCTTGCCACTAAGGCGGGCCGGAATAACCTCGGTATTATTCACCACTAGAATATCGCCACTATGCAACAGGTTAGGCAAATCGCGGATATAGCGGTCATGACGGCCATTGTCCTGCAAATCCAGCAAGCGCGCCGCGTCACGCGGGCTCGCCGGCGCTAGGGCAATCGCCTCTTGCGGCAGATCATAATCAAAATCGGCCAGTTTCATCGGCGCACACCTATCACTTTAACGGGGCCAGAGGAGGATTTATTGCGCCCGCCGCCAATCCAAATCACTCTATTCATAAATTTGAATGATGCCTTCGACATGGCCTGCATCGCCGACCACCACCAGACATTGAACACGCGCCTCTAGCATCTTTTCTTCGGCATCGACCATCATCACGTCTGGGCCAATGGTTAGCGGTGTTTTACTGGCAACATCACCTACCGGCTTGCTCGCCAAATCAACACCTTCAACCAACAGACGGCGCAAATCGCCATCGGTAATAATCCCTTGCAGATCGTCGGCCGCACCAACTAGCGCCATGCCGAGGCGACCTTGCGTCATCACCACCAATGCCTCTTGAACCGAGGCTCGCGGCGATACGAAAGGCAGATTATCGACCCGCATTTTTTCTTTAACATGGGTGAGAAGCCGCCGCCCAAGCGCCCCGCCCGGATGGGTCTGGGCAAAATCAACAGCCTCAAAACCACGCTTTTCCATGAGCGCAACCGCCAGCGCATCACCAAGCACCAAGGTATTTAGCGATGATGTGGTCGGCGCCAGATTCAGCGGGCAAGCTTCGCGGTCAACCGAGATATCCAGCGCCACCTCCGCCTTGTCAGCCAAGGTACTAGACGGCGCACCAGTTAGCGCAATGAGGTGCGTATCAAGGCGCAATAACGCCGGAAGCAAGCGCACGATTTCCTCGGTTTCGCCGGAGTTTGAAATCAGCACAACAACATCACCGCGCCGTACCATCCCCAAATCACCGTGAATGGCCTCGGCCGGATGCAGGAACAGCGACGGCGTGCCGGTAGAGGCCAGTGTCGCGGCAATTTTCCGGCCAATCAGACCGGACTTGCCCATCCCACAAATCACCACATGACCCTTTGAGCCGAGCATAAGATCAACCGCCGCGCTAAAGCTATCTCCCAGCGCCGCATCTAGACCATTGATCGCATCGCGGTAAGCGCCAAACAAAGTGCGGGCAGAGGCAATGGCTGTTTTGGTCTCAGCGTCATTTAAATCGGCTTTTACAGCCATGTTTGATCCTCCATCGGCAATCCATCGACATCTTGGTGCGGTTATTTTCAAACGGCGCCCCTGCCATCTTCTAGCCTGTTTTCATGGCAAAAACCAGCACCCCTAATTGGCAAATTTACGGGCCGGACACGGTCTTTTGCAAATATGTGGCGGCGGTGGTGAAATCATCGGGCCGGTTCAAATTCATGAACGGGTCTGGATCACCCTCAAATGGTACCACAGCGCAGTCATAATCAGCGGTGAAATCATCAATCTTGCGGGTGCCATCCGCAACCAGAGCATGTCGCAATGACGCCGCTATGCTCACCGGCCAGATCGCAAAAACCGGATGACGCCGACCATTCGATGAAGCCTGAACAATTGTAGGCTGCACAATTGTGGGCTGAACTATTTTGGAATCATTACGCGCGGGATCATTAATTGGCACCATCAGGCGTGCGACCAAATCAGGCGGCAAAAACGGTGCATCTGTCGCAAGGCTCATCATGTGGGTCCGATCGGGGTGATGCGCTTGTAACCATTCCAATCCGGTCAGAATACCGGCAAGTGGCCCAGCATGCCCCGCCACCACATCGGCCTCAACCGGCAGGCCAAAGTCAGCATAGCGCGATGGATCACCATTGGCATTGAGGAGCATCGGCGCGTCATCATCGATCTGTGCCCGCACCCTTGCCAGAACATGCGCAAGAACGCTTTGGCCGCCAAGCATCATCAGGTTTTTATCACCGCCGCCCATGCGCCGCGATTGTCCACCGGCGAGCAATAGAAAGGCGGGTGATATGACGGGTTTGGCCGCGCTCATCGCTCAACCGGTCCTTGATGGGCGCGTTGGCGTGATGGCAAATCCTCAACGGCGTCACTATCGGATGCGTCACCTTTTGCAGTATCAAAATCAATTCGGTCTTCGCCGCTCAGCACGATAAAGCGTTTGCCCTTAGCCCGCCCGATCAGGGTCAATCCCGCACGGCGCGCCAAATCCACGGCGGCGGCGGTAAAGCCAGAACGCGACACCAGCACCGGAATTTGCATCTGTACCGTTTTAATGACCATCTCGGTGGTGAGCCGGCCGGTTGTATAAAAGACCTTATCTTGGGGATCAATCTTGTTCAAAAACATCCAGCCGGCGATCTTGTCGACCGCATTATGACGGCCGATATCCTCCATATAGACCAACGGCTGGTCTGCTTTGCACAGCACGCATCCATGAATGGCACCGGCGCTTAGGTACAGGCTCGGCGTGGTGTTGATAGCCTTGCTAAGACGTTGCAACCAACTCGCGGCAAAGCGTGCATCGGTGGCCAGATTGATATCATCAAAGCGTTCCATCATATCGCCATAGGCGGTACCCTCGGCGCATCCGCTAGTCCTGATCTTGCGCTTCATCTTTGCTTCAAAGTCGGTCTCACGCTCGGTCCGCACAATCACCACGCCCAATTCTTCATCATGATCGATCGCGGTAATATCATCATCGGCGCGCAACATATTCTGGTTGAGAAAATAGCCCACCGCCAATTCGGCCGGCCAATCGCCAATGGTCATCGAGGTGACGATTTCCTGATTATTGAGGAACAATGTCACCGGCTTTTCGGTGACCACGGGCAAGGTTACCGCGGCGCCGTTTTCGTCACGGCCAGACACCGCCTCGGATAATCCCGGCGCATCTGGGTCAGGCGCGATCAGGAACCCATGTGGCTGATTTTCGGGTGTTTCATTCATCTTGTTAAAATGACCGATATGAGAGACCATGCCAAGCGGTTTTGCCTTTGCGATCAACTAAGGCTAAGGTGAGCGCATCTAATGTTCTGGAGTTTATCGTACGATGAAAATCCACTTTTCGGTATCAAATCACGAAGAAGCCAAGGCGCGCTTCGATATTTTGACCCGGCTATATGGCCAAAGCGACCTTGATGACGCCGAATATATCGTCGCGCTTGGTGGTGACGGGCATATGCTGAATGTGTTGCATCAAACGATGGGCCGCAATTTGCCGGTTTTTGGTTTGAATTGTGGCCGCCTCGGCTTTTTGATGAATTACTATGCCAGCGCCGAATTACCGGAACGCCTTGCCGCCGCCGAAACCGCGCCTTTGCATCCATTGCGCATGACCGCCATTGACCAGCAAGGACAGACCCATGACGCCCTCGCGATCAATGAGGTGTCATTGATCCGCCAGACCCATAATGCGGCGCATATCTCCATTGATGTCGATGACAAACGCCAGTTAAGTGAGCTTGTTTGTGATGGGGTATTGGTTGCGACACCAGCCGGATCGACCGCCTATAATTTGTCGGCGCATGGCCCAATTATCCCGCTTGGTGCGGGGATGATGGCGCTAACACCGATTTCGCCCTTTCGGCCTCGCCGGTGGCGCGGTGCGTTGCTTGGTGAACATTCCAAAGTGTCGCTTGAGGTGCTCGAGCCTGATTTCCGGCCGGTTAGCGTTAGTGCCGATAGCACTGAATTTCGCACTATAAAATCGGTCGCGATAGAACAGGCCAGCGATATCACGCTAAACCTGCTTTATGATCCGGGCTATTCGCTATCGGACCGCGCTATCGCTGAACAGTTTTTAACCTAGCCAACATTCATGCCGTAAGGGCGAAGGTCAGCCGCCAAGCTGTCCCGCTTTTCATCGCTAATCGGCATGAATGGCGCGCGCAGATTGGCCCAGCGGGGATCGCCGCTTTGTTGCGCCAATAACGCCTTTTGCGCTGGGATGGGCGCATAATCTTGGAACAGCATCCGCACTTCCTTTACCGGCACATGCGCCGCCTCGGCCGCATCCCACTCACCCGCATGGCACAAATCAATGACCGCGGCGATGTCTTTGCTATTGAGGTTGGCTGTTGCCGAAATACATCCAGGCGCACCAAGCTTTACCGCCTCAATCACCGGCAATTCCGCCCCCGGATAAACGATGAGCCCATCGATTTCCAGCAATTGGCGGGTGTTTTCCCAGTCGCCGGAGCTATCCTTGATACCGACAACCACATCTGGATAGGCGGTGTGCAACCGGCGCACCAAATCAATCGACAGGCCGACACCCGACACTTGCGGGATGTGATAGAGGTAGATTTTCAGATCAGGATGATCAACGCCGTTAATGAGCTGTTCAAAATAAGCATAAAGTCCATCATCGCTCATGCCCTTGAAATAGAATGGCGGCAGGGTCATCACACCGCTACAACCAAGTTCAATCGCGTGGCGGGATAATTCGATGGTCTCGGCAAGGTTACAAAGGCCCGTTCCCGGGATCATCACCCGAGGATCAATGCCCGATTTAACCAGCCCCTCAATCGCAGATTTACGCTCGGCAACGGATAGCGACAATGACTCGCCTGTGGTCCCAAACGGTGCCAGCCCCGAACAACCAGACGCCAACAAATTATGCGCCAAATCATTATAGAGTTCCTGACAGAATGACAGATCATCATTGAACGGCGATAGAATCGGTGAAATCAGGCCTTTAATCATTGTCTAAATCCTCATCAAAAAATAACCGACTAACTATGCGGGAAAAAAGGCGGCATGCTCAAGCCCCGTATGGGCCAAAACCAAAATTATAATATTTATCGTCGCTAATTTGCCTATAGGCCGGCAATACCTATAGGCTGGCAATACCTACAGGCTGGCAATAAAGGTGTCGAAACGCTGCCAGAGTTCGTCCTGTAATGATGGCAATTCAGATAGCAATTCGTGCCGCGCATCCACAAATTCATGATGGGTGACTTGCGGCAGATACGGGATCATCCGGTCCATCGATTTTTTGTGAACAACACGTTCATCAGAACCAGTTAAGGCCAATATCGGCACATTGCGGGCCGCCATCCATTTAGGATTGAGCGTGGTATGGGCACAGCTATCATAAGCCGCCCTCACCCAACCAGCGGTTGGCCCGCTCCGGTAAAATTCTGGCACATCATCGCACCAGATAAATTGTGACTCATAGCCCGGTTGCCAGCGGGTAAGGCCGTTCCTTTGACGAAAAATACGTTCTATCTGGATTGTCAAACCACCGCGAAAGGGCGGGTATGAGCGGCCCAAACCGACCCATTCAAACAGACGCGCCAACGCACGCACGCCATTTACCGGCATCACTGGCGGGGCGATCATCGGCGATAGGATAATTGCCGCCCTGATTTTTGCGGCATAACGTTCGATTAACCGCAGGGCCAAATGCCCACCCATCGAATGCCCCATCAAGATCAACTCACGCCGGTCAATGCCAGCCGCAATGATGAGCGCGTCCATCGCGCGTAAATAAGTCTCAAAACTATCTATATGAACGGCGATAGGGTTGCGGCCCAAGCTACCTGAGCGTCCCTGCCCCGGCCAATCAATCACCAGCACATCATAGCCAGCATCATGCAGGCGGGCGAATGCATGGCTATATTTTTCACAAAACTCGGTAAAGCCCGGGCAAAAGACAATAGTGCCTTTGGGCGGCATATCGCCATTTTCATGCACAGGCCAGAAATGCCCACGCACCGAAAGCCCGTCCAAATCAACAAAGATATCGCGCCCCGCCAATTGCACTAGCCCAGCGGCAATTGCGCTAGGAAAGGTGGGGTTTTCTGATGTCCGGTTCGTCATATCGGTTCCCCGAAAGTTTCTGTGTGGCACGACCCAACCATCCCAGCCCATGAAAGCCCGCTAGATATAAATCGTTTCACTCTGGCTTTTGGCATCACTATCAGGATCTTTGTCATTGCTAAAGCCAGAGGATTGGCGCTCCCACATCTTTGCATATACACCGCCCTTTGCCAGCAATTCGCTATGGCTACCGCGCTCTACCAGTTCCCCAGCCGATAAAACGAGGATTTCATCAGCATTGACGATGGTCGATAGCCGGTGAGCAATAACCAGCGTTGTTTGCGAGCGCGATACGTCATCCAATGCCAGCTGGATTTCCTGTTCGGTCCGGCTATCGAGCGCTGATGTGGCCTCATCAAATAGGAAAATCGTCGGCTTTTTCAAAATCGCCCGGGCGATCGCCACCCGCTGTTTTTCGCCGCCAGATAGCTTTAACCCGCGCTCACCAACCATGGTGTCATAACCTTTGGGCAGATTATCGATAAAGCCATCAATCGCCGCCAACTTTGCCGCCCGATGGAGGTCTCGGGGCGATACATTTTCCTGACCATAGCCAATGTTATAGCCAATGGTGGAATTGAACATCACCGTATCTTGCGGCACCACACCAATGGCGGCGCGGACACTGCTCTGGGTAACATCGCGCAAATCACGCCCATTGATACGAACCGCGCCCTCAACCGGATCATAAAACCGGAACAACAGCCGCGAGATCGTGGTCTTGCCAGAACCACTGGGCCCAACGATAGCAACACGCTTGCCAGCCGGTACATTAAAACTCACGCCCTTTAGAATGGGGCGATCGGCATAGGAAAAATGTACATTGTCAAAGCTGATATCACCGCCAGCGGCGTTCAATTCAGGGGCATTCGGCTTGTCGTCAATATCGGCTGGCTCGTCCAGAAATCCGAACATGCGCTCCATATCGACGAGCGCCTGCCGCAATTCACGATAGACATAGCCTAGGAAATTCAGCGGCATATAGAGTTGCAGCAAATAAGTGTTCACCACAACAAAATCACCAACGGTTAGTTTTTTCGCCTGAATATCAAAGCCAGCCATGCCCATGATCAGCATTAGACCCAGCGCAATGATCGCGCCTTGGCCGATATTCACCACCGATAGGGACGTGCGCGAACGAACGGCCATTGTCTCGTAACGCTTCATCGCTTCGTCATAACGCCCAGCTTCGATTTCCTCGGCGTTGAAATATTTCACAGTCTCGTAATTCAGCAAGGAATCGACCGCTCTTGATGCCGCAGTCTCATCAGCCTCGTTCATCTGGCGGCGGAATTTAATCCGCCATTCAGTTACCCGAACGGTGAAATACACATAGCCCATGACCGTACAGAAGGTCACCGCGGCGTAAAAGAATCCGAACATGAACCACATGATTATGCTAACGAAAATGACCTCGACAAATAGCGGGATAACTTCGAAAAACACACTGGTTAAGAGAAATTCAATGCCCTTGGCCCCGCGGTCAATCGCCCTTGTGAGGCCACCTGTCTGGCGATCCAGATGAAATTGCAGAGACAGATGGTGCAAATACCGAAAGGCGGTCATCGCCGCACCACGGACCGCGCGCTGGGCTACCGCGGCAAATAGATATTGCTTACCCTCGGAAAAAATCTGCTGGCCAAGGCGCGACAAGGCATAACCCGCCACAATCAGCATCAGCATCTTGATCGAGAACCCGGCTTCCTTATTCACCATATCAACCGCCGCGCCATAGAATAGCGGGGTGACGATGTTTGATCCTTTAGAGGCCACAAGACAGGCAAAGGCCGCCGAAATCCGGCCCCGAACGCGCCAATTGCCCTTTGGCGCGGTGTAATACCAAAGTTCGCCAAGCAATGCGCGGGTTTTAGCCAGAGTTGATAATGCCATTCGGTCTTGATTGCTTTCTGTCACGGCTATGAATGCTCTTTACAAAGCAAGCAGTCTCGTTGGTTTGGTGGGCACTGAAAATTGACCGCATCAGGACGGTCGGCGTTAGGCGACGGAAAAACTCTCGCCGCAACCACACCGTGCGACCTCATTGGGATTGATGAAAACGAACTTTGCCGCGAACTTGTCTTCCTGCCAGTCCATTTGCGATCCAACGAGAAACATCACAGCCGTTGGATCAATAAAAATGGTGACACCTTTATCCTCGATCTTATCCTCAAAAGCCTTTGCCTCGGTTGCATATTGGACGTCATATTGCATGCCCGAACAGCCAGCGGTTTTAACCCCGACACGAAGGCCGATCACGTCACTATCGGCGCGATCTATCAATTGACGCGCCTGCTCTGCCGCGGCGTCTGTCATGGTTACGATTGGTGTGCCTGGACTAAACATAATTTATCCTTGCTCTGCCTATAAACCTAAATCAAGTGCCATTTTGGCATCTTCGCTCATCCGCTCTGGCGTCCACGCCGGATCCCATACAAGCTCTACTGTCACCGCGCCAACACCATCGGCCGCCGCCACGGCTCTTGCCACCTGTCCCGGCATTTCACCGGCAACCGGACATCCCGGCGCGGTTAATGACATGGTGATATACACATCACCATTGTGATGCCGGATTACATCATAAATCAAACCCAAATCGTAAATATTTACCGGTATCTCGGGATCATGTACCGATTTAAGCGCATCTTCGACCGCGACCGGATCGGCTTTGGTACCATTGGCAATGGTCTCGCCAGCATGCGCCTTATAGCCGCCAGAGGTATCGGGCAGGAAATCAGCCAAGCCCGGACCGTCGGCTGAATAGACACTACCGGGGCCACCGGGCAAATATGGGTTTGTACTCATCTCCGCTCCTAGCCGAAAATCCGGTTAACTTTTTCAAGCGCCATCGCCAGCACATCAAACTCGGCTTTGGTCGTATAGACACCAACCGAGGCCCGCGCTGTTGACGGCAAATCGAGGAAATCCATCAATGGCTGGGCACAATGATGCCCGGCCCGAATGGCAACCCCCTCATGGTCAATAATCGTCGAGATATCATGCGGATGCGCGGCGTCCATGGTGAATGAAACCACACCCGATTTACCCGGCGCCGTACCAATGAGCCGAAGCCCCTCAACCGCAGATAGCCGCTGGTGAGCATATGAAATAATCTCCATCTCATGATCACGGATGGCCGCCATGCCGATCGATTCCACATAATCAATGGCCGCACCCAAGGCGATGGTTTCAGCAATAGCTGGAGTACCCGCCTCGAAACGATGCGGTGCGGCGGCATAGGTGGATTTTTCAATCGTCACCCGGTCAATCATATCGCCACCACCAAGGAATGGCGGCAAGTCGGCAAGAATATCACCGCGTCCCCACAACACCCCAACACCGTTTGGTCCATATAGCTTATGCGCTGAAAACACATAGAAATCACAGCCTAGCGCCTGTACATCAACGGGGAGGTGAATAGCCCCCTGACAACCATCAACCACCAGCAAAATATCATCGCGTTTGGCAATCGCGGCAATGTCGGTAATAGGGAACACCGTACCCAGCACATTAGACACATGCGGCACCGAGATGATCTTGGTCTTGGCGCTAAGATTGTCGGTCAGGTGGCTCATCTTAAAGCTACCATCCTGTTCTAGCGGGAACGCCTTAACCACAGCACCGGTCTGTTGCGCAACCATTTGCCACGGCACGATGTTGGCGTGATGGTCAGCCACCGAGATCAGAATTTCGTCACCCGCCTGTAGCCGTGGTGCGGCCCAACATTGTGCGATCATATTAATCGACATCGTTGCCCCAGCGGTTAATACAATCTCGTCCTGATGCGCCGCGCCGATAAAGTTAGCAACCTTACCCCGCACCGCCTCGAACGCATCAGTCGATGCCTCGGAGAGAAAATGCAGGCCACGGTGAACGTTGGAATAGGTGTCCTGATAGGCCGATAATAGAGCATCGGTTACCTGACGTGGCTTTTGCGCCGACGCCGCACTATCAAGATAAACCAATGGCTTACCATGAATTTCACGCGACAGAATTGGAAAATCCGCCCGAATGGCTTCACTATCGAAAGGCCGGTTAAGCTGGGTTTTCACTGCGTCATCCATCTAGCGTTCCTTTGCGGCTTCACGCGCCATCCATGCCTCTGCGGCTGGGCTAAGCAAGCCGTTCAACACTTCATTTTCAACCGTATCGATCGCATCAAGCAAAAACGCCTCAATTAGCATCGCCCGCGCTGTGGTGTAGGGAATACCGCGGCTGGTTAGGTAGAAAAGCTGGGTATCATCAAGCTCACCAACCGTTGCACCATGCGCACAAATCACGTCATCAGCATAGATTTCCAGCTCAGGCTTGGCATCCGCCTCGGCTTTGCGAGACAGCAACAAGGCCCGGCTCATCTGCTGGCCGTCGGTTTTTTGCGCATCCTGTGCCACATGCACCTTGCCCTGATAAACGCCGCGTGCATGATCATCCAGAACACCACGGATAATCTGGTTGGAGTTACAATGACCAACCGCGTGATCCATATAGGTGGTGACGTCATGATGCTGGTTACCACTGCCCAGATAGACCGCTGACAATTGGCAATCACCGCCCTCGCCAGCCATCTTCACATGTGTTTCAAGACGCGCTAGCTGGGCGCCCATCGACAAGGTAAATCCAGCCAGAACAGCGTTCTCACCAATAACCACGCCAGTTGCCGCAATATGGGCATTGGTATCATTCTCGGCCTGAATTTTCGCCATGTCCAAACGCGCACCAGCACCAAGTTCAATGCCAATCAATGGCGCAGACAATGCCAAATGCGATGCATGCCACTCGGCCATAACCGCCTTGGCACCACTCGCCAGACGGATCATGATCACCGGATGCGCCGACAAACCGGCATCATCACCAATGAATTGCATCATGATAGGGGTATCAACCTCACCGGTGATATCCAGCAATAGCCCACTGGTCATCGCCGCCAAAGACAGCGTGGAAACCGGATGATTATCAGGTGCGATAGATTGCAATTGCGCCAAGGCGGCTTCGTCATCACCAAGATCACTTGCCCGCACATTCACCGGCAATCCGCCAAGACAATCACGGTCCAGAATACCATTGGTGAAGCGCAGAATAACGGCGCCGTCTGGTACCGGAATATCTGGCTGGTCCAATGGCTGGAGGCTCGTTGCAGGCCGCATCTCTCTAGCAACGAATTTATCTAGTTTGGTATAGCGCCACGCCTCAACGCGCGGTCCCGGCCACCCTGTCGCCTGCCAATTTACCAATGCCTGTTGGCGCACCGCCCCTTGCGGGCTAATTCCACGAAGATCAGGCTGCATCGTCAATGCCAGCATAACCTGACTCCTCTACCTCAAGCGCCAATTCCTTGCCACCTGATTTGCGGATCTTTCCCTTGGATAGGATATGCACATAATCAGGAACAATATGGTCCAATAGGCGCTGGTAATGGGTGATAACAACCATCGCACGCTCTGGCGCACGCAGGAAGTTAACGCCGTCAGAAACAATCTTTAGCGCGTCAACATCAAGGCCGGAGTCAGTTTCATCCAGAACCGCAATGGTCGGCTCTAGCAACGCCATTTGCAGGATCTCATAGCGCTTTTTCTCACCGCCAGAAAAGCCAACATTCACGGCCCGCTTGAGCATGTCATCGCTGATACCAAGCTTGGTTGCTTGGGCCCGCACCATTTTTACAAAGGCGAGCTGATCGACTTCTTCCTCGCCAGCCTCAATGCGGCGTGCATTCACCGCCGCGCGCAGGAAACTCATGCCGCCAACACCAGGTAGCTCGACCGGATATTGGAACGCCAAAAACATGCCAGCACGGGCCCGCTCATCAGGCTCCATCTCCAACACAGATTGACCATTGATAAGAACATCGCCGCCAGTGACCTCATAGCCATCACGGCCCGCTAGCACATAGGACATGGTGCTTTTTCCAGATCCGTTAGGACCCATAATCGCATGCACTTCACCGGCATTTATAGTTAGATTAATGCCCTGCAAAATTGGCTTATCACCAACTGATGCATGCAAATCACGAATTTCCAATAACGCTGTCATTGCTTAACTTTCTCTAGTGTAAACAGGGTGGTAGGCGGTAATGCCTAGCCAACCGAACCTTCCAATGAAATACCGATCAATTTTTGCGCCTCGACCGCAAATTCCATCGGTAGCTCTTTCATAACTTCCTTACAAAAACCATTCACAATCAGCGACACGGCGTCTTCTTCACAGATCCCGCGTTGCAGACAATAGAATAGTTGATCATCACTGATTTTTGAGGTTGTCGCCTCATGCTCAATCTTTGCCGTAGGGTTGCGCGACACCATGTAGGGAACCGTATGGGCCCCGCACCGATCGCCAACCAACAGGCTGTCACATTGGGTGAAATTGCGGGCGTTTTCCGCCTGTGGCTGCATCTGGACCAGACCACGATAGCAATTCTGCGACTTACCAGCCGAAATACCCTTTGAGATGATTGTAGAGCGGCTACCCTCGCCGATATGGATCATCTTTGTGCCGGTATCGGCCTGTTGCATGTTATTGGTCAGTGCGACCGAATAGAACTCACCGACGGAATCCTTGCCCTGTAGAACACATGACGGATATTTCCATGTGATTGCAGAGCCGGTTTCAACCTGCGTCCATGAGATTTTGGCACGGTCACCACGACAAACGCCGCGCTTGGTTACAAAGTTGTAAATGCCGCCCTTGCCGTTCTCATCGCCCGGATACCAGTTCTGGACCGTTGAATATTTGATCTCGGCATCACGCGCCGCAACCAATTCCACAACCGCGGCATGGAGCTGATTTTCATCACGCTGAGGCGCGGTACAGCCCTCAAGATAACTCACATATGACTCGTCTTCGGCAATGATCAGAGTGCGCTCAAACTGGCCTGTATTCTGTTCATTGATGCGGAAATAGGTCGATAATTCCATCGGGCAACGCACGCCCTTTGGGATGTACACGAACGAACCATCGGTAAAGACCGCCGAATTTAACGCCGCAAAGTAATTGTCACCAACCGGAATAACTGACCCCATATATTTCTGGACCAATTCCGGATAATCGCGGATCGCCTCGGAAATAGGACAGAAAATCACCCCGGCTTTGAATAGCTCTTCCCGGAATGTTGTCGCAACCGACACCGAGTCAAACACCGCATCAACCGCGACATTGGCCAGCATCTTTTGTTCATTCAACGGAATGCCGAGCTTTTCATAGGTTTCCAGCAATTGCGGATCGACCTCATCCAACGATGCCAGCTTTTCCTTTTGCTTTGGCGCTGAATAATAATAGCTATCCTGATAATCGATTGGCGGGATATTGAGCTTGGCCCAATCCGGGCTTTCCATTTGTTGCCATCTTGCAAAGGCCTTCAAACGCCATTCCAGCATCCATTCCGGCTCATCTTTCTTGGCCGAGATAAAGCGGACGATATCCTCATTCAGGCCTTTTGGTGCCTTGTCTGATTCGATATCGGTGACAAAACCGTATTTGTATTTGCCAGTAGCCTGTTCAAGCTGCTCGATGGTTTCAGTGGTTGCGGCCATGCGGCACTTCCTCTTCAGATTGCAACGAATTTTGTGCAGGTAAGTCAGTCGTTAAAAAATTTGTGGTAACCGTGGATACGTCATCTGCGCCGGTCTTTTCGGGGAATAGCTGGGCTGGATCAATCAGATCAGCCAGCGTCACCGCTTCCAACGCCGCGCGCACCGTGCGGTTTACCTTGTTCCAGTTATTGCTCATGAAACAGCAATTGCTGATGGCGCAGGGATCTTGCGCCCCATCAACACAATCATTCACCGCGATTGGCCCCTCGACGCCTTCGATAATATCGACCAACGTCACCTCTTCAGGGGCCCCAACCAACTGGTAGCCGCCATTTGCACCGCGCTGGGTCGTCAACAACCCCGCCGCTTGGAGCAATTTGGCCACCTTTGCAACGGTCGGCTGTTGCAGGCCGGTTAATGCCGCTAGCTGGGCAGTCGCGACGATTTCGCCGCGCCGGTGCGCCAACGCACCCAACACAACAATACCGTAATCTGTCATCCGATTTAGGCGCAGCATTTTCACATCATCCCAGTGATCGCAGGCCTGGTATGCGGCCGCCCCTAAAACTCTCTCAAAAGGGCGGTGAATTGCCAAGCTTGCGAATGATTATCATAATCAAGACTAATTTAGTCCTGATTAGGGAGATATAGGATTTCCGCCATGATATGGCAATAGGCATGCGCCAAAATAGCCCATTAATATCGCCAGTAATGTGCTTGGCAATTTTCCCAGTAATGTCCCCAGTAATGTCCCCAGCAAAGTAGGCACGATTAGCATCACGGGATTACCGCGCATCGCACAGGGTATAATCATGGGAGGAATAGTTTAGGAACCAGCGTTGCCGCTAGTTATAGGCCTCTGCTGGCAATAAATAGCGCTCGCCATCAATGCCATCGAACATCTCGTCAAGTTCTGGATGTCCAACCGGGCCGTTTTCGCCGTCAGCAAGCAAGTTTTGCTGGCTGACATAGGCGGTGTAATAGCTGTCAGAATTCTCGGCTAGCAGGTGATAGAACGGCTGTTCTTTATCTGGCCGAGCCTCGGCTGGGATCGATTCGTACCATTCGTCGGTATTGTCGAATTCTGGATCAACATCCACAACAACGCCGCGAAACGGGTATAGGCGGTGCCGAACAATGGCACCGATCCCAAATTTTGCATTCTTATCAGTCATTGCCGAGGTCATTTCGAGGTTATATGGAGGCCGATTAGATGCGCTCTTTAACCTTCATAACCTGCTTGCCACGATACATACCGGTCTTTAGATCGATATGGTGCGGGCGGTGCAATTCACCAGTTGTTTTGTCTTCCACATAGGCATCGCTAGTCAGCGAATCATGGGCGCGGCGCATGTTGCGCTTGGACTTGGTAATTTTGGACTTTGGAACAGCCATTTTCTTGCTCTCTTTATAAGACTGAAGCTCGTTATCCCGCTGGGATGTGGGTTGCCGTCGCTCGCGATCGCGGCATCCCTGTACGCACTTCGTTAGTAAACCGGATAAACCGAGCCGTTACCTAGGCTATGGCGGCTGTCTTGTCAATATAAAGCTGTCATTGCTGATCAATCAGTCTTGTGTCTATTTGGGTATCTGGTTGGGTATCTGGTCGGGGCATCACAATAACGTGAGAACCGGTTGAATCACGTCATAACATTCAATTTTTCTAATGTTGTTCATTCTTTATTAACACTTCATCCATACCCTGAAATCAAGCCAGCCAGCGAGCCGGCTTGTTTATGTGACTTATTTTGTAAGCGGGGTAGATAAAGATGGCATTTCGCACAAACACAATTTTTAGGATGAGAAAGATCACCGCCAAATTTACCGCCAAATTTACCGGCAAAATTACCGGCAAAATTACCGGCAAAATTATGGGGGCCTCTATCGCTCTGACGGCGGTAATGATGACGACACCGGCCAATGCCGCCCCCCATATTACCCATCCGGCGTTTGATGAATTACCCCTAACCCGACTAGAGGCGGGTGTCATGGCGATGCGTAAAGGCCAGCATGATGCGGCTTTCAAGCTATTAACGCCGCCGGCCAATCACGGCAATGCCACCGCCCAATACGGCCTCGGCATCTTGTTTTTGAATGGCGTTTCCAACAATCCTGAACACCGAATAGATGTCGATTTAAACGCCGCCTTTCACCTGTTTGAAAAGGCGGCAAAACAGGGGCATGTTGGCGCCCTGTTCCAGCTTGGCTTCGCATATGAGCGCGGCAATGGCGTTACGGCGGATATCACGAAATCGCTGTTCTTTTACCGGCTCGCCGCGAATGGGCATAATGTAAACGCCCAGCTCAATCTCGCGATCCTCTATGCCGGGGGCAAGAAAGTCCCACAGGATTTGGCAAAGGCCTATGAATGGGTGCTGATTGCCCAGCGCGAGGCCGCAACCAAGCGCGTTCATCCAGCATTAACCGCGAGAATTGATGTTTTGATCAAATTACTCTCGGCAAAGGTAAGTTTTCAGCAACGTCGCAAGGCTGGAAAAGTCGCGGCAAAACTGCTCGGCTTTCCTATCTGAGATCAAACAGGACCGGCTGAGATCAAACAGAATATTATTGAAAAAACAGGGGTTTTCTTAACGATTAATTAACATTTGTCTGATACCTAAGTTATTACGCATTGCGCTTTTGGTGCAATGGCGCCTGCTTCCATGCGGGCAAACCCAACTGAGCTTTAAAATGAGGAGCCTGACAATGCGCAAGAGCACATTGAACATGATCATTTTGACGAACAGCATC
>CBFHOS010000030.1:0-20596 GCA_965657645.1 Puniceispirillaceae bacterium (SeqCode) | reverse complement strand
ATAATGATACATCGCCATTGATACCGGATAGACATCGGCATCCGACGGCGGCGTGGCATCGATTGCCTCGTCCCATTTGCCAAAACGGATCGGCACATGAAAGCGCATCGAATAATACCCCTCCATCGTTGTGACCATGTGCTGTTTGCCATCATAGGGTAGCGCCGCTTCGAGCAATTCAGACATGCGATCCGCCGCCGATTGCGCACTCGCATAATGGCCGGCATGCATGCCAGCATAAATCTGCATATGAAAATCATGACACATCGATGTGAGATAAAACGGCGCATTACCGCCGCCCGCGATATAACGTTCATCCGCCGCCACAGCGCGTTGGCTACATTCCATGGTGGCGCCAAGATCACCGGTTAGAAACAGGATATGTGCGGGCATGTGATGCAGATGGCCAGTATCACGCGGCGCCCGATCAATTAACGTATGCGCCGATGACAATGCCAGCTCAGGATAGGGCGACATCTCCAATGCATGAATATGATAGTGCAATAGGCCGATATGCCCGTCAAAGCCATTACCAAGTGCCGTTTCCAATGCGTTGATCACATCATCGGTACGGGCCTCTGGGTTTTTGGCCCCTGTGCGTACATCCCACAAATGCCATGGCGTCAGATTAATCAACGCATCGGCATATAATGTGGCGACATCGGGATCGCTACCATGCGCCAGATAGGCATCATGCATTGCATTGGCATAGGCCCGGTCCGATGATTGCAACAATGCCAATGGTTCCACTTTGGGGGATGGGAACCGATGCGCCAGAGCATTAATCAATGCCGCCTCTAGCGCGGTCGTATGTCCCTTTGCCGCGAGCGCCTTTGCCGTTTCGATCTGGGCATGGCAAAACGGAATGGCCGATGCCAACTCACCCTCATCAAAGGCATGCCACGGCATATTCATAAAGGGGCCATTGGCAAATGCCAGCCCCCAATATCCCATCGCCATTTCAGCGTCGGCGGTTACGGCCTGTTGGAAACAATATGACGCTTCCTCATGATGAAACCCATATAACCACACCATCGCCCGGTTAAACCAAATCGAAGCATCCGGCTTTGTCGTACTTGCCGCAAAATGATAATCACCAAGGTCAAATGGATAGGCATCTGGTCTCATATATCGCTCCGTCTTTAGGTTTCTAACTGGCTTTTGCGGGGGCCTCATCATTCGCCGACAACCCCAGCCAAACGCCAGTCGCCAAAATTGCTATGACCCCACCCCATTGCCAAACGCTGAGCGTTTCACCCAGTAACCACCATGATGAAACAACCGCCACCAACACTTCGGAAAGCATCAATATGGCCACCAATCCCGGCGACACATACTGGCTCACCCGCAAGATCACTAGCACTGACGGCAATAACACAACGACCGCAAACAAAAACGAAATGGGAATGGCATAGACCAGCGTTTCTGCTGGTGGAAATGGCACATCCAAAATTAGGGCCGCACTTATCGCAATTAACGACCCTATAACATATTGGGCAAAGCTAATTGATAGATAGGGAATGTCTGGAAACCGGCGGATAATGACCGAGCCAATACCCCATAACAGTCCAGAACCAAGGCCAAGCAAATCAACTTTTTCAAACGCGATATTAAGTGGATTAACCTGCATCACCAACCCGCATCCAAGCAATGCCAAAACAATTGCGCTCACCCGCTGTAACGTCAGGCTTTCTCCCAAAACAAAGAGTCCGAAAACCGTTGCCCAGATCGGCGTTAAATAGAATAGAACGGTGGTTTTGCTAACAGAGGCAATAATAATCCCCAACGAATAAAGCACAAATCCGCCGCCGATAAACACCCCAACGGCAAGGATCGCACGCCAATGTGCCCGGCTATTAATCAAGGAGCGCCAGCCGAACACGCCAAGCGTCATAGCGGGCAGAAGCAGGAAGAATGCATTCACCCACATTGGCGGCACACCCAGATCCGCCACAACCCGCATAGGCCACCATAACATGCCCCAAATGCTGGCCGCTGCACCGACCATTAAATAGGCGATCCGCGGTGATAATTCTGCATTCAAAAAATTCATATTGAAGCCTCTAATCGGGTATCTCACCCTACAACAACTTCATCTGGGATGGCATTGAAATTCACTAAACTAAAATTTTTCACCCAAGGATTAAAATTTGATCTGACAGAACGGCCATAAACCGTTAAAGTCCCTAGCAAATCGCTTGAGAATTTACTTAAAAAATCACTGGCAGAGTCTGTAAGGATATACCATGTCAAATTATGTAGTTACCCCGCCACCCGTTGTGACCATTCCTATTCACGGATCTGATGACCTTTTCCCTGTTAACCGTATTTTCTGCATTGGTCGTAATTATCATGCGCATGCGGCTGAAATGGGCACAGAGGTGGAGCGCGGCAATCCATTCTATTTCACCAAATCACCAACAACATTGGTGATGGCCGAAGGCGACGTTGCCTATGCAACACGCACTTCTGATTACCATTTTGAAATGGAAATTGTTGTGGCGTTGGATAAGGGTGGCTCAAACATCTCTATCGCTGATGCGCATTCGCACATTTACGGCGCCGCCGCCGGTGTTGATATGACACGCCGTGACCTCCAGAACATGGCCAAAGAAAAGCGCCGCCCATGGGACACGTCAAAGGACGTTGAGCAGTCAGCTGTCATCACACCTCTGCGCCGTATGGCCGAGGTTCCGTCTATTACTGAAGGCCGCATCCACCTTGAAACCAATGGCGAAATTCGTCAGGACGCTGATCTGTCTGATATGGTTTGGTCTGTAGCGGAAATGATTTCTGACCTTTCAGAACTCTACACCCTCCAGCCTGGCGACATCATTTATGGCGGCACACCGTCAGGCGTTGGCGCGGTTCAGCGCGGCGACATCATTACTGGTGGCATTGACGGTATCGATAACTTTGAGTTCAAAATCGTCTAACAATCCGATCTATGTAAAATCAAAAGGCCCGCCCAGAAATCTGGCGGGCCTTTGTTGTTATATCTTGGTATTGATTGGGCCTAGCTAGCCCTATTGAATATCGGCAAATGCGTCTTTGATGCGCGCCACTGCCTCTTTAACCAATGCCCGCCGCGTCCCAAGATTAAAGCGCAAAAAGGTCTCACCGCCAGCCCCAAAGGTAGATCCGGCATTCGCCGCGACGCCCGCCTTGACCACACGGCCGTTAAACTCCTCAAAGCTCATCCCCGTGCCAGCGAAATCGACCCATGTTAGATAGGTGGCCTCAAGCGGCATTACCGTCACCCCCGGAATAGACGAAATGCCTTCCTCAAAAATCCGCCCGTTTTCGGCAAGATAGACGAGCAATTCATCCAGCCATTCATCACCATGATTATAGGCCGCAGTTGCAGTGCATAGACCAAACCGATTTACCGAAATGGCCGCCGCATGATAGGCGGCGGTGAATTTTGCGCGCAAATTGTCGTCGCTAATCACCGCGTGACCAGTCATACATCCAGCCAGATTAAAGGTTTTTGAAGTCGCCGCCAGCACCACCAACCGGTCCAGCGCATTCGGCATCGCCAAGGGGGCAACAATATGCGAGGCGCCCGGATAAACCAGATCGTGATGCACCTCATCGCTAATGAGAATGAGGTCATGCTTTATACAGAAATCGCCAAGCGCGGCTAGTTCCGCCTCGCTCCAGACACGACCGCCCGGATTATGCGGCGAGCAGAAGAATACCAGCCTCTCATTGCCTGTTAATTGTGCCTCAAGCGCGTCCAGATCCATAAAATACCTGCCGTCACGCGTGACCAATTCAGACTCGACAAGGCGGCGTTCATTGTCTTGGATGATGCGACCAAAGGCATGATAAACCGGCGAGAAAACAATGACCCCATCGCCTTTTTCGCTATAGGCCTGCATGCAGAGCGCCAGCGCGTTCACCAAACCGTAAGTGTGCTTTACCCATTTTGGATGGACCTGCCAATTATGGCGCCGTTCCATCCAGCCAGCTAGGGCCTCGGACATCGGCAAATCAGTGCCACAATATCCATAGATATCATGCTCTAGCGCTTCGGCTAGCGCCTTGGAAACGGCCTGAGGCGGCCGGAAATCCATGTCGGCCACCCACATTGCAATGCCATCATCCACAGGCACCCCATATAGCGATTCCATCTTGTCCCATTTGGAACAATTGGTTCCGCGCCGTTCAATTACCTCATCAAAATCAATGGTCGAAGGCATCGTCTTTTCATCCTTGTTGGTTTTGCGCCGCGGCGCATCGGATCTGGTTATGGATTTACAAAATGGGAAATAGCGACCTTGTTTTCACAAGATTGCGCTGGGACTGGTTAGTCTTTTATCACGCCCTAGAGTGTGGCGTCCAATGCGGTGATCAATTGCGTCACCTCTTGCTGGTTCGTGTAATGCACAAAGCTGAGGCGCAACACGCCAGTATCAGGATCACACCCCATCGCCTTTAGACAGCGCACCGCATAGAAATCACCTGCCCCTGCCATAATGCCATGCGCATCAAGGTCGGTGGCGATCTGCATGGCTGGCTTGGCGGCGTGGATGGCGACAGTTGGCACGCGCCCGCCGGCATTGCCTATCTGGTCATTGCCTAGCACCCGAACATCTGGGCGCGCCCGCAAATAATCCAGCAATGGCGCTAGAATTTTATCCTCATGACGGCGTTGCAAAGCCGCCACCGCACGGCCACGCGCCGCCGGATTATCATTAGCACCAAAATGGTGGTCATGCACCGCGTCTATATAATCGGCCATCCCCGCACAGGCGGCAATTTGCGCATGATCGGGACCCGCCGGGGTAAAGCGTTTATAGCGGACACCATCGTTAAAGAAATGCGCCTGATTAGGCAATTTATCGGCAAGGGCGCGGCGAATAACCATCACGCCTTGATGCGGGCCATATGTCTTATAGCTGGAAAACAGGTAAATATCGGCCCCAAGCGCGTCAACATCGGCCAAACCATGCGGTGCATAACTAACCCCATCGATACAGGTAACCGCGCCGACATCGCGCGCCATCTGGGCGATCTGCGCCACCGGATTTTCCTGACCCACGATATTGGAACAATGCGGGGCACAGATCAGCGCGACCTTTTCATCGAGGATCTGCGCTAGATCATCGAGTGATAGCTGGCCCGTTTCACCATTCACATGCCATTCACGCACATCTATTCCGCGATCCGCCAAACGACGCCACACGCCGGTATTCGCCTCATGGTCCTGATCAGTAACAATAATAGCGTCATTCTCGCCCAGCATATCGCCAAATGCCTTGGCCAACACATAAGTGTTCTGGCTGGTGGATGGCCCAAAGCTTAGCTCGTCAGTTTCAACATTCATCAATGCCGCGAGCCGCGAACGCGCCTCGTCCATTTCATCACCACCGGCCTTTGACGCGGGGTAGAAACCATAGGGCTGGACCTTGCGCTCGGTGTAGAACCGATGCAGTCGGTCAATCACCTGCTTGCATGTGTAAGATCCACCGGCATTTTCAAAAAACGCTTGGCCTTGCAATGATTCTTGATGAAACGCCGGAAATTGGGTGCGAACAAAATCAATATCGAGATCGGACATGCGAAAGACTTTCCTGTGTTAGTTGCCCGAAAAACCTATCACCAAACACGATAAACACACATATTTTTATGTATCCGCATTAGGCCTTTTTGCGGGCCCGTAATCCGGTGATGGTTGCGCGCGGTGAAATACCGTCTGGATCAATCATCAATTCCAGAATAGCGCCGCTTGTTGATGCACACGCTCTGGCAAATGCATCGGCGAATTGGCTGGTTTCATTCACCCGCTCACCATAGAACCCATAGGCTTCGGCTAGCTTTACGAAATCGGGGTTCACAATATCGGTTCCTGAAACGCGCGCTGGATATTCGCGCTCCTGATGCATGCGGATGGTGCCATAAGTGCCGTTATTCAGGATCAGGATGATCGGGAATAAACCCGCCTGCAACGCCGTGCCAAGCTCGTTATGGTTCATCTGAAAGTCACCATCACCGGCAAAACAGATCACCATCCGATCCGGATCAAAGGCCTTTGCCATGATCGCCGCTGGCACACCAAAACCCATGCTACCACTTTGGGGGCCAAGCATTCTGGCATCGCGGCCAAAGCGCATGAACTTGTTTGGCCATAAGGCAAAATTACCGGCGCCGTGAGTGATGATCGCATCATCATCCATATGCGCTTGGATATGCGCCGTCACCTGCCCCATATCGAGTGCGCCCGGCTGGGCTGGCGAGGTTAATCCGGCCAGATAATTTGCTCTGGCGGATTTGCACCATTCAGCGCGGGCCGCATTGGGGGCAAGGTTTACGCCAGATAATGCCGCCGCCATTGCACCAGCCCCCGCATGGATCGGCAAATCGGGCGCATATATCTTGCCCAATTCTGCGTCGGATGGGTGCACATGCACAAGCTTTGCCGCCATGTTAGGACTATCAAAAAGGGTATAGGCATTGGTAGTCATCTCACCAAAACGAATATTGATCGCAATAATTACATCGGCGGCCTGCAACATTTCGCTCATATATTCAGACATGCCAACCCCAGCATCACCGCCATAGGCCGGACAATCATTATCGATAATATCGTGAAACCGATGGGCGGCGACCACAGGCACGTCATTTGCCGTACAAAACATCTCAATCTGCCGCGCCGCATCATCCGGCCAGCATGACCCACCAACAATAACCAACGGGGTCTTTGCCTGTTCGAGCATCGCAACCATATCAATGATATTCTGGGCTGATGGTGATGGCTCTGGAATGACCACGGGGCGACAAACCGGTGCCGCCGTCATCGTCGTTAGCATATCCTCGGGCAGTGCAATGACAACCGGTCCGGGCCGACCAGAGCGTGCCACACTCCATGCTCTGCTGATAATTTCTGGCACTCGGTCCGCATGATCGATCTGTACCGCCCATTTGGCTAGCGGCCCAAAAAAGGCGGCATAATCAACTTCTTGAAAAGCCTCACGACCGATGAAATTTGTACCTACCTGACCGATGAACACCAACATCGGCAAGCTGTCCTGCATCGCCGTATGGATACCAACCGCGGCATTGGTTGCGCCCGGCCCTCTGGTGACAAAGCACAGTCCAGGCTCGCCGGTTAATTTGCCCCACGCCGCCGCCATATAGGCCGCGCCGCCTTCCTGACGGCATGAAACCAGATCAAATGAATTGCCATGATCAACCATCGCATCGAGAACGGAAAGATAGGATTCGCCGGGGACACCAAAGCCTTTGCGCGCGCCCAGAGCCACAAGGCAATCCATCAATAATTGCCCGCCCGACCGCAAGGATCCGCCTTTGTCCTGATCTGTTGTGTTTTTGCCTGCCATTACCGCCTCATCCTAGATACACGCAATCAACCTTTGATGCAGCATAGGCAGACTAGCATACGGCCCTAGATAACCTTGGCAACCGCCTCGGCAAAGGGTGCATGCTTGCCGCCGCATAGACCAGCAATATTGATCCGGCTATCGCCCACAACATACATGCCATGATCATCACGCAAACTCTCAACCTGTTCAGCGCTCAAACCAAGGCGAGAGAACATGCCGCGATGGTCAGCGACAAAATCAAACCGATCGGAATTGGTCTGTTGGCGCAAGGCATCGGCCAGATCACGGCGGATCGTCAGCATGATGTCGCGCATGCTATTCAATTCTGCCTCCCACTCGGCCCGCAACGCATCATCACTAAGGATAATCGCCACAACCGCGGCCCCATGATCAGGCGCAAACGAATAATTCAAACGGTTAATAACCGCGAGGTTACCGCTAACAGTCTCTGCGGTAGTGGCGTCTTTACACAGCACCATCGCACAGCCAACACGGTCACGGTAAAGGCCAAAATTCTTTGAGCAAGACGCGGCGATAAACATCTCAGGCATCCGCGCCGCCATGGCCCGCAAATTCAGAGCATCTTCCTCTAATCCATCACCAAAGCCCTGATAGGCAATATCAACAAACGGCATCACGCCTTTTGCCAACACCAAATCTGTGACCTGCTCCCACTCCTCGGCAGTCAAATTCGCGCCGGTTGGGTTATGACAACAACCATGAAGCACCAAGAGGTCACCAGCCTTAAGTTCAGCCAGATCAGCCATCATCGCGGCAAAATCAGTGGTGCTGGTCGCGTTATCGAAATAACGATAGCTGCGGGTGTTAAAGCCCATGTTTTTGGCGATCGCCATATGTGACGGCCAGCTTGGGTCACTAATCCAGATGGTTGTATCAGGATTTAGTTTTTTCATAGTTTCAAAGAGCTGGCGAATGGCACCTGTGCCGCCCGGTGTCTGCAAAGTTGCAACACGGTCAACCGGCACCGCATCGGCCAGAATAAGTTCACGCATTTTCTCGCGGAACATCTCATCCCCGGAAAGCCCTTTATAAGCCTTGCTATCTTGTTGGCTCAACAGCACTGCCTCGGCCTTTTTTACCGCGGTCATGATCGGCGTGTTACCGGTCGGATCCTTATAGACGCCAACGCCAAGATCGATTTTGGTGTCGCGACTATCAGCTTTGAACAATTTTCCAAGACCAAGAATAGGATCGGCCTTCGCGGGCTGCATTTTTTCAAGCATCAGACTTAACTCTTCATAAGAAAGGGATATAGATATCTAGAGCAATTGACGCCATTGACGCAAACACTTTAGTAAATTTTGGGCGCTCACCCCCGTACCATCAACTCTGTGGAGGGCGTTTCACGATTAACGTCTGGATTCGGGGATCAAACCGCGCGGCGAGAACCGCAATACCAACAGCAATACCGCGCCCATCGTCAATAGCCGCATATGCGCCGCATTGGTCAGCAATTGCACTCGCACTATATTGTCCTCGGCCAGACCAGAGGTCACGAAATCGACCACAGCGTGGCTGATTGGTTCGGCCTCAATCCAGAAGAACCAGACGATAAAGCCGCCAAGGATCGCGCCCCAATTATTGCCCGAACCACCAATAATAACCATCACCCAGATGAGGAATGTAAAGCGCAGCGGTTGATAGGCCGTAGGCGTAAATTGACCGTCCAGCGTCGTTAGCATAGCCCCCGCGATACCGATAACCGCAGAGCCCAAAACAAATACCAGCAAATGCTGCTTAGTGACGTTCTTGCCCATCGCATTGGCCGAGACTTCATTGTCACGAATGGCCCGCATCATCCGCCCCCACGGCGAGCGCAACGCCGTTTCCGACAGCCATAAGATCGATAGCAGCACCAAGGCAAACAGGATGGCGTAACAGATTTTCACCAACAGAGATGACGCATCGACCACCTCAAAGCCATAACCCGTGACAAACTCCCGAAAGGCGAGCGACTCGTTCAAATCGACTTCATAGGGAACAGGTCGCGGCAAGCCGGTTACATTCTTGACGCCACGTGTCAGCCAATCCTCGAATTTGAGGAAATAGATGATGATTTCTGAAATACCCAAAGTCGCGATCGCCAGATAGTCAGAGCGAAGCCCAAGTGAAATCCGGCCAACAATCCACGCCGCAATGGCGGCAAAAACACCGCCAACAACCCATGAAAACATAATCGGCAGGCCCAGCCCGCCTAGATAGCCTGTTTTGGCTGGCTCTACCGCCTCGATCGCCGCAACGGCAGGATCAATAATCATGCGCATGATCATATAGCCAACAGCCACGGCAAAAGCCGTCAGCCAATAACGCCGGCGCCCCATATGCGCGGTCCGGCGCCAGGTGAATATGCCAGCAACAATGGTTGCCAATCCGGCGATAATGCCGCCAACAATGCCAACCCCGCCTGCTTCTAATGCAGCCGGCACCGGCTGGGACGAGATGAGAACACCGGCAAGACCGCCAAGCGCGGCAAAGCCCATGATCCCAACATTAAACAATCCGGCATAGCCCCATTGGATATTCACCCCAAGCGCCATAACCGCCGAGATCAGGCATAGGTTCAGCAATGAGAACGCCACGTTCCAGCTTTGCAAAAACCCAACAAAGGCCAGCAAACCAGCCATCGCCCCAAATAACAGAATGTTTCTGGATAACTGTGTCATATCGATTTTCCACTAAAAATACCGGTGGGTTTCACCAGCAACACAATCACCAGAATGAGGAACGATACGGCGAATTTATAGTCGGTCGATAATAGCTGTACCAACCCATCTGGCACATAGCCCTCCGGCCCCATATACATCACAATCTTTTTATAGGCGAAGGTGATAAACAATTCTGAAAAGGCGATAACAAAACCGCCCGCAATAGCACCAAGCGGATTGCCAACACCGCCAACAATCGCCGCGGCAAAAATCGGCAATAGCAATTGCAGATAGACAAACGGCTTAAAGCTCTTATCAAGTCCATAAAGCGTGCCCGCAATGGTCGCAACCGCACCCACCAAAATCCAAGTGATCATCACCACCCGATCAGGATTAATGCCCGATAATAGCGCCAGATCCTCATTGTCCGAAAACGCCCGCATGGACTTGCCAGTGCGGGTTTTGTTCAAGAACCAGAACACCAGCGCAACAACCGCAAAGGCAGTCACAACAGTGACAACCTGTGACGTTTTAATCGCCAAACCTTCGTTCAAACCAGTCATCTGCTTGAACGCGCGCGCCTTTAGAATAAAGCGCTGGCCATCGAGAAATAGCTGATCATTCGGGCCGATAATCACCCGCACAATACCGTTATAAACAAACATCACGCCGACAGAGACAATCAGATAAATCACCGGCGATGCCCGTTGTTCACGGTAATAGCGATAGACAAATTTATCGGTCAGCAAACACAACAAAACGGCACCGGCAATACCTATCGGCAGGGCCAAAAGCGCCGTTGGCAAAGGCCCTAAACTAACCCCCAACCCCTGTAATCCCCACGTCACCAAGACCACGATCATCGCACCGGCCGCCATGGTTTCGCCATGGGCAAAGTTTGAAAAGCGCAATACCGAATAAACCAGCGTTACACCAAGCGCACCGAGGGCAAGCTGGCTGCCATAAGCAAGGCCGGGAACGACAACGAAATTGGTGAGAACCACGAGGGCATTCAAAACATCCATTGCATCAGCCCCCTAAAAATGCTTTGCGGACTTCGGGATTGGCCATTAACGCCGCACCAGTATCGGTATAGGCATTGCGTCCCTGCACCAGCACAAAGCCCTTATCCGCAATATTAAGGGCCTGTTTGGCATTTTGCTCGACCATCAAAATGGCAATGCCACTGCGTGCCACCTCGATAATCCGGTCAAATAATTCATCCATGACAATCGGTGAGACGCCCGCTGTTGGTTCATCCAGCATCAAGACACTTGGCTTTGTCATCAGGGCACGCCCAACCGCCACTTGCTGGCGTTGACCACCCGATAACTCGCCTGCTGGCTGTCTGCGCTTTTCCTTTAGGATCGGGAATAGATTATAAACCTGTTCCATCGTGTCGGAGATGTCATCGCGGCGGATGAACGCCCCCATTTCGAGATTCTCCTCAACCGTCATGCCGGTAAACACGTTCTGGTTTTGCGGTACAAAGCCCATGCCTTTGAGCACCCGATCCTGCGGCTTTAGCGCGGTAATATCCTCGCCATCCAGTTTAACCTGTCCCTCGCGCAGATCGAGCATACCGAACACCGCCTTCATCGCCGTGGATTTACCCGCCCCGTTAGGCCCTACAACCACCGCGATTTCGCCGCGCTCGACACTAATCTCACAGCTATGCAGGATATCCGCACCGCCGTAACCGCCAGTCATATTCACCCCGCTCAGAAAGCTCATTTTGCGCCTCCCTTGCCTTTGGCGTTATTTTTACCGGCGGCTTTGTTTTTTAGGCCAGTGCCAAGATAGGCCTCAATAACCTCTTCATTGGCTTTGACTTCGGCGGCGCTTCCCTTGGCGAGAACAGCCCCTTCCGCCATAACGATCACCGGATTACATAGGCGCGAGATGAAATCCATATCATGCTCGATCATACAAAACGTATAGCCGCGCTCTTTGTTGAGCCGCAAAATTGCATCACCAATCCGGTTCAATAAAGTGCGATTCACACCGGCGCCGACCTCATCCAGAAACACAATTTTCGCATCAACCATCATCGTGCGGCCCAGCTCCAACAGCTTTTTCTGGCCGCCAGATAGGTTGCCCGCCAACTCGTCAGCGACCTGTTTGATCTCCAGAAATTCGATAACCTCATCGGCTTTTTCACGCAGGCGGGCTTCCTCGGCCCGCACTTTGCCCGGGCGAAACCATGCATCCATAAGGTTTTCACCTGATTGCCCATCCGGCACCATCATCAAATTATCCCGCACCGTCAGTGTCGAGAATTCATGTGCGATCTGAAAGGTGCGCAACATGCCTTTGTGGAACAGCTCATGCGGGGCAAGGCCGGTGATATCTTCACCATCAAGCAACACACGGCCAGCATTGGGTTTATACAAACCGGCTATCACATTAAACAAAGTCGTCTTACCAGCGCCATTCGGGCCGATAAGACCAGTAATAGACCCCGTTTCAATGGTTATTGAGGCGTTATTTACCGCCTTAATACCACCAAAGTTCTTCGAGAGATTTTCAACAATAATCATAAATTAATCATTCAAAAAAAATTGGCCCAAGCCAGAATGCTTGGGCCATATGTTTTTCGTTTACTAGCGATACTTAACAGTTGTGTTAACGCCGCCATCAACAAGGATCTCGGCAAAAGCACCTGATGACTCACCGCCACCGATCAGCTCAACAGCAGACGCACCGACATAGTCAATGTCCACACCATCGGCCAACAACTTCAGGCCTTTAGCTAGCTCACCCGGATAAATCTTTTCGCCCGGTGCATTCGCGACTTCCATCACCTTGTTCTTGTACACATTACTGTCGCTTGAACCAGCGGCCTGCATAGCAAGCATGATGAGTGCGGCAGCGTCATATGACTCAGCGGCGTAAGGTCCGGCTTTTAGACCAGCTGCTGCGGTAATCTCGCCAAACAACTTAAAGCCTGGGCTATCTGTTCCAGGGACCGAGCCGATTGATCCGTTAAGATCTGCACCGATTGCCGCTGGCAATGAATCACCGATCATGCCGTCTGGCAGGAAGAATGTGTCAAACGCACCAGAATCCAATGACGCCTGAATGATGCCTTTACCGCCTTGGTCGATATATCCAGCAACCACAAGGATATCACCACCAGCCTGTGCTAGGGCGCCAACTTCCGCGCCGTAATCGCCTTTACCATCTTCGTGAGACGCATTGATTGTCACAGTACCACCAGACGCTGCAAAGTTTTGCTCAATGCTGTCTGCAAGGCCCTTACCATAGTCATTGTTGGTGTATGAAATGGCGATAGATTTGATGCCCTTGTCATTCAAAATGTCAGAAATGACCTGACCCTGACGTGCATCAGATGGGGCTGTCCGGAAGAACAGACCGTTATCTTCAAGCGTGGAAAGCGCTGGCGAAGTGGCTGATGGTGAAATCATCACAACACCTTTGGCCATCGCAACAGACTGCAACATCGCTGTGGTTACACCTGAGCATAGGCCGCCCATGATACCGCTAACCTTATCCGCGGTGATAACACGCTCAGCAACCGCAACAGCCGCCGCCGCATCGATACAGGCAGAATCGCCGCGAACAGGGGTAACAGTAGAACCACCAAGCAATGCGCCTGACGCACTCACCTCTGAAATGGCGAGCTCGGCGCCATTTGCCATGTCAGGTGCTAGTGATTCTGCAGGCCCTGTAAAGCCCAACACCACGCCGATCTTAATCTCGGCGGCATTTGCCGGTGCAGCCATCAATACTGATGCTACAGCGGCGAGAATTAACTTTTTCATCATTTCCTCCAAAAGATAAATATTAACAGATGAATAATGACGATTCATTCGCTGATAACAAGTCGGAAATTACAATTTAGGGATAAACAAATCGAATATTCTGGTTACAGTGAAAACATGACGCACTTAACTGCTAGAAACTTGCCAAAAAACCCCGGTAAAGCGGCATGGAACGCTTTGCTGTCACCCGCCGATGCGGCTCATCAACTCACCGATTCTGTGACCGGATCTGTGGCCGGTTCTGTGGCCGGTTCTGTGGCCGGTTCTGTCAGTGCCGATTGGCTTATTATTGGTGGTGGGTTTGCCGGTATTTCGGCGGCGCGGCGTCTTGCCCAACATTGCGGGAAAAACGAAACCATCGCCCTTATTGAGGCTGGCCGCATTGGTGAGGGTCCAGCCGGTCGCAATTCTGGCTTTATGATAGATTTGCCGCATGTGCTCTCATCGAAAGATTATGCTGGCAATCGTGAAGATGATCTGCTGCAGATAAAGATGAATCGGCGGGCCATTGACTTTGCGCTGGATTGCGCCAGCGAATATGGGCTGGATGAAGAGATTGTCGCCAAGAGTGGCAAGATAAACGGCGCCGCCTCTGCCGCGGGGGTCGCACATAACATCGCCTATGCCGCGCACCTAGACGAACTTGGCGAGGCGTCGCAGATATTAGATGCCAAGATGATGCGCGAGGCGTGCGGCACCAGCTATTATGATCAGGGGCTTTATACCCCCGGCACGGTTATGCTCCATCCCGCCGCCTATGTGCGCGGGATCGCCGCCGGTTTGGCCAATAGAGTTAGCATTTACGAAAATAGCCCGGTCATTAAAATGGACCGCGCCAACGGTATCTGGAGCGTGACCAGCGCGGCAGGCGGCACGATTAAGACGCCACATATAATCATGGCGGTAAATGGTCATATCGAGAGCTTTGGCTTTTTCAAGCGGCGTTTGATGCATGTGTTTCTGTTCGCCTCGATGACCCGCAGATTAACCGATGACGAAGAAAAGCGCCTCGGCGGACAAAAGCGATGGGGCATTACCCCGTCAGATCCGATTGGCACGACGGTGCGGCGCATTCATGGCCGTTCTGGCCCACGGATTATCGTGCGCAACCAATCCCGCTTTGCCGCCTCGATGGAGGTCAGCGAAGGGTTTTCAAACCGCCAGCGGCGCCATCACGAAGCCAGTTTTGCCGCCCGTTTTCCAGAATTAAGCGATGTCGAAATGGCCTATTCTTGGGGCGGTAAATTATGCCTGAGCCTCAATGATGTGCCAGCCTTTGGCGAAATTGAAGACGGGATGATATCGGCCTGTTGCCAGAATGGATTGGGCACGGCACGCGGTACATTATCCGGCATTGTCGCGGCTGATCTTGCCACCGGCAATTTGCGTGACAATCATCAATCTTTGGAACGCATGCTGGCTTATGAACCGCCAAAACGCTTGCCACCGGAACCATTTGCATCAATCGGGGCGCATGCTGTTCTGCGATATCGTGAATGGCGTGCGGGCCGCGAATTATAGGCATGCCGCCCCAAGATCAGGGTTAATAATCCTCATTCAGACCAAGATGGTCGGGGATTTCACGCTCACGCCGAGCGATATAATCCCGCAATTCCTCGTCAATGGCCTGATCAATCTTTGGCTCTTCATATTCGTTGAGCATGTTTTTAGCCTGTTCCAGCGCACGCTGGGTGACGTCTTTACTGCCCTCTGCGGCCCATTGCTCATAGGAATTATTGTCGAACAGCTTTGGCATAAAGAACGCCCGCTCAAAATTCTCAAGCGTATGGGCGTGTCCAAGATAATGGCCACCCGGGCCAATATCCCACACCGCAGACAGCGCCTCGTCAAAATCATCCCAGCGCAACCCCTCGGCCATCCGATAACCCATCGCGCATTGCTCTGCATCGACCATGAATTTGGCCACCGAACAATGCATGCCAGCCTCGTTCCACCCAGCCGAATGCCAGATATAATTGGCCCCCGACATCAACACCGCCATCAAGGTTGTGGCGCTCTCATAGCCCGATTGAGCATCAAGGGTCTTGGCCCCGCCCAGCGTGTTAGACGTCCGCCACGGCACCCCATAGAACCGTGCCATCTGGCCGATCATGAAATTCATCAACGATATTTCCGGCGTGCCCGCCATCGGCGCACCAGAACGCATTGAAACCGTTGATAGATAATGCCCATAGATTGCCGGTGCGCCCTTGCGAACGACTTGGGTATAGGCCAGCGCGGATAATGCCTCGGCATTTAGCTGGGCCACAGCGGGAACGGTTGACGCAGGCGTATTAGCACCGCCCAGCACAAAGGGTGAGCATAAAACCGGCTGATTACGCCGCACAAATGAACGTAGCGCACCGAGCATGGTTTCATCCCACACCAGCGGCGAATTGCCGTTGATATTGCCAACCACCACCGGATGATCCTCCAGATAATCGGCGCCAAACAGAATATCGCACATTTCCATGACATCCTGGCCGTTCTTGCCGGATGTGGTCATGCCCATAAAGACTTTGTCGGAATATTTCATCGATGAATAGGTAATGCGCAAATGCCGGTGCGGCACGGCATGGTCCATCGGTTCAACAATATGATGCGCTGATGAATGCATCGCGGGTGCCATATGGGCCAATTTGTGAAACATGCCGAGATCGTCCAGCGTCGGCAATCGGCGCTCATCCTCCAGATCACGCAAATAGGGCGCACCTGTCATCGGTATAAAAATCGATTTGCGCCCACCTAGCGCGACCGTATTGTCCGGATTGCGGGCATGCAGGGTGATATCGGCGGGAATGGAGGCGATCAACTCACGGATATGATCGCGCTCAAACCTAACCAGATCCCCATCAATACGAGCCCCAGCGCGGCGCCAATCCTCGATCGCGATAGGGTCGCGAAAGACCACGCCGACTTCTTCTAGAATAGACATCGACGCATCATCGATCTTGCCGATTTGTTCGTCGTCCATCGGCTCGGTTAACGGTATTTTGCCAATTAATGTTGGCAACATCGGCTCTACTTTGATTGCGCGTTTGGCCCGGCGGGATGACCGCCCACCAACGCGCTCGGCCCGGCGCTCGTCAGATGTGTTGTCGCCACCCGCATTGATCATGTCATCAGCCACACCAACCCACCTCTTATCTACCGCATTATTAAAACCTTAGGCCTAAATCGGTCATTGGCAAGGGTATATTGTCTCCGGCAGTTTTGGGTTATCCCCTAACCGCTCTGGCTAACGGCTCTGGCTACCGCCTTGAACGCCTCTAGCAAAATTGTATCAGTATCAGTGTCCAGCGGCATATCGCGTGATGCCATCCGGATGATGGTGACGCCGCGTTTGGGGTTGATCCATATCCATTGGCCATGAATACCAATGGCGCAATATTCACCATCCTCAAACCCTGTCTGGTACCATTTTGATCGGTAATTGCCAGAATCAAACAACCGTGAACCGCCGATTTGGCGTTGCCATGCGCTGGTATCGGCATAGCCGGTAAAATCATTGATCCATGATTCTGGAACAATTTGACGCGATCCCACAGCCCCGCCGCAGCGCGTCATGTCTGCCAAACGCAACAAATCTGGTGCGGTCAGACAAATGCCGCCAGCAACCCTCGGCGCGCCAAAGGACTCCACCGTGATATAGGCCTCGTCCCTAGTGCCGCTTGGGGCAAAGAGCAATGTGGAAAAGAGCTCGTTTATGGGCAATCCAGCGGCGCGTTCCAGCACCCAGCCGAGCATATCAGTATGGGTCGAGCAATAATGGTGCCGATGGCCATGATTGCCGTCCGAAGCCGGTAAATGCGCCAGAAAATCGCGCAAGCCGTTGGTGGTCTGCCCTTCTTCGATAGGGTTCCACGCAGACGCGCGGCGATAGGCCATAAACACGCCCGTGGTATCTAGATAATCCTCAACAAAGGCCGAGGCGATTGTCATATCCAGCAAATGGCGGATTGTGGCACCGTCATAAGCACTACCAGCGACCTCTGGCAGGTAGGAAGATATATCACGCTCAACATCAACCACCCCCTGCCCCGCCAACACACCTGCTAGCAGGCTGGTAATCGATTTTGATACGGAAAACACAATATGCTGGCGGTCCGGTGCGCCAAAGCCATCAAACCATTGATAGACCAGCTTGCCATCCTGCATGACCATAAAACAGTCGCTCTGGCTATCCTTTAGGAACGCATCAAGGGAGTAGGATGCCGAACCCTTGGTGAACGAAAGATCCGCTAGATCCTGCAAGCCACCACTTGCAAGATCGCCAGATATGCCAGACGCATGAGATGATGACGGCGCAATTGGTGCGGTTGGTAATAGCTGGCGCACATGGGAAAATGACCACCGGCCAAATCCGGGGTCGCGCCAATTCTTCAAACTCACCTGATTGGCTGGCGCGGGTGGGGCACCAGTCATTATCTTCATAAAATCTTGGCTCATAGCGCGCACCTCTGGTTTTTCTAAATCGTGATGATATCACCACTGGCAAATAGACTATCGCCATTATCATGGCTGACCAACAAGGCCGGAATGTTGCGCTCTCGCACCTGTCCCATCACAAAAGAGCCAAACTGATAGCGCAACTCTGGATCAAGAGCGCTAAAGGCCTCGTCCAGCAATAGTGCATCAGGTTCGGCCAGCAATGACCGCATCAGACCAACACGCGCCGCCTGACCACCTGATAGGCTCGCTGGATCACGTTCTGCAAACCCGTCGAGATCAGCCACATGCAATGCATTTTCAACCGCGGCGCGGCGTTCGGCCCGCGTGATCATGCCGGGCCGGCGCACTAGGCCAAAGGCGAGATTATCGCCAACCGTTAGATGCGGGAACAATAGCGGATCTTGGAACAATATGCCGACACCGCGCTGTTCCTCGGGCATCGACGCCAATTCAACGCCATTGAGTTTGATATTACCCGACCAATTCAACCCTTCCGGCGCGCGGCTAGAGATCAACTTTAGCAATGTCGATTTACCGCAACCGCTTCGCCCTTGAATAAGACGCAATTGTCCCGGTTCGACACTAAATGACAAATCACTAACCAGCGCGTTATCGCCCCTGTTATCGCCCCTGTTATCGCCCCTGGCAAAGCCAAAACTAAGCTGTTCAATTTCAAGCATTGAAAGTCATCCAGAATAACGCCCTATTCACCGCAACAAGGGGAAGAATATCGCGCAGTTTAATCCATTTTGCTAGGCTTGAATGCTTGCACATTATAGGGTGTCATCATAGTTTGCTGGTTGATAGCATCTCGCTATGCCGTCGACCCATCCAACTGAACCATTTGTAATTCATATGAGGCGCCTTATGCATGCCACGACCCGGCTATTTGCACGGCCTGTTATCAATTTTATCGCGATCGCAACCATTATGGTTGGCGGCGTCATTGGCGGCATCAATGGCGCTACTCACAAAGCGTTTGCCAGTGATTCAACCAGTGATTTAACCAGTGACTTTGCCCGCCTTAGCACCGAGGCAAAAGGGCAAACCGTGTATTTCAATGCATGGGGCGGGGATGATAAAATCAACACCTATATTAGCTGGGCTGGCGACATTGTAAAACAGCGCTACGGCGTCACCTTGCGCCATGTAAAGCTAGATGACACCGCCACAGCCATCGCCCGTATTCTGGGTGAACAGGCGGCTGGACGCACCGAAGACGGCACAATTGATTTGGTCTGGGTCAATGGGGCTAATTTTGCCGCAATGAAATCAGCCGGGCTCCTGCAAGCCGATAGCTGGGTTCAGGACTTGCCGAATTGGCGTTATACGGATGCGGCTGAATTTCCCGGAATAGTGAATGATTTTGCAGTGCCGACCGATGGTCTTGAATCACCGTGGGGCCGTGCCCAGCTTGTTTTTGCCTATAATTCCGCCTTTCTAGCCGAACCACCACGCTCGGCGCGTGCTTTGGCTGAATACATCGCCAACAATCCCGGCCGTTTCACCTTTCCCCAGCCACCTGATTTCATCGGCAATTCGTTTTTGAAACAGTTGTTAATTGAACTAAGCACCGACAATTCCCCACTCTATCAGCCAGTTGAGGATGCTGATTTCGATGCCGTCACAAAGCCCCTATGGGCATGGCTAGATCGGGCGCGGCCAAATTTGTGGCGGGCGGGCGCGGTCTATCCGGCGAATTATCCGGCATTGCGGCAATTGCTTGGTGATGGCGAGATTGATATTGCCATCGCCTTTAACCCGGCGGATGCCTCAGCGGCCATTGCCAATGGCTCTTTGCCGGATAGCGTGCGCACCTATATTCACGATGCGGGAACGCTGGCCAATGTTCATTTTCTGGCAATTCCATTCAATGCCTCGGCCCCGCAAGGCGCCAAGATAGTGGCGAATTTCCTGTTATCGCCCGAAGCCCAAATCCACAAGGCCGATCCGCGCATCTGGGGTGATCCAACCGTGCTTTCACAGGGCAAATTATCCGATCCGGACAAGGCTCGCTTTGACGCCTTGCCAAGAGGTATCGCAACCTTGTCAGAGAGCGAACTTGCCCCTAGCCTTGCTGAACCGCATCCATCATGGGTGAACCATCTTGCGCGGGAGTGGCAACGCCGATACGCCAGTGGCGAGTAACAAGCGGGGAATAACCTCAAATATGCCGAGCAAAGCCGTAAACATAGCCAGACTATTTGTGCTGTTATTGTTTATCAGCCCTTTGCTTGTCGGGCTATTGGGGGTAATTGTGCCGGCATTCGGCTATTTTCCGGGGCTAGGCAGAACGCCTGACGGTCCGGTATTTGACGCGTTTTGGCAATTCCTCGCCCTACCC
>CBFHOS010000029.1:0-21084 GCA_965657645.1 Puniceispirillaceae bacterium (SeqCode) | reverse complement strand
ACCTGTTTTGTGATCGGGACAATCCGCGGGGGCGATCAATTATCCAAAGAAAAACGCCGCCAAACACGAATGTTGGCGGCGTTTTCAATAAACTGGCATCCCGTAGGGGATTCGAACCCCTGTTGCCGCCGTGAAAGGGCGGTGTCCTAGACCCCTAGACGAACGGGACATAAAGGCCAGTGGCCAGATTGATATCCAATAATCGGGGGCAAATCAAGCCGCTTTTCACCATTTATCAAACAAAATACTAATGCAGGGGAAATTAACGGAAAAAAGCCGATTTTGCGGGGGCTGCATCCTCGATTTCCAGCTGCATTGCGTTGCCGCCTCGAAATCCATCGCGGCGCACCCTACCCATCACATGAACCAATTGCCCATCTTTGGCGCCCAACAGGAAGTTTCCTAAATCAGTACCGCCAGCCTGAAAGGCTATCGCGTTCAAAGTGCCGCCACTACCGTCATCTAGCCGACAAGACAGATGCGCCCCATCCGCCCCTACCAGCTTGGCATATTGGATTTTACAATCGGGCAAAACAAAGCGGGGTTCTGGATTGCCACTGCCAAAGGGCCCTAGCTTATCCAGCCACTCGGCAATTTCCGGCTTGGTTCCAGCAGTGCTGATTAGCGCGCTGACCTTATGTACCAATTGTGGGATATCCCCTTTTAGATCGGCCGCGAGCCGCGCCGTTAGGAATGCGCGAAATTCGTCCAGACGGCTTTGCTCAATAGAAAAACCGGCCGCCATGTCGTGACCGCCACCACCAAGCAAAATGCCCTGTTGGTGGGCGGCGATGATGGCACTACCTAGGCGAAACCCCGGAATAGAACGCCCTGAGCCTTTGCCGATGCCGTGCTCATCAAAGGCAATGACACAGGCCGGCTTGCCAAAGCGTTCCCGCAGGCGGCCAGCCACAATGCCAATAACACCCTCATGCCAGCCAGCCTCGCCAACGATGATCACATTATCGTCTGGCGCCTGTGCGGCGGCATCAATTGCCTTGGTTCTGATATCCATCTCGATTTCACGGCGTTCTTTATTCATCTCATCAAGACGCACCGCAAGGCCGCTAGCCTCATCCGCATTTACGCTCGACAGTAACGCCACACCGATACCAGAGGCGCCAATCCGGCCCCCCGCATTAATCCGCGGCCCAAGTAAAAACCCGAGGCTATGGGCGTTTGGCGCCCTGTTAAGCCCGGCAATATCAGCAAGCTTGGCGATACCAATATTCTGCCGCTTTGCCATGATCTTTAGCCCTTGCGCCACAAAAGCGCGGTTAAGACCAATGAGCGGGACCACATCACATACCGTTGCCAAGGCAACAATATCCAACTGCGCCATCAGATCAGGCACGGCTTTGCCCTCGGTAAAAAAGTCACGCCCGCGCAATTCCCGGATTAGCGCCACCAACACAATAAAGACCACACCGCCCGCACATAGCGCGCCATATTCGCCATCTTCATCGAGTCTGTTGGGATTGATAACACTATGCGCACGGGGCAATTCGGGTCCGGCTATATGGTGATCGATGACAATCACATCCATGCCGGTATCGGCAACGGATTCCAGCGGACCATGCGCGGTGATCCCGCAATCAACCGTCACCAGCAAATCGGCGCCACGTTCCTGTAACGCCGTTAGGGCGGCTAGATTAGGGCCATAGCCCTCTTTAAAACGATCGGGGATATGCACATCAACATGCACACCAAGTTCTCGCATGATATTGACCATCAATGCCGCGGCAGAGGCACCATCGACATCATAATCACCAAAGACACCAATGGCTTGGCCTGCCTCGACGGCATCGGCCAGACGGGCGGCGGCTTTGTCCATATCCTTAAAGCGGGATGGATTGGGCAATAAATCGCGTAATTTGGGATCGATGAACGGATCAACCTGATCGTGGCTCATGCCCTTTGCCGCCAAAATCCGTGCTATTGGCAACGGCATGTCTGGATAGGTCTCGCGAAGGCCAGCGGCAAAACGATCGAGGTCAGTGTCATTAAGCTGCTTATCCGCCGCTTGCCATCTGGCATTGCTGGCCGATTGGCTAACGCCTAGAAATGCCTCGCCGTTTTCAGCTGACATTAGCCCTCCAATTCGTCGACAAGAATAGGCATGGCAACTGGTTTTGCACGCACACAATCGAGCGCCGTAAAGGCGGTTAGCGCAGTGTGCACAGAGGCCGCACTGGCTTCATGCGTGATCATCACCAACGGCACGGCCTCTCCCGAAGAGCGGCCTTGCTGGACTAGCGATTCGACAGAGATTTCATGCTGTTGCAACACGCGCGTTACATCGGCTAGCACACCCGACTGATCTTGTACCATCAGGCGAATATAATATGGCTTGTCCGGGCCAAGGCCGTTTTGTACGTCCGCACCACTCTTCAATTCGGCAACTGGACGGCCAAAGGCTGGACCCCATCTGCCACGCGCCACATCAATCAGATCAGCAAGGACAGCCGAAGACGTTGGTCCAGCGCCCGCACCAGGGCCAATTGAAACGATGCTATTCACCGGCTGGCCGTGATATTCAACCGCATTCAAAACGCCATCAACCTTGGCAAGCTGGCTCGCGGCCGGCAATAAACAGGTTTGCATTTGTGGCACACGGCCCGGTTCGGCAACGCCCACTAGCTTGATTCGGAAACCAAGCTGGTTGGCATAGGTGAAATCAGACGCAGAAACCTCGCGAATACCGCGGATATCAACAATGTCAAAATCAGGTGTCTGGCCAAACGCAATCGCGGCAAGCAAGGTCAATTTATGTGCGGCGTCAATGCCATCAACGTCAAATGAAGGCTCGGCCTCGGCATAGCCAAGCTTTTGGGCATCTGCCAGCACATCGTCAAAGGCCTCGCCGGTCTTTTCCATACGCGTCAGAATGTAATTACAGGTACCGTTCAAAATGCCGGAAACACGCGTTACCTCATTGCCGGCTAGTCCCTCACGCAGGGCTTTAACCGCCGGAATACCGCCAGCAACCGCGGCCTCAAACATCAGCGCACAATTATTCGCCTCAGCCAGCGTCGCCAGTTCCGTGCCATGATTAGCCAATAACGCCTTGTTGGCGGTAATGAAATGCTTGCCAGATGCCAATGATGCGCGGGCCAGATCGAGGGCGACGCCTTCACTGCCACCAATCATTTCAACAATGATGTCCAATTCGTCAATCGATGCCATGTCGGGGGCATGATCCACCCATGTCATCGATGTCATATCAAAACCACGATCAGTGTTGCGTGAACGCGCATTTACCGCGCAAATCTGGAAATTAACGCCAGCCGCGGTGTTTAGCCTTTCGGCATTGTTTATCAATTGACGTGCTGTTTCGCCGCCGACAACGCCCAATCCGGCGATGCCGATTTTCAGAACGACTTGATCATGTGACATAGAATTATCTCAACTGGAATGAATGAATTTGCATAGCATGAGATACCCTTTGGGCGTTCAATATACAAGCCCAACAAACGCCAGAACAAAGCCAAAAAGCAGAGATTTTATCGCCATCCAAGAAATTAGGTGCAGGATAACAGGACTGCCCCGCCCCGTGCACCCGCCTCAACCATTTCATGCGCCGCAACACAATCTTTCATATCAAAGACCCCCGCAATCGGAACATCGAGCCGCCCGTGGGTCAACATATCATGGATGATGGCGGCATAGGCCGCGGCCTCATCGGCCTCTAGCAAATAAACGAGGATCGAGGATAGGGTGATGTTTTTGAACATCATCGGGATGAAAGGCAGGCTTGGTGTCATTTCCAGCGAGGTTCCATAGCCGACAATAACGCCTTTTGATGCGGTGATCTCGATATCGGTGGCCAGATTAACCCCGATTTCCGCATCAACTACCCGCGCCACACCATCCTTGGCCACACCGGTAATTTGCGCGGCAAGGTCTGGGTCGCTGTAATCAAATACATGACTGCAACCAAGATCGCGCAAATCATCGGCGTTCCCCTTTGTCGTGGCAATGACTTTTGCACCAGCATCGATTGCGATCTGGATGGCTAGTCGGGCCACCGTACCGCCGCCGCCATGAACAACCATTGTTTGGCCATCGACCGCGCCATCTTTGAGCACGGCATAGGCCGCGGTCAGGGCCGGAATGCCTAGGCCAGCGCCAGCATCAAATCCAACATTATCGGGCAAATCATGAACCAGATCTTCGTTGAGCGCGATATATTCAGCGGCACTGCCAAAGGGGCGTTGCCACTGGCCATTGCGAATATATACGCGTTTGCCAATTACCGATTTATCGCCGTTCGGGCCGACGGCCTCAATCACGCCGGCGCCATCACTATGCGGAATTATCCGATTAAATGGCATGGCGCGTGAGCCCCTGCGCGACTTTACATCCGATGGATTAACCCCGGAATGGTGGAGCCGTATCAGATATTCCCCTGCCCCAGCGGTTGGTGTTTCAATCTCGCCATGGGTCAGCACATCGGCCGCTGATCCCTGCTGGTCGTACCAAATGGCTTTCATCGCTTTGTCCTAACTACTACTACTACTCTACAAATGTGTGGCACTGCGGGCGGCCTGATCATAGAGGCCGGATAATGTGCGCAATTGGCGAGCAAGCTCGCTCAGGCTTTTTGCATCGACAGTGCCAAGCGATGAAAATCCGTCAATGAGACAGGTTTCACGCACCTCACGATAGCGCAGACACAGCGCCTTGCCGGTTTCGGTGGTTTCGTAAAAAACCTCTTTGCCCTGTTTTGTGCTGGTGACCAAATCCGCCGCCGCTAGCTTTTTGAGAGCATAGCTAATGATGTGCGTATCGCCGATATTCAGTTTGAAACATATGTCGGCAAGACGTTTGGCCCGCCCGTGATGGTTTACCGAATGCAGGCAATAGACGTCAATCATGCCAAGATCCGCGGCCACAGGGAAATCAGCCGCCGCCGCCGCCATCCCGCGCACCACCCAATGACCAAAGGCATTGCCAGCAACGATCAAGCCATATTCAACCTCGCTCAACTCTGCCGCATTTTCCGAAACGAGATGCGCCGACGACACGATCCGTTGTTTTTTCTCTGGTTTGTCCATCACGAACGCCCCTTTTTATCTGGATCATGATCTGGGTTATCTTGATCTTTGGGGGCGCCAAAGCCACCGCCACCGGGGGTTTCGATAACAAAGACATCACCTACCTGCATATGGCGAAGGTCAGTGGCGGTTAGTGTCTCGATCGTCCCATCGGTGCGCTCGACCCAGTTATTGCCAGTCTGTGCATCGCCGCCGCCCGCCATGCCGTAAGGCGGCACAATACGGTGGTTGGCAAGGATAACAGCGTCCATAGGCTCTAGAAAGCGAGTGCGCCGGCGTATGCCATTGCCGCCATTATGTTTGCCCACACCACCCGAATTTTCACGAATTTCAAAACTCTCCAGCAATACCGGATAACGCCATTCCAAAACCTCTGGATCGGTAAGACGGCTATTGGTCATATGCGTATGAACGGCGTCAGTGCCGTCAAAGTCAGGCCCAGCACCCGAACCACCACAAAGGGTTTCGTAATATTGATAGACGTCATTGCCATAGATGAAATTATTCATCGTGCCCTGCGCCGCCGCCATCACACCCAATGCGCCATAAAGCGTGTCTGTCACGATCTGGGATGTTTCCACATTTCCGGCAATTACCGCCGCCGGATATTGCGCCTTTAGCATGCAATCATCCGGCATAATGATCTCGACAGGCTTTAGGCACCCTTCATTCATTGGGATATCATCGTTAACTAACGTCCTGAAAACATACAACACAGCCGCCCGACAAACTGCGGCAGGTGCGTTGAAATTATTCAAACCTTGTTTGCTAGTGCCGGTGAAATCAACAGTCGCGGACCGGTTTTTCTTATCGATGGAAATGGCGACTTTTACCTGTTGGCCATTATCCATCGGATAGGTGAACGCGCCATCAGTGAGAACATCGATAACCCGCCGCACAGATTCCTCTGCATTGTCCTGAACATGGCCCATATAAGCCAGAACCGTATCCAACCCATATTGGGCAACCATCTTATTGAGCTCTTGCAGACCCTTTTCATTGGCCGCAAGCTGGGCCCGCAAATCGGCGATATTCTGATCTGGATTACGCGCTGGATAGGTTGCCCCGCGCAATATCTCTAGCATTTCTGCCTCGCGGTAAGTGCCACCATCAACCAGCTTGAAATTGTTGATCAGAACACCCTCTTCATCAATGTGTGACGAGTCTGGTGGGGCCGATCCTGGGGTTTTACCGCCAACATCGGGATGATGACCACGGCAGGCAACAAAGAACAGGATTTTGCCCTGATCAAATACCGGCGTCACCACAGTGATATCAGGCAGGTGTGTGCCGCCATTATAGGGATTGTTCAATACATAGGCGTCGCCCGGACCAATCTCGTCGCCATTATCACGAATAACCGCGCGAACAGACTCGCCCATAGATCCTAAATGTACCGGCATATGCGGGGCATTGGCGATTAGCGAGCCGCCAGCATCAAAAATGGCGCAAGAGAAATCGAGCCGTTCTTTCACATTCACCGAAAGTGCGGTGTTTTGCAGGGTGTATCCCATCTGTTCGGCAATCGACATGAACAGATTATTAAACACCTCTAGCATCACCGGATCACAGGTCGTACCGATGGCATGGCGGGCGCCGAGTGCCACCACACGGCGTAGAACAAGATTACCTATCTCGGTCATCTCGGCCTGCCACCCCGGTTCAACGATGGTTGTGCCCGTGGCCTCTATAATGAGCGCAGGCCCACTGATTTTAGTGCCCGCAGATATCGCATCACGGTGATAGGCCGGCGCGTCAACAAATTCGCCGCCCATATAGGCTTTTATGACCGAAATTGGCGCACAATCGTCGTCGCCATGATCAACCGGCAGGTTTTCTAAATCAAACGTATGGCCAATGGCCTCAACCGACACGGTGGCGGCGATAACATTCTTGCCGGGCATGACAAAGCCAAAGCGGGCACGGTATGCCGCCTCATAGGCTGCTTCCATCTGGTCAATCGGGCCATAGGGCACTTCTAGCGCAGTGTCAGAGCCATCATAGCGCAAATGCACATAGCGTTTGGTTTCCATCCGGTCAGCGGTAATGTCTTGGCCTAGCACCTCTGCCTCGGCATGTTCAGCAAGCGCATCAAGCTCGCTCTCCATTCGGGGTATCAGCGCCTCGTCAAGACCCGCCTCTAACGTGCGTTCACGAAGGGCCCGCACATCGGCCAGACCCATGCCATAGGCCGATAGAACACCGGCAAACGGATGCACGAGGACGGTCTTCATGCCCAATACATCGGCAATCAAACAGGCATGCTGCCCCCCTGCTCCGCCAAAGCATTGCAGCGCATAATCGGTAACGTCATAGCCACGCTGGACCGATATTTTCTTGATTGCATTGGCCATGTTTTCCACTGCAATGCGCAAAAATCCGTCGGCAATCTCTTCACTACTAAGGGCAACACCAGTGCTCTGTTCTATTTCCTTTGCCAAGATCCTGAATTTTTCTCGCACCGCATCGGCGTCTAGCGGCTGGTCTTGATTGGGACCAAATACGGATGGAAAAAAATCGGGCTGTAATTTGCCCAGCATCACATTGCAATCGGTAACCGCCAGCGGTCCACCGCGGCGATAACAGGCTGGCCCGGGATTGGCGCCGGCGCTCTCTGGTCCAACGCGGAACCGTGCACCGTCAAACTGGCAAAGTGATCCACCGCCCGCCGCCACCGTGTGAATGAGCAACATCGGCGCATGCATCCGCACACCGGCAACAACCGTTTCGAAAACCCGTTCATAGGCATTGTCATAATGCGCAACATCGGTAGAGGTGCCGCCCATATCAAAGGTAATAACCTTGTCAAAGCCAGCTTGCTTGGCGGTTTTGACCGCGCCCACAATACCGCCAGCCGGACCCGATAGGATCGCATCCTTGCCTTGAAACAACGCGGCACTGGTCAAGCCGCCATTGGACTGCATTAGCTGGAGCTTTACATCGCCCAATGCACCGGCAATACGGTCAATATAACGCCGCAGGATCGGTGACAGATACGCATCGGCAACAGTGGTATCCCCGCGCCCAACGAATTTAATCATCGAGCTGGTCTCATGGCTTGTTGAAATCTGGGTAAAGCCAATTTCCGCCGCCATTTCGGCCAACCGCTTTTCATGGTCGGTTACGCGGTAGCCATGCATTAGCACGATCGCAATCGACCGGATACCATCATCATATGCGCGCTGTAGCTTTTGCTTGATATCATCCTCATCGAGCGGCGTTAGCACAACGTCATTAGCGTCCACCCGCTCAATGACTTCTTCCACGCGCTCATATAGCATTTCCGGCAAGACGATATTCATTTCAAACAAACGCGGCCGTGCCTGATAGGCGATCCTAATTTGGTCTCGAAATCCCTTTGTTACGACCAATAGAGTGCGATCGCCTTTGCGTTCCAAAAGGGCGTTTGTCGCAACGGTGGTACCCATTTTCACCGCGTCTATTGATGATGCTGGGATGGGATCGCCGTCGTTAAGCCCCAGAATGTCGCGAATACCTTGCAAGGCCGCGTCTTCATAGGCTTCAGGATTTTCCGATAGCAATTTATGGGTATGCAGTACACCAGTTGGCTCTCGGCCCACGATGTCGGTAAAAGTGCCCCCGCGATCAACCCAAAATTGCCAGCCACCCTGCTTTTGCGCTGTCATCGATGTCATTTTACAATCCGCTTCATTGCTTAATATGCGATAGCGAAAACGTTTACAATTTATCGATAATTTGTCAACGATGGATTAGAGCCCTAGGCCGAGCTGGTCAGGTGCGCGATAATCTGTTCTGCGCCCAAAGCCACATTGTCCCGCCAATTTGCCGTAGCGTTCTCGTCGGCAAGATCGGTCACATATTTATAGCATTCAAAGGGTATCGCTAGCCGTGCGCAAATCTTGGCAATGGCATAGGCCTCCATATCAACGATGTCACTGGCAACTGCCGGGGCCTCGCGCACGAAATTATCGCCGGTACTGAGGGTTACGCCGTCGCAACCAAGATCAATAGCACCGGCAAGCGCGCCCTCCTCAAATGGCGTCACGCCCAACTCGGCCAAGGGTCTGCCATCCATATCGCGCTGGAAAATTTTTGATACCCGCAGAAATTGTCCTGCAAGCGATGCGGTAAGCGTTCCAGCGGTTCCATAATTGATAATCAGCTCACAATCGGCTTGTGATGCCGCCTGCATAGCATGAAAGGCCGCGTTAACCTTGCCAACGCCAGTAAAGATCACTGTAAAATCAGGACCAAGGCGGGAGGTGTCAGGCAATTCGGCGGGCAGCGCGACTAGCAGATAAATCATGTAATCCTCTTAATTTGGAATGATGAGCTTTACCGCCACACCAAAAAACACCAAGGCGGCCAGACGGTTTAGATGCAATTGATATTGCGCCAGTTGGTCCGCCAAGATACCGGCGAAAACACCGATTACCCCATCCAAAACAAAGCCGATGACACACATGATAAAGCCCAAAAACAAAATCTGGTGCCAGACTGGACCAATTGATGGATCGGTGAATTGCGGCAATAAAGCAAGGATGAATAGCGATACTTTTGGATTGAGAATATTGGTCAGAAACCCGCGCCTAAAGGCTGGCCATGATTGCGCCCGACCACGGCGTTGATCTGGCGCGGCGCTTGCGCTCCAACTGGTAAAGGCGAGCCAAAGCAGATAGCTAGCGCCAATATATTGAACAATCGTGAGGATGGCGGGATAGGCGATGATCAATAGCGTCAATCCGGCCGCCGCGATGATTATATGAGTCATAACCCCGACGATTATACCGCTAACCGCCATCAAAGCCGCCCGCGCACCGCCAGAAATGCCAGATGCGATGATAAACATCATGTCAGAACCGGGGGTGAGACAAAGTACAATAGTCGCCCCGATAAATGTCATCAGGCCAATTGTGTCCATCGCAAAAATGGTGGTCAACATAGCCGCACCCTAGAACCAGTTAAGAAACGCCCGACCGGATGGCGTGGCCATGCGGATTATACATCAGACGAAGGTGAAACAAAACCAACGTCAGGGTTCACAGGTGTTTGATAATTTGTAAATCATCCCCAGACAATGGTTTCTGGCGCATATCCATTAGGCATTTTTAACTATGCGCTAGTCGCTTGCGATCTTTTGCATACGGGCTGTGATGCCTGTTAGATCGTGTTCACGCATCTTCTCGATAACGGCACTATAATCAATTTCTTGCCTATTTTGGCTTAACTTGGATTTTGCATCGATGCGTCTAATTTTAAATTCTATGGCAACAATATTGTCTAGCATCGCTTCCATGAAGTCTTTGGGAGCATCACGCATTTTCCAAGCACCGGCGCCATTTACGCGTTCCTCATGCAGTTTTGTAAGCACACCCACCGCCGCAATTTTATCTTTAGTGTTATGGCTGAAAAATAGCTCTCCGTGCAAATGCACGACTTGATAATTCCAAGTGGGAACGTGTTTTTGATGCTCCGCTTTTGTTGGATACCAATTGGGAGACACGTAGGAATCCTCTGCGCAGAATACAAAAGCCGCCTTGCATCCGTTTTCCAATTTAGTGTGCATCTGATTTGCCAGGGCAATGTGGCCAATTAGAACATCGTCACGCCAAATCATGGGCAGGTGATACAATTCAAATTCATCCCGGGCATGCGCCACACAGGTAGCGAGAGGGTAACGCTCTGCTATCAGCCTAATTTCCGCTAAATCAGTTTCTCTAAAATGGTCTGGTAAATACATTTTCGCACTACCTTTCATAAACGCCATCTAGTCACTCATAAACTTTTGTTTACAAGCCAAAACCGCATGGGATGCGCCAACGTTGTTTATAAAATGGCAACAAAAAAGGGCTGCGAAATACGCAACCCTTTGTTTGTTTGTTTTGAAACAAGCAGTTTATCGCTTTGAGAACTGGAAGCTCTTACGGGCTTTCGCCTTACCGTACTTCTTCCGCTCAACTGCGCGTGAGTCACGTGTTAGGAAGCCGCCAGCTTTCAGGGCTGGGCGTAGGCCCGGCTCGAAATATGTTAGGGCTCTTGAGATACCGTGGCGCACTGCACCGGCCTGACCAGAAAGGCCACCACCTTTAACAGTCGCAATCACGTCAAATTCACCAACGCGCTCTGTGGTTTCAAATGGCTGGGCCAAGATCATCTGCAGAACCGGACGGGCAAAATATTCAGTGACGTTCTTGCCATTGATTTTCATCTGACCTGTGCCACGCTTTACCCAAACACGGGCGGCGGCGTCTTTACGGCGACCAGTTGCATAAGAACGGCCAAGACTATCAATCTTTGGCTCGGCAGGTGCCGCAGGGGCCTCTGTGGCGGCGCCGTTTTCAGCGGTTTCGTTAAGCGCACCAAGTGCTGCCATGCCGGTAACTTCAGGAGTGGCCTCGGCCGCTACTTCAGGAGTTTCGGTTTGATTTTCGTCAGCCATAACTACCTCTTGTTCTTATCGTTCATGCTGGCAATATCCAGCGCGACTGGTTGTTGTGCTTCATGGGGATGCGCTGGGCCGGCATAAACATGCAGGTTACGCATAGCATTACGGCCAAGAGGACCACGTGGGATCATCCGCTCAACTGCCTTTTCGATCACCCGTGTTGGGAAACGACCGTCAAGGATCTTATCAGCTGTGCGCTCTTTAATACCGCCCGGATAACCAGTGTGCCAGTAATAGGTCTTGGCACTACGCTTGTTACCAGTCAATTTGACTTTTTCCGCATTGACGACGATGACGTGATCACCGCAATCCATGTTTGGGGTATAGGTTGGCTTGTGTTTGCCACGCAGACGCATTGCAAGAAGAGAGGCTAGGCGACCCAGCACTAGATCTTCTGCATCGACAACGAACCATTTCTTTTCGATGTCTTTCGGCGTTGCGACATAGGTCCTTGGCAAAGGCATGTTACAATCTCCAGTTAAATGAATGGCCTAAAGCGGGAAACCGCCAAACGCCTCTGTGGGTGGGTTATAGGCAGGCGAATGCCATCCGTCAAACGAATTATTTTCAAAATATTTATAATATTTGCATAAAAACAGTAGGTTATATTTGCGGTATTATTTTACCGTATATATTTAGGGGTAATTTCATCACTTCCCTCCGATATTCCCGCATTGGACAGTTTAACCCGCCAAACCAACTACGCACACGGTTTTCATAAAAAACCCCTGCCCGTGTCTTGGACTTGCCCCAATCATCCTGCTATAAGCACGTCTTACTTGTGTTATGCTTGCATAGCCCAATTCACTAGCACCAATCAAAGCGGTATCACCCGATGTTCATATTGATCGATAATTATGACAGCTTCACATGGAACCTCTGGCATTTTCTGTCTGATCTAGGGGCTGAGGTTGAAATCCGCCGTAATGATAGCTGTTCAGCAGAAGATGTTTTGGCGGCAAACCCGCAAGGGATCATTTTATCACCCGGACCGGGCAAGCCAGAAGATGCCGGTATTTGTCTAGATTTGATCAAAAAAGCCAAGGGCGTCACCCCGCTTTTGGGTGTTTGCCTTGGTCATCAGGCGCTCGCTGTGGCTTTTGGTGGCACGATAAAACGGGTCGACCCGCCGGTTCATGGCAAATTATCGATGGTTGCGTGTAGCCATTCAAATGCAGTGATGAGCGATATATTTACTACCTGCCCAGACAGTTTTCCGGTCACACGGTACCATTCACTGGTTGTCGAAGACGAAGGGTTGCCAGATGAATTGACCGTGACCGCGCGTACCTCTGCCGGTGCGATCATGGGCATTTCGCATGTTGATGCAGAATTGCACGGCGTTCAATTTCACCCTGAATCAATAGCATCGGTGGCTGGCTATAGGATTTTGGCTAATTTCCTCAAAGTCTGTGGGCATCAAGTTCCCTCAAAAGAGGAATTGGCGCAGCTGGAAACCCAAATACTGCGCCTCGATGAACGGTTTCCCGATCAACTTCATCCCTAGTTTGTTTGCCTCGTTATCGCGGCCTATATGGACGATAACGCCTGGTCCAGATCTGCGATGATATCGGATGAATGCTCTAGGCCCACCGATAGCCGCACATAGCCCGGCGTCACCCCGCTCAATAATTGATCCTCACCGGTAAGCTGTGAATGGGTGGTTGATGCCGGATGGATGGCCAGGGAACGCGCGTCACCGATATTTGCGACATGATAGAATAGCTGTAGCGCATCGATGAACTTCTGACCGGCTTCGCGCCCGCCCTTTAACTCAAACCCGACCAATCCACCATAGCCGCCGGTTAGGTATTTTTTGGCCCGTTCACCGCTTTGGGCCGATTGCAGGCCGGGATAGATCACCCGCTCAACCGCCTCATGTTTTTCAAGAAATTCAGCGACTAAGCCCGCATTTTGAACGTGCTTTTGAATCCGTAGCGGCAGGGTTTCTAGGCCCTGAATGATTTGAAAGGCGTTTGTCGGACTAATCGCTGGGCCCAAATCACGGAGCAATGTCACCCGCGCCTTTAATATATAGGCAATTGGGCCCAGCGGTTTTGCAGCCTCCGCCCAAACAGCGCCATGATAGGAGGAGTCAGGCGTGTTAAGGGCGGGTTGCTGGTCCTTGAATTTGTCCCATTCAAAATTACCACCATCAATTATGACCCCGCCAATTGATGTACCATGACCACCAATATATTTGGTCAGGGAATGAACGATTATTGCCGCGCCATGATCGAATGGACGCGCCAATAATGGGGCTGCTGTGTTATCAGCGATTAGCGGTATGCCCCTTTCCCGGCCAATCTTGGCCACTTCGGCAATCGGGAATGCTTCTAATTTTGGATTGGGCAGAACCTCGCCATAATAGGCTCTGGTGCGTTCATCACTGGCGCGTGCGAAATTTTCCGGATCGGCTGGATCAACAAACCGCACTTCGATGCCCTGATCGGCCAGCGTATTTTTAAATAGGTTCCACGTGCCGCCATAAAGATCGGTTGATGCCACTATATTGTCGCCTACCCTTGCCAGATTTTGTATCGCCAGCGCTGAGGCGGCTTGGCCAGATGCAACCGCCAGAGCCGCAACACCGCCCTCTAGCGCCGCAATCCTTTTTTCCAACACATCCGTCGTTGGGTTCATAATCCGTGTGTAGATATTGCCGAGCTCGGCAAGGCCAAACAGGTTTGACGCATGTTCGGTTGAGCTGAATTGAAAAGCGGTTGTTTGGTAAATCGGCACGGCAACCGCGTTTGTCGCCGGATCGGCGCGAAAGCCTGCATGGAGTGCCAGAGTTTCTGGGTGGGTGTATGTATTGGTCATTTTAAGTCCTCTTTAGTGCTTTGACGGAATGTCGGGCGCACAAGCTGAAATCAATTGGCCCAACCGTTTACGGGCGGTCACCCCAAAATAGGCACGGCAAAACACCGTGGTTGAGAGCTAAAACGCCTCACCACCGGTTGAATGGATGTGTGATTGAATTGTGCGCTTTAGCTGTATTTATGAATCGCCCGCAAGTTGATCGTTAAATCGGCGATGCCCAGAGTGTGACGCTAAAATGAGTCGGCGGCAAGTGGGGTTTCTAAATTAGGTAGGATTTTCTATCTGTTGATAAAATTTCAATAGCGGTTTTGCGATGATTGCCACATGCACGATAAATTTCGGTTCCATAGATGATCGCTGGCCCCTGTTTCTGCAAGTTGCCCTGGTTATTTCCCCGGTTACTTCCTCGGTTACTTCCCCGGTGGTGTATTCGGCGGGATCCTTGCCAAGACCCCATAGGGTTTCTATACTCCCACCCTGATGCTTATCCCGCCGATCTTTTGATCTAACAAGACATAATGAGACAATTTCACCCATGAGCGATGTAATGAAATCTACCCTTAGCGGTTTGATTGACGGCGCGATGCCGGACGCTGACAGTGTTCGCGCGACGTTTAATGCGATTATGAATGGCGAGGTTAGCCAGATCCAGATGGCAGCGTTTTTGGTCGCGCTCAAAATTCGTGGTGAACGGGTTGAGGATATCGCCGCCGCCGCCGCGGTAATGCGTGACAAGGCGTTGGTTATCCCTGCCCCCGACGCGGCAATGGATATTGTTGGCACGGGCGGCGATGGCATTGGCACCTATAATATTTCAACCGCTAGCGCCTTTGTGGTGGCGGGCGCCGGTATCCCTGTGGCCAAGCATGGTAACAAGGCGGTGTCGTCCAAAAGTGGCGCGGCTGATGTCCTATCCTGTTTGGGGATCAATCTTGATTGCGATATGGATTTGGTGAAACAGGCGCTTGCCGAGGCCAATGTCTGTTTCCTAATGGCACCGCGGCATCACTCGGCAATGCGTCATGTAGGCCCTGTACGGGCTGATTTGGGCGTGCGCACAATCTTTAATCTGCTTGGCCCGCTAGCTAATCCGGCATTGGTAAAGCGGATAATGGTTGGTGTGTTTGACGCCAATTACTGTACGCCATTTGCCCATGCCTTGGGTCAATTGGGGACAACCCATGCATGGGTTGTGCATGGATCTGATGGGCTTGATGAGGTGACAACAACCGGCCCGACGCATGTTACATCGTTATCGAATGGCGACATTAAAGAATTTACCATCTCGCCTGAGGATCTGGGCTTGCCGATTACCACTCTGGATCAATTGCGCGGCGGAACACCCGAGGAAAACGCCGGCCATTTGCGTGACTTGCTTGCCGGCAAAATGGGACCTTATCGCGATATTGTGGTATTTAACTCTGCCGCGGCATTGACCGCCGGTGGTCACGCCAAAGATTTGAACGCCGGTGCCGCCATGGCGGTTGCCTCAATTGATAGCGGCAATGCCCTTGCCGCACTAGATAATCTAGTCCGCATAACCAATAGTGAGCCTGTTTGATGAGTGACGTTCTTGCCAAAATTATTGACGAAAAGCACGATGAAGTTGCCGCAATCAAACAGCAATACAGCTTTGCCGATCTAAGCAATGAAGCAAAGGCGGCATCGCCCGTGCGCGGTTTTACCAATGCGTTGGCAACCGCGAGCGCGTCTGGCTATGGCCTTATCGCCGAATTGAAAAAAGCCTCACCGTCAAAGGGTCTGATCCGGCCTGATTTTGATCCGGCCAGCCTTGCCGCCTCATATGAACAGGGCGGCGCAACCTGTTTGTCTGTATTGACCGACAGGAAATGGTTTCAGGGTGATCCGCAATATCTGGTGGCGGCGCGTAATGCGGTGTCCCTGCCCTGTTTGCGTAAAGATTTCATGGTAGACCCGATCCAGATTGCCGAGGCCCGCGCGCTTGGCGCCGATTGTATTCTGTTGATCATGGCGGCCCTTGATGACCAACTGGCTTTGGATCTAGAGACATGTGCGCATGAATTTGGCATGGATGTCCTCATCGAGGTGCATGATGCCAGCGAGCTGGAACGTGCGTGCAAACTATCATCGCCTTTGATGGGGATTAACAACCGCAATCTAAAATCGATGGAAATATCACTGGATGTAGGCGCGGCGATGTTGCCACTTTTGCCTAAAGACCGGATTGCCGTTGCCGAGAGCGGGTTATTTTCTCCTGCCGATTTGGCGCGGATGGCCCATTCTGGGGCGCGGTGTTTTCTTATTGGCGAATCTTTAATGCGCGCTGATGATGTTGCCGGTGCAACCGCCGCCATACTTGCCGATCCCGTGGCGGCATAGTGTGAACAACCGCCTAACCAGTAATTATGAGGCTATGCATGAGCAAGTTCACCCATTTTGACAAAGACGGCAAAGCCCATATGGTCAATGTGGGCGACAAGCCTGTTACCGCCCGCCGCGCGGTGGCCGCAGGTAGTATAACGATGTCAAAAGAAACACTGGCGATGATCGAAAGCGGTGACGCCAAAAAGGGTGATGTTCTATCTGTGGCGCGGCTAGCGGGCATTATGGGGGCTAAACAAACCGGTCATTTGATCCCGCTTTGTCATCCGCTGGGACTGGATCATGTTGCGGTTGAATTTGCGATTGATCGTGATTTACCGGGTATCCAGATATCGGCCGAATGTTCTGTTAGTGGGCGCACCGGCATTGAGATGGAAGCTATGACCGCGGTGTCAGTGGCGGCTTTGACTATCTATGATATGTGCAAGGCGGTCGATCGCGGGATGGTTATTGGCGCGATCCGGCTAACCCATAAATCCGGCGGCAAATCAGGTGATTTTAATGCCTCCTAGTGATGGCAGACCTGTCAAACAACCGCTATTGCCGGTTGCCGAGGCATTGGCGCGCATTACCGCACCATTAACCGCCGGTTCCAGTGAGACCATCCAGCTTAATTATGCGATAGGCCGCGTTCTGGCGTATGATCTAATCTCGCAATTAGATTTGCCACCAGAGCCAGTATCATCAATGGACTGATATGGTGTGCGCAGTTCTGATTGTGTGACCATTGGGACGAAATTAACCCGCATTGGCGAATCTGCGGCTGGGCATCCGTTTGTCAAATCGGTCAATAGCGGCGAAACAGTCCGTATTTTTACCGGCGCGATTGTCCCACCAGATGTCGATAGCATCATTCTACAAGAAGACGTTGACGCCGAGGCTGAGGCTGATGGGGCTGTCATTACGATCAATGAGCCGGCAATCAAAGGCAAATTCATCCGCCCTGCTGGTTTGGATACGACCAAAGGCGCGATCGTTGCAGAGGCCGGTACAAAGATTAATGCCAGAGTAATGGCCCTCGCCCTTGCCACCGGACATACGAGCGTGGACGTCCATAAAAAGCCGCGCATCGGGATTCTATCAACCGGTGATGAGTTGGTTTTGCCCGGTGAAACGCCTGCTCTGGGGCAAGTCATCTCGTCTAATGCGGCCTATTTGACCGCCTTTGTCACCGCTTGTGGGGGCGAACCTGTTGATCTTGGTATCGCCGCGGATCGGCCGGGGGCGTTGCTAGAGGCGGTTCGGGCAACCACGATGAAATTGGATATGATAGTGACCACAGGCGGTGCTTCGGTTGGGGTGCATGACCATATTGCCGGTGACCTTGCCCAAAATATTGATTTTTGGAAAATTGCGATGCGCCCCGGCAAACCGCTTATTTCTGGTGCGGTAGATGATATCCCATTGATCGGCCTGCCGGGAAATCCCGTTTCCAGTGCTGTTTGTGCCTTGGTATTTCTGCGCCCGGCGATTGCCAAACTTAGCGGCAGGGACATAGTGCCAGAGCCGATCCAAGGGGTGCTTGATTGCGACCTGCCAGCAAATGATCAACGCGAGGATTACCTGAGGGTTCGCCTCACCTACCGCGATAATGATGTGCCGCTTATCAGTCCTGCACCGAAACAGGATAGCTCGATGATATCGGTTTTAGCGAATGCCGATGCACTAGCCATCCGCCCGCCATTTGACCCCGCCCGCACGGCTGGTGATCCCTTGTCGTTGCTATTGTTTCCAGATGGGCTCTAGCCGGTCCCCAAAGACTGTTTGATCGTCCTTTGTTTCGCTAATCCAGCAAATTTGTTCTGGTTATTGCAATTACAAAAGAACAATGATAGAACAATACACGAACAAATAGCTGGAGGCTGCTATGCTGACCCGTAAACAGAATGAACTTTTGGACTTTTTGGTCAATCATGCCGAGGAAAATGACGTGCCACCGTCGTTTGATGAAATGCGTGATGCGCTGGGGCTTGCGTCTAAATCTGGCATTCACCGATTGGTGTCTGGGCTTGAGGAACGCGGCTATATCCGGCGTTTGGCGAACCGTGCACGGGCCATTGAAATTCTCCGCCCTGCTGGCGCGCCCTCACCTATTGGTCAGGCTGTTGTCGCCGCTGTCGAGGCGGTAAGCCTTCCATTGCTGGGCCGTATCGCCGCGGGTACGCCGATTGAGGCGTTGAGTGATCCGAGCACGCATTTAGATGTGCCCGCGAGCATGATTGGCGCTGGTGAACATTTTGCCCTAGAGATTGTTGGTGACTCAATGGTTGAGGCTGGCATTCTTGACGGCGATACTGTTGTGATCGAACGCGCGAATACGGCTAATCACGGCGACATCGTTGTGGCGTTGATCCATAAACAAGAGGCAACGCTCAAGACTTTATTGAAAGAGCCTGGTCGCATTGGCCTAGAGGCCGCTAATCCGCGCTATGAAACACGGTATTTTGAATCCAACGCGGTTGAGGTTCAAGGAAAGCTAGCTGGGCTAATTCGCAATTACTAAATCGGTCTAATCGGTTGATTTGATTGTCCAGCCACCGCTTGGGTGAAACCATATCAGATGGTTCTCCCCTTGCAGTTTATCTACAGAAAGTATGACCGCGCCCGAACGACACGGATATTTTGGGCTATCAAAGCTGACAACATAATGCACATCAAGGCGGCATATGGCGCTTAACGCGCGCCGATGTCGGGCAATTGCGAAACTGTTTTTATTTCGGTCGAGGTATATCTGTGGCGGGCCTCGTTTTGTCGAAAAGATCACGCTGGTTTTATTATCCGCGATATCTTGCCCCAGCATCATCGCACTGCCATTGGTGAAATATCCCGACAAACGCGTTTGCCACTCGTAACGCGCCACAATGGCGGCATTGTCATGGTCACTCGCAATCATCACAACCGGCGGCCTATCGCGGGCGAGAACTGCAATGTCTGGGGGTGTGCGGGCTAGCCATAACCCGATAGACATAACAATCATAACGCCGCCGATGATGCGCTGACGATTGGCGATTGGTTGCAAAACGATCAATAACCAACCAACAAGACCGAACCCGATTAGGTGATAGCCGGGCGGAATAACGCGCACACCGGCATAGCGCAATGCGGCAAACCACGCGGTCATGGTAACCAGAAATTCTAGTCCAACCAGCATGAATGACGCCGCCATCGCGGCAAGGTCCGGGGAGAACGGTTTGATTGTCATCACCGCTAATCCGGCGGGCATAATCCAAAACCCCGTTAGCGGAATGGCCAAGATATTTGCCGCAATCCCCCACATGGTAAAACTACCAAAATGCTGGGCGGCGAAAGGGGCAGTGGCAAATGCGGCGAGACACGACATCACAAAAAGTGCCCAGATATAGCCAATGAACGGTGAGATATAACCAAGCGTGCGTGGTCCGCGTCGGCGCTCATACCGAAGGACCAGAATGGTTGTTGCGGCGAAAGAGAGTTGGAATCCGGCGGAAAACAGAGCGCCCGGATTGACCAGCAAAATAGCCATTGCTGCGATTGATACATTGCGAATGGTGATGGCAAAGCGGTCGATCAGCACCGCCGCGACCACTAATGACGCCATCAAAAACGCCCGCACCGCGCTAATAGCACCGCCGGATATCAGCACATAGGCCAACGCCACAATGATTCCCAAGAGGCTACATATCTTGTGCATCGGATAGTGGCTGGCAAGGGATGGCCGCAGTGCAAAGCCAAAGCGTAAAAAGGCGATCACACCAAAACAGACCAACCCCATATGGAGCCCTGAGATAGCCAGTAAATGAGCGAGACCCGAACGCCGGAATTGCTCGTATGTTGCATCTGGAATATGCCGTCGATCACCAACCAATAACGCCGCCGCAATCCCGCCTTCAGGGCTTCCCATTCTGGCAACCAGCCATGCCGACATATCATAGCGGTAGCGGGTCATCCGCGCGGCGATCGTTAATGCATTCGTGTGATGCTGGTCATTAGCCTCAATGGCGACCGGTGCAAGGGCATAACCACCGGCAATTATACCCTTTAGCCGCGTTTGGTGCCCATAATCAATGGCGCCGGGGAATAGTGGTTTTTGCGGTGGAAATAACCGCGGTTTAACCGTTACCGTTCGTCCCACACTGCCCGCATCCAGCGTGTCCGTAACAGATAGCCGTACCATCTTGCCTAATAGTGCCCGTGAAATAGCCCCCTGCCCGATGTCGGATGATGCGTTATCTAATCCAACGCGGGCTAGCTTTATCCATAGCCGAGAGCGATGTTCAGCGTGGCCGTCAATCGCCATGATCGTGCCTGATATCACCCCTTCATAGGGCTGGATCAGCGGTGATTTTGGGTTTTGCGCGGATTGTATGGCGATCGACAACCAGCCTAGACACAGTGCCGCAAGAACAATGACAATTGACAGATGCTGGCCAAAAT
>CBFHOS010000028.1:0-22194 GCA_965657645.1 Puniceispirillaceae bacterium (SeqCode) | reverse complement strand
GTTTATTTCCACAAGGACTGGCTGGAAACCGATATGGCGACTGACATTGATTATGCCGCCGATCTGCAACCCGTCATTGATAAATTCACCTCACTCTATGCCCGCGCTGATGAAAAGCATGTGCCCGCTGAATGTGATGTTCCTGACGCCGATCTTATGACCCTGCGCGGTATTGAGGTTGGTCATATTTTCTATTTTGGCACCAAATATTCAGAGCCGATGGGCGCGACTGTATCGGGGCCGGATGGCAAGCCTACACCGGTTCACATGGGATCATATGGCATTGGGGTGTCGCGTCTTGTTGGCGGTATCATTGAGGCCCACCATGACGAAAAGGGCATCATCTGGCCAGAGGAAGTGGCACCATTCGACGTTGCCGTGGTCAATCTAAAGCCGGGCAATGAGCTATGTGATAAAACCGCCGGTGACCTCTATGCCAAATTGCAGGAATCGGGCAAAGATCCATTGCTCGATGACCGCAATGACAGCCCCGGGGCAAAGCTAGCCAGCATGGATTTGATTGGTGTGCCGTGGCAGATCATCGTCGGCCCGCGCGGTATTGAGAATGGTGTTGTTGAGGTTAAACATCGTAAAACTGGTGAAACTGCCGAAGTTTCGCCGGAATCTGCGCTTAATACGGTTCTTGGCAACGGCTAACTGATGGAATTGAAGCAATGCGCCTGTTTTTTTCACCGATAGAGCGAATGTTGGCGATGCGCTATATGCGTTCGCGGCGTGCAGAGGGCTTTATTTCGGTCATTGCGTGGTTTTCCCTCGCGGGCATTACCCTTGGCGTTGCTACTCTGATCATCGTGATGTCGGTGATGAACGGCTTTCGGGCTGAATTAATCGGCCGTATTCTGGGGCTTAATGGCCATGTAGCGATCTATGCCACCGCCCAGAGTGGCATTAAAGATTACGACAAATTGGCCTTATCCATTGCCGAAATGCCATTGGTTATCGCCGTCACCCCGCAAATTGAAGGCCAGACAATGGCGACCGCCAATACTGTTAATCAAGGGGCGATCGTGCGCGGTGTGCGATGGTCTGATCTGGCTGTGCGCAAACCATTATGGGAGTCGCTAGACGAGAATACCATTGCCCGCTTTAGGGATAAGGGTGCTGTGCTCATCGGGCGCACAATGGCCTTCCAGATGGGATTAAAGGCCGGTGATAGCATCACCCTAACAGCGGCAAAGGGCGAGGCCACAGCCTTTGGTACCTTGCCAAAACGCAGACGGTTTGAAGTGGCCGGCATTTTCGATGTTGGCATGCATGAATATGACAGCAGTTTTATCTTTATGCCGCTTGATGTTGCCGGCAAATTCTTTGGCATGGGCGATAGCGTGTCTGGGATCGAGATATATTCGAGTAACCCGCAATCAATTGACGGTTTGCGCAAACTAATCGCCGCCGACCTACCGTCGAACCTGCGCACCTTTGATTGGGTGGAGCGTAACCGCAGCTTTATTAATGCGCTGAGGGTGGAGCGCAATGTGATGTTCTTGATCCTTACGCTGATTATTCTGGTGGCGGCGTTCAATATCATTTCGTCGATGATCATGCTTGTTCGCTCTAAAAACGCGGATATCGCGGTGTTGCGCACGATGGGGGCAAGCGGTGGCTCTATCATGCGTGTGTTTTTGATGACTGGCGCCAGTATTGGTGTTGTTGGCACTATGTTAGGAACGGTTGCTGGTTTGGTGTTCTGCTGGAATATCAGTAAGATACAGGGCGTTGTGGAGAGTATTTCTGGGGCCGAATTATTCGCCGCGGAGATTTATTTTCTATCAACATTACCGGCGGTTGTTGATGTAAAAGAAGTCGGCATCGTGATCTTGATGGCGTTGGCTCTATCGTTTTTAGCCAGCCTATATCCGGCATGGCGCGCCGCCAAGATCGCGCCTGCAGAGGCATTGCGCTATGAGTGATACAGCTTTGCTTGAATTGAAATCTATCCAGCGCCAGTTTGTTCAGGGCACCCGCGAGATTGACGTTTTGCGTGATGCCAGCCTGACGCTTGATGGGGGGGAAATGACCGCCCTTGTGGGACCGTCTGGATCGGGCAAATCAACATTACTCAATATCGCCGGATTGTTGGAACGGCCCACCAATGGTGATGTGGTGATCGATGGTGTATCCACCGCAAAGCTCAGCAATCGCAAACGGGGCCGGTTGCGTGGTAGTCACATCGGATTTGTCTTTCAGTTCCACCGGTTACTGCCAGAATTTTCGGCGTTAGAAAACATTATGGTACCGCAAATGTTGCAGGGGCTCTCCGCCGATGAAGCTCGTGACCGTGCGGCCCAGCTAATGGCGATGGTTGGCTTGGAAAACCGGCATGATCACCGGCCTGGTATCCTGTCTGGTGGTGAACAGCAACGCGTGGCAATTGCCCGTGCAGTGGCCAACGCACCGCGCATTTTGCTGGCGGATGAGCCTACCGGTAATCTCGATCCAGAGACCGCCAGTGAAGTTTTTGAGCATCTCGCCACCATTGTGCACGCCACCAACACGGCGGCATTAATAGTAACGCATAACCAAAATCTGGCATTGAAAATGGACCGTATTTTAACCATCACAAGCGGTACAGTTAACGTCCTTAGATAGACCTAAAAAATTGATCAGTCTGGCATTGCACTTGGCTGGTAATCGGGTATCTTTAAAGCCCGACTTCGCCGTCATTTCTGTCACTTTAGCGGATCATCATGCCAGCCTCATTTGTTCACCTTCGTCTTCATTCTGCCTATTCATTGGCCGAATCTACATTGCGAATCAAACAGATAGCAGGATTGGTTGCAGCAGATGAACAGCCCGCGGCGGCGATTACCGATACCAATAACATGTTTGGCGCCTTGGAGTTTTCCCAAGCTATGACAGGGGCTGGAATCCAGCCGATAATTGGTACCCAGCTTGCCCTTAAAGACAGCCAAGGCGAGGGCGAAGTGGTGCTCTTGGCGCAGAATGAGCGCGGCTATGTCAATCTATCCCAGCTATTGTCTAAATCGCTATTAGAGGCCGATAGCATTAGTGACCCTAGCGCGAGCATCGATGATTTAAGGCAATATGCAGAGGGATTAATCCTGCTAACAGGCGGCGCGATGAGCGGTTTTGTCGCCCAACCAGCTAGCGAAGGCCGCAGGCCATTGGCGGCCGAGCGCATAGCCACCCTTTGCGACATCATGCCGGGGCGGGTCTATATAGAATTACAACGACATAATCTTGCCGCTGAAATGCGCGCCGAGCCGGTTCTTGTTGAACTTGCCCTAGAGATGAATGTGCCAATGGTGGCAACGAATGATTGCCGCTTTGACGTGCCGGAAATGGAAATGCCGCATGATGCGCTGATTTGTATTGGTGATGGGCGCAAAGTGTCGGAGGAAGACCGGCGCCGTTATTCCCGCGAGCATTATTTCAAATCCGCTACGCAGATGACGGATTTATTCGCCGATATACCAGAGGCGATCCATAATACGTTGGTCATTGCCCAGCGATGCAGTGTGCAATCGGTGACCCGTGCGCCGATCCTGCCGGCCTTTACCCGCGATGAAGGCCGCAGTGAGGCCGAGGAACTCGATTTTCAGGCACGTGATGGCTTGGTTAAACGCCTCGAGCGCCATGTGTTTGAAGAGGGTATCGATCAGGCCAAGCGCGACGAGCTGTCCGCGCCGTATATAGAGCGGTTGGATTTCGAGCTAGGTGTAATCAACCAGATGGGCTTTCCGGGCTATTTCCTGATTGTTGCCGATTTTATTCAATGGGCAAAGAACGAGAATATACCGGTGGGGCCGGGGCGTGGTTCTGGCGCGGGTTCTGTGGTCGCGTGGGCATTATCCATTACTGATCTTGATCCCCTGCGTTGGGGTTTGCTGTTCGAGCGGTTTTTGAACCCTGAACGTGTGTCTATGCCTGACTTTGATATCGATTTCTGTCAGGACCGGCGTGATGAGGTTATTTCCTATGTCCAGCGCAAATACGGTAATGATCGGGTTGCCCAGATCATTACCTTTGGGTCACTACAGGCCCGTGCCGCCCTGCGTGATGTTGGCCGTGTGCTGGAAATGCCATATCCCCAAGTGGACCGTATCGCCAAGCTTATCCCCAATAATCCCGCCAATCCGACAACCATTGCCCAGGCATTGGAAAGCGAAGAGGAGTTGCGCAAACAGCGCCGCGATGATGAGCAGGTTGCCGATCTAATCGACATATCGCTAAAGATCGAGGGATTGTACCGCCACGCATCAACCCATGCGGCGGGTCTGGTGATTGGTGATCGCCCGCTTGCCGAATTGGTTCCGCTCTACCGCGATCCGCGTTCGGATATGCCAGTGACCCAGTTCAACATGAAATGGGTAGAAAAGGCGGGACTGGTCAAGTTTGACTTTTTGGGCCTTAAAACGCTCACCGTACTACAACGTGCGGTCGAATTTATTGCCCAGCGCGGCATTGAAATCGATCTTGAGGCCATTCCCCTCGATGACACCAAAACCTTTGATATGCTGTCGCAAGGCGATACGGTTGGCGTGTTCCAGCTGGAATCCAGCGGCATGCGTGACGTTCTGCGCGGCCTAAAGCCTGACCGCTTTGAAGATATTATCGCGGTAGTGGCGCTATATCGTCCGGGCCCGATGGAAAACATCAAAGATTATGTCGCCCGCAAACACGATCCGTCTCAGGTGACTTACATGCACCCCGATCTGGAGCCGGTATTGTCCGAAACCTATGGCATCATGATCTATCAGGAGCAGGTCCAGCAGGCGGCGCGCGTGTTGGCTGGCTATACGCTTGGTGGGGCTGATATTCTGCGGCGGGCGATGGGTAAAAAGATCCAAGCCGAGATGGATGAACAGCGACAAATTTTTGTGGCTGGATCGGTTAAAAACGATATTACCGAACAATTGGCCTCTGACGTGTTTGACCAGATTTCTGCGTTTGCTGGCTATGGATTTAACAAGTCACACGCCGCCGCCTATGCTTTGGTTTCCTATCAAACGGCCTATCTAAAGGCGAATTATCCGGTTGAATTTCTTGCCGCCTCAATGGCTTTGGATGCCGGAGCCACCGAAAAACTCGCGGTTTTCCGTCAAGAGTGCCAGCAAAAGAACATCGAGATATTACCGCCTGATGTGAATAATTCGGTGTCTAGCTTTAGCGTTGAACAGACCAAAAATTCATCGGGTGATGATCCTCATGGCGGTCTTGCCATTCGGTATGCCTTGGGTGCGGTCAAGAATGTTGGCGCCGAGGCGATGAATAAACTGGTTGAGAACCGCAAAGAAGGCGGGCCATTCACCAATTTGATGAATTTTCTTGAACGCATACCGCGCGAGGTTAGCAACAGGCGTCAGATGGAAAATCTGGCACGGGCAGGGGCGTTTGATGCGATCCACGCCAATCGCCGTGAATTGCTAGAGAATATGGATATGCTATTGGCGCATGCTGATAGTTTGCGGCGCGAGGCGGAATCCAGTCAGGACAATCTATTTGGCGGCGGCGGTGATAGCGCGGCTGGCGCAATTCGAATGCGTGAATGTGACGACTGGCCGTCTATGGACCGGCTAAAGGCTGAATTTGAGGCCTTGGGCCTTTATCTCTCGGCGCACCCCCTTGATAGCTATGCTAATCAATTGAGCAAGCTAAAGGTTGTTTCATTCGCTGAATTATCCAAGATGATTGAAAACCGGCGGGTACCAGAGCGTATAAACCTCGCCGGATCAGTAACCTCAAAGCAAGTGCGGGTGTCACAGCGCGGCAACAAATTCGCCTTTGTCCAATTGACCGACCAAACCGGCGTGTTTGAGGTGACCTTTTTCTCCGATGCATTGTCCGAGGCACAGGAATTACTCGATGGTGACAAGCCGATATTGCTATCGGCAAACGTCAAACTAGAGGAAAATGGCCCTAGATTGTTGGCGGCCCGCGTCCAATTGCTCGATGATGCGATTGCCGCATGGCATGGCGGCGTGGCCGTATGGGTTCAAAATGAGAACCCATTGGATGTCTTAAAGACCCAATTGAAAGAAGATGGACCGGGTAAAGCCGAGGTCAAAATTAAAGTCATGGTTGAGGATAAAGAGGTCACAATTGCCTTGCCGGGTCTGTTTAAGCTGAGCGGTGATTTCCGGCAGAATCTGCGCCGAATGCCGGGTATTCTGGATGTTCGTGAGCTCTAGAGCGGCAATTTTATCACTTTCCAGTTAATTTCCGGTAATTTCTAGGTATATAAGCGGATCTGAAAGGCTTTAGGGCTTGCCTTTGCCCGTGGTCTTTTGTACACACAGCGTCAATTCACACATGCAGGGCGGCAGGTACTGGCAAAATCCAGAACATAGCCATCCGGTGAGGGCATCGCCTTTCATTTCCCCGCATGGAGGTTTAACCGGAGAACAGGAGTAATTATTATGGCTCTCCCTACATTTACTATGCGCCAAATGCTTGAAGCTGGCGTTCACTTTGGTCACAACACCCGTCGTTGGGATCCGCGCATGGAGCCGTTCATTTTCGGCGAGCGCAACAAAATTCACGTTCTTGATCTGCAACAGACTATGCCGATGTTCAACGCTGCGCTTAAGGCGATTAGCGATGTTGCATCACGCGGTGGTCGTGTTCTGTTCGTTGGCACCAAGCGTGCGGCGTCAGAAAAAATTGCCGAGACAGCCCGTGCATCTGGTCAGTATTATGTGAACCACCGCTGGCTTGGTGGCATGCTCACTAACTGGGCAACCGTTTCACAGTCAATCCGCCGCCTTCGTGATCTTGAGTCACGGATGGAATCTGGTGAGATTAACCAATTGACCAAAAAAGAAATTCTCCAGCTGACACGCGAGCAAGAAAAGCTTGAGCGTACGCTTGGTGGTATTAAGGAAATGGGTGGCTTGCCCGATATCCTGTTCATCCTCGACACCAACAAAGAATCTATTGCTGTTCAAGAGGCTAACCGCCTTGGCATTCCAGTTGTTGCGGTTGTTGACTCAAACTCAAACCCTGAAGGCGTTGATTACCTGATCCCGGGTAACGACGATGCCATGCGCGCCATCACATTCTATTGTGAATTGGTTCAGGCGGCTATTCTGGACGGTTTGCAGACTGAATTGATGAAAAGTGGTGGTGACGCCGGTGCCGCTATTGAAGCACCTGTTGAAGCTGCACTAGAGGCTGCTCCTGCTGAGGAAGCTCCTGTTGAGGCCGCTGCCGAGACACCTGCTCCGGATGCAACAGCCTAACAGCCACTTTCTGGCTAACAAATAAATAGGGCCTTGCCTAATAGGGGCAGGGTCCGTTCCTACACAAAGTAGGGAACGGTAATGAAACATCTTTTGATGAGGATAATGAAATGAGTGTAACTGCTGCACTGGTTAAGGAACTGCGCGAGAAGTCTGGCGCTGGTATGATGGATTGTAAAAAAGCCCTTGGCGAAACTAATGGTGATATGGATGCCGCGATTGACTGGCTCCGCACCAAAGGTCTTGCTTCTGCGGCGAAAAAATCAGGCCGCGTGGCGTCTGAGGGCCTTGTGGCCTTTGCCGTTGACGGAGCCAAAGGCGCCGTTGTCGAGCTAAACGCTGAGACAGATTTTGTTGCGCGTAACACTGAATTTCAGGATTTTGTGCGTAGCCTGTCTGAGCTAGCCCTTGGTGCTGGCGATATGGACAAGCTTAAGGCCGCTGACTTCCCGGGAACAGGACGTAACGTCGAAGAAGAGCTGGTTCAGAAAATTGCCACTATTGGTGAAAACATGACCCTTCGCCGGATGGAGTATCTGTCTGTATCTGAAGGCCTTGTTGTACCGTATATGCATAATGCAACTGCCGAAGGTCTTGGCCGTATTGGTGTTCTTGTTGCTCTGCAATCATCTGCTGATGCTGATGTGTTGACTGGTCTTGGCAAACAGATTGCGATGCATATCGCCGCGACATCACCTGCCAGCCTTTCTGTTGAAGAGTTGGACAGTGAAGCCGTTGCCAGAGAGCGTGACGTTCTCATCGAGCAGGCCAAAGCTTCTGGTAAGCCACAGGAAATTGCCGAGAAGATGGTCGAAGGCCGGATGAAGAAATACTACCAAGAAGTTGTGTTGCTTGAGCAGACTTCAGTGATTGACGGCGAAACCCGTATTGCTGATGTTGTTGCCAAAGCCGCAAAAGATGCCGGTACAGATATTGCGCTAACAGCATTTGTCCGGTTTAATCTTGGCGAAGGAATTGAGAAAGAAGAGTCTGATTTTGCAGCCGAGGTTGCAGCCCAGCTTTCTTAAATTCAATCGATGGCTTTATAGGAGATGTCCGAGATGGGTGACGATGGAAATTCAGAATCGGGTCATTTATACAGCCGGGTATTGCTAAAAATCTCAGGTGAATCCCTGATGGGCACTCAGTCCTATGGAATTGACCCTGAAATGGTGGCTTCGGTCGCCAAAGAAGTAAAAGACGTTGTCGCCTCTGGTGTTGAGGTTTGTCTCGTAATCGGGGGCGGCAATATTTTCCGCGGTGTGTCTGGCGCCGCGGCGGGTATGGAACGTGCCACGGGCGATTATATGGGCATGCTTGCCACCGTGATGAACGCCCTTGCCATGCAAAACGCTCTTGAACAAATTGACGTACCGGTGCGGGTGCAATCTGCATTACCAATTAGCGCCGTTAGCGAGCCCTATATCAGGCGCCGCGCCACTAGGCATCTTGAAAAAGGCCGTGTGGTGATCTTTGCGGCGGGTACAGGTAACCCGTTTTTCACAACAGATACCGCGGCGGCTCTGCGGGCGTCCGAAATGAATTGTGTGGCCTTGTTAAAAGGTACGCGGGTAGACGGCGTTTATTCTGCCGACCCCGAAAAAGATCCAACGGCAAAGCGCTATGACACGCTGTCCTACATGCAGGTGTTAACAGATGATCTTAAGGTGATGGACGCGGCGGCGGTGTCTCTTGCACGCGAGAACAACATTCCAATTTTGGTGTTTTCGATTGAGGATCCGGGCGGATTTGAACGCGTTCTACGCCATGAGGGTAAATTTACAATTGTAGCTTAAGCTCAATTAATCAAAGCAAGTCATTGTTGAGTATATCTAAATGACTGTCTGAATATAAGGAGACTGCAATGTCTGAAATCGATATCAAAGACATCGAACGCCGCATGGAAGGTAGTGTGGCTAGCCTGAAAACAGAATTTATGGGGCTACGCGCCGGACGCGCTTCGACAGGCATGCTAGAGCCAATTATGGTTGATGCATATGGCTCTAAAATGCCGATGAGCCAAGTTGGCAACATCTCCGCACCAGAAGCCCGCCTGTTGACCGTTACCGTATGGGATGCATCGATGACCGCGGCTGTTGAAAAAGCCATTCGCGAGTCTGATTTAGGCCTTAATCCGATGGCTGAGGGAACCTTAATCCGGGTGCCAATCCCCGATTTGTCGGAAGAGCGCCGCAAGGATATGGTAAAGGTTGCTAGCCGTTATGCCGAAGCCGCACGCGTCGCCGTTCGTAATGTACGCCGCGATGGCATCGAAACCATTCGTAAGGCAGAAAAAGAAGGCCTGATGGGTGAGGATGAGCGTCATGGCCTAGAGGCCGATGTGCAAAAGATGACCGATAGTTTTGTTAAGGTGATTGATGAAACTTTGGCGCATAAAGAAAAAGAAATTACCCAAGTTTAGCTCTGAACTATCGTATTAATCGGGATTAATAGTAAAGCGTGACACCTGCACACTAATGTTAGTGGATGAGGGACGCAGACGGAAGGCAGCATGAGCAAGGCACCACATCATCTTGCTATCATTATGGATGGCAACCGCCGATGGGCGCGTAGCCAAGGTTTTGACGTGCTTCGCGGTCATAATAAGGGCGCGGATACGTTGCGTGATGTGGCGCGACTTGCCTATCAGGCGAATGTATCTTGGCTGACCGTATTCGCGTTTTCCTCTGAAAATTGGTCACGCCCATCAGTTGAAGTCAACGGATTGATGCAGTTGATCCACCGCTTCTTGAACAGTGATGTTGGTGAACTCATCGATGAGAATGTCAAATTCCGAGTTATAGGCGACCGAGACCAGTTTTCCGCTGAACTCGTCAACTTGATCGAAGCGGCAGAGGCGCGCACCTCGGCAAATACAGGGTTGAATTTGACCATCGCGCTCGATTATGGCGGACGACAGGAAATCACCAAGGCCGTGCAACGCCTCGTTAGTGAAACCGCCTCAGGGTTGATTGACCCTGCTGAAATTAACGCAGATATGTTAAAATCTCGGATGTACTCAGCTGCTTTGCCACAGGTCGATTTGCTGATCCGTACTGGCGGTGAACAGCGTGTTTCCAATTTTATGCTGTGGGATATTTCCTACGCAGAGTTGTTTTTTACAGACAAATTATGGCCGGATTTTTCACAGGCCGATTTGGACCAAGCATTGGCAGAATTTGCCATGCGTGAGCGTCGGTTTGGTGGCAATGGGCAGGTCAAAAATGCGCATCTTAAATCTGTCCCTTCCGTGGGGCGGTAGGCAGTTTTATGCGCTTTGACAATTTGTCGACCACAAATCAACGCTTAATCGGGCTTATCACCCTTTTGCCAATCATTGCGGGCTTTGCCCTGTCACCATTCATCGCAGGGCTAATAATTATAGCTCTAGGCGGGTTGATGGGATGGGAAATTGGCAAAATGGCCGGGTTTTCAAATGGTCGCCTTTATGCATTGGTAGCTGTGTTAGCGATCCTTGGTGCACCTATAAAGTGGTGGCAATTGTCTAGCAATGATGGGGTCGTCCTTATTGCTATTTTGATTGCCATGACCGGGATTTTGTCTATTCATCGCACTACGCGCAAAGTGGCGCTGTTCGGACTTCTAGCCGCTATTTGTATTGCCGCCGCCAGTGGGCTGTTGATGATACCGGGTGGACACCGCCTCATTCTCATTATTGCGGCGATTATTGCGGCTTGTGATAGTGCCGCGTATTTTGTTGGCCGGTTTGTTGGCGGGCCTAAACTTGCCCCTTCAATAAGCCCAAAGAAGACCATTTCAGGCTCTGTTGGAGGCATTGCCGCGGCAATTATCATTGCGGCTCTTTGTGCACCGTTAGTCAATCTTGGCGTTGGATCTAGCGTTATTGCGGGGGTTATCGTTGGTGTGGTTGCGCAAATGGGCGATCTTATCGAATCATCGCTGAAACGCACGCTTGGGGTAAAAGATAGTGGTTCAACCATTCCCGGACATGGTGGTGTTTTAGATCGTTTTGATGGGTATCTCATTACCTTGCCGGTTTGCTATGGTGCAGTGATCAGCGGTTATATCGGTTAGGTTTATTTTATAGCATGAGCAAACGCATCACAATTTTAGGCTCCACCGGGTCAATCGGGACTAGCACCCTTGATCTGGTCTCTATGCGGCCTGATCGCTTTGAAATTCATGCGCTCATTGCCGGCCGCAATGTTGATTTATTGGCCCGTCAGGCACTTGCACACCGCCCTAAAATTGTTGGTATCAGTGACACGGCCTTGGCACCACAGCTTCAATCTGCCTTGGCAAACACTGGCATTACAGTGATTGCGGGGCAGACGGAGTGCGACCTGATTGCTGGTGATCCTGTTGATTTGGTTGTGGCGGGCATTGTTGGGTTGGCGGGTTTGCCATCGGTGATGAAGGCGGCAGAAGCGGGCAATCGGATTGCTCTTGCTAACAAGGAATCACTTGTATCTGCGGGCCAGTTGGTATGTGAAACCGCCGCCAAACATAATGCACGTCTATTGCCGTTAGACAGCGAGCATAGTGCCATTTTTCAGTGCTGGACCGGTTGGCGATCGCATCAAGATGATGTTGCTGGCGATCAGGATTTACGTGACATCAGCCATATTTGCCTCACCGCATCGGGCGGTCCGTTTCGCGAACGGCCATTAGAAGAATTTTCTGCCATCACGCCAGCCGAAGCGGTAAAGCATCCTAATTGGAGCATGGGCCAGAAAATCTCGGTCGATAGCGCGACGATGATGAATAAGGGGCTTGAGGTGATCGAGGCCGCGTGGTTATTCGGAATGGATCAATCGCAAATAGAGGTCGTTATTCACCCGCAAGTGGCGATCCATGGGCTGGTCTATTTCAACGATGGCTCAATCATTAGCCAGCTCGGTACCGCCGATATGAAGACCCCGATATCCTATGCGTTGGCGTGGCCGGAGCGATTGGATTGGCGTCCAGAGCCACTTAGCCTGACACAGCTTGGTCGCTTTGATTTCTGGGATGTGGATCCGGCGCGTTATCCTTGTTTCTATCTGGCGCGGCAAGCGTTGGTCGAGGGCGGGGCCAAACCGGCGGTACTAAACGCCGCGAATGAGATTGCCGTTGCCGCGTTTCTGGATAGCCGGATAAAATTCACCCAGATTGCCGAGATAGTAAGTGCTACTCTGGAACATGATTTCAACGGCAATGTTTCAGATCTAGCCACCGTGTTGGAACTTGATCATAATGCTCGTGCTATTGCGAAAAGATTAATTGCCGCCACAAACGGATAACACTAGTCTTTGCCATCCACTCATCCTAGCCACCAAAGAGATACAGATGCCCGAATTAGGCCCTTTACAATTAATTATTGGCTTTCTACTTCTACTGACCCCCGTGGTGTATTTTCACGAGCTCGGCCATTATTGGATGGCACGGCGTGCGGGTGTTGTGGTCGAGGTGTTTTCGATTGGTTTTGGCCCAGAGATTTTTGGCTGGACGTCTAAGAAGACCGGCACAAGGTGGCGGTTTGCCGCTATTCCTCTTGGTGGTTATGTCAAAATGAAGGGCGACGATAACGCGGCGAGCACACCGGCGCGCAGTGACGGCAGTGCCGCACCAGGCAGTTTTGCCGCGGCTAGTTTGCCATGGCGCATTGGCATTGTACTTGGTGGTCCAGTTGCAAACTTCATCCTTGGTATTCTGCTGTTTGCGATGGTGTATATGACCGTTGGCAAACTCATGCTACCCGCCGAAATTGGCGAGGTTATGCCGCAATCCGCAGCGTCTGAAGCAGGTTTGGAGCAGGGGGATGTTGTTGCTGAAATAGACGGTGTTGCCATTCGTGATTTCAACGATATGCGGGCATTGGTTGTCGAGAGCCCCGGCCGTGCGCTAGCCTTTACGATCGAACGTGACGGTCAGGAAATCGAGTTGTCTGTCACCCCAATGGCCCGTTTCGACGAACAGTTGCAGATGACAATTGGCCTGTTAGGTGTGCGTTCTACTCAGGCTGGTGAACGTGAGCGCATGTGGCCAGCCACCGCCATCATCACGGCCAGTTCAGACGCATTCCACATGTCGACAATGTTGTTGCGGGGCCTTTCACGGCTGGCTAAAGGCGAAATGCAGAGCGGAGAAATTCAAGGCCCTGTGGGTATTGCGACGATATCGGGAACCGTGCTTCAACAAGGCATCATTCCGTTTATCTTTCTAACCGCGGTCATTTCGATCAATCTTGGCTTAATCAACCTATTGCCTGTACCAGCACTAGATGGCGGCCATTTGGCGTTCTTTATCTATGAGGCGATTGCCGGTCGTCCTCTACCGATGGCGGTGCAGGATCTCTTGCTCAGGGTCGGTATTACATTGCTGTTGGTTTTGACCCTGTTCGTGTTTGTCTTGGATATAAATAGGCTATTTCCCTTCTTGTAGGGATTTATTGCGTTTAAAAGCCGCTAAATGGCGTTAAGTGCCTAAATATTTGGCGTTTTCGCAAATGCTTCCTTTTACAAATATGTTTGCGTGGTTATAGTTCCCAAGGATGATGTGGTTAGGGACTTTCAACATGCGATTTCTCGTTGCGATTTTTTTGATGCTGGCAGGGTTAACCCTGCTTGTTTCTCCCCAAAATGGTTATGCGCAAACCTCTTCTGACTCGGTTAGAATTGATGAAATTGTTGTGACCGGCAATCGCCGTGTTGCTGTCGGCACTGTGTTGTCCTATCTGCCGCTAAAAGCTGGCGATTTGGTTAGCACCAGTTCATTGAATATCGCGTTGGACCGGCTCTTTGAAACTGACCTCTTCCGCGACATCGATATGGAAATTGATGGAACCGCACTACGGATTACCATTCAGGAGAACCCGATCATTAACCGGGTGAATATCGAGGGTAATGACGCAATTGCTGATGAAAAACTGCTCGAATATCTGGATATTGAACCACGCCGCGTCTACACGCGCGAGCTCGCCCTAGAAGGTGCACAGCGCCTACTTGACGTTTATCAGGCCGGCGGCCGCTTTGCCGCTGTTGTTGAGCCGCAAATCATCGAGTTGGACGGCAACCGTGTGGATTTGGCCTTTGTTGTCGATGAAGGCCCACTAATCAAAATCAAATCAATCACATTTAATGGCAATCAGCGCTATAGTGATTATGCCCTTCGTAGCAGTATTTCCAGCAGGGTCCAGCGTTGGTGGGCAGTGTTTTCCTCAACAGATAAATATGACGAGGGCCGGTTAGATTATGATGTCCGGCTGTTGCGCCAGTTTTATCTTGCCCGCGGTTACGCCGATATTGATGTAACACGGGTCAAAGGCGGATTGTTGCCCGACCGCACCGGATTTGCTGTTTCCTTCATTCTGGATGAGGGGCCGCGCTATAAAGTCGGTGAGATTTCTATCGATAGCCAAATTCCTAACCTCGACATTGCGGCGCTGACTGCAATGGTCGATTTTGGTGATGAAGGCTGGTACGACGTGCGGAGGATGGAACAGGGCTTGCTCGACATCACTAACCAGCTCGGCGCCATTGGTTATGCATTTGTTGATATTAACCCTGAGATCAACACCGATCCCGAAACCGAAACGCTTTCGATTAATATTAGCATCGGCAAGGCTCGCAAGAACTTTGTTGAACGCATTGAAATTATTGATAATTCACGGACACAGGACAGGGTTATCCGGCGTCAGATGGAGCTTGCTGAAGGCGATGCGTTTAACCAGTTAAAGCTTGATCGTTCTGTTCGTAATATCCGCAATTTGGGTTATTTCTCTAATGTATCTGTTCGTAATCTTGTGGGCTCTAGCCCTGAACAGACCGTCACTGAGGTGACGGTGGAAGAACAATCAACAGGTGAATTCTCCATCGGTCTCGGCTATTCAACGCTTGATAAAACCAGCTTTACCCTTGGTATCAATGAGAGAAACTTCCTTGGTACGGGACGGTCACTAGAGGCCACATTGAGCACATCTGACTCGCGCACCGATTTTCGGGTTGGCACAACGGAGCCGTATTTGTTTGGCCGCAATCTGCTCGGTAGCGCGTCCTTCTTTAAAGAGCAGTTAAAGCGGAGCACGGCGACCGTTGATCAAACCGGTTTTGATCTGGGCGTAGGTTTTTCTGCCGCGGGTGATATCTACCACCGCGTTGGTTATGAAGTTTCGCAGTCAAAGGTGTCTAACACCTCGACCAAGGCAACGTCCGTTACTGGAGAGAATGGTAAGACTATTTTGAAGTCAGCCGTCAATTACAGCATCAGTAAAGATACGCGCGATAATCGGATTGATCCGACCGAAGGTTATTTGCTCCGCAGTTATCAGGAAGTTGCCGGTTTGGGCGGTGACGCCACCTATGCAAAAGTGGTGATCAACGGTGCCCATTACCAATCATTCTTCTTTAACTCGGTCGTCCTAGGCTTTAAGGGCCGTTATGGCACCGTGTCTGGACTGGGTGAAAAAGTCACACAGTCACAGCGGTTTTTCCTAGGTGGCCGAGATGTACGCGGCTTTGCCGGTGGCGGCATTGGCCCGCGTGACACTGGTACCAAGGGCGCTGTTGGCGGTAATAACGTTTATTCTGGAAGCGCAGAGATCGTCTCTGATTTGGGCCTTAGCAGTGACCTTGGTCTGCGTTGGACAGTGTTTACCGATGTTGGCTCGACCTGGGGCACAGATTTTCCAACCGGCGTAACCAAGCCAAATGATAGCTCTATGCGTACCTCGGTTGGATTTGGTTTCCTTTGGGATACAATTTTGGGACCGCTGTCATTCTACTGGGCTGATGCGGTTGATAAACAACCACACGACAATCTGAAACGCTTCCAGCTGGCAATTGGTGCGAGGCTCTAGGATGGTGCGCTCCATATCGCTAAAAACTGCGGTTACCATAGGTTTTGCTGGCTTTTTCATGGCGTTTCACCCTATCGCGGCCACGGCTGACGACAATGATTCTGCCGGGACAGAAACGGGGACCACAAGCGCGGCGGTTGTCGGGTCAGTCGATGATTACCCTGAAATGGAAGTGCGGCGGATTGGCCTCATTGATATTGATGGTGTATTGCGCGCATCAAGCGGAACTGTCCGTGTTCGCGAACTTTTAGATGAACAACGCCTTGCCTTTCAACAGGAATTCACCCAGCGCGAAACCGAGCTACAACAGGTTGAACGCCAGTTGATGGACAGCAAATTAATGTTGTCGCAAGAGGCATTTGATGAACAATTGGCTGAGTTTCAGGCCAATGTCACCGAGCTACAGCGGCAAATTCAATACCGGCGACAGACCCTCGATATTGCGTTTCAAGAGGCCCAGAACGACCTTAGGAACATCGCCTTGGATATTGTGAAGGAGATCGCCCGCGAGCGTACCCTTGACCTTGTTCTGGTCCGTGATGCGGCGCTGATCTACGTGCCTGGATTGAACATTTCCGATGCGGTCCTCGAGCGCCTTAACGAACGTACGAAAAATGCCCGTATCGAGATCAAGGTTGATTCGGATAACGGAAGCTAGCTGCTATGGCGTTGAATGGTCAGTTTTTCCAAATGAAAAAAGCCATCACAGCGGCCCAGCTAGCCGCCACAATTGGGGCTGAACTGATCGGATCCGGCGACAGAATTATCACAGATATCACCGCTTTCACGAATTGCTCTGCTGGCTCGTTATGTTTTCTCGCCAATATTGATACCGGTGATGGAGCGAGTGAACTAGCGGGGGCAATTGTTGTCACAACGAGTGATATCGCCGCAAAACTCAGTGATCAGAGCCGCGCCGCCGATGTGTCTTGGTTGATTGTCGACAATCCGCGGGCTGGCTTTGCGATGGCAGCCAATTGGCTTGTTGAGGGTAAAGCAAAGACTGATCAAACGCCCAGCATCGCCCCATCAGCGTCTATCGCAGACAGTGCCATTATCGCCAGTGGTGCAAAGATCGGTGAGGGGACAATCATCGGTGCCGGCGCTGTTATTGGCGATAATGTCGTCATCGGGGCGCATTGCCGGATTGGCGCTAATGCGGTGGTTTCCTATGCAACGCTGGCCGATAATGTCACCGTCAAGGCTGGCTGTGTCATTGGCGAGTCCGGATTTGGTTTTGAGATGACAAAGGATGGGCCGGTAATGGTTCCCCATCTTGGCATTGTGCGTATCGGCCAAGGATCACACATCGGTGCAAACTCGACCATAGACCGCGGCAGTCTTGATGACACAATACTTGGTGAGTATGTGATGATCGACAATCTGGTCCAGATTGCGCATAATTGCATCCTCGGCGATCGGGTTATCATTGCATCTCAGGTTGGAATTGCAGGCAGTACGACAGTCGGTTCATCAGTGGTAATGGGCGGCCAAGTCGGGGTGGCAGATCATATCAACATTGGTGATGGCGCCGTTTTAATGGCCCGCGCCGGTATTACCAAAGATGTTCCTGCAGGAGCAAAAATAGCCGGATTTCCGGGCGAAGATGCTAGCAAATACTGGCGCGATCAGGCTAAGTTACGAAGCTTGTTGCGTCCCAAAAAATAGGGTTGCCAAAAAATAGGATTAATTATGGATAGTGCCGTCACTTCTTTGAATATCGATGAAATCAAAAAGCGTATACCGCATCGCGCGCCAATGCTGCTTATCGATAAGGTTGAAGATATTGTTCCGGATGTTTCCGCCGTTGGTATCAAGGCGGTTAGTAATGCCGAGCCATTCTTTGCCGGCCATTTTCCAGATTATCCGATTATGCCGGGCGTATTGATCGTTGAGGCTATGGCGCAGGCCGCTGCCTGTATGGTCAGTGTTACTCTTGGTTCTGAAACCGATGACAAGCTGGTATTTTTCACCACCATCGACAAGGTGAAATTCCGCAATCCAGTGCGCCCCGGCGATCTGCTCAAGCTCCATATTGAAAAGGTGAGCGCCAGAGGTCCGCTGTGGAAATTCAAAGGCACCGCTTTTGTAGATGGTGCCAAAATGTCAGAGGCCGAATTTGGGGCAATGATCGTCGATCCGGACAGATCATAATGTCTGGCAGCATTCACCCAACCGCACTCATTAATCCGGCGGCGCAAATTGGCGCTAATGTTCGCATCGGCCCCTATAGCGTCATCGGTGCAAAGGTTACCATTGGCGACAATGTGCATATTCATAGCCATGTTGTTATCGATGGAAACACCTCAATTGGCGCGGGGTGTGAAATATTCCCATTCGCCGCCCTTGGCTGTGCACCCCAGCATACGCGCTATGCTGGCGAAGATTCGACCTTGGAAATTGGCGACAATAATATCATCCGTGAGCATGTCACAATGCATCCCGGCACCGCGATCGACGCGATGAAAACAATTGTTGGTAACAACGGTATCTTTATGGCGGCTACGCATGTCGCGCATGATTGTGTTGTTGGTGACAATGTTATTTTTGCCAATAATGCCACCCTTGGTGGTCATGCCAAAATCGGCAGTAACGTAATGATGGGCGGGTTTGCCTCGGTCCAGCAATTCTGCCGGGTGGGTGATCATTCGATGATTGGCTCGCAAACCGCCGTTGATAAAGACGTTATTCCGTTTGCGATCGCTGTTGGCAATCGGGCATTACTAACCGGCATTAATGTGATTGGCCTTGGCCGCCGTGGGTTTGAACAGTCCGATATTGATGATATCCGTTCGGCCTATCGGATGCTGTTTAAGGGTAGCGGGTTGTTTGCTGATCGCCTTAAGGCCGCAAAAGCCGCCTATGGTGATCACCAGCAGATCACTAAAATCTTTGATTTCATCGAGAATGCATCGCGCAATGGTATTTGCCATGCGGGGAAACCGTAGGATCAGATGGCAATATTGGCAATCATAGCCGGGCGCGGCACTCTGCCAGTTGATATTGCCCATGCCGCACGAGACGGCGGAACCGACGTTGTGCTGTTCGCCATTCGTGGTCAGGCAGACAGCGATTTTTCAGATTTCACACATCACCAGATTGACCTTGGCGCGATTTCAAAAACGCGGGCATTAATGGTCGAGATGGGCTGTGACCGGCTGGTTATGGCTGGCAAGGTTGAACGCCCATCGCTTGGTGATCTTCGCCCCGATGGTGATGCGCTAAAACTGCTCGGTAAGGCACTCACCAGAGGCGATGATGGTCTATTGCGGATCATCTGCGCCTATTTTGCCGAGGCTGGAATTGAGACAATCTCACCAGACAATTTCATCGCCGATCGGTCACTAAGCGGCGGGGTGATCGTTGATGATGCCAAAGTTGCCGCGTTGATTGCCCCCGACATTGAGTTGGGCATATCAGTTCTGGCTAGCCTTGGCGCCCTAGACGTTGGACAGGCCGCGATTATCCAGCAAGGGCGGGTTATTGCAATTGAGGCCGCCGAGGGCACTGACGCGATGATATCGCGGGCAGGGGACTTGCTCGATCTGGCGGCAAATTGTGCAACATTGCTGAAAATGCCTAAATCGGGACAGGATCTACGCCTTGATCGTCCAGTCTTTGGCGTCACGACCGTGACAATGGCACAAAAGGCAGGGATTGGCGCGATTGCCATTGGCGCGGAGAGTGTTTTGCTAGCCGATCCACTCGATGATATCGTAACCGCTTGCCGTGCCGCTAAAATCGCGCTTATTGGCGTTGAAACCCAACCAAAATAGCACCAAGAGGCGATATAGCATGACTGGGCCTATTTTCATTCTAGCGGGCGAACCATCTGGCGATGCTCTGGCCGCTCGTATGATGGGCGCAATTGACAGTGAATATGGCCCACAGGAATGGGTCGGTATTGGCGGTGATCAGATGCGTGATGCCGGCTTGCGCGAATGGGGCGATATGGACGCGCTATCGATCATCGGGTTTGGCGCGGCGCTAATGGCCTATCCACGATTATCCAGATTTATGAACCAATTAATCGACCAGATAATCGCTACAAAACCAAAGCTTATCCTAACAATTGATGCCAAGGGGTTTTCCCTCCGTTTGGCCGCACGGTTGAAAAAACGGATGGCAAGCGAAGGGTGGAGCGCACCGATTGTGCATACAGTTGCCCCAACAATCTGGGCATGGGGTGAATGGCGTAAACATAGGTTGAAAGGAACGCTAGACGGTCTTTTATGCCTATTTCCATTCGAGCCGGATTATTTCACACCTTTGGGCATTGATGCCAAATTCATTGGCCATCCAGAGGCGTATGACGATCGGTTGGTGCCGGTCGAATCATCGGGCAAGACCGCGAATAAGCCCAAGCATCTGGTTATCTTGCCCGGTAGTCGGCGCGGGGAGCTAACGCGGATATTACCGGCCATGCTTGGTGCTGTGGCTATGGTAAGAAAACAACAGCCCGAGATCAGCGTAACCCTGCCCACAATCGCACGGATGGAGCCGATGGTTACCGATATCTTGGCGAGGTATGGCGAGAGCAATATCGCGATCACAACGAAAAGCGATGATTTCTATCGGGCAGTTGGCAATGCGGATGCTGTTTTGGCGGCGTCTGGCACGGTTACTCTGCAAACAGCCCTAATGGGCGCCCCTGGAATAGCAACCTATATCACTAGCGCTGTATCCGCCTTTATCGGGCGTTTGCTGGTAAATATGGACAAGGTGATCCTGCCCAACGCTATATTGGGACGCGAGATATATCCGCTATATTTTCAACAAAAGGCAACGCCGCACACTCTCGCAACGGGCGTTCTAGCGGTATTAAACAACCCAGAGGCAAAGCAACGGGCAATAGCCGATGCCGCACAATTGCGTGAAACCATGCGCGGCGGCGGACAATTCAACAAGAACGTCACCGATGCGTTAAACCCTTATTTGGGTGAGGTCTAATAACCGATGTGCCTAGCGGGCGTTGATGTCTTTATAGCCGCGACGATCAGGGCCGATATAGAGCTGGCGAGGGCGGCCAATACGCTGGGCCGGATCCTTGATCATCTCATTCCACTGGGCAACCCATCCAACCGTCCGCGCAACAGCGAATAGAACGGTGAACATAGATGTCGGGAAACCCATCGCCTTTAGGATGATACCTGAATAGAAATCGACATTCGGATATAGCTTTTTATCAATGAAATACTGGTCCTTAAGGGCCATATCTTCGAGTTCCATCGCAAGTTCAAGCAATGGATCATCGACGCCAAGGCTCTCTAGCACTTCGTGGCAAGATGCGCGCATAACCTTGGCCCGTGGGTCAAAGTTCTTGTAAACGCGGTGGCCAAAACCAAACAGCCGGAACGGATCGTTCTTATCACGCGCCTTAGCCACATATTCAGGAATATTATCCTTATGGCCAATCTCGTTAAGCATGTTCAAAACGGCCTCATTCGCGCCGCCGTGAGCAGGTCCCCACAAAGAGGCGATACCAGCCGCAATACAGGCAAACGGATTGGCGCCAGATGAACCAGCAAGGCGCACAGTTGAGGTTGACGCATTTTGCTCGTGATCAGCGTGCAGGATGAAAATCTTGTCCATAGCATCAGCAAGAACCGGATCAACAACATAATCCTCAGACGGAACAGCAAAACACATATGCAGGAAATTCTCGGCATATGAGAGTGAGTTGCGCGGATAATTGAATGGCTGACCAATTGAATATTTATAGGCCATCGCCGCCAAGGTCGGGATCTTTGCGATCAACCGGCGCGATGCAATCATTCGCTGCTGTGGATCGTGGATGTCGGTAGAATCATGGTAAAATGCAGATAGGGCGCCAACAACGCCGCACATGATCGCCATCGGGTGCGCATCTCGGCGGAACCCGCGGAAAAACGTCGATAGCTGTTCATTCACCATAGTGTGGAGGGTGATTGCATTGTCAAAAGACTCTTTTTCAGAGGCGTTCGGCAATTCACCTTCGAGCAGAAGATAAGCCAGCTCAAGAAAATCTGATTTTTCGGCTAGTTCCTCGATGCCGTATCCACGGTGCAACAACACACCTTCGTCACCATCGATATAGGTAAGTCCAGACACACATGATCCAGTGGCGCCATAGCCCGGGTCAAATGTAAACATGCCTGTAGATCCATAAAGTTG
>CBFHOS010000027.1:0-24482 GCA_965657645.1 Puniceispirillaceae bacterium (SeqCode) | reverse complement strand
TGTTGCTGTTATCGGCGGTAATGGATGGCGGAGCGGGTGTTGGCTGGACGATTTATCCGCCACTATCTTCATCTGCTGGTACCCCTGGCATGTCGATGGATCTGGCGATCTTCTCGCTCCATCTGGCTGGTATCTCGTCTATTCTTGGTGCGGCTAACTTTATCACCACGATCTTTAATATGCGGACGCCGGGCATGACCCTGCACAAAATGCCGCTATTTGCGTGGGCGATGTTGATCACTGCATTCTTGCTGCTATTGGCGGTTCCGGTTCTTGCTGGTGCGATTACCATGCTGTTGACCGACCGTAACTTTGGCACAACCTTCTTTATCCCAGAAGGTGGCGGTGACCCGATTTTGTTCCTGCACCTGTTCTGGTTCTTTGGTCACCCTGAAGTGTACATTATGATTCTGCCGGCCTTTGGTATCGTCAGTCACATCATCTCGACCTTCTCGAAAAAGCCTGTCTTTGGTTATCTGCCGATGGCTTATGCGATGGTGGCAATTGGTTTCGTCGGCTTTATCGTGTGGGCGCACCATATGTATACGGTCGGACTAAACGTTGATACGCGGGCCTATTTCACTGCCGCAACAATGGTTATTGCGGTTCCAACTGGCGTGAAGATCTTTTCTTGGATTGCGACAATGTGGGGTGGATCAATCACTTTCCGCACCCCAATGTTGTGGGCCATTGGCTTTATCTTCCTGTTCACCGTTGGTGGTGTAACCGGTGTGGTTCTGTCTAATGCGGGTCTCGATGTGGTTCTGCACAACACTTATTATGTGATTGCGCACTTCCATTATGTGTTGTCGCTTGGTGCTGTCTTTGGCTTGTTTGCTGGCTTCTATTACTGGTTCCCTAAAATGACCGGTTATGATTATTCAGAGACACTCGGTAAGCTGCATTTCTGGATCACATTCGTCGGGGTGAATTTGACATTCTTCCCAATGCACTTCCTTGGCCTTGCTGGCATGCCACGTCGTTATATCGACTATCCTGATGCCTTTGCTGGCTGGAACATGGTGGCGTCTATTGGTTCATATATCAGCGCGTTTGGTGCGATCCTGTTCTTGGTGGTCATCGCGCAGGCATTTATTGCAAAGCGTCGTGCGGCTGATAATCCATATGGCGTTGGAGCCACAACATTGGAGTGGCAGGTTGCATCTCCGCCGCCTTACCACACCTTTGATGAGCTTCCAAAGGTCAAGTAAATCAAATCGACGGTTGCGCCCAGTCACGGGCGCAACCGATTTCCCCACCTTAACGGGTGGTTGTAACAGGGCTTATTAATGGCTTCGACATCGCAAGAAAATGTGAAACAGACACCTGAGGTGCTTTACGGTCCCTCGGTCGCCGATTTTTGGTCGTTGCTAAAGCCGCGGGTGATGAGCCTTGTGATTTTCACTGGTTTTGCTGGCATGTATCTGGCGCCCGGTTCATTGCATCCGATGCTATTCATTATTTCATTATTTGCGATCGCCGCGGGCGCTGGTGCGTCTGGTGCGATTAACCAATGGTATGACCGCGATATTGACGCGCTGATGAGCCGCACAAAAGATCGGGTGATCCCATCTGGTGCGATGGTGCCGGCTGAGGCCCTAACAATGGGCATTGTTATTTCGGCGCTGTCGGTATTGCTTTTAGGGCTTGCCTCTAACTGGCTGGCGGCTGGTTTGCTTGCCTTTACTATTTTCTTTTACGGCATTGTCTACACAGTCTGGCTAAAGCGCCGGACGCCGCAGAATATTGTCATTGGCGGCGCGGCAGGTGCATTGCCTCCGGTCATTGGCTGGGCGGCAGTTACCAATAGCCTGTCGATCGAGCCGTTATTGCTATTTGCCATTATCTTTATGTGGACACCGCCGCATTTCTGGGCGCTGGCGCTATTCCGCAATGATGATTACACCCGCGCTGATGTGCCGATGTTGCCTGTTGTTGCTGGTGAGCCAGAGACCCGCAAACAGATCCTTATCTATGCGATCCTGCTCGCGCCATTGGCCTGTGTCCCTGCCTTTATTGGCATGGCCTCACCGGTTTACGGCTTTCTAGCGGCGGTCATGGGCGGCATTTTTGTTGGCCTGTCGGTAAAGCTGTTTCGCACAGGCGATCACGCGGTGGCGAAAAAGCTGTTCGCCTTTTCTATCCTGTATTTATTCCTGTTATTCCTCGGCTTGGTGATTGATCACGGGTTGATGGCAATGGGCGTGTTTGACCGACTAGGCCTTGGAGGCATCGGATAATGACTGAACGCAGAGAGCCAAAGACAGCGGAAGAAATGCAAGCCATGCGCAAAGGCCGCAATGTTGCTTTGCTATTGGCCATCGCCGGGCTAGCCGTGTTGTTCTTCGTGCTGACCATCGTTCGTATTGGGGGCGCTGGATGAGTGCGCCATTAACTAATATTGAGCCGAACGGCACACCAGGGCCAGAGGGCGCGGCGGGTAATGCCAATCGGCGTCTGGCAACAATCTTAGGATTGCTGGTATTTGGCATGGTCGGATTGGCCTATGCCTCGGTGCCGCTATATGAGTTGTTCTGCAAGGTAACCGGCTATGGCGGTACCACTCAGGTGGCGACCCAGAATTCGGATGTGGTGATCGTTGATCATCCGGTAAAGGTGCGTTTTGACGCGAATGTAAATCCCGCTTTGAAATGGGAATTTGCCGCTGTTGATGCGCCGGTGACGATTAATCCGGGTGAAGAGATCGTCATTAACTACCGCGCGACCAATATTGGTGACGCGCCGTCTACTGGCACATCGACTTTTAATGTGACACCGGTTAAAGCCGGACCGCATTTCATGAAGCTTGATTGCTTTTGTTTTATCGAACAGACCCTACAGCCGGGTGAATCGGTGTTGATGCCTGTTCGGTTCTTTATTGATCCTGAAATTATTGCCGAGGCTGATACCGCGGAGATTCGGGAAATTATCCTGTCCTACACCTTTTTTCCGGCCTTAAATAATGGCAGTTAAAGGGCAACAGGGTTGATCGTTTGGAGGTGGTTTGGCACTGTGTGCCAGCCAGATTAAAAGGAGACTACAATGAGTGGTGCAAATAAACACCCTTATCATCTTGTCGAGGCTAGCCCGTGGCCAGTCGTTGGTTCGGCGGCGGCATTTACCGCGGCTGTCGGCGCTGTCATGTATATGCATGAAGTGCAATACGGCATTCCGGTTCTTGGCCTTGGTTTTGCGCTTGTGTTGATGACGATGTTCATGTGGTGGCGCGATGTAATTCGCGAGGCCGAATATCAGGGGCATCACACACCAATCGTACAGATTGGTATGCGTTACGGCATGATGCTGTTCATTGCTTCTGAAGTGATGTTCTTTGTGGCATTTTTCTGGGCGTTCTTTGATCGCTCTCTATTCCCGAATGACGGCATTTGGCCGCCAGAGGGGGTAATAACATTCGATCCGTTCGATCTGCCGCTGATCAATACATTGGTATTGCTATTGTCTGGCTGTACGGTGACATGGGCGCACCATGCATTGCAGCATGGTAACCGCAAAGATTTCATGCGCGGCCTAGCGGCTACAGTTGTTCTTGGCATGTTGTTTACTGGTTTGCAGGCGCTTGAATATAGCCATGCTGAATTTGGTTTTACGGATGGTATTTACTCATCAGTGTTCTACATGGCCACTGGCTTCCACGGCTTTCACGTATTGATTGGAACATTGTTCCTAGCCGTATGTTGGTTCCGCGGTCTAGCCGGTCATTTCAGCCCTACACAGCATTTTGGCTTTGAGGCGGCTGCATGGTATTGGCATTTTGTTGACGTTGTATGGTTGTTCCTATTCGCCGCCGTTTATTGGTGGGGTGGTTGATCGGAATAATCCGATTGGCGGTTGCCATAGTTAAATGGGGAGCGCTTATTATGGGCGCTCCCTTTTTAGTGGTGCCGGATACGGCATCAAACCAGATGATATCTAGTTAAATGATATCGAACCTTGGGTGTGATGATGAAATTTAGACCACTTCTATGGCCGACCTTGTTTGCCGTTCCTGCGTTTTTGACTTTGCTATGGCTTGGTACATGGCAACTCCAGCGCCTTGAATGGAAGAACAATCTCATCACTAGCTTTGAAAACCGTTCCGCCGCCGCGCCGATTGCGTTGCCGATGGCGGGTGACGTCACTGATGATTTGGAATTCCGGCGCCTCGCCCTTGATGGTGAATTTGACAATGAGCGGGAAGTATATCTGACTGGCCGTACCTATGAAGGCAATGCCGGCTTTCATGTTGTCACGCCCTTTGCCTTGAATGACGGGCGCATTGTGTTGGTTAATCGCGGCTGGGTTTCAGAATCCTACCGCGATCCGGCAAAGCGGCCATTTTCATTAATCACCGGCCCGACCACGCTGGAGGCGATTTTACGCTTTCCGGCCCAAAAGGGCTATTTTGTCCCAGAGAACGAGCCTGATGCTGGTTTCTGGTTTACCCTGATCCCGTCCCAGATTGTTGCGCATCTCGGCCTTGATGGTGCGGAGACAACAATGTACGCCGATGCCTTGCGCACCTCAGAAGTCGTGTCACTGCCGATTGCGGCAAAGACCGAGCTTAATCTGCGCAATTCACATCTTGGATATGCCATTACATGGTATGGTATCGCGCTGTCTTTGCTGGGGGTTTACCTTGGCTTTCATCATCAGGCTGGACGGCTTTCTTTTGGTGCGGCACGGAAGGATGATGCCTAATGGATTATATCAGCACACGCGGTAATGATGGCCCGCTCGGTTATGAAGCGGCGCTGTTGAGCGGCTTGGCCCGCGATGGTGGCCTCTATTTGCCGACGTCTTATCCACGATTTACGCCTGATGAAATTCGCGACATGCGCGGCCTGTCCTATAGCGCCCTTGCGGGGCGGATTATGGCGCGCTTTACCGATGGCGAAATTGACGAGGCCGAGCTTAGCGCAATGGCGGCTGATGCCTATGCTGATTTTGATGATCCGGCGGTTGCGCCGCTCCGGCACTTGTCCGGCAATATTCATGTTTTAGAATTATTCCATGGCCCGACAATAGCGTTCAAAGATTACGCGATGCAGTTTCTGGCGCGGGCATTTGACCGTGCGCTAAAGGCATCTTCTGCCCATGCGGTTATTCTAGGGGCAACCAGCGGTGACACCGGTTCGGCGGCGCTTGAGGCGTTTCAGGGCCGTGATGCCATCGACATCTTTATTCTGTTCCCCGATGGGCGGGTGTCGCCAGTGCAACAGCGCCAGATGACATCGGTCATTGCCGATGGTGCCAATGCGGTTTCGGTTGACGGTGATTTTGATGATTGCCAAGCGATCGTAAAGAGCCTGTTCAACGAGCATGAATTTCGTGATCAGGTTAATCTATCGGCGGTCAATTCGATCAACTGGGCCCGCCTTATGCCCCAGATCGTCTATTACTTTTCATCGGCATTATCACTAGGTGCGCCCGAACAGAAAGTGGCGTTCTCGGTGCCGACCGGTAATTTTGGCAATGTTTTTGCCGGTTACGTGGCCGCCCAGATGGGTCTGCCAATCGAACGGTTGATTGTTGCCTCTAACCAGAATGATATTTTGACGCGCTTTTTTGAGGCCGGTGCGATGCAGCGTGAGGCGGTTAACCCGTCTTATAGTCCATCGATGGATATTCAGGTTTCGAGCAATTTTGAACGGTTGCTGTTTGAATTGCTGGATCGCGATGGCGCCCAGACGGCGGCGGTGATGGCGCAATTTGCCGCGACCGGCCGGTTTGATATGCCGCAATCGGTAATGGCCAAGGCGGCAGAATTATTTAGCGCCTATCGCCTTGATGATGCCGGTACGATTGCCGAGATTGCCACCACCAAGTCGAATGAGGGCATGGTTCTGGATCCGCATAGCGCGGTTGGCGTTTCGGCCGCCCGCCGGGCCATCGCCGATGGCGTTGTCGGGGCCGATATTCCAGTTGTTTCATTGGCCTGTGCCCATCCGGCAAAGTTTCAGGATGCGGTCGCGACAGCGACAGGCGAAGTGCCGCCATTGCCGCCGCACCTTGCCGATTTGATGAGCCGCCCAGAGCAAAAGCACCATGTCGAGGGTGACGCCGCGGCGGTCAAGGCGTTGGTTCTGGCAAAGAAGCGTAGTCTATGAGCAAAGGCCAGCTAACCACCATCGCCAATGGCCTGCGGATTGCCTCTCGCGAGATGGAATCAGCGCATACGATTTCGATCGGTATCTGGGTGAATGCTGGTGCCAGAGACGAGCGTGAAAACGAACAGGGCATCGCCCATATGCTCGAACATATGGCGTTCAAGGGAACTGCTGGGCGTGATGCCAAGCAAATAGCCACCGAGGTTGAAGATGTTGGCGGCTATATGAACGCCCATACCAGCCGCGAAGAAACCGCCTATTATTTGCGTTTATTGCCGGAAAATCTTGATTTGGGCGTCGATATATTGGCCGATATCTTGACCAAATCGACCCTGCCTGAAGACGAGATCGAGCGTGAGCGCGGTGTCATCATTCAGGAAATTGGCCAGTCGTTGGATACGCCAGATGATCTGGTGTTCGATCTATTCGCCAAGGCCGCCCATGACGGACATACTTTGGGTCGGCCTATTTTGGGCACGATTGATAGCGTATCAGGATTTTCCCGTGATGATCTAGATGGATTTATGCGGCGTCATTACGGCGCTGGGCAAATGCTGGTCAGTGCGGCGGGGGCGATCAAGCATGATGATCTGGTGACGCGCATTACCGACCGACTGGGTGATCTAAAGAGCGCATCCGATACCAAGCGTGTTTTGCCAAAATGGAATGCCGGACGATCAATCGTTGAGCGTGATCTGGAACAAACGCATGTGGTCTTTGGGGTGCCGGCATTGGCCGCGCGTGATCCCGACCGGTTTGCGATGTTGGCGCTTTCGACCCTTTATGGCGGCGGCATGTCATCACGGCTATTCCAGCAAGTGCGCGAGCAACGCGGCCTGTGCTACTCCATTTTCTCATTCGCCTCGATGTATTCCGACACCGGCCATTTTGCCGTTTATGCGGGCACCTCTGCCGATCAGGTTGACGAGATGCTAAGCGTTGCCGCCGGTGAGCTTGGCGCGATTGCGACCAAGGTTAGTAGTGATGAGGTTGAGCGGGCCAAGGCCCAGCTCCGAGCGTCTTTATTGATGGGGCGCGAATCAGTCGCTGGTTGCGGTGATGCGCTGGCCCGTCAGGTGAATTTGTTTGGCAAACCGTCTGATGATGCAGAGTTGCTATCGGCGATTGATGAGGTTGATGCGGCGGCCGTTAGCGCGGTTGCGGCGCGGGTGATTGGCGCTGGTGGTCCGGCGATGGCGGCGGTCGGTCCCAAGGGCAAAATTATGTCAAACGAAAGCCTTGCACAGGCGCTATCAGCATAATTTAGTGATTAGGCGTTGCCCGAAGTGCCCGCATAATAGGCGGGATCTACGCCGAGCTGGTTAAACGCCTGTTGCCAAAGCGCAGGTCGTTCCGTCTCGAACACCAATTCGGGCGAGGCTGGTAGATTAAGCCACACGTTTTCCGCCATTTCTTGATCTAGCTGTCCCGCGCTCCAGCCAGCGCATCCTAGCGAGATGAGCGTATGCACAGGGCCAACGCCATCGGTAATATCCCGCAGAATTTCGATGCTGGCGGTGAGGCCAATATCATGCGTCACCGGAACGCTATCGGGTAGCATGTGATCTTGTGAATGCAGGACAAAGCCGCGATTGCTATCAACCGGGCCGCCGATATGAACAGGATTGCCAGCGTTAAAGCGGGGCGCGCCGATATCCAGCTTTTCGTATAAATCACCAAGCTTTAGCTCGATTGCTAGCTTGTTTAAGACGAGCCCCATAGCGCTATTCTGATCATGTTGACACATCAGGATCACGGTCTTGTCAAAGCGGCTATCATCAATATGCGGGCTGGCAATCAATAGCTGGCCTTGCAGGGATTGCGAACCAGGCATTGATTGTTGCATCTGTGCGCGCCCAGACTTAGGCTTTCGGCTTGATTTTTTGTCCTGTTCCATTACCTAACCTAAACAAGAACAGCTACCTTGGTAAAGGCTGATTTCAGCGCGACCAAACGAGACCCCGCTTTATGGTGACCCTAGACATGCTCAAAAGCTTGCAAAAAATGGTGCAGACTATGACACGCCCTGCCAGTGTTTGCGCCAATATTCGAATTGGTGCGGTGGGGAAAATGTTGGCCATTACGGTTCTGGGCGGGCTTGGTGTGCAATCGGGGGCCGCCGCCAGTCCAGTCCAGAGCGAGTGGATCGGTGATCCGACAATGGCAGAGGTCCGCTTGATCTCGGCTGTTACCAATGTCGGTCAATTGAGCGCGTTGCCTCTGGGGCTAGAGATTCGCACCGCACCGGGCTGGAAAGTCTATTGGCGTACCCCCGGCGAGGCGGGATTGCCGCCAACGCTGGATTTTGGCAATAGTCCCTATCCCGATTTGAAGGCCGAGATTAGCTGGCCAGCGCCGCAGCGTTTTGACGTTTTTGGTTTTGATAATTTTGGATATCAGGACCACGTTATCCTACCGCTTACTGTAACCGGACATGATGTTGGTGGCTTTACCCAGATTGTGGCAGAGCTGGAGCTTTTGACCTGTTCCGATATTTGCGTGCCGGTGTTTGGCGCATTAAACCTTGATATTCCGGCTGGTGAAGCCGCGGCATCCACTCATGCCCGCGCAATCGCCGAATATAACGCCGCTGTGCCGCGTATGGCCGCGTTTGGTGAGAAGGCCGGTGACAACGCTGGCCGATCACCGTCAGGACCGTCTCTGGCCGTTCTAGGCGCGGTTTACGGTGATGGTGAGTTGGTCATTGAATTGGCATCGGGCGCACCGCCAGTTGACGACATCTTTGTCGAGGGTTTTGAACATACAGCCTTTAAGGCGCCGGTGATGAAGGGTGATTTTGCGATCATCCCCTATGTGACATCGCCAAAACATGAATTTACCGGCGGCGATGGACGGGTGACGATTATTGCGACGCCCCAATCGGGTGATTTCCCGATTACCATCACGCCCGCATCGGCATCATCTGGCGGGCGGAACGGACCGGATACGCTTCTGGGCATTTCGTTTGTGGTGATTGGCATCGCCTTTTTAGGCGGATTGATTTTGAATCTAATGCCCTGCGTGTTGCCGGTTCTGGCGATCAAGCTATCAACGGTTCTAAATGTGGCTGGCGCGGCGCAGAGTGAAATTCGCTGGCGCTTTTTAATTGGCGCGGCTGGTATCATGACTAGCTTTATGATTCTTGCTGGCGGGTTGACGATTGCCCGTGCGGCGGGGGCATCGATCGGCTGGGGTGTGCAATTCCAAAACGCCTATTTCATCGGGGCGATGATCCTGTTTCTCGGTATTTTTGCGGCGAATATTTTAGGGCTCTTTACCCTGCGCACGCCTGCCTTTGCGCAATCGATACCGTTGCCATCGGGTAATAGCCGGCTTGGCCGGTATGGTGGGGATTTTCTGTCGGGGATGCTGGCCACCATTCTGGCTACGCCTTGCTCGGCACCATTTGTTGGCACGGCGGTAACCGTGGCCTTTGCTGGCTCGACCGCCACTCTATTCGCGATATTTGCCGCGATGGGACTTGGTCTAGCCGCGCCGTGGATCTTGGTGGCAATAGTGCCATCGGCGGTGAGCCTGCTACCAAAGCCCGGGGCGTGGTTTAGATGGGTGAAGCTCGGCCTAGCGGCGGCGTTGGTTGGCACGATGATTTGGCTGGCGAGTATTTTGGTCACGCTGGTATCGCCCGCTAAAATTGACCAAGCAGAAAATTGGCAGGCATGGCGCCCCGGTGTGGTTTCCGCGATTGTCGATCAGGGCAAGGTCGCCTTTGTTGATGTGACCGCTGACTGGTGTGTGACCTGCAAGGCGAACAAGGCGCTGGTGCTTGAGCAATCGCCGGTGGCAGACGTAATGGCAAAGGCGGTTGCGGCGGGTGATTTGGTGATGTTATCGGCCGATTGGACACGTCCCGATCCCGATATTTCGGCGTTCCTAGCACGCCATGACCGCTTTGGCATTCCGTTTAATATTGTCTATGGGCCTGCCTTTCCTGACGGTATAATGTTGCCAGAATTATTGAGCAGTGAAGCGGTGCTTACTGCCCTTGAAAAATTACAAATCAACACCAACTGATGGCGATAAGCCACTAATCTGAATAGGACAGACATAGCATGACAATCGAAGTAGGGCAGAGCATCCCAGAAGCCACTTTTCAGATTAAAACCGAAGATGGTGTTAACCAGCATCAATCTGGCGATTATTTTGGTACGGGGCGGACTGTGCTTTTTGCTGTTCCGGGTGCGTATACACCGACCTGTACGGTCAAGCATTTGCCGTCTTATATCGAGCATGGCGCCGCGCTAAAGGCCGCTGGTGTGGACCGAATTGCGTGTTTGTCAGTTAATGATGCGCATGTGATGAAGGCATGGGCCGATGTGAACGAAATCGGCGATGCGATTGACATGCTGGCTGATCCGCATGCCGAATTGACCACCGGATTGGGCCTTGATCGTCATATGGGACCAATTTTGGGGGTTCGTGCGGCGCGCTGTGCGTTGATCATCGATGATGGCGTAGTGACGAAAATCTTTATGGAAGAGGTTGGCGTCTTTGACGTGTCTGACGCCGCCCATGTATTGACCCAGCTCTAGGCTGGATGGCGCGGATATCCGTGTTTGGCCTGTTACGAGCTGGCGCCAGAGGCAATGGCCTCGGCGGCGGTGCGGGCCAATATATCACAGCGTTCGTTCAATTCTTCACCAGAGTGCCCCTTTACCCAATGCCATTCTATGTCATGGGGGGCAATTGCCGCGTCCAGATCCTGCCATAAATCCTGATTCGCCACTGGCTTCTTGGCCGCCGTCTTCCAACCATTGCGTTTCCAGCGCGGCATCCAGTCAGTAACGCCGTTCATCACATATTTGCTATCAGTATGCAGCTCGACACGCATCGGGCGGGTGAGAGCGTTGAGCGCCTCGATAGCGGCCAATAGTTCCATCCGGTTATTGGTGGTGTCAGGGACGCCAGCCGATAATTCACGCATATTGCCGTTCCATTGCAGTACCGCCGCCCAACCACCAGGGCCGGGATTGCTGAGACAGGAACCATCTGTGTGAATAACGACCTTACTCATTACTCTATAATCCTATGCCATAGGCCGTGGCGCCTGAAACCGAGGCGTGAAACCGCAGGATCGACCAATATTCCATCGGATCTTTCGGGCTCACCAGTGCATCGGCAGGGGTGTGTATCCAATCATAAAGACGGGTTAGGAAAAACCGCATCGCCGAACCAGCCGTGAGAATTGGAATAGCGTTCTTTTCATCATTAGTGAGTGGCCGAACACTCTCATAGCCGTTAATCAACGCCCGTGATTTGGTCAGATTAAAACTACCATCCGCATCAAAGCACCAGCTATTGAGACAAATGCCGACGTCATAGGCCAGCATGTCATCACAGGCGAAATAAAAGTCGATCACGCCGGTAAGCTTGTCACCAACAAACAACACATTATTCGGAAACAGATCAGCGTGGATAACGCCGGTAGGAAGATTGCTCGGCCAGTCGGCAATAATCTTGCTTAGCTGGTCTTGAACGCGCTCTTTCATGCCGGCGCCCAATTGGTTCGCCTGTTCAGCCACCTGATCGAACAATGGTTGCCATGATAGCGGACCAAGTGCGTTCGGGCGCTGGCGCTCAAGTGCCGTGGTATTTAGGTGCATTTGGGCAAGGGCGGCGCCAAGCTCGCGGCATTTCTGTGCATTTGGATAACGCGACCATGTGCCATCCAAAAAGCTAAAGACCGCGCATGGCCGTCCATTTAGCTCCTGTAATATAGAGCCATCCGTTGCCGGAATCGGTGAGGGGCAGTTCATGCCTGCGCTGGCCAGTTTTTCCATGACCTCCATGAAGAACGGCAGATCATTCGGGTCCACGCGCTTTTCATACAGGGTCAAAATGTAATTTGCCCGATCGGTACGCAATAGATAGTTGGAATTTTCGACACCCTCGGCAATACCAGCCAAGCTAAGCACCTCACCAAGATCATAGGCGGCTAGAAAGTCAGCAAGGTCAGTGTCATCAACAACGGTATAAACAGCCATGAAAGTTACTCAATCAAGCAGAGAGAATGGATGGTAGTTTGAAGGTGATGTTCTCTTTGGCAATTGCATCTTCAGACAAGGTCACATCATAACGATCTTTAATTTCCTGAATGACTTCTCTCACCAGCTTTTCTGGGGCCGATGCACCGGCGGATAGACCGATGTTTTTTGCCTGTTCGACCTTGGCCCAATCAACCGTGCTAATATCTGCCGCCAATATCGCATCTTTGGCACCGGCACGTTTTGCCACTTCGACAAGGCGCTTTGAGTTTGATGAATTTTCCGCGCCAATGACGATCATTAAATCCAAATCGGCCGAAATAGCCTTTACCGCATTCTGGCGGTTGGTGGTGGCGTAACAGATATCCTCACCGCGTGGGCCGGTAATTTCGGGAAAGCGGAATTGCAGGATAGAAATCATCTCGGCGGTATCATCAACCGATAATGTGGTCTGGGTGGCAAAGGCGAGCGCGGCGTTGGGCGGCGGGGTAACGGTGCGCGCATCTTCGGCTGTTTCAATAAGGGTGATCTCGCCATCACTAACCTGACCCATAGTACCCTCGACCTCAGGGTGCCCAGCATGGCCGATTAGCAAAATATGGCGCTGGGCGGCGGCATGGCGCTGGGTTTCGATATGTACCTTGGTGACCAGAGGGCAGGTCGCATCAACCGCAATCATCTTGCGATTCTCAGCCTCGTTAACGACTGAGCGGGCTACGCCATGGGCTGAAAACACCACCGGCGCGCCTTCGGGGACCTCGTCTAATTCCTTTACGAACACAGCGCCCTTAGCGGCCAGTTCATCAACCACGGTTTTATTGTGCACGATTTCATGCCGTACAAAGACCGGTGCACCATATTTCTCGATAGCAACCTCTACAATGCGAACCGCACGTTCAACCCCAGCGCAAAAGCCACGAGGTGCCGCCAAAGCAAGATTTTTAGACATTTTTTCCATAGCATTGTTCTTGCGCGATTAGGGCGCATAGGTCAATTGCCGTTGATCAAAAAAACAGTTAGGATGCCCCCATGAAACAGAAAAATTATGCCAATATCCCTCGCTCGCACCTGTCACGCCCCGCAATGTCTGTCGTTTTGGCGGCGGCGGTTGCGCTGGTTGCTGGATGTTCGTCCACACCGGAATATGTTGCGTGCCCAGATGTCACCTCGCCGGTTGAAGGAACGCATGCCTATTTGCTGACGGATACAGCAAAGGACGCGATCGACGTGCGCTTCAATGGCGTCAATTCGATTTGTACGCGGATGGAAAATGGCGATACCAGAGTTGATATGAGTATCGGTCTAAAGATGAAGCGGGAGGCGAAAGAGCCGGTGGCTGATATCGTTACCCTGCCGATTTTGACAGCGGTTCTTGATGCCGATGACAACGTCGTGCGCAATGAGGAAATCCCGTATAAGGCCGGTTTCCGCAAGCCTGATGAAATTAAATACCCCGTTGCCGAGATTCAGTTTGACGTAAAGCCGGGTCAGCGCATCGTCATTAGTCTGGCGCCTGCACGCTAGATATATCCCGATAGATTTTGGCCAAACAAAAAGCGCCGACCCAGAGATATGGGCCGGCGCTTTTTATGATGTCTGTAAAGACTAGTTTAGCTTTTCAATCTCAGCCGCAGCAGTGTCAACCAACGCAAGGCCGGCCTTTTCGTCAAGCTTGGTGCTGATGATCTCGGTGGCAGTGGCTACGGCAAGACTTGCGGCGCGGTCACGCAGCTCATTTACCATTGCAACTTCCGCCGCTTTGATCTTGGCAGTAGCCTGTGCTTCCCGGCGCTTGACTGATTCCTCTGCATTCTTTGCAGCGGTAGCCGTAATACGCTCAGCAGTTGCTTCAGCCGTCTTTAGGATGGCTTTGGCTTCTGCCGCCGCTTCACGCTGTAGACGCTGTAGCTGGTGCATTTCCTCAAGAGCGGCTTCACGAAGCGCGGCGGCTTCATCAAGATCGCTTTTGATTTTTGCTGAACGCTCATCCAGCATGCCGGACAGGCCTTGGCCTACCTTTTTCCAGACGAGGGCAACAAAGGCTGCAAAGCCAACGGCAACCCAGACGGATTCCATTACAATGCCTTCCATCAGTTTGCCTCCTGTGCGTTCATTGCTTTAGCCAGTGTTTTGACCGATTTCTCCGCCTGTGCCTTGGTCGCCTTAAGGCCGGTTAGCTGTTGCACCGCATCAAGCGCTACCTCAGCCGCAATGGCGTTAAGATTTTCCATAGCCTCAGCCCGCGCGGCGGCGAGCTTGGTATCGGCAGCAGCAGCTTTGGTTGCGAGTTTCTTTGCAACCTTAGCGTTGGCGGCATCTGCGTTAGCAGCAGCCTCCAATGCGGCATCACGGGCAAAGTCAGCAGCATCAGAGCGGGCTTTATCAAGGTTAGCTTCATAGTCAGCACGCATTTTTGCGGCTTCCTCGCTTGCCTCTTTTGCCTTGCTCAGATCGTCATTAAGACGGGTGCGGCGTTCTTCAAGAACATGACCAATCCGCGGCGTTACTACGCGTGACATGATGATGTAGCCGACACCAAAGGTGACAACCAACCAAAATAGCTGAGATGGCCAAGTGGCGATATCAAGCTGAGGCAGACCGGCCTTACCATCACCAGCGGCCATAGCCGAATTGGTGATAAGAAGCGCAGATCCAGCCACAAATGCTGATATGCCTGTTTTCATTTTCATCTTCATTTGTATCCCCTTACTTGCCTGCCCGGTTAGGGACAGACAAGTGATGGAATGAAATGTGCTTGCCAGTTTTAAAGGGCAAACAGCAGCAACAGTGCAACAACCAGTGCGAAAAGCGCAATCGCTTCAGTCAGGGCAAAGCCCAGAATGCCGATGCCGAAAACTTCGCTACGGGCGGCTGGGTTGCGGGCGATCGATGTTACCAGCGCGGCAAAGATGTTACCGATACCAACACCAACTCCAGCAAGAGCGATAACAGCCAAACCGGCTCCGATCATTTTTGCAGCTTCTACTTCCATTTTATTAGTCCTTCCGTGTTAAGACATTTTGGTTATTCAAACCGCTAAACCTCATGGCTAGCGGATTAGTTTGGCCCTACAGCACTTTTCCTAGTGCAGGTGCAGAGCGTCATTCAGATACATGCAGGTCAGGATTGTGAACACATAGGCCTGCAAAGCTGCCACCAGAACTTCAAGACCGGTCAGACCGATCAGAGCAATGAAGGGCAAAAGGGATCCGGCCATGGCCAAGCCACCGGCGCCAGAAATCATCACTGCCAGACCCGCGAACACTTTCAACATAGTGTGACCAGCTAGCATATTGGCAAACAGTCGAACCGACAGGCTAACCGGACGCACAAAGTAAGAGATCACCTCGATCACAATAAGGAACGGGATCAGAACTTTTGGTGCGCCAGCTGGCACGAAAAAGCTAAAGAAGTGAAGGCCATGCTTGAACAGGGCAATCAAAGTAACACCAACAAAAACAAAGCCAGCCATCGCAAAGGTAACGATAATCTGTGATGTGAAGGTGTATGAATAAGGGATCAGGCCGAGCATGTTACCAAATAGCAGGAACACGAACAGGGTGAAGATAAATGGGAAATAAGGACGACCCTCATTGCCGACGTTGCTGCGCACCATATCGGCAACAAACTCATACATCATTTCCGCCGCGCCTTGCATCCGGCCAGGGACCATTTCGCCTTTGCGCATAGCGCTAAACAGGAACACGCCGCTCACCGCAATCGCCAACAGCATGAACAAGCTGGAATTGGTGAAAGATATGTCATAACCGCCAGCGGATAATTCCACCAAAGGTCTGATTTGAAACTGTTCAACAGGAGAATGCATGCCGCCAGAATTAGCCATCGCTTCTCAGCCCCTTACTCTTTTGTCGATGAGTCTCGATGCTCATCAAAATAACCTGCGGCCAAACCGCGGCCAGTAAATACACGCCAGACGTTAAGCATACCAGCCATCGCGCCCAGAAAGAACATCAGCACCAAGAACAATGGTGACGTCCCAAGCCAATTATCCAGCAACCAACCCAGAAAGGCGCCAACCATAACACCGGCAACCATCTCGGTCGCGACCCGGCCCATAATAGCGCCAACACCGGCGGGGAGGGCTGACTTGCTCACCTGCGCTTTTTCGTCCTGTTCGCCTTGCATCGCTTTGATGCGGCGCTCGATATCGCTAAGGCGGTCATTGTCGCCCTTTTGGTTTCGATCGCTCATTTGGCTTGTCCAGTCCTTGCCTTGATTAACGAAGTTTTGGTGTGAGCGAAGATCACCCTTTTAACCCAAATTCCATCTTTCAAGGATGCGAAGATGTTGTAGCCCGTTCCGTCTGGTTGCCTCTTTCGTAAACTTGGCGGTGATTGCCCCGTTAAACTAGCTCTGCGACCGTTGATTATGGGCCGATTTACCAAGCATAGTTCCGGCGGAACACCCATGCCAGAAACGCGCCTAAAATAGGGGGCAGGACCGAATTTTGTCAAGCACTCAATACAGCCAATTTTCAATAGATTTATGTGCCCCTATGCGTGGCTTGTCGCGGCTGTGAGCACCGGTGTGAGCACGGGTGTGATGAGGCGATGTTTAAGGCCGTAAAATAGGGTGCGGCAAAATGCCAGTATCACCCTGTTAAGCCACGGCATTGTCACGAATTTGTTCGGCTGTTTGGAGATCAACAGAGACCAATTTCGAGATCCCGCGCTGTTCCATCGTCACGCCAAATAGCCGGTCCATGCGGGCCATTGTCATCCGGTGGTGGGTGACAACCAGAAAACGGGTTTCGGTTTTGCCAACAATATCACGCAATAAATCGCAAAAACGCACAACATTCGAATCATCAAGCGGGGCGTCAACCTCGTCCAGAATACAGATCGGGGCAGGATTGGTCAGGAATACCGCGAAAATGATCGCAAGCGCAGTTAGAGCCTGTTCACCACCAGACAATAGCGACAGTGATTGCAGGCGTTTGCCCGGAGGGCTTGCAAAAATCTCAAGGCCAGCGTCAAGCGGGTCGTCAGCCTCGGTGAGCTGAAGCTCTGCATTGCCGCCGCCGAATAGCTTTTTGAACAATTCCTTAAAGTGGCCATTCACCTCGGCAAAGCTCTTTAACAAGCGTTCACGGCCTTCACGGTTTAGCTGGCTAATGGCGGTGCGTAGTTTAGCAATCGCCGCAAGCAGGTCATCGCGTTCTTCTTCCATAGAGGTGATGCGGGTTGCAACCTCCTCCATTTCGGCCTCGGCGCGTAGATTAACCGGCCCGATATTATCCCGCTCACGCATGAACCGCGCCACGCGTTCCTCTAGCGTGTCAGGTGGGTCAAGCCGGGCGACATCATCGATATCGGCAATGGCGGCAACGCCGTCTGGCGCACAATCGAGCTTTTCACGGATGCGGCCACGGATAACCGACAGATATTCAGTCGCACGTTCTTGCGCACCCTCGGCCCGGATCTGGCTCTCGCGCGAACTAGCTAACAGGGCGTCGTTGTCGCGCTGGCTGGTTTCGGCTTCCAAGAGTAATGCTTCGGCAGTGCGCAGGGCGTCACTCGCGGCTTGGCGTGCCTGTTCGGCCGCCTCAAGCAAGTCACCCATCTGGGCGCGCTGGGTGGCAATGGCCTCGGGCATAGCCGAAAGACGGGCCTTTTCGGCAACGCCTTGATCAAGGCGGGCCTGCATTTCGGCAACACGCTCATCGGCGCCGTCCAGACGCTTGCGCCACGCCTGTTCCTCGGCGGTGCTGGCGCTAATCCGTTCGGTGGCGCTACGGATGATCTCGCCAAGCCGCGATTCTGCTTGCATCGCCTCACCAAGCGCAGTGCGTGCGGCTTCGGCGGCCTCGCGGTTGGTCTGTTCTTGACGGGCGAGCGCGGCATCATCGCCCATCGCCGCGGCCTCTGCCTCGCAAGAGGTGAGCTCGCTGGTCACGGTATCCAAAGTGGTTTGCAAATCACTGGCGCGGTCATGCCCTGCCTGTAATTTCAATTTCTCGGATTCGGCGGTGCGGCGAGCGCTAGCAAAGGCCTGCTCGGCGGCGTTGTTCTCGGTCCGGGCCTTGGCCAGAGCCTCGCGGCTGGTGACTAGCGCGGCCTCGGCATCACTGCGGGCTTGTTGGCGCTTGGTATCATCGCTCTGTGCGGTGACGGCGCTCTTTTCTAGTGCTTCTAGGCGTTGGCGTTGGCGGATCCGCTCGGCGCCTTTGTCATTTTGGCTAGTCTGGCGAACAAATCCATCCCACCGCCATAAACCACCTTCTTTGGTGCTTACCGCTTGACCGGGCTTGAGGCTGAATTGCATCGCGGCGGCGGCGTCTGCGGATGGCGCGATACCGACACCGGCAAGGGTTGCAACAAGGGCATCACTACCATCGATGAAATCGATCAACGGGATTGTGCCATCCGGCGGGGTCAAACTTGATTGGGCCGCACCGGCGCGCCAATATCCATGCTGTCCCGCACCAACAGGGGCGGATAATTCCTCGGCCAGATAGGCTGCAAGGGCCAATTCCATGCCGTCTTTAACGGTCAAGCTATCGGATACTGGCTGTTCGTCATTATCACCATTATCGGCTAGCAAATATTGTAAGGCGTCTATTTCCGCCTGCAACCGGGTTAGCTGTGCCTCGGCCTCGCGCTGGGCGGTAATGGCTGTTTCGGCGCGGCTTTGCGAATCGCCAAGACTACGCTCGGCTGTTTCTAGGGCAAGCTGGCTGTCGGCATAGGCTTTTTCGGCCGTTGTTGCGGTCTTGCTGGCGGCGGCCTCGGCGGTGCTCATTTCTTCTAGCGATAATGCCGCTAGCGCCTCTTGGCTCGCATTTTTGCGGTTTTGCAAATCGGCAATGCGGTTGGCAAGGCTGGTTCTGGTCGCGGCGGCGGCGCGTAATTTAGCCCCGGCCTCTGCTAGTGCCGAATCAGCCATATTTGCACTTTCGCGCGCGGTATTAAGTTCCGATTGGGCCGATTGACGGCGCGGCAGGGCGTCATCTATCTGGCTCTGCAGACCGCTGATCTCGTTGCCAAGGCGGGTGATTGCCGAGGACGCATCTTCGCGCAATCCAGTCTCGCGCTGCATATCTTGGGTGATTTGGTTTTGTTGTTGCTCAAGATTGGCCAGCGATTCACGAAGGCGGGCTTCTTCACGGTCAATCTCGTCACGGCCTAGCATTAGGCGCTGATATTCCGCCGCCTTTTCCGCCTCGGCATCGCGCAATGGCGGCAGGGTGGCGGCAATCTCGGTGCGCTTGGTGGCGCTACTGGCGGCGGCTTCGGTCTTTGCCGCAACATCAAGGCGCACAGCCTGTAATTCGGTATTAGCGGCGGCTAGATCGGCCTCACCGCGGCTCCAGAGTGCAAGCAACAGCTGGGCTTCGGCTTTGCGGATACGATCAGCAATCGAGCGATAGCGGCTGGCCTGACGAGCCTGTTTACGCAGCGAATCGCGCTGTTCCACCAGGCCGGCAATGACATCATCAAGACGCTCTAGATTTGTTTCTGCCCCGCGCAGGCGTAACTCAGCCTCATGCCGGCGGGTATGGAGGCCGCGAATATTGGCCGCTTCCTCTAGCAAAGCACGGCGATCAGCGGGCTTTGCGCCAACGATCGCACCAATGCGGCCCTGCGAGACGATGCCGGATGAACGCGCACCTGTTGCCGAATCGGCAAACAGCAGTTGCACATCCTTGGCCCGTGTCGGCTTTGAATTGACGTAATAGCTACTACCTTTGCCGCGTTCAATTTTACGGGTGATTTCAAGATCATCTTCACTATTGAATTCGGCAGGTGCAGAGCGGCTACGGTTGTCTAGTTGAAGGGTGATTTCAGCAAGGTTGCGCGCGGGGCGTTGGTCGGTACCGGCAAAGATCAGATCATCCATCTCGCCGCCGCGCATTTGCCGCGCGTTGCTCTCGCCCATGACCCAGCGCAGGCCCTCGACAACATTCGATTTGCCACAGCCGTTTGGTCCCACAATGCCAGTGAGACCACTCTCGATTTCCACCTCGGCCATTTCGGCAAAGGATTTGAAACCGGCCATTTTCAGGCTACGAAAAATCACGAAAGAGCACTCACCTTATAAAGACATTTAGGATTGGAAAAAGCGGCGTTACACCACCTGTTGGGATGAAGAATAATAACCGATACAAATATTACGCGCCATAGGCACTTAGTTTTTCGGCAAAATCCTCATAGGACATATTGCCCGCGATTACCGTATCATCATTAACGACAAAAGACGGTGTCGAACTGATGTCCCAGTCATCCAGCCCTTGTTGACGCTGGGCAACGATACCCTCGAGCAACGGTCGGTTGCGCATAATGTTGTTGAACTGCTCTTCACCAACACCGGCAAAGCGCGCAATCTTCATTAATTCAGCCAAAGGATCAGGGGCGCGAGACCAGCTCGGCTGTTGTGCCAGCAAGGTTTTTACCATCGGGAAAAACTTCGCTTCTGGCAGGCTCCGTGCTAGCGCATGTGCCCGCAAGGCTAGGCCATCAAGCGGAAATGCCCGCATTTCAAAACGCACAATGCCCTTGTCGATCAGGCGGGTTTTGACCTTTGGAAAAGTGTTGTTGTGAAATGAGGCACAATGACCACAGGTCATCGAATAATATTCGGCAATTGTTACCGGCGCATCAGCATCGCCAATGTAACGCGGGCTAAGCGCCGCCTTTAGGGCCGCATCATCACCATCATCGGCAAAGCCCATTGAAGGTAGCGCAGTCATTCCTACCAAAGCGCTTGTGCCCGCCAAAGCACTGGTGCCCGCCAAAGCGCTGGTGCCCGCCACGAATCCACGCCGGGATAGGGTTGGCATTAGCTGGGTTGGCTTGGAAAATCGTTGGGTCATAATTGTCTCACTTTCATCACGGGGCGTAACATAATCCATGGCTTGCGGTGCATCAACCACTATCATCGTCCACAGGGGTACCAAACCGCCTCAATGCAGCACGTAATTCTGGTGATTTTATGTCCGCTAGTCTTTCGTCCAGATCCCAAATATCACCTACCGGTGTTTCTGCTTGCTGGTCATCTATTATATTGGTGTCGTCCGCGCCCGTTTCCAGAGCATCATAACCAACAGCAGCATTATCTAATGGCTGGGTGTTCATTGTTTGCACGAGGGTGATCCGGCTCACCGCCTCATAGCCAAAGGCGGCATTCACCCGATCGAGGAAATGCGGTGTCATCTGTTGTGCTTGCGGGCCTCTACCGCTGGCGATGGATAGTTTGAGGACGCCATCCTTATGCGTGTTGCGGTCTAGCTTTAGCTCTACCGGTTTGCTCCAATCGGCGCTGTCTCCGATGATTTCCCGCCAGTTTGATACCAAACGAGATAGCACAAAGCCGCGCTTTCGAACGCTGGGCTCGATCATGTCATCAACCAGATTGGATAGCCGCGCCATCTTGTTTGCCCGCAGCGGATTCTGGCCAGTATTGCTGGCTTTCTTCTTGCTTGCTTTGCTGGGGTTTTGCTTTGGGCTCATCGGGTGTCTCTACCTTTTTTGGGGCATATCATATCGGCGATATCCCGCCAGCATACCATGATGGCGGCAACGGTTATAGTCTAGGATATGTCGTCTTATGTTGTTCCTGATGTGCTGTTTTGTAACAGCTTGTCCCACTCTGTCCCGCTTTGTGAAGTTGAATTGCCGGTTTCATTATGCCAATTTCGGCGGATGAATGATCAATCCCCACACGCGCCGCCCGGAAAAATTGACGAGTCTTCGGCCAAATTTAACTGGCAGGCCTTGCTTGATTGGTATGATCGCCAAGGGCGTGATTTGCCGTGGCGCCGGCGCTGGCCTGAACTCGCACCGGCCTATCATGTCTGGCTATCTGAAATCATGCTCCAGCAAACTGTGGTGGCGACGGTCATTCCGTATTTTCTGGAATTCACCCGGCGCTGGCCAGATGTGCATGCCCTGGCCAAGGCCCCGCTGGATGATGTGCTGGCGGCATGGGCTGGGCTTGGTTATTACGCCCGTGCCCGCAATTTGCACAAGGCGGCGCAATTTGTTGTGGCTGAATATAATGGTGAATTTCCCAAGGATTATGAGAGCCTGTTAACCCTGCCCGGGGTTGGTCCCTATACCGCAGGGGCGATTAGCGTGATTGGTTTTGACCAGCAGGGTGTTGTCGTTGATGGCAATATCGAGCGGGTGATGACCCGCCATTTCGCAATCACCACGCCGTTGCCAGCGGCAAAGAAAGAGATCGGAGCCGTCTATGCGGCGGTGATGCCGGATGTGCGGCGCTCGGACTTTCCGCAATCGTTAATGGATTTTGCCAATGCTGTTTGCACGGTGAAAAATCCGGGCTGTGGCGGCTGTCCGTTGGCGGCTGATTGCGCCGCGCTGGCGTTGGATATTGCCGAGACATTGCCGGTAAAGGCCGCCAAAAAGCCAAAAGAAACCCGCCGCGGTATCGCCTTTGTGGCCCATGATGGCGCCGGTAATGCGGTGATCATTCGCCGAGAAGGGCGCGGCTTGCTTGGCGGTATGCTGGCATTTCCCTCACATGGCTGGGCTAGCCGCGGCGAGGCTTATGATCCCCAAGCACCGCTGGCCACTGCGCCCTTTGTCGCCCAGTGGCAGGTTCTGCCAGATGGCATCACCCATGTGTTCACGCATTTCGCGCTGGATATGGATATTGCCATTGCTGTGGTTGACCCATCACATGCTGGCCTAATCAAAATCCGGCCAGCCGATTTGCCTAGCCTGATGCGCAAGGTGTGGAGCCACGCCATTAAAGGCCGGTAGTTAAAGGCCAGTAGTCAAATAATAGTGATGAAAGGCCAGTGGCGCTTAGTGATTGAAATGCCGCATGCCGGTCATGACCATAGCGATGCCGGCCTTGTTCGCGGCGGCGATCACCTCGTCATCACGCATTGATCCACCCGGTTGAATAACCGCGCTTGCCCCTGCCTCAATGAGCGTTTCCAGCCCATCCGCAAATGGGAAGAACGCATCCGAAGCGGCGACAGAGCCAATCGTGCGTGGCTGGTCCCAGCCATTATGCGCCGCCATATCACGCGCTTTATGGGCGGCTATGCGGGCGGAATCAACACGGCTCATCTGGCCAGCGCCAACACCCGCAGTGCTTAGCTCTTTGACAAAGATGATGGCGTTTGATTTGACGTGTTTGGCCACTTTCCACGCAAATAGCATATCGGCAATCTGGGCCTCAGTCGGGGCGATGTCGGTGACGATTTTAAGATCATCACGGGTGATCATGCCATTGTCGCGTGTCTGGCTTAGAAACCCGCCTGCAACAGATTTCACTCTGGCAAAGCTCGCACTCCGGTCGGGCATCGCACCGGTGAGTAACAGCCGCAAATTAGGCTTGGCGGCTAGGATGGCTTTGGCTTCATCGCTCGCGGTTGGGGCAATCACAACTTCGGTGAAAATGCTTGTGACTTTTTGGGCCGTGGCCGCATCGAGCGTGCGGTTCATGGCGACAATGCCGCCAAACGCACTCACCGGATCGGCCGCCAATGCCGCATCCCATGCCGATGGTAAATCCGCCGCAGACGCAACCCCGCACGGATTAGCATGTTTGATGATGGCAATTGTTGGCTCGTCAAATTCGCCAACCAACTCAAACGCCGCATCAGTGTCGTTGATATTATTGTAGGACAGCGGCTTGCCCTGAATTTGTTCGGCATTGCCAACACCGGGGCGCGCATTGCCATTGCGATAGAGCGCGGCTTGTTGATGTGGGTTTTCGCCATAACGCAATTCCAGCGCCTTAACACCAGCAAAGCTGGTCATCGCCGGTAGCTTGTCATCTTGGGTGTCGGCCATCCAGCCAGCAATCGCCGCATCATATGATGCTGTGCGGGCAAAGGCCTTTGCCGCAAGACGCTGGCGCAGGGCCAAGCTCGTGCCGCCATCATTATTAATGGCATCGATGATTTCATTATAATCAGCCGGATCACAAGCTAGCGTCAGGAAATCATGATTCTTGGCCGCGGCGCGGATCATTGCTGGCCCGCCAATATCAATATTTTCAATGAGCTGTGTGCGATCATCGGTTTTGGCCAAGGTCTGTTCAAACGGATATAAATTAACCGCAAGCAAATCAATGCCCTCGATACCCTCTGCCTTCATAGCGGCCAGATGCGCGTCATTATCGCGGCGTGCGAGCAATCCACCGTGGATTTTGGGGTGCAGGGTCTTTACCCGCCCATCCATAATTTCGGGAAAGCCTGTCACGCTGGAAACATCAGTAACCTCAACACCAGCCTCACGCAGGGCCGAGGCGGTTCCACCAGTCGACAGAATTTGCACATTCGCCGCCGCCAGTCCTTTGGCAAATTCGATAAGACCAGTCTTGTCGGATACGGATAAAAGGGCGCGGCGAACGGTAATGTCAGATGTCATGATGG
>CBFHOS010000026.1:0-25196 GCA_965657645.1 Puniceispirillaceae bacterium (SeqCode) | reverse complement strand
GAGCGAGGTGCCAACAACGCCAGCGGTTTTGCGAGTTCCAAAAAAGCTTTCTTGTCCTGCGCTAGCGGCGATATTTTCGGCCTGTTCTGGCGATGCGCCATCATAGATGTTGCCGTCTGCGCCTAATACTTGGCCAGATTTAAAGGTAAGCGCATGGACAGGTGCGGCGGCAATAGTGGCGGTGATGGCGATCGCAAATAGCGGGATGATACGGTTCATTGGTGAAATCCTCATGGGGCTACGTCTTTCCAAAATGGGTGGGACGGGCAGGGTCTGCGCCAGCAATTTCTATTAATTAGATTTGGTTAATTTAATTTACATTAATAATTAAACGTTAACCCTTTCGCGATTGAGCTTTTTGGTCGCGCCGATTGAGCTGTGCGGTCGCATTGATCGCTGGGAGTGCTGAGATGAAAGTCATTGGAAATAACCTCGGGAATATGAGCCCACGGAAAATGAGCCCACGGAAAATGAGTCCACGGAAAATGAGCCGAAATATTGCCGCTATGGGGGTGATTGCAAGTTGCTTGGTGCTAACTGGACCGGCCATGGCATTAACCTTCAAGTCGGGTCAGGTATTAGGCGCTGATGGCAAGCTCTATGATGGCGCGTCGCCAGAACAGGCCGCCAATATTATCGCCGCATCAAAGGAAACGGGCCTGTTTGGTGCCAAGCGCAAGAGTGCAGGGGTCAAGGGCAATAATCTTTATGTGATCGTTAATGACACGGTGACGTTTATTCCGCTTAACGAAGTGCGGGGCAAATCGGATGGGCAAATAGAGGCGCTGATTGTTGAACGCGTCACAGAGACCTTTAGCGCTGGATTTTTACAGGGTGGCGAGGGCGGCGGTACAGCTGGCAGTGCAGCTGGCAGTGCGGCGGCGCAAGCGGCGGCACAAGCGGCCGGTCAAGGCGCGTCTGATGAAGTGCTGGCCACCCAAGAAGAGATTAATGCGGCGTTAGACTCCGTCAGTTCGTTTAGCGCGGCGGCAAGCGAAGCCGCGGCACTCACGCGTGAGGCATGGGGTGATATTTCTGGTGCTGATCTCGAGGCCGCGGTTGCCGAGGCCACCGCTCATGCTGTTGCCGAAGCGGCGGCGGTTGTGGAATATCTGGATATCACCGAGGCCTTGGAAGAATTGCAAGCAAGCGGCGCGTCCGAAGCAGAGATTGATGCCTTTATCGCGGCTAATCCAGCGCCGTAATATGTGCCGTGCAGGATGGCCGCCGAGGCCACTATAGGCGCGGTTTATGCCGGCATGATTGGGCAACCATATGTTTGTTTTCAAAGGTGAACTTCAGCCAAGCGATGCTGGCGGCAAAGTCTTAATCCGCCGCAAATAGACTTTCTAATTTAGGAGAGTGCTATGAGCGAGTTAATCAAACGCAAAACAAATCTACATTTGTCCCAGTTTTCCAAGGTAAGTGTGTCCAAATATGCCCTAAATCTGGGCTGTGCAATTATCTTGGGTGTGCTTACAGCCAGTGGTTCGGCGCAGGCGTTAACCCTCAAGTCGGGTGAGGTAATTGGCGCGGACGGCCAGATTTACCAAGGCGCATCACCCCAGATAAAGGAGAACCTGCTTAGAAAGTCTGTTGAAAGCGGTGATAAGTCTGGTGTCTTTGGTAATTCCGTCTTTGTCGTAGCGGGGGAGAGCATTACATTTGTGCCGATTAGCGCCATCGTCGGAAAAGACGATGATACGATCACCCAGGTGGTTGGCGATGCGGTGGTACAACAGCTAACCGGCATCCCCGGCTTGACCATCAAGACAGTAACCGCGGCGCAAGAAATAGCCGCCACCAAGAGCATTCCGGTAGGCGCGGCAATCATTGAACAGGCGTTTAACGAGGCCGTAGAAGCCTTGCAAGCCGAGGATGAAGATCCGGTAACCGCGGCCGACACACAGGCGTTGCTATCAGCGCTAATTGGTCCGAGTTTAGTTAATGCCGATCAAACTTCGGTATCTCAAGACCAGATATTAGGGCTTTTGGAAACGGGGGATTTTGACGCGCTGGAAACATTGGCGGGTCTGGCGGTCGTTGATGAAGAGGCCGCGTCACTGGCTAATGTTGATGCGGCGCTTGGCGAGCTATCTAATCTACATTCGGCGGTTGCAGCGCTGGATGATCTAACGGCGGATGCATGGGCCGATATCTCGGCAGAAGATCTGGCCGAAGCGGTGGAATATGCAACTGACTTTGCCGCACAAGAGGCCGCCAATGTTGCGGAAATGCTGGCAAATGATCCGGTATTCGCGGCGTCACCCGAAGGTCAGGCGCTGGCCGAGGAACATGGCTTATAGAATATGGCCATAGTGGTTTGCCGGGATTGTAGGCCCCGCGCTTATCTGGTGAATTTTAGCGATTTCGCCATTGACCTATATGGGAGCCGGTGGTACGTTCCGGCCTCAGTTTAATACATATGGCGATGGAGCCTTATTATGAAAGTCGTAAGTTCACTAAAGACGTTGAAGACACGGGACAGAAATTGTCAGGTCGTGCGCCGTCGTGGTCGCCTATATGTGATCAACAAAAAGAACCCACGTTTAAAGGCGCGTCAGGGCTAAGCCCAACGTAACTTTGCGTATTAAAATTATACAAAACGGTCAGCTTGCTGGCCGTTTTTGTTTTGGGCGGTGGATTTTCCTTGTCATGTTTTGGTGATTGCACGACACTTTGGCTTGTTCATCACCAAAAGGATAAGCCTTAAATGCTGATGCCAGAGCCAGACCAGCGGGTAATCGATCGTCGGCATACCATCGCCGCCACCCTTAAAACCATTGTGCCGAAACGATGTGTCATCGATTCTGTCGAGAGCATGCGCGCCTATGATGCTGATGGGTTATCATCCTATCGCCAATTGCCATTGGCTGTTGTGTTACCCGAAACCGTTGCACAGATTGCCGCGGTGATGAAATGGTGTCACGCAAATGGGATCAAGATTGTGCCGCGCGGGGCGGGAACGTCGCTGTCAGGCGGTGCGTTGCCATTGGCGGATGCGGTGCTGTTGGGCCTTGGTAAATTCAACAAGATTCTGGATATTGATTATGATAACCGCTGTGTTGTTGCCCAGCCCGGCGTCACAAATCTGGCGGTTAGCGAGGCGGTAAAGGCTGATGGCTATTATTATGCCCCCGATCCCTCTAGCCAGATTGCCTGTTCGCTCGGGGGGAATGTGGCCGAGAATTCGGGCGGCGTCCATTGCCTGAAATATGGCCTCACCACCAATAATTTGCTCGGTATTGAGATGGTCACGATTGAGGGCGAAATCCTGCGGCTAGGCGGCAAGCATCTTGATGCTGGTGATTATGATCTGATGGGCGTTATGACTGGATCTGAGGGGCTATTGGGCGTGGTTACCGAGGTCACATTGCGGATATTGCAAAAACCAGCCACCCAGCGTGCCTTGCTCGTTGGTTTTGATGATGTAACCGCGGCCGGATCCGCGGTTGGTGACGTCATTGCGGCGGGCATTATTCCGGCTGGAATGGAAATGATGGATGGTTTGGCGATTAACGCGGCAGAGGATTTTGCCAATGCTGGCTATCCACGAAGTGCCGCTGCACTGCTGATTATAGAGCTAGATGGACCAAAAGTTGAGGTCGATGCGCTGATCAGTCGGGTCGAGACGATTGTGCGTGATGCCGGTGCGACCAGCATAAAAATTAGCCAGAGCGACAAAGAGCGGGATCTATTTTGGGCTGGACGCAAATCAGCCTTTCCCGCGGTTGGACGTATATCGCCGGATTATCTTTGTATGGACGGCACCATTCCGCGCCGCCGCTTGCCCGATATGATGATCCGTATGGCATCGCTGAGCCAGAAATACGGCCTGCGGGTGGCGAATGTGTTTCACGCTGGTGATGGGAACCTTCACCCGCTGATCTTGTTCGATGCAAACCAGCCAGGTGAGCTAGAGCGGGCCGAGGATTTTGGCGCTGATATTCTTCGCAGCTGTGTTGAAATGGGCGGTGTGCTGACGGGCGAACATGGCGTTGGCGTCGAAAAGCGTGATTTGATGGGGATCCAGTTCACCGAGGAAGATCTGAAACAGCAACAGCGGTTGAAATGCGCCTTTGACGCTGACCATTTGCTCAACCCGGGTAAAGTGTTCCCGCATTTGCACCGCTGTGCCGAACTTGGGCGGTTGCATGTCCATAAAGGCAAAATGCCCCATCCTGACCTGCCGCGATTCTAAGTATTCTATCCCAAGGCCATTGATCACCAAAACGTGGAGAAAGTCTAAGCCCTCATGACCGAATTTATCCCCACCAATCTAGATGATGTGAAAGATGCGGTTGAATATGCCAAGACCCATCGCCAGCATCTGGAAATTGTCGCAGGGGGGACGAAACAGGGGCTTGGCCGCAATATGACGTTCGATGGGGTGATTAATCTCAGCAAAATGACTGGTATCGTTGATTATCAGCCAGAGGAGCTGGTGATGAGTGTGCGGGCCGGTACGTCGATGGACGATGTGCAGGCGGCGCTCGATAATGCCAACCAGATGCTCGCATTTGAACCGCCGAACATGTCACTTGCGCTGAGCCGTGGCGGCAAATCGCCGGGCACTATTGGCGGTGTGATGGCGGCTAATCTTTCGGGGTCACGGCGGTTGACCGCTGGGGCGGCGCGCGATTTTCTGCTTGGGTTTGAGGCGATATCTGGGCGCGGTGAAAATTTTAAGTCTGGCGGTAAAGTCGTTAAAAACGTGACTGGCTATGATCTATCTAAATTGATGTGCGGGTCATTTGGCACGCTGGCGGTGATGGACGAGATCACCTTAAAAACATTGCCGCGCCCCGAAACCAGCTGTTCATTGATCATTGCTACGGATGATTTTAGCCAAGCTGTCGCCACCATTGCATCGGTTTTTGCCACGCCGCATGAACCAGGGGCGGCAGCGATACTTCCCAGAGCAATTGCCGATAAGGCGGGCGTCGGCCTTAATAGTAACTTTGTTGCTGTTATCCGGCTGGAAGGAATTTTGATATCGGTGCGTGACCGTGTGGGACATTTACAGACTAAATTTGGCGGTGAGATTGTTAAACATGCCCTGAGCCACCCTTTGTGGCAGTCGATTAGCGCGGGTAATTTGTGTGATGATAGTCCGCGTGATCTGTGGAAATTATCGTGCCCACCTTCGGATGCCGCCGGCATTATCGAGGTGATCTCTGACCGCTACGATATTGAATATTTTGCTGATTGGGCAGGCGGTTTGCTATGGATAGGCGGCAATGGTCATGCGCTGGGTAACGATCTGCGTCTTGCCATCGATAAATGCGCCAGTGGCTTTGTGCATTTGATCCGTGATGTGGGGGCGACCAAGGACAAAATAGAGCCATTCCAACCGCTTGCCCCATCTATATATGCGCTCCATCAACGTGTTAAGGCGGCTTTTGATCCGCTGGCAGTGTTAAATTTCGGGCGCATGCATTATGGAATTTAGGCAGGGCATTTGATGCAAACTCAATTTTCCATCCAACAATTAGCCGATCCCAAGGTCGCCCAAGCGGACGAGATTTTGCGCAAATGTGTGCATTGCGGCTTTTGCCTCTCGAGCTGTCCGACCTATGCAATGACTGGCGATGAACGTGATAGCCCGCGTGGGCGTATATGGATGATGCGCGAGGTGCTAAGCGCGCCCGACACCATTTCTAGCGATACCAGCTATCATATCGACCGCTGTCTTGGCTGTCTTGCCTGTGAGAGCGCCTGTCCGTCCGGCGTTGATTATGGTCATTTGCTGGATATCGGGCGGGAAAAGCTCGGCGATATTGTGCCGCGCCGTTTGCTGGACAAGGTTATGCGTTGGTTGCTTAGTGTAACTGTGCCGCATGCCACGCGCTTTCGGGCGATGATCATGCTTGGCCGGCTTGGCTGGATGCTAACCCCGTTCATGCCGCAGCAAATGCGGGCGGCAATGCAAAAATTGCCGCGTAAATTGCCAAAGATTGATCAAATTGGCGCAACAAGCACGGTCTATCCAACCAAGCAAAAGACAATCAAACGAGTGATTTTGCTGGCTGGCTGTGCCCAGCGTGCGCTTGATCCGGAGATTAATGCGAGCACTTTGCGGGTTCTGGATCGCCTTGGGGTTGAGGTGGTTGTGCGACAAGAGGCGCATTGCTGTGGTGCCTTGGCCCATCATATTGGCAATGAAAAAACCGCAGATCATACCATCCGTGCCGCGATTTTGGCGTGGCATGATGAAATCCAGAAAAATGATGTGGATGCGATTATCGCGAATGCCTCTGGCTGTGGAACGATGATCAAAGATTATGGGCATATGATGAGCGATGATCCGGCGCTAGGCGCGATTGCAAAGTCTATTTCCGCGCTGGCCATGGATATAACCGAATTGCTGGCACAGATCGGTATTGAGAATATCATCGAGCCAGCACCAGCGGGAGGGCGCGGCAAGCTGGCCTATCATTCGGCCTGTTCATTGCAACACGGCCAGAAAATCCATGACATGCCGCAACATCTGTTGCGCCAAGCGGGCTTTGACATTGTCCAACCGCCCGAGCCGCATCTGTGTTGTGGGTCGGCGGGTGTCTATAACATCTTGCAGTCGGAAATGGCCAATGGGCTCAAACAGCGCAAGCTGGAGAATTTGAAAAACACCAAGGCGCCATTTGTGGCGGCGGGGAATATCGGCTGTATCAGCCAGCTAAATTCCAGCGACCAGCCAGTGCGCCATACCATCCAATTCATTGATTGGGCCAGCGGCGGACCACCACCCTTTGCCGATTAGGCGCGGGCCAGATTTATCGGTGACAAAATTGGGCCGGTCTATTTTTGGCTAAAGTCAAAGAAGTCATTGCCCTTATCATCCATGATGATGAAGGCGGGGAAATCTTCTACTTCAATTTTCCAGACAGCTTCCATGCCAAGCTCGGCATATTCCAGAACTTCGACCTTTTTGATTGATTCTAGCGCCAGCTTTGCCGCCACACCGCCGATCGAGCCTAGGTAAAACCCGCCATGCTCTTTACAGCTTTCACGCACCTGGCGCGAGCGGTTGCCCTTGGCCAGCATCACCATTGATCCACCAGCCTTTTGGAAAGTCGACACATAGCCATCCATCCGTCCTGCCGTGGTTGGGCCGAACGAGCCAGACGCCATGCCATCAGGGGTTTTGGCTGGGCCAGCGTAATAGACCGGATGGTCCTTGAAATAGGCTGGCAACTCGCCCTCGGCCTCTAGATGCTCGAGCAATTTAGCGTGGGCAATGTCGCGTGCCACAATCAATGGGCCGGTGAGCGACACCCGTGTTTCAACCGGATGTTGGCTAAGGCTGGCTAGAATATCGGCCATTGGTTGGTTTAGGTCGATGGCGATAACTGGCTCGTCATCACTGTCTTGAACATCGGGTAGGAACCGCGCCGGATCACGTTCCAGCTTTTCGATAAATAGCCCTTCCGGGGTGATTTTTGCCAAGGCCTGACGGTCGGCAGAACAAGATACGCCAATGCCGATCGGACAGGATGCGCCATGGCGCGGTAGGCGGATAACGCGCACATCATGGCAATAATATTTACCACCAAATTGCGCGCCAATGCCGAGGTCGCGGGTGATTTGCAGGATTTCCTGCTCCCATTCAAGATCACGCCATGCATGGCCCAGATCATTGCCACTAGTGGGCAGATTATCGAGCGAGCGAATAGACGCCATCTTTACGGTTTTGAGATTAAATTCAGCCGAAGTACCGCCAATCACAATAGCCAAATGATAGGGCGGGCAGGCCGATGTCCCCAGATCGAGGATTGCCGATTTAACAAACTCACGCAGACCCTCAGGGTTGAGCACCGCCTTGGTTTTCTGGTGCAAAAAGGTCTTGTTCGCAGAGCCGCCACCCTTTTGCACAAAGGCAAATTTATATTCCATGCCCTTGCCAGCATAGAGTTCTATCTGGGCGGGCAGGTTGGTTGCGGTGTTGGTTTCCTCAAACATCGACAGGGCGGTCAATTGCGAATAGCGCAGGTTGCTGTTTTGATAGGTGTTGTAAACGCCCCGCGACAAGGCCTCGCCATCATCGCCATCAACCAGAACATGATCACCGCGATAACCGGAAATAATCGCGGTGCCGGTATCCTGACACATTGGCAATAATCCCTCGGCCGCGATAACCGCATTTTTGAGCATCTCTAACGCCACAAAACGGTCGTTCTTGGTCGCCTCTGGATCATCAAGAATGGCCGCTAGCTGGGCAAGGTGGCCCGCGCGTAATAGATGAGAAATGTCACGAAAGGCCCGCTCGGCAAGGGTGGTAAGCCCCTCGCTCGATACTTTTAGAAATGGCTCACCATCAAGCTCCACAACTTTGACATGATCCGCGGTAATCAGCTCATATTCAGTCTGATCATCGCTCTGCGGGAACATCGGGCTATAAGCAAAATCGGCCATTGTGGCGGTTCCTGTATTTTAGAGAGGGCGTTAAATAGGGGTTATGCTGAATTGGGTTGAATTGGGCTAGTTCGGGTTTTTACGGAAACTATCCAGAGACACAACATCAGCGCTAACCGCGTTTTCTTCAACGTCAGGCGCGTTTTCTTCCATCTCGGCTTCGATTTCCTCGAGATCAGCTTCATTCAGGCCGAATTGCAGGCCAAAGCCAACAGAGGGATCGTTAAAGCTAGTCACGGCGGCAAACGGAACCGTCATTGGCGACGCACGACCACCAAAGAATAATGTGATGTGAAAGCGATCATGCTCGACCTTCAGATCCTGATATTGGTGCTGGATCACAATGGTGATGTTTTCCGGATGATCAGCCAGCAACGCCTCAGGGATTTCCACACCGGGATAGGTGGTGGCGAAATTGATATAGAAATGGGTGTCACCGGGAAGGCCTGCACGTTCGGCAATGCCAAGCGATTCGCGCACGACTGTCCGCAAAGCATCCTCAACGAGTAATTCATAATTTAGGCCGATTTGCTGGTCACTATCATCCATAATGCGCCCCTCTGCGAAGTAAGTGGAACGCTTCTGTTGCCAGGTGCGTTCCGAACCCCGCCAGCAAGAGCTCAATCCTACTGGGCTTAAAGTCGGTTACTCACGCAGCTATGCTGCGATTGCTACCGGAGCAGTGTTGTCATTTGCAACTACTACATGGCCCGATAACGGCGGGTACCATACCGAGCGAAAATACTGGTTTTACCACATGCGTCGATCCTATTTCGCCCCCACGCTCTCAGTCCAAAAACATTTGAAGCGGCTAAATCGCCCTATTTTTTAGGGAATTTAGCCAGCAGGACTGAAATGGTGGAGGCGCCGGGTACCGCCCCCGGGTCCGCTCTGCTTATTCTACAGCACGTTTATCGCCATAGCTGGCAAGCCAGCACGGTTAATATAGGCCCGTAACCCGCAGTTTGAAAGCAGAGTTTTATAAAGGTGTATTTTGTCCGGCAACATATCTTGATTGCGCCGCGTTGGCATGCGAGTTTTAGCCGGTAATATAGTCATATCCAGTTCTTACAGCGCGCCATCAGGACACCCAATTCATGCAACAATATCTCAATCTTCTCAGCCGGGTCTTGGAACAGGGTACAGACCGCGGTGATCGCACCGGTACCGGGACAAGAGCCGTTTTTGGGCACCAGATGCGCTTTGATCTGGCCGAGGGTTTTCCCCTGCTAACCACCAAAAAACTGCATACGCGCTCGATCATCCATGAATTGCTCTGGTTTATGCGCGGTGACACGAATATCCGCTATCTACAGGATAATGGCGTGTCGATCTGGGATGAATGGGCCGATGAAAATGGCGATTTAGGGCCGGTGTATGGCAAGCAATGGCGCCGGTGGCAACATCCTGACGGCAGCGAGATTGACCAGCTTGATGATCTTATCACGATGATTAAAACCCAACCGGAATCGCGGCGTTTGATGTTGTCGGCATGGAATCCGGCCGATATTCCGAATATGGCATTGCCGCCCTGTCATTGTCTGTTTCAGTTTTTTGTCGCGAATGGACGCCTCTCTTGCCAGCTCTATCAGCGTAGTGCCGATATCTTTCTTGGAGTGCCGTTTAACATCGCCTCATATGCGTTGCTGACCCATTTGATTGCGGCGATTTCTGGGCTAAAGCCCGGTGAGTTTGTCCATACGCTCGGCGATGCGCATTTGTACGCCAATCATTTTGATCAGGCCCGCGAGCAATTGAAACGAACCCCGACAGCATTGCCGCAATTGGTGATCAAGCGTGTGCCAGATTCGATTGACGCGTTTGAATATGACGATTTTGAAATCACTGGCTATGAACCCCAAGCGCATATTTCCGCGCCTATTGCCGTCTAGGACCCTAATCACATGGATAATTTAGAAATGGTCGCTGTCGTTGCGATGGCGGAAAATCGGGTGATTGGCGATGGTGAGGGTCTTATTTGGCACTTGCCGGATGATCTGCGGCGGGTCAAGGCGCTGACCATGGGGTGCCCGTTGATCATGGGGCGGAAAACATGGGATTCGATTGGTCGGCCTCTGCCCGGACGCGCCAGCATCATTCTAACCCGTGATCAAAACTGGCAGGCCGATGGCGCTATTGCTGTGGCCGATATGCCCGCGGCCATTGCCGCGGCAAAGGACTGGATTGCCGCAACCAAAAGCGCGGAAAACCGCATCATCCTGTTTGGTGGCGGCCAGATCTATGATCTAGGCATGGCATTATGTAACCGGATTGAATTGACGGTGGTTGATTTGCACCCCGATGGTGGGGCCAACCAAGCGTTGTTCCCTGAACTGGATGATGGCAAATGGTCGCGTATCATCGAACAGGAAACCGCCCCAACAGATACTGTTCCGGGGTTTCGCTATGAAACATTAACCCGCAAAGATCCGGTATTCGTATAGGTTAGCGACCGTTTAGGCCTTTGTGGCCAATAATTAATCTATGATGATTTTTGGCGCGGCGCGTTGTTCGCTATTAAGACCGGCCAATACACCATCGGCGATGTGCATATAATGCTGGGCGTGCGGGCCATCGGGCTGGCTTGCGACAATCGGTGTGCCCGCGTCTGATGTGGCCCGAATATCCATCTCCAGCGGGACCTCACCAAGGAACGGCACACCGATAGCGGCGGCCTCGTCTTTGGCGCCGCCATTGCCGAAAATATCATGCTTGCTGTTACAATCAGGACAGATAAAATGGCTCATATTCTCGACAATGCCCAATAGCGGCACATTTACTTTGCGGAACATGTTCAAACCCTTGCGGGCGTCAATCAGGGCCAGATCTTGCGGGGTCGACACGATCACCGCGCCAGACAAGGCGGCACGTTGGGATAGTGTTAGCTGGGCGTCACCCGTGCCCGGCGGCATGTCGATCACCAGAATATCCAGCCCATCCCATGCGACATCGCGCAACATCTGTTCAATCGCGCTCATCACCATTGGGCCGCGCCAGATTGTCGGGGCATCTTCGGCCACCAGATAACCGATAGACATGGTTTGTAGGCCCCATGCCTCAATTGGCTTGATTTTCTTGCCATCGGTTTGCGGCTTTTGATTAAGACCTAATAAGCGCGGCAATGAGGGGCCGTAGATATCAGCGTCAAGGATGCCAACATTTAGGCCGGTTTTGGCTAATGCCAGTGCCAAATTAATGGCTGTGGTTGATTTGCCAACGCCGCCCTTGCCAGACGCAACCGCGATGAGATGCTTGGCTGGTTTCAACGGTTCACGCGATTGTGATGCCGCTGGGGCTTCTGGCGTGTCGCCTGATGTGCCGTTAGGGGCGGGTTGATGCGCCGTTAACATTGCCGTTGCCGATAGCACGCCATCCAGTTTGCGGATTGCTTTTTCGGCGGCAGTGCGCAAGGCTTCTACCTTGTCTTTATCAGCGGGATCAATTTCGATGGTAAAGCCGACATGACCATCTTTAATGACGATGCCTGAAACCTGACCGTTCTGTACGATATTGGCGCTAGCGCCGTCCATTGTGACGGTGCTTAATATTTCTCTAATATTTCTCTCGTTCAATTCGGCTTTCATGCTTGAAATCAACCAATCCTGTACAAATATGTGGTAGGTTCGAGGGCTGTTGGTCAGATAAGCGGTTTCTCATCGATTTGCAATAGGGGTTTGGGCGTGGGGTCAATAGTCTGATCAGATGCCAATCTTGAGCTTGCATAGGTGAGGGAGCTTGGTAAAACTTTCAGCCTAATAGAATGTCCGATATAGCCGATGGTCGGCTATATTGCGGATGTTTTAACAAATACGCGGAGTATGCAAATTATGCCATGGAATAATCAAGGTGGCCAAGGCGGTCAAGGCGGCCAAGGTGGTGGCTCTGGCGGCCCCTGGGGACAGGGCGGCGGCGGTGGCCAGCAACCACAAGATCTGGATCAGGTGATCCGTCAAGGGCGCGATGCGCTGCGGCGGGTAATGCCCGGTAGCAGTGGTGGTGGTAAATCACTATTGTTGTTGATCGTTGTGATTCTCGGCATTTGGGCAGTTACCGGTTTTTACCGGGTGAACCCACAACAGCAGGGTGTTGTTCTGCGCTTTGGTGAATGGGTGCGTACCACCCCGCCAGGTTTGCATTACCATCTGCCATTCCCAATCGAACAGGTGATCAAGCCCGAAGTAACCCGCGAAAACCGTGTTGAGATCGGTTTCCGTGACGTTAGCGGCAATAGCTCGTCGCGCCGTGATATCGCTGATGAAAGCCAGATGATTACCGGTGATGAGAACATCGTCGATATTGATTTTGTCGTGTTCTGGCGTGTCGCAGATGCGGGACAGTTCCTCTTTAACCTTGCCGAGCCAGAAGAAACCATCAAGGTTGCGGCTGAGGCGGTGATGCGTGAGATCATTGGTCGCACGCCAATTCAAACAGCCCTTACCGAAGGTCGTCAGGACATTCAGGCACAGGCCCGTACACAGCTTCAGGACTTGCTTGATGAATATGTGGCCGGTGTGCGTGTGCGTGACGTTCAGCTATTGGCAGTTGATCCGCCAGCAGACGTTATTGACGCCTTTAACGAGGTTCAGCGTGCCCGCCAAGACCGGGATCGTCTAAAGAACGAAGCTGAGGCTTTCCGTAACGATATTGTACCGCGGGCGCGTGGTGCGGCGGCCAAGTTGATCGCCGAGGCAGAGGCCTATGAGGCCGAAGTTGTAAACCGCGCTAGTGGTGACGCGTCACGTTTCGATCAGGTCTATCAGGCCTATAAATTGAATCCGGAAGTCACTAAAGAGCGGATCTATATTGAAACAATCGAGGGTATTTTCGCCAATGTTGAGAAAATCATCATCGATGAATCCACAGCAGGCAGCGGTGTTGTGCCGTATCTGCCTCTCAAGGATTTGAACAAAAACGCGGGGAGTAACTAATATGGGACAAATTCGTGTCATTAGCCTGGTAATTCTTGCCGGCATCGCGGTGGTTCTTTATGGGTCGCTATTCACCGTCAATCAAACCCAACAGGCACTCGTGCTCCAGTTTGGTGAGCCAAAACGGACCATTCAGGAGCCCGGACTGGCCTTCAAACTACCGTTCATTCAGGACGTTGTTTATTACGAAAAGCGCGTTTTGAGTCTGATCCCGCAGGATGCTGAAGAAGTTATTCTGTCTGACCAGAAGCGGATCGTGGTCGATGCCTATGCGCGTTATCAGATCGAAGATCCTCTATTGTTCTTCCAGACAGTGCGGAACGAATTGGGCGCGCGTGGTCGTCTAGAGGCAATCATCGACTCGTCTGTTCGTCGTGCTCTGGGCCGTGAAACGCTTGGGTCAATTCTAACTGGCCAGCGTAACGACATCACCCGCTCTATCGGTGATGAGGTTAACGCATCGGTTAAGGCGCTTGGTATTCAGATCATTGACGTGCGGCTACGCCGGGCGGATTACCCTGAATCAACCTCGCAGAACATCTTTAACCGGATGAAGTCTGAGCGTGAGCGGGAAGCGAAAGAATTCCGCGCGACGGGTGAGGAAGAAGCACAAAAGATCCGTGCGGATGCCGAGAAAACCCGGACCGTGATCATTTCAGAAGCACAACGTACATCGCAGGAAACGCGCGGTATGGGTGACGGTAAAGCCATTCAGATTTACGCTGACAGCTTTGGTCGTGATCCTGAGTTCTTCGCCTTTTACCGGTCAATGGAGGCCTATACAAAGTCTATGGGCGGCGACGTCACCTCAATGGTGCTGTCTCCATCGAGCAGCTTCTTCCGCTATTTTAAAGATCAAAGCGGAAACTAACAAAATGGCCACATCCTTGCCTTTTTTTGGTCACGGTGATGCGGTTAGTTACTAAAATAAGGCGGGAGCAGACGCTGTTCCCGCCAAAATTATATGGTTAATCCCATTAGCTATCCCATTATTTACAGTGGTAGCGAACCCAGCAGGAGATACATGAATATGTTGATGAAGATTCTACGTCCCTTGGAGATAATGCGGTCCCAGATAGTGGCGCCGGTATCAACGGGCATCGTGGTACTGTTTATGTCGATGAATGCAGTTGCCGCAGACCGCCCTGATAGTTTTGCCGATCAGGTCGAAAAGCTTTCGCCGGCAGTGGTCAATATTTCAACGACCACCATCATCAGCGATGGCCCACGAATGGATATGCCGCAATTCCCACCGGGATCGCCATTTGAGGATTTCTTCAAGAATTTTGGTGATAATAACAATCGCCAGCGGCGTGCGTCGTCACTTGGTTCTGGGTTTATTATCGATGACGCCGGTATTGTCGTCACCAACTTCCATGTGATCGAGAATGCCGAGGAAATTACCGTAACACTTGCTGATGACCAGAGCTTTAAGGCTAAGGTGCTTGGTAAGGATCAGGAAACTGATATCGCCGTTCTAAAGATCGAACCGGGTGATACTAAGCTAACAGCCGTTGCATTTGGTGACTCCGATGCGCTTCGTGTTGGTGATTGGGTGCTGGCTATTGGTAATCCATTTGGCCTTGGTGGCACAGTGACGGCCGGTATCGTATCGGCGCGTGGCCGTGATATCGGCAATGGTCCGTATGATGATTACATCCAAACAGATGCGTCGATCAATCGTGGTAATTCTGGTGGGCCGCTATTTAACGTCGATGGCGAAGTCATTGGCATTAACACCGCTATTTTCTCTCAATCAGGTGGCTCTGTTGGTATCGGCTTTGCGATCTCGTCAAAATTGGCGGAGCGTGTGTCTAGCCAGTTGGCCGAATTTGGCACAACGCGCCGTGGTTGGCTCGGTGTCTTTATTCAGGAAGTCACACCGGATATTGCCGAAACACTTGGCCTTGAAGTGGCCGAGGGGGCACTGGTTAGCTCGGTCAACGAGAACAGCCCAGCCGATAGCGCCGGCATTGAGCCGGGTGATGTGGTGTTGAGCTTTGACGGTAAAAGGATTGAGAAGATGCGCGATCTGCCGCGGATTGTGGCGGAAACAGAGGTCGGTTCAAATGCGACCGTAGAGCTGTTCCGCAATGGCAAGCCAGTGACAGTAACCGTGGTTCTTGGTGAGCGTGAAAAGGCTGAGCTGGTCGGCTTGGTTGGTAAGGACCAGCAATCTGACAAGCAAAGCTTTGGCAGTCTTGGCTTTTCGGTGGAAAACATCACCGCTGAACTGGCCGCCGAATACGGTCTTGAAGATGGCACCACTGGTGTGGTCGTAACCGAGGTGATCCCGGGAAGCCCAGCTTTGGACAAGGGCCTGAGCGAAGGGGATATCATTCGCCGCTTTGGTCAGCGCCGGGTTGAGGGCGCCGAAGAACTAGCCACTGCGATCCAGCAAGCCGAGGAATCAGGGCGCTCAGGCATCCTCATTCTGGTTGAACGCGAGGGCCGCGAACGCTTTGTGCAAATTGGGTTTGCCGAGAAATAAATCGGTCCAAGCAAAGCTACAAAAGCGATAACGAATAGAACGGGGGCATTAAATGTCCCCGTTTTTCTTAGCCGGCAAAGTCGCGCTGGTGATAACCCTGCAAATATAAAAGGCCGGTGAGGTCGCTATGGTTGAATTGCAAATCAATGGCGGCGCGTAGCAATGGCTTGCCGTGATAGGCAACGCCGTATCCAGCCGCCTCGAGCATACCTAAATCATTCGCGCCATCACCGACGCATAGGCTGTCATCCGCATCAAGATTGTGTGTGGTGCAATAATGGGCCAGAAACCCGGCCTTTGCATCGCGCCCTAAAACCGGCTTTACCACGGTTCCCGCGAAACTATCGCCATCTATGATCATTTCATTGGCGTGATATCCATCAAAGCCACAGCGCGTTGCAATCGGTCCGGCAATGGCGGTAAAGCCGCCAGACACCAGATAGCAATGGGCTCCATGCGCACGCATTGTTGCGACCAGTTGTTGCGCCCCTGCCATAAGCTTGGTTTCATCCAACGCCGTTTGAAATAGCTGGGTGGATCGTCCGGCAAGCATGCCAACCCGTGCATCTATCGCCTGTTCAAAATCAAGTTCACCACGCATTGCCCGCGCGGTTATAGCCGAGATTTCCGCACCTAGCCCTGCCAATTCAGCCATGTCATCGAGAGATTCTCCCTCGATGATGGTGCTATCCATATCGGCGATTAACAGCATCTTGCGGCGATTGTCAGCCGTCACCAGATTGACGTCAATTTGCCATTCATCCGCCATTTCACGGATCGGGGCGAGGTCTATTTCTGTGGATTTACCATTTGCCGACAATTCCGGTGACAATTCCGGTGACGATTCCGGTGCGATAATGATTTCGGCGGCGTGATCCGATAACCATTCTATGGCGCTACAATTCGGGATATTGGCGGTTAAAGAGGCAATCCGATCAGCATTCAGCGTCATCGCCGAAGCAGAGGTTGAAAAAACCATAACTTGATGCATAGTGCAGACATATCCCATCTGAAATACGAGACGTGAAGAAAACATGGCGCCTTCATCCCCAGAAACCGATTTTGCCGTGCGTGATGCGATCACAGCGGATGATTATTTCATCATTGCTGGTCCAACCGCGTCGGGTAAATCGGCGCTGGCGATAGATCTTGCCAAAGCCGTTGATGGGATCATTGTAAACGCAGATTCGATGCAAATCTATCAAGACTTGCGGCTAATTACGGCAAGGCCTTCTGTTGCGGATGAGGCGCGGTGTGAACATACGCTCTATGGCGTTCTTGACGGGGCTGAACGGGCCTCTGTTCGGCTCTGGCTTGGGCTAGCGGCCGATGCATTTGCCGCTATTAGGGCGCGCGGTAAAACCCCTATTCTGGTTGGGGGGACCGGTATGTATGTAAATGCGGCCCAATTTGGTATTGCCCCCATGCCCGATGTGCCCGCCACCATCCATGCCGAATGCGTGGATGAACTCGCCGCCATTGGCGGTGCACGGTTTCGCGCCGCGCTGGCTAAGGATGATCCGGTGACGGCGGCGCGTTTGTTCGATGGTGATAGTCAACGATTGGTGCGGGCGATGGGCGTGGTGCGGGCAACAGGTCGCCCAATAAGCGCATGGCAACAAGATCCCCACGAATATATGCTAGCCGGCAATCCCCACACGATTGCGGTATTGCCGCCGCGTGAGGAATTGTATCAACGGATAAATAGCCGGTTTGAGATAATGATGGGCGAGGGGGCGATGGACGAGGTCATAGCCCTTGGGGCGCGTAAGCTTGATCCTGATTTGCCGGTGATGAAGGCACTGGGCGTGCGTGAATTGCTCGCCTGTCATCGCGGCGAGCTATCAATCGAAAAGGCAATCGAGCTGGCACAGCGGGATAGCCGTCATTACGCAAAACGGCAAATGACATGGCTTCGCAATAATTTTAATGCAAAAATAGAGCTCAATGAGAAATATTCGGAAAGGTTTTTGAAAAAAATCTTTTCAGATATAATCACTTAGGGTTGACCTTTCTTGCCAAAACTGGCAGAAACGCACCCATTGCATGACAGTATGTTGTTTCACATGCCCTTTTGCAGGCATCCGGTTGGTGGATCAGGCACGCGAAGGCACCGGCTAAACTAACGGTTTTGGCTAGATGATGAGAGATAAAGGTAGACGACCATGACAAAAGATAAGGCAGACGCGACAAAGATGATGGCTGGCGCTGAGATATTGCTAAAGGCACTCGAGGATGAGGGAGTCGAGGTGGTGTTTGGCTATCCGGGTGGCGCGGTGTTGCCAATTTATGATGCCTTGTTCAAGAACAACAAGATCAAGCATATTCTGGTGCGCCACGAACAGGCCGCCGTACATGCCGCCGAGGGTTATGCCCGCTCGACCGGTAAAACCGGCGTGGTGTTGGTAACATCTGGCCCGGGCGCAACCAATGCGGTCACTGGATTGACTGATGCTTTGATGGATTCTGTGCCGGTCGTTTGTCTAACTGGTCAGGTGCCAACGCATCTCATTGGAAATGACGCATTCCAAGAGGCTGATACAACCGGCATTACCCGCGCCTGTACCAAGCATAATTATTTGGTGAAGGATGGCGATACACTGCAAAAGACCGTTATCGAGGCATTTCATGTTGCCAGTTCCGGTCGACCGGGACCGGTATTGATCGATCTGCCAAAAGATATCTTGATGGGCGAATATGCCTATCAGGGCGAGGGCAGTGCGGTTCACACCGAGGCAAAAGCCCGTTACAACCCATCTACAGAACCAAACCCGGCGGATATTAAAACCGCGGTTGCGATGCTGAAAAAGGCAAAGCGCCCGATTATCTATGGTGGCGGCGGGATAATTAATTCCGGTCCGCGTGCATCTGAATTGCTGACTGAACTAGCCCATCTAACCGGCTGGCCAACGACTTTGACGCTGATGGGCCTTGGTGCATTACCGGCGTCTGACCCGCTATTTTTGGGAATGCTCGGCATGCACGGCACTTATGAGGCCAATTTGGCGATGCATGATTGTGATGTGATGTTGAATATCGGGGCGCGTTTTGATGACCGCGTAACCGGCTTAATTGCTGGCTTCTCGCCTAATTCAGTCAAGATCCATTGTGATATTGACCCATCATCAGTGAATAAGAACGTGTTGGTTGATCACGCTGTGATTGGTGATGCAACCCGCATTCTGGAAATGCTGATCGCCGAAATAAAGGCGCAATCGGTTAAAACTGACAAAGCTGCTCTGGCTAGCTGGTGGGATGAAATCAATGGCTGGCGGGCGCGTAAATGCCTCGATTTTGATCAGTCTGGTGCGATCATCAAGCCACAACATGCGATCAAGCGTCTTTGCGAGATGACCCGTGACAAAGATGCCTATGTCACCACCGAGGTTGGCCAGCATCAAATGTGGGCGGCCCAATATTATGACTTTGAAAAGCCGAATCGCTGGATGACTTCGGGCGGTCTTGGAACGATGGGCTATGGTTTGCCATCGGCCATGGGCGTTCAGGTCGCGCATCCGGATGCCTTGGTGATCGATATCGCTGGTGAGGCATCATTCATGATGAATATGCAGGAATTATCGACATTGGCGCAATATAATCTGCCGGTGAAGATGTTCATCATCAATAACGAATGGATGGGTATGGTTCGCCAGTGGCAGGAATTGATCCATGGTGGCCGCTATTCAGAATCCTACAGCAACTCGCTTCCTGATTTTGTAAAGCTTGCCGATACCTTTGGGATGAAAGGCTTGGTGGCTCGCTCGGCCGATGATTTGGATAATGTGATCGCCGAAATGCTGGCAACGCCGGGTCCGGTTATTGCCGATATTCGTGTGGCAAAAGAAGAAAACTGCTTCCCGATGATCCCATCTGGTGCGGCCCATAATCAAATGCTGCTCGGACCAGAAGATCAGGCGGCAAAGCCAATCTCTGAAGAAGGTATGGTGCTGGTGTAATCCAGCCAATATAAGGCCCATAGGCCATATCAAGACCAGCTTGGCTGGTGAGGACATGTAATGACCAAAGATCAAATTATCGAAACCCATATTATTTCGGTGCTAGTAGATGACGAACCAGGGGCGCTGGCGCGGGTGATCGGCCTATTTTCTGGACGTGGCTATAATATCGAGAGCCTGACCGTTGCCGAGACTGACCACGAAAAGTCCATCTCGCGGATTTCCATCGTGACATCAGGCACGCCCATGGTTATCGAACAGATCAAAGCACAGCTGCGCCGCCTCGTTCCGATCCATTCAGTTTGTGATCTTACCGAGAGCGGAGAGTCGATTGAACGCGAGTTGGCATTGGTGAAGATCATCAATTCTGGCGATGATCGTATCGAATGTCTTCGGATTGCTGATACTTTCCGTGCAAGAACACTGGACAGCACCTTGAATAGTTTTGTATTTGAGGTGACAGGAAATTCATCGAAGGTGGGCGCCTTTGTTGATCTGATGCGCTCGCTAGGTAAAGTTGAGGTTGCCCGCACAGGGGTTTCGGCTATATCGCGTGGAAACCGCATCGATCTAGAATCAAAATAAACGCCTAAGGTTTGCCGCGGATGCATGTGGCAAATTATTGAATTTCACAGAATTACGAGTAGGCGCGCTGTTCTGGCGTGTCAGTGAAGAAGACGCAGAATTGATGGCCCCATGATAGATGTGGGGCCTATATATGAGGAGAAACTGTCAATGCGTGTGTATTATGATCGCGATGCCGATGTCGGCTTGATCAAGAAAATGAAAGTCGTAATCGTTGGATATGGTAGCCAGGGTCACGCCCATGCCGCCAATTTGAAAGATAGCGGTGTCGCCGAGGTTGCCGTTGCTCTTCGTTCCGACTCATCATCACGGGCCAAAGCTAGCGAAGCTGGTTTCAAGGTCATGGATGTTGCCGAAGCTGCGGCTTGGGCTGACGTTGTCATGATGCTTACACCTGATGAATTGCAGGCTGACATCTATGAAGATGAAATTGCCGCGAATATTCGTCCGGGCACGGCCATTGCCTTTGCGCATGGCCTTAACGTTCACTTTAACCTGATCATGCCACGTGGTGACATCGACGTATTTATGGTTGCACCAAAGGGCCCTGGCCACACTGTTCGCTCTGAATATGTGCGCGGTGGCGGTGTTCCATGCTTGTTGGCTGTTCATCAGGACGCTTCTGGCAACGCCCATGACATTGGTCTGTCATATGCGTCTGCCGTTGGTGGTGGTCGTTCAGGCATCATCGAGACAACTTTCAAAGAGGAATGTGAAACCGACCTGTTCGGCGAGCAGGCCGTTCTTTGTGGTGGTCTTGTAGAATTGATCAAGGCTGGTTACGAGACATTGGTCGAGGCTGGTTACGCTCCTGAGATGGCTTATTTTGAGTGTCTCCACGAGGTGAAGCTGATTGTTGACCTGATTTATGAGGGCGGTATTGCCAACATGAATTACTCAATCTCAAACACGGCTGAATATGGCGAATATGTCACTGGCCCACGGATCATTACAGCCGAGACTAAGGCTGAGATGAAGCGTGTACTTGATGACATCCAGTCTGGCCGCTTTACCCGCGACTTTATGCTGGAAAACAAGGTTCGCCAGACTAGCTTCCTCGCGACACGCCGCCGGAACGCAGAGCACCCAATCGAGCAGGTTGGTGAGCAGTTGCGCGGTATGATGCCTTGGATTGGTGCAAACCGTCTGGTTGATAAAGCGAAGAACTAGATTTTGCCGCAATTATGATTTACACCAAATAGAACAGAGGGCTCCGGCTCTTTGTTCTGTTATTTTGTTGTTAATAATATTAAATATCCATACCGGCTTTTTCCGGTTTCTTGATCCTTTGGGAGTTCCTCGATGTTTGGTGCAGTTTTAGGTATGTTTTCTGCCGATATTGGTATTGACCTCGGTACTGCTAACACTCTGGTCTATGTAAAAGGGCGCGGCATCGTTCTCGATGAACCGTCTGTCGTTGCCATGGCTGAGGTGCGGGGCAAAACCCAGGTACTGGCGGTTGGTGAAGAAGCCAAGGTCATGCTCGGTAAGACACCCGGCAATATTCGTGCGATCCGGCCGATGGCTGATGGTGTTATCGCCGATTTTGAAGTTGCCGAAGAAATGATTAAGCATTTCATTCGCAAGGTTAACGGCCGTTTTTCATTCTCTAGCCCACAGGTAATCATTTGTGTGCCATCTGGATCGACTGCGGTTGAACGGCGGGCAATTCAGGAATCTGCCGAGGCTGCTGGTGCGCGCCGTGTGTTCCTCATCGAAGAGCCTATGGCTGCGGCTATTGGCGCCGCTCTGCCAGTGACCGAGCCGTCTGGTTCTATGGTTGTTGATATTGGCGGTGGTACAACTGAGGTGGCTATTTTGTCACTTGGTAATATCGTGTTTGCCCATTCTGTGCGCGTTGGTGGTGACAAGATTGACGAGTCAATCATTGCCTATATGCGCCGTACCCACAATTTGTTGATTGGTGAGGCAACTGCCGAGCGGATCAAAAAGAATATCGGTGTCGCCCGTAAGCCAGAAAAAAGCTCTGGTAAGAAAATCGAAGTGCGTGGCCGTGATCTGGTTAATGGTGTGCCAAAAGAGATCACTATTACCGAAGCACAGGTTGCCGAAGCCATTTCCGATCCGGTTCGCCAGATTGTTGATGGTGTGAAAATGGCCCTAGAGCAGGCGCCACCAGAATTGGCTGCGGATATCGTTGAAAAGGGCATTGTGATGACCGGTGGTGGTGCATTGCTTCGTGATATCGATGGTGTTCTTCGTGATGCCACTGGCCTGCCAATTTCGATTGCCGAAGATCCGTTAAGCTGTGTTGCTCTTGGCACAGGCCGGTGTCTGGAAGAGTTAAAGACACTGCGGAACGTCCTGATTGGGGCATAGGTGAGATCCGATGCGGGCTTCTGATAGAGCCAAGATCAGGCAGCGTCGGATTGCCAATGTATGTCTAATCGTATTCAGTTTTTCGCTCATGTTTCTGGGCAAGGCTGATATCGCGGCCCTGCGTAATGCGCGGATGGGCGCAAATGATTTTCTAGCACCTATCGTTGACCTGATATCGGCGCCCGCACGCGGCGTGGCAACGATGGTAACTGGTATTCGCACCGTGGCGTCCTTAAGGGCGGAAAATGTGCGTCTACAGGCTGAGAACGAACTGCTAAAACGCTGGCGCCGGCGGGCCGAAATCCTCGAGAGTGAAAACCGCCAATTACGCAGTGTTACCGGTGCCGTAGCGCCAGAGAACAGAGTGCCATTAACGGCGCGTGCTGTAACGGCGCCCGGCGGTAGTTTTGCCCATACTGTGTTGATATCAAATGGCCTGGATGATGGTATTCGGGCTGGTAACCCAGTGGTGACCGCGGATGGTCTGGTTGGCCTAGTGGTCGATGTTGGCAAGGCCTATTCGCGGGTATTGATGATTAGTGACATTAACGCCCGCATTCCGGTTATCCTTGCCTCGTCTTCGTGGCCAGGCCTGACCATTGGACAAAATGGTACGCATTTGGAGCTGGCCTTTTTGCCTGACGAGGCCAAACCGCAGGTTGGTGAGTTGGTTTTAACCTCCGGGCATGGCGGGGTTTTGCCCTCTGGTGTGCCGGTTGGCCGTGTTGATTTGGTTGAGGATGATTTTGTGCGGGTCATTCCGGCTGTTGATTTCCGGAACCTTAGCTATGTGTCGGTTTTGACCGGCGGTGTTGACGGTATTGATACCAATGATCTCTCGCTTGGTGATTATTACACGCCATTGCCAATTGACGAGAATACGCGTTTGCTTGAAGGGATGAACTCTCAAGGGGTGCGCCAGTGAAAAAGAGCCCGGGCAATAATGGTGTGACCGGCAAGACCGGCCAGTATTTTGAACAGGCTGAATTCGGCTCTGATTTGCCGGTCCAATTTCTCGTGGCAGTGTTTGGCATTACCCTTGTTATCTTTGAAGGCAGTTTGGGGCTATGGAGTATTTTCTATGGGGCCACGCCACTATTATCGTTGATTTTCCTTTATTGGATGTCGCTGCATTTTGAAAAATTTGTGCCGATGATCGCGGCCTTCCTGATCGGAATTGTTAGTGATCTATTGTTTTCTGATTTGTTGGGTGGCCGTGCTATTGCCTATATGATGGTGCTATATGTCATGCAATATCGGCGGCCACGGTTGTTGCAAAGCGAGTTCATGGAGATTTGGACGGATTTCGCCATCATGGTGACAATCGTTACGCTATTCCAGTTCATCATCTTTTCGCTGATTAATCTGGCGATACCATCAGGCACGCCGCTATTGTTTCAATTGGGATCGACGTTAATAATATTCCCTATTGGCTATGTGATCTTCGCGGCGATTGCCGCTGTGCTGCAACGGATGAAATCGTCATGAAGACGAGACGTAACAAGGATCGTGAATACCGCAAGGTGATGTCGCGGCGAAGCCTTGTTCTAGGCGGTGCGCAATTATTGTGCATGACGTTTTTGGGCGGGCGCCTGTACCAACTACAGGTGGCGCAGAATAACCGGTATCAGCGCCTATCCGATCGTAATCAGTTTGATAGTCGGGTGGTCCCCCCCCAGCGTGGCCGTGTATTTGATCGGGAAATGCGCTTGCTGGCCGGTAATGCGGAATTCTACGAATTACAGGTAACACCGCTCTATGCCAAAGATCTTCGTAAGGTTTTACGCCAACTCGCCGAATTGATTGATCTGCCAGAGAGTGCACAGGCGGATGCGCTGGCGTTAGCAAAGAAAAATCCATCTTTCCGGCCTATTTCGATCCGCAGTGATTTGACCCAGCGTGAATTGGCGCGATTGGCCGTGCGATCGGCCTATTTGCCGGGGGTCACGTTCAAGAAATCATTGCGCCGGATTTATCCCCAAGGTGCGCTAACCGGCCATGTGACCGGGTATGTGTCGCCCGTTACCCAGCGCGAAATAGATAATAACGCCGCGCTACAGGATTTGCCTGATTTGGCTACTGGCAAGATCGGGGTGGAGTATGCGTTGGAGTCACAATTGCGCGGCAATCCGGGTAATGAACGGGTTGAGGTGAATGCTCGTGGTCGTCCCATTCGGGTTATCAAAGATCTAAGCCCGCTGCCCGGCTCCGACATCCAGCTAGCTTTGGATATTGGTGTTCAACTACATGCGGCCAGCACATTGCGGCGTGGGCGCGCTGAAACCGTTGACCTAGCCTTACCCGAGGCACAGCGGGCCATGTCGACTAATACCGAAATTCGTCAGCATATTGCCGTTGGTGATAATCTGATCCTGCGTGATGAAAAGGGCGCGCTTACTCCTGCTGAGTCTGGCGCCGCCGTGGTGATGGATATCAAAACTGGCGAGGTTCTATCGCTCGTTTCTGCGCCAATGTATGACCCGA
>CBFHOS010000025.1:0-27343 GCA_965657645.1 Puniceispirillaceae bacterium (SeqCode) | reverse complement strand
AAACGCTATCTGGCGTTAATTGGCACTGGTGACGGCAAGGCAATCGCGTCACGCGGTGACAGAGCCCATAAATCTTGGCTGTGGTGGCGCTTGAAATGCTGGATTGACCGGCGTTGGATGGCAATATACCAAGATTTGAAAATGCCGCCTCCTCCCGCGCCCGCGCCCCTTTCAGGCATTAATACGCCGCGCATTAGGCAAGGTGGCGCACGATCAAATGATCCTGTCTTTGACGCGATGCGTTGCATGGGGTGTGGGGCCAAAACGGGTCATGAGACGTTAGCGAACGCCATGCAGGATGCGATTGATCTTGCTGTTTCGATGGGGGCCGACCCTGATTTGATGCCGGATCCGGGACTTGGCGAGGATAGCGCGGTTATTCCGGCGCATAACGGTGCATCGGTGCAATCAGTCGATGTGATTTCACAAATTGTTTCGGACCCCTTTGTCTTTGGGCAGATTGCCGCGGTGCATGCCTTGAGTGACCTATATGCCGCCAATGCGGTGCCAAAGACGGCGTTGGCCATTATTAATTTATCGGCGGCAAGGGCCGATCTACAACAGAACCAGCTGACCCAGATACTGGCAGGTGGATTGATAGCAACAAGTGCCGCCGGGGTTAAATTGATCGGTGGGCATACCAGTGAAGGTGACACAATATCGGCGGGATATAGCGTAACAGGGCACCTCATCGGCGCACCAGTAGCCCTGCGGCCAGATGCCGATTATGTGCTTGTTTTGACCAAGCCACTAGGGTCTGGCGTGATTATGGCTGGGCATATGCAACTTGCCGCCTCCGCCCCATCCGTAGCCACCGCGATTGATGAAATGAAGCGGTGTAATGATGCCGCAGCGATAGCAATCAAAGCCCATGCCGGTGATTGCTGGATAACGGATGTGACCGGCTTTGGTTTGGCCCGCCATGCCCAAAATTTGATAGATCGCGCCGGCGTAACTGGGGCAACGATAGATCTGGCCAATTTACCGGTCTTGTCTGGGGCGAGCGCCCTATTGGCGCGCGGCATCAAATCCAGCTTGCATGATCAGAACCGTGCGGCGGTTCGGTTAGCAGATAATCCACAGGCCGAAATCCTGTTTGATCCCCAAACCAGCGGTGGTTTGCTGGCGATCATAGAGGCGTCATGTGCCGATGCGATTATCGATGATTTAACCGCTAGTGGGCACAAGGCCGCCATCATTGGTACGATTAACCATAACAAATTTGGTCTTGGTATCACCGGTGATCTTGCGGTGAATGATGATTTCAAAAAAGGAAGGTCTGGCTAATGTCGGCGCCAATTACCCGTGTTACCGAATGGCATGACTACCCTGCCGATATGATTATCGATGTGCGCTCACCTGCCGAATTTGCCGAGGATCATATTCCGGGGGCGGTCAATATGCCGGTTCTCGATAACCAGCAAAGAGCCGAAATTGGCACGATGTACAAGCAAGTCAGCCCGTTTGACGCAAAGCGTGCGGGAGCGGCCTTGGTAGCGAAAAACATCGCTGAACATCTGCAAACCAAATTGCAAGACGCCCCGCGCCATTTCAAACCGCTGATCTATTGCTGGCGTGGCGGTCAGCGCAGCGGTTCCATGGCCCGGATTTTCAGTGAAATCGGCTGGCAATCAGCGGTCATTGAAGGCGGCTATAAGGCCTATAGAAAAACCGTCCTTACCATGCTGGACAACGTTCCACCCACGCTAAAGCTCATTGTCGTTCGTGGGCGCACAGGAACGGCCAAAACCCATATTCTGCGTGCGGCGTTGGATCAGGGGGCGCAGATCATCGATTTAGAGGGATTGGCAAGCCATCGCGGTTCGCTATTGGGACCAGAGCCTGCCGCCCCCCAACCGGCACAACGTCAATTTGAATCACAGCTATGCGCCATCTTGCGCGACCTGGACCCAGCCAAGCCGGTATTTATCGAGGCAGAGAGCAATAAAGTCGGCCAGATTCATGTGCCAGCGGCGTTATGGGCGGCGATGCGCGGCACTAGTACAATTGCGATTGATGCCAGTCTTAACGCCCGCATTGGCTTTTTGATCAAGGATTACGACCATATTATCAATGACCCTAGCCGCCTTGATCCCCTGTTGGATTGGTCTGTATCGCGCCTTGGCCATGAAGTGGTTGCAAATTGGCGCACACAAATAGCGGCAAATGACTGGCCCGCATTTGTTGGAGCATTGCTAAATGATCATTACGACCCGGCCTATGAACGCTCTTCAGGGAGCCGTGAACATAAAGTCATTGCGACAATTGATGGCGGCGCTTTGGACCAAGCAGCAATAAACGCGGCAGCCGCTCAAATTGTAGGGTTAAAAATAGTGTGATTTTTTATACAAACTCTATTGCATCTGCGATTTTGTGCTGTATAAATCTCTCAGGCTTTTCCCCGGTAGCTCAGCGGTAGAGCAAGCGACTGTTAATCGCTTGGCCGGCGGTTCGAATCCGTCCCGGGGAGCCATTTTCCTACATATTCAGGATTAATCGCTTGCCCTTTGTGGAGCGGTTTCGTCAAGCGATTAGTTGTCCCAGTCATCGCTTGTCCAAGATTCTATTACACCCCGAATCACCATGCAACCCCATAGTTGTCGCTTGATGCCGCTGTTTTCGGGCGTGATCATCGGTTACACCGGTGGTATCGTCATAGCTTGACGTGGGTTTGACTGTGCTAAAAAGACAAGCGATTAGTCGTGATTGTCCCTCGTAAGGGCAAGCGACTATTTACTCAGCCGCTTTCAGGCCGTCTATTTCGTCTAATTTTGCTTGGATTTTCTTGTGATATTCGATGTACTGCGGGACACATTTCAGGTCCTTGTTCACGACCTGTGAGCGGTTAGGCTTCACACCATCACAATTGTTCTCAACCTCTGGCCAACGTGGGTCTTCGTGGGGACAAGTGGTGATTTGGAACTTACCATCTTTACCATCGGCAATCGAAATGGCGAGGTCAGCTAACACATTATGGTGAACAAGCCAGCAGCGTAGGACGGAGCAAACCCACCTGCTTGCTTACAAAAACTACAAGACACTGATCAATACCGGGGTTGCACCAGAGATGGCCCGAATGATCTTACCGCAGACCATGATGACCGAATGGTATTGGTCAGGCTCACTGCACGCCTTTGCAAGGGTGTGTAGCCAACGCCTTGACCCGCATACACAAGAAGAAACCCAGGTCATTGCACAAGGCATCAATGATTACTGTGCTGAATTATACCCACACAGTTGGAGAGCATTGATGATGCGAACCGCAGAGAACGATGGCAGCCAACATAAGACCGTCGCTGCTTAGTAGCTGCTTAGGCTCACACTAGTTAACGCTAGTGTGGGCCTTTTTTTCGTCATGCAGCGTTGTCACGAGTTCGTCCCGTTGTTAAGGTTTGCGTATCTAATTGAAAAGGGAAATTCTGATCAGCTATGACAAACGTATCAATGATTAATTACTCTACTCGTGATTTTACAACCAAAGAGCAATTGGAACTCTACTTACTCAGGCAAGAAAAAGCCTTCACACCAGAGGTCATCAAACTATTCACTGACGCCGGTATGCTTCGGAGAGTTGTTACCCAAATCTGGAACAAAGAGCAGTCGCATAGGGTTGGCATAATTTTCGAATACCGGGATCAGAAAGCTTACACCCAGTGTCAAAAACTCTTGGAAAAGTATTACCTCCCTGCGGTGGAAGGCTTAACAACAAAGGTTGTTGGATCACGAGGTGTTGTGGTGCACGAATTCATTTCTGAAAACTACAACAATTAATTGGTTCCTTTAGTCCCATTTTTGAAACCACTGATTGTCTTAAACCCGTGGGGGTGTCTGTTTTTCAAATTTGAGTCCCACGCGAACAACTTTGGTCACACGCCTGTTCAGCGAGTTTCCCTGCAAGGCAGCCAACCCGTAAACGCTAGTGTGGGCTTTTTTTTCGTTAACCCTATCAGGGAACCGCATAATAGCAGGTTACAATTTCAGTTTTTGTGCTGATGGTGAAGTCATAATACGCGACGCCGGTAATCATGATGTATCGCTTCAAAGCTCCACCCGATTTATCTTCGAGTATGGTTGCCCCGTCGCTATTTTTGGCTGCGACAAACACCTCGAAGCAAGCGCTTGTTTCGGCACCCAGCATCAAAAGTTCCTCTGCTGCCGCTTGTGCTGAACCTGCAAGTACAAATATTGACGCTGCGAGTGCCATTACTTTCATCATAATCAATATGTCCTCCACTTATTAACGCTGGTGTGGGCTTTTTTTTCGACCTTTACTAATACCTAGGACAAGTTCGCCACTGCTCAATGGTGTCCATCAGTACGGCTTGCCCTTGTTGGTAGTAACAGTATTTATAGTTACCTTGGGTGTATTCCCTTAAGTATTGTTTCCTGTAAGGTGAATTTGGTATCGATGGTGTGGTTGCTACCGGATTTTGTTGGTAAACCTTAGGTGTTTGATAGCCCATCGTGTTCTGCATCATCTGCAATGTAGCACCGATATCAACACTTGCACCTGCAGCACGCCGTTTCTCTAATGCTCGTTCTACACAGTTTCCAAACTGCACAGTACCTAGCTTATAACCATAGGCGTTCTGACAAATCCTACCCTCTGAAACCTGAGTACTTTCAAACAACGAAGGTGCAGTATCGAGGTTTGCTTGGGTGAGTTGACTAGCGTAGCAGCCAGTTAAGCTTATAAAGGCCAGCCCGAATAGTTATGTTAAATGATGTCTCATTTGCCGCTCCTTTGCTTCTCAGTAAAAACAAAAGCTAACACTTGTTAATGCTGGTATGGGCCTTTTTTTTCGTCGTTCGACCGCACCCTATGTCCACAATAGGACAAAAGGGTGTAACAAATGTGAACTGCGGTGATTTTGGGGATAACCCCCGTTTTTATGCGGCTCTGGTCGGGGAATTGTCATTCTTCGCCTCCGTAATCAGGTCAGACATCAATGTCCGAGTGGTTTGACCATCCCAAGACGCTACGTTCTGAACGGTTTGGAACTGAACTTCAGCTACGTCGTCGTTGTAAGCTGAAACCAAAGAAGCTGTGGTGTTATCGTTAAGTGCAATCATGATGTAATCTCCTTAGTGGACTAAAGAACCGGGATTGGTTCGTGCATAAGTGACCCCAGTTAAAATCTAATGAAATCAACTGGGCACCCACTCGGAAAATCTACTCATCCCCCCACTTCAGATCGAAATCACCTCTGATTTGGTCCATCTTCTCGACAACAGATGGGGACATCAACATCATGGAGTCATGGTCGCGAGCCGCATCGCAGCCCATCCACATCAGCGTGGCGATTTCCATGCAAAGGTCATCGTCTGACATGTCTTCCATCTCAGGGTGACGGGTCATCGACCACTCCAGACCCCAATCGATTTCAGCAACAGTGAAATCAAAGGGACCATCGACACCGAAGGCTTTATGGGCAAAGTCAGTAAAGGTTTCATTAAGCATGTTTCTCTCCGTTCCAATCGAACCAACAGCGGTTCGTGCATAAGTGACCCCAGTTAGCTGAGGCGTTTGGAAGGTGTCCTATCCGGACCGGAGACGCACCTGGGTGCGTGAAAGCGACAGTGTCGCCGGAGCCATGCTTTGAGCGTTCAATGTCTATGCATCGAGCGTTCTGCTAAATTAGAACAAAACAGGAACATTAGCAATGGGCGTATCATAGTTATAATACTATGGGTGGACACTTTGCTGGAGCAGCTAAAAAAAAGGTCGTGGCTGACGACATAACCGCTCTGGTTGGATATGTTTCCAATGATATCTGTGTTGGCGATGGCCGGAATGTTGAACGTGATGGGTATTAGATAATGTGTGCTGCGAGAACCGCTCCCGAATATGATGTTGCCTTTTATGCGGATGAGGTGATTGCGGACCCTGTTCCCCATTATGCGGCGATGCGGGCGCTGGGGCCGGTTGTCTATCTTCCCCAGCTTGGCAATTACGCCTTTACCCATCATAAAACGGTCAAGGACGCCTTGCGCAATCACGCCGATTTTATCAGCGGCGAAGGGGTGTCTGCCGATGATTTTGGCTCTGGACTACAGCGCGGTAATGTTGTCGCCTCGGACCCGCCGCGCCATACCGGTATGCGCAAGGCGATGCTGCCAACGTTGATGCCGAAATCGATTGAGGATCTGCGCGAAAATTTCGAACGTCTGTCGGATGATCTGGTCACCGGGCTGATGGTGGGCGGCGAATTTGACGCCGTTACCGATTTTGCCAGCTTTCTGCCGCTGACGGTTGTGCGGGATCTTCTTGGTCTACCGGAATTTGGCAAACAGAACATGCTGAAATGGGCGGGGGCGGCCTTTGATGTTGCCGGCATCCAGAATGAGCGCGGGCAGCGCGGTATCGAAGCAATCAAGGAAATGCGCAGCTTTGTCAGCAAATTTCTGACGGCGGACGGGGTGAAACCCGGCAGTTGGAGCCACCGCGTTTTTGATCTTGTTGATTCCGGCAAATTGCCAGGTGACCTGGCGCCCTTTGTGATCCGTGACTATATCAACCCCAGCCTCGACACCACCATCTCCGCCATTGGCCATCTGGTGCTGTTATTATCGCAGAACCCCGATCAATGGCAGATTTTGCGCCGCCAGCCTGAACAGGCGCGTGTGGCGGTAAGCGAGGCGATCCGGCTTGGCACGCCGATACGCTCTTTTGCGCGCATTACCAGCCGTGGTCTGGAAATAGATGGCATCGCCATTCCCAAAGGCGCGCGCGTGATGATGTTGTATGCATCGGCAAACCGTGATGAAAGGGTCTTTGCCGACCCTGACCGTTTTGACGTCACCCGCACGGTCACGGATCATCTTGGTTTCGGGCATGGCATTCATACCTGCGTTGGCATGCATCTGGCACAAATGGAAATCCTGTCATTGCTGCGGGCGATGATTCCGCGCGTTGCCCGGGTGGAAACCCGCGATGCGGTGCCGGTAATGAACAACACGATTTGCGGCTTTGCCAGCCTGCCGACGATATTCCATCCGGACAGATGAGCGCCACAGGATGACGGAGACAAATATGCAGAAACTTCAGGAATCACTCGCCTTCATGCAGGCCGAGCTAAGCCAGCTGGGCGAAGAAGTCTATGCCCAGCAGCGCGAAATTACCCGGCTTAATGATGAAGTGGCAAAATTGAAATCACGGCTTGCCGGGGTGCAGCCTGACAGCGGCATTTCGGTGAAATCACCGCTTGATTAAATGCGGCTGTGATGACATATAAAAGGCACCTCAAAGTGCGGCCACCGAAATACATCGATGACCTTTCACTTCTAGTGTGGGCGGTAAGTTAGAGCGACAATGCAGACGTACCCCCTGCCCGTGCCTTAGCGTCACCGTAGTAATATTTTTGTGTTGTGGAGAGGCTGGCGTGGCCCAGCTGGTCAGCTACGGTCAGAGCGTTCTTCCCAGCAGCTGCCATCTGTGTTGCAGCAAAGTGCCTAGTCGCGTGGAACTTAAACCAATCCTGACCATGGAAGCCCATTTCATTCTTAGCGTCGTTCCAACGGTCGTAGAAGCGTTTGTGGGTGAACTCACGCCCAATTGTATCCCGTAGTTGTATTGCGGCTTCCCAGGCCCCCTCAGCGGCTAGATTAACCCGTCTACCTTCCATGGTTTTGGTGATCTCTGGTGGCAAGTAGATTTCACGCTCTTCTGGGAACCACTCGATATCCGATATCGGCAGTGAGACAATCTCACCCTGACGCATACCAGTCAGACAACCTACCTTGACCATGTTGGCCACCCACAGATGACCTTCGCTCTCGAAGAACGCAATCAGGCCACGCACCTGATCTTTAGTGAACGCACGGGTGTTGGGCTTCCGCTCTTTGAGCAGTGCAACCCTTGGTCGGTTCGCCATGATCTGCAACTCTTCGACTGCGAACCTGAAGCAAGCTGATACAGCGGACATGTGTCGATTGACTGTACCGTTGCTCATACCCGTAGACTGCAAGTAACCGCGATAAGCTATGCAATCGATTGCGGTGATCTGGTCCATAGGCTTCATACCGAAGTCTTTGTAGCTAGCGAAGCCGCCAACCTGCATCATGCAGTCACGGCGGTGCTTAAACGCCATCCACATGTCGCGCTGGTACTTGTGAGCGAACGCCAGTGAGACCACCGACACAGATGGTGACGGTATAGGCAATAATGCTGATACAGATGATGATGGTGATGGGGTGACTGATAGCAATGATCCCAACCCTTTAGTGAATGATACGCTAGACACGGACGGCGATGGGGTGCTGAATATCGTTGATACAGACGATGATGGTGACGGCGTGACCGACAGCTCTGACGCCTTCCCGCTTAATAGCACAGAGACCATTGATACAGATGCGGATGGCATTGGCAATAATGCGGATTCAGATGATGATGGTGACGGCGTCGCTGATAGCCTTGACCCCAATCCTTTGACACAAGATACGCTTGATACAGATGGTGATGGCACGCTGGATATTGTCGATACAGATGATGATGGTGACGGCGTCGCTGATAGCGCTGATGCCTTCCCGTTAGACGCAGGCGAGAGCGCTGATAGTGATGGGGATGGTACCGGCAATAACGCTGATACACTTGATAATTCACGCCTTTACACTGCCACAAGCACACTACAATCTGGCTGGACAAGCTCTAGCTGGAATGATCTAGCCGCCCAACTTGGCACAGGCACAGCGGTCTTTACGGCGATGGGACAAACCACCACCCATGTCTCTGGTAGCCATTGTACCAACTGTTCAGCCGATGTGGATACAACTTTATCAATCGATTTTTCAGATATGGAATTTGAGTTTTCGTCTGATTATACCTTTAATAAGCCGGGTTACGGCTCTCAAGATCTCAGCGTTAGCTCTGGTGAAATACCGCTTGGACAATTAAAATATACAAGCGGCACTTTATCGTCAGTGAGTAATTACCGAGAGCTTGAATCACGTTATCATCAAGAGGTTCTAACAACCTTTACATCCACAACTGACCCGTCTGATCAAGTAACGGCCGAAATGAGCGCGTCCTTTTATTATGACGCACAGCAAAGTGATATTAATGACATCTCGACAACCCAACTAGGCGTGCGCGGCTATACAAAAATCCTCTATAACGCACCAGGCTCAGGTATCGACCAGCTTAACACGCCCCATTATGGAATGGACCCGCAATAGGATAATGGTTTAAAGCGCAAGCTTCGTGATAAATGAACGCCTCCGCTAGCCGTCTGTTTTACGCGCGCTAGGCCCCGCTTTTGGCAGCATAATCACCATTGGCGATTTCCTCTGCTTCTATGCTCTCAAACAAAGCTTTGAAATTCCCCTCACCAAAGCCATCATCACCTTTTCTTTGGATGAATTCGAAAAAGATAGGGCCAATAACGGTTTTAGAGAAAATCTGAAGCAAGATCTTGGTCTCGCCGCCATTTAGCACGCCTTCGCCATCGATTAAAATCCCATGTTTTTTCATCCGCTCGACAGGCTCCTTATGCCCCTTCACACGGTCATGGGATAAATCATAATAGGCCTCAGGCGGACCAGGCATAAAGGCCACACCCTTGTCATGAATAGCCTCTACAGAGCCATAAATATCATGCGCGCCTACGGCAATATGTTGGATACCTTCCCCCTTATATTTCCGCAAATAATTGACAATCTGCCCTTCCTCGCCCCTATCTTCATTAAGCGGGATACGGATACGGCCACAAGGCGAGGTTAGAGCGCGGCTGTAAAGCCCTGAATGCTTGCCTTGAATATCAAAAAAGCGAATTTCTTTGAAATTGAACAAATCACCATAGAATTTGAACCATTTATCCATATTGCCCTTGAAGACATTATGGGTCAGGTGATCAAGATAGAAAAACCCAACACCTTGCGGATGGGCAAAACTATGCCAGTCAAAATCCTCATTATACACACTGCGCTCAGAGTAATTATCCAGGAAATAAATCAGTGACCCGCCAATGCCCATAATCGCTGGCACATCCATCACCTTGCCCTCTCCTTCATAAGGCGTCGCGCCATTCGCAACCGCATGGTCAAAGGCATGTTGCGCATCCACAACGCGCCAGCCCATAGATGAGGCGCAAGGGCCATGTTCACGCGCAAATTCAGCCGCATGTGTATCTGGTTCAGCATTAATGAGATAAGACACATCGCCTTGCTGCCATAATTCCACATTCATACGCTTATGCGTGGCGACATGGCTATAGCCCATTTTCGAGATACAATCGCGTAATTGATCAGTTTCTGGATGGGCAAATTCGACAAATTCAAAACCATCAGTGCCTGCTGGATTATCAACACTTATCTCTGCGCGCGGGGTGTAATGCGGAAATGGGCCCATTTTTTCCTCCTAAAAAACTGCTTTAAGAAGATATTATGTGCATTTTTATACAAATTATTTGTAAAATATTGTACCTTGAGAGATAAAACGCATAATTTTTGCACTAAATGAGAGTTTTATGACAATTTCTCTTGATCCATATGATTTAACCATTTTACGCGCCTTGGAAAAAGATGGCGCCCTGACAAATGCGCAATTAAGTGAGGTGGTAAATTTATCTCCCTCTCAATGTTCGCGAAGACGCGTCAAGATGGAAGCTGAGGGGATTATCGAGGGCTATCAGGCGCGCCTCAACGCATCAGCTATGGGGCTGAATTTGCGGGCAGTGGTACGGGTAAATCTCCATTCGCACAGTGAGGAAAACGCCAAGGATTTTGGCCTTATGCTGGCTAGTCATGATGAAATTGCAGATGCATTTTCGGTCTCGGGCGATGCCGATTATGTGCTTATCGTGCAATGTGAGAGCCTAGAGCGCTTTGCTGATTTCATCCATGAGCGTCTATTGCCGCAAAAAATCATTGGGCAGGTCCGTTCCGAAATTGTGCTACGCGATCTTAAAAGAGGGCGCCGCCTTTAAGAAAACCTTTCCAGCGGCGGTAATCCCCCGTCTCTCGGCTTACCCGCCGCCTGTTGAGACTCTAAGAGGGCGCATATCATCAGGTCTTTGCGCGATATAACACAAAAGCTCTGCACGAATTGTCGCCGCCTCTGGCGCATCAAAGATGTTCTCCATCTCATAAGGGTCAGCGACCAAATCATACATTTCGCCCACACCTGACAATTCATCGATTGTTAGCTTATGCGTCTTTGTGCTCACAGTGCGCAAATGAAGCTCCACACCTGCACGCGTTGGCGACAAATACCATTCGTTCAGCGCATAATCGCGCGGTGCATTTTCACCCCGCATCAAGGGTGCCAAGCTTGTGCCATGTTGGGCGAGTTGCGGGCTTGTTTGCGATAGCTCCATAAAGGTCGCGGACAAATCCAATGTTGAGATAATCTCATCACACGTCTCGCCAGCTGGCACATCAGGGCCACGCACAATGAACGGCACCTTTAAAAGCCCCTCATAATGCATAGGGCCTTTCAAGATGATGCCATGATCGCCCAACCAATCACCATGATCGGAGATATAAATAACATAGGTATTATCAGAAAGCCCTGCCTCTTCCACCGCTTGCAAGATCTTGCCAACATTCTCATCAATCAGTGTGATCTGGCCATAGGTATTGGCGATGATTTCGGCTAATTGCTCATCTGTTTGCGGCTCGATGCGCGAATATTCCTTGCGCACCTTTGCCATTTCAGGGCTAGCGGTTGGCTCATTTTCCATGGCCGCCTGATGCCAGAACGGCCGTTTATCGAAATCACGCACCCGATGTTTTGGCAAATCTACCTCTGCCGGGTCATGCATCGTTGAATAAGGCTCAGGACAGTCAAAGGGGTGGTGCGGGTCAGGAAAACTAATCCATGTCACAAATGGCTTCTCATCATCACGGCCATTTTTGATCCATTCAGCGGCCCTGTCACCTGTCCAAGTTGAATTATGAAACTCAACAGGCAATTGCGAATGCCATGTTTGTGCGGCCCCTTTTGTATCGCGGCCCTTTTGCCAGTAAAGCGCCTGTAATTCATCCCCGCGACCAGTATCATGGATGAATTTTTCATAATGAAGGCCACGTGGCGGCTTTTCAAACGGAAACCAATTATGGCCTAGGATCATCATCTCAACATGTTCAAACCCCATATAAGGCCCAAACCAATCATCACCATATTGCTCAGAGCCGTGAACATTCTCTGGATGGTCTGTTGGCGGCGTCATACAACGCACCCAATGCCCCTTGCCAAAAAAGGCCGACTGATAGCCATTATTTGCCATAGTACCGGCAAAACCAGCTTCACCAATCTCACTGTCCAAATCCATACCATTATCATGCAGACCGTGGGTGCGCGGCAACTGACCTGTCAGAATAGATGAGCGCGCCGGCATACAAACAACACACGGCGTAATGGCGTTTGAAAAAACTGTTCCCTCGCTAGCCAATTTATCCAAATTGGGCGTTTTGACCTTACGGCCCTTAAAGCCAAAGCAATCGGCACGATGTTGATCTGCTGAGATTAGAATGATATTTGGCTTTGTCATGCTCTGTCTTTCGTTTTTCTAGAAGAATAGATAATCACACCAAGCGACATCGCCATAAATACCGCAGCGATAGGATGGTTAAACAAGTAGAAAGGGTCATTCCCTGTTGCTGAATAGGCTTGTCTGGCTGTTTCCTCCAAGGTTTTACCCAAAATAAAGGCCACAACAAATGGCAGGGGCGATATAGCCAACAGGCGCATGATATAACCCAATACCCCAAAACCAAGCGCGAACCATATCGCCTCAATGCGCGTTTCCTGCACATAGATAGCTGTGAGTGTCAGCAACAACACTGATGGCAGTAAAAGCTGCTTTGGAATGCGTATCATAAAGCCCATAGAGCGCATGAACACACCGCCAATCGTCCAATTAAATAAATTGGCAAGCGTCATACAGGTAAACAGACCGAAAACCGCTACCAATTCAGTATTAACGCTTGTCTCGGTAAATTTGAAAACAGATGGGCCGGGATTGAGGCCGCCAATAGAATCTGTCGCAAGAATAAGGAACACCGCCGCCGCATTTCCCGGAATGCCAAGGCTAAGAACAGGGATAAGATTCGCACCGGACACCGAGCTATTGGCCGCTTCTGTTGCCGCGATACCGGCTGGTACACCAGACCCAAAATCGCCTTCATCTGGTTTTTTGAATTTCTGATGCCGGCGCCTGCCCACCGTATAGCCAAGCGTGGCGGCAAGCGTTGAGCCAATACCCGGCAACGCGCCAATAGCTGTGCCAATAAGGGCTGATTTGCCAATATGCGGCAGAATGCTTTTTATCTCTGGCCAGCGCAAACGCTGATCACCTTCTGCTGTGATAGTTTGTGCTTTTGCCTTTTGCGGGCCGGTGCGCCAAATCTCGTCCAACCCTTTGAACACAGCCCCGATAATCAGAACGCCCAAAACCGCTGTGGTAATGGGAAAGCCGCGCGCAAGCTCATTACTGCCAAGCGATAATCGTGGATAAAAATCCTCACCTGTCCCGACATAAACAGCCATCAGACCCAAGCCAATAGAAATAAGCCCCTTGCCCGGCGAGCCGCCAATGACCGCCGCAATAAAACTAAGCGATAAGATAAGTAGCGCTGTTTTTTCAGGCAGGTCTAAATAGGATTCAACTACGATGGCAAGAAAGGGCGCACAGACAAATAACACAATATCTGAAAATGTATCACCAGAGGCTGATGATAGATGCGCGACGCGCAAGGCTTTCTTTGCCTGCCCCTTTTGGGCCATCGGGTAACCGTCAAGTGTCGTAAGGAACGCATCAGGCGTGCCAGGCGTATTAAACAAAATAGCCGGCACAGCCCCGCCAATGGTGGCGCCTTTCATAATACCGATTAAGAACCCCAAAACAGGCAATAAAGCATCTTGGGTGAACCCAAAAACAGATATCAAAATAGGCAGCGAAATCGCCATAGCAAATGGCCCGGCAAGCCCCGGTGTTGCCCCTACGGCGATGCCAAAAATAAAGCCGAAAAACACCATTACCAATGTGATGGAAATAGGCAGACCGAAGATAGCAAAGACCTCAGGGCCCTGAAAAACGGCCAAAACCCCCAACCAGATATAATCAATAACGGACATTAAACATCTCCATTGGGTGGCAATAGCAAATCATCAAACGGCACATCAAAAACAGCGATCATCGCTAAGACGGCAATCAAGGCTGTGATCAAAGCGCGTCTTGTTAATTTGCCTTCAACAATGGCGATGACGCCAGCGATAAGGCTGATGCCACCTAAGATATACCCGACATGCTTCCAGCCAGGCGTCGCGCGAAGCAAGCGATACTCTATCGGCTCTGCGCGGAATATATTCACCAATTCAGCCAAGATGGGGCCCGTATAACGCATGATAATAACCCCAAGGATAATCATGCAAACAATGCGGGTAATAAACGACATCTGCGAGCGGGAAATAATTTCCTGCTCTGGTTTTTTGCGCTCAAAAAGAACAAGCAGCAAGCCGCCAATGACCAGAAAAGCGCAGGCTATAGTGGGCGCAAGAGCGTCACCAATGACAAATCTGCCACGTGCCTTTTCAATAAGGCCTGTTTCAATATCCAGTGGTATCCATACAAAGATTGTAAAGAGCGCTATGACAACAAAGAACAGCCCAACAAACAAATTGGCTCGCGATTGCGCCGGCATTTTATCCCCCAGAAACAACACGGGCGTCCACCAAAGGACGCCCGCGCAATTTTACTTATTGTGAAGCTTCAGCAAGAAGCTGTTCAGATTCGTCGTAACCCTTCTTAATCAGAGCATCCAATTCTGCGCCCTGAATAATCTTAGCACCACCAAATGCGCGTTTAATCAACGCCCCGGCCTTTGTGCTTTCATCTGTTACAACACCGGCAATCGCATCTGCTAGCGCATTACGTGCCTCATCTGGCATGCCGCCTGGACCGGCAAGCATGAAGAATGCGTTACCATCATATTTGACGCCAAGATCTGACATTAGCGGCGCATCAGGTGTCTGAAGTAGCGGCTCTGACATAGCTGAAGCAAGGTTTACAAGCTCGCCCGCTGCCACGCCTTTATTTTGAATGCCAGCCATAAAGCCAATATCCATGTCGCCCGCATTAACGCCGTTCATCACAGCCTTACCACCACGAACAGTGATAATGTTGAAATCAACGCCTTGCGCTTTGCCAAGCAAATAAGCAAGGTCACCTAGACGCACGCCCATTGTACCAAAGCGAATCTGCTCACCAGCCTTAGCGGCGGCGATCACGTCATTAATATCTTTCCAACCCTTTGATGATAGTGAGACAATACCCATCTGGGCGCCCGCTGTTGTTGTGATAGGTGTGAAATCAGCCGGCGTCATGCCTGCATCTGCCGTATAAAGGCTGTAGCCGAGAGATTCAGCCACAATCATACCCATGACAGTACCGTCATTAGGCTGGTCTTTCATTGCTTTCAAAAGGTTTACGCCACCCTTGCCAGTTACCTGTTCTGGGATGAACTGCCAACCTGTGCGTGACTCCAGCTCTTCTGCGATGAGGCGCGCTTGTGTATCAGCACCACCACCAGCCGCAAAGGCGATCATTAATTTAATTGGACCAGGTGGTGTCCAATCATTAGCCGTTGCCGGCAGTGTTGTGGCCATAAGCCCAATTGCGGCAACCACCGCTGTCATTAGTTTTTTCATAACATCCTCCCTATTTTACTAGTGAGCAAGCCATAATATAGTTGCCTCGTCAACTAAAAGGTTGACCTCGCAACTATTTGTCATGACTAATAGAATTAAGAGGTGTGAGATGACAAAACAGCATGATGGTGAACTTGACGGCGGATTGCGCCAGCTCAATCAATTTCTGACCTATCGTGTCTCAAGATTGCACGCAAAGCTTAACGCACAAGCATCGCGCATTTTGAACAAGTCTGTCGGCATTACGTTAAATCAATGGCGCATGATAGCCTTTATCGGGGGTGCCGGAAAACTGACAGCCTCTGAGCTAATCGCTGCGACCGCGATGGATAAAGGGCTTGTTAGTCGCAATGTAAAGTCACTCATTGCAAGCGGGCTTGTCATATCATCCCCCAGCGAGCGCGATAACCGCGTTCAGGTCCTCAGTCTAACGCCCCGTGGCAAACACGTCTTTGAGGTTGCTCTGCCACGCATGCAAAGACGCCAAGATGATCTGCAGCTAGCTTTGAGCGCAGATGAAATAGCAACATTCCGCTCAGTCGTTGACAAGTTAGAAAGAGCGGCAGAAAAAATGGATGAAATATGACCTCCAACCTTTTAGTTATTCTATCGGATGAGCATCAAGCGCGCGCTATGGGTTGTGCTGGTCATCCTTTTGTGCAAACACCGAATTTGGATGCGCTAGCGGCGCGGGGGATGCGCTTTACAGATGCTTATACGCCCTCGCCTATTTGTGTGCCTGCACGGGCGAGTTTTGCGACAGGAAAGCATGTGCACGAGACGCGGCTATGGGATAATGCGATGCCCTATCATGGCCAGATTCGTGGCTGGGGACATTGCCTGCAAGATGCGGGTGTGCCTGTCGAAAGCATTGGCAAATTGCATTATCGCCGCCAAGGCGATCCCGCCGGCTTTGACCAAGAACATATCCCGATGCATGTCGCGAATGGTGTCGGCATGGTCTGGGGTTCGGTGCGCCATGAGGACCAGCGCATCACCCCTGCCACACGTATGCTAGGCGATTATATTGGCCCCGGCGATAGCAAATATACCGACTATGACCAATCAGTCACGACCAGAACTGAACAATGGCTCGGTGATAAGGCTGAGGCTGATAGGCCTTGGTGTTTATATGTCGGTCTTGTCGCGCCGCATTTCCCGCTTGTTGTGCCAGAAGAATTTTTCAATCTTTACCCCACCGACACCATGCCCGCATCCAAATTAAGGCCAGATGAAGGCTATGAGCGCCACCCCTGGGTTGAATTACAATGCTCACAATTTGATAGTGAGGGGTCTTTTAAATCTGAAGCAGAGCGCCGTGATGCTATCGCCGCTTATTATGGCCTTGTCAGCTGGATGGATCATAATGTAGGCCGGATTCTTGCCGCCCTGAAAGATAGCGGTCAGCTTGAGAATACAACCATCATCTATTCATCGGATCATGGTGATAATGTGGGCGCACGCGGCCTATGGGGCAAGTCTAACCTATATCAAGAAAGTGTGTCTGTGCCGATGATCATGGCGGGACCAAATATCACGCCCGGCACGTGTGATACGCCGGTCGATTTGCTGGATTTATCTGCCACCATCCCCGCCCATTTTGGGCTCGATTTTGACTGTCATGGCTGCCCTTTGAGCGAGATTGCCGCACAGCCGACAGAGTCAGACAGGCCGATTATCAGCCAATATCACGCCATTGGGGCGGTCTCAGGCGCGTTCATGCTCCGCAAAGGACGCTGGAAGCTGAATTATTATGCGGGGTTTGAACCTGAATTATTCGATTTGATTGCCGACCCTGAAGAGATAACAAATCTCGCCACTGACCCCGCTCATTCTGATATTTTGGCAAAGCTGATGGCAGAATTTTCTGGCATGATTGACCTTGATGCCGCGAATGAACAGGCCTTTGCGGATCAGGCGGCGATGATTGAGGGATATGGCGGGCTAGAGGCGGCCTTGAAATTGGGGGCACCTGGCGCGACCCCCCCACCAAAGACATAAAAGAGGGACAGAGCAACATGGCTATGAAGCTCACAATTTTAGGATCTGGCTCACCTGAAGCCCATGCCCGCCGCGCCTCATCTGGCTATTTGATAGAGGTTGGCTCAGATCGTATTTTGTTGGATTGTGGCGGCGGCATTGTCGATAATTTGATCCGCTCTGGCCGGATGCCCAAAGACATCACGCATTTATTTTTTACCCATTACCATTCCGACCATATGATGGATTATCCGCGTCTGGTGCATGCGGCATGGGATGAAGGCGGCGCCCCGCTTAAGGTGTTTGGGCCAAAACCACTTGCCGCTATCACCGAAGGCATTTTTGGCAAAGACGGCTTTCTCAGTCATGATTTGCGCGCGCGCACACAGTTGCCGCAAAGCCAACAGGTTTGGGTGGCGCGTGGTGGCACATTGCCACGCGCTTGGCCCGCACCTGAGATAGTTGAAATTGAAGCTGGCTTTGTCTTTGAAGGAGATAATTGGCGCCTCACCACAGCGCGCGCCACCCATGCACAGCCAATTCTAGCATGTTTGGGCTTTGCGATAGAAGCTAGCGGGCGCAAATTTGTTTATTCAGGTGATACGGGCATTAATGATGATATCACCGCCCTTTGCCAAGAGGCCGATTTCCTGTTGCATTGGTGTTATCGCGGGGCCGGAGAGACATTGCACCCCGCCTTAATGCCCTTTAGCCCAGACCCTAGCGAGGTTGCGGATATGGCCGAGGCGGCAGGCGTCAAGCGCCTGTACCTCACCCATTTCCGCGCCCATATGGATAGTGACGACAATCATATAAAGGCCAGAGCTGACCTAGCCGCGCACTTTTCTGGCGAGGCTGGCATTGTTGAAGATCTCGACACATTTGAGATTTAAAACAGCGCCAAATGCCCCACGATTATAACCGGCTCCCGTTTACATGCTAGGCGCGTTTGATTGGCTTTGCGTCCACTTTAACTCTGATGACTTTCTGGATATGACGCTCCACTGTTGGCTTGCCAGAACCGCCATCAGGCTCGCCCCAAATCAAGGTTAGCTCTTGCCCATCCTTGGCAAGCTCTGGCGCAATCGATGCAAGCGACATGCAAGATCTCATCGCCTCTGAATATACAGGATAGAACGACACGCCAACATCTTTGCCTTCATGTTGAACGCGGTCACTTGGTGAGGTTGAATAATTGCCCGTTGGCAATTCAATCTTCTTATAGCGCTCGCCATCGCCAAAGGCACTGGCATAAACAGAGACCACATCCTCAGCGTTCCATAATAGGCGCACCTTCTTCAGCTTCTCTTCTGGCTGTAATTTTTCCAATGCCGCCCGGCCAACAAATTCATGGTCAAATTTCACCATAAACCCATAGCCAAGATCATAAGGGGTGCGATAAAAATCTTCGACATTGCCTGTCGCCATTGAGCCGCCAATTGAATGCTTTGCTTCAAAGCTTGTCTCAGGCAACCATTCACGATAGGCGCGCATCGCATCACCTGTATAAATCGCTGGTAGGCACGATCCGACCCAGCCAGATACACAGGCTGTTACCGGATAAATGCGGCCGCCAATTTGTGCAAGGTCATATTTTTTTCCCGCTTCCAGAATAAGCGCGCGAACGGCCTCGCCTTCTTCGGATGGCCCCCAAAACTCATAGCCCGGCTCACCAGACATACGGTGGTTCAACGCACATACCTGATAGTCCCCAACATTGAAGCGGCCCATTTTGAAGAACGGAATATCTGGAATTGGCCCATTATTTAATTCATTGAAAATCTTATCAGCATTCGGCCCTTGAACCTGAAAACGATAGAGGCGGCGATCTGTCAGATTGGCTGTTGGGCGGTCAATATATGCGACCTCAACATCATAATCACCCTGTTCGATTTGGAACCGAAGCCAGTTGGCAACCATCGGCTTGCCGACCATAAGGACCTTATTTTCTTCCTCACAGAACAGCACAGAATCGCCGATATATTGCCCATCTTCATTACAAACGACATATTGCTTGGCCTGCATGGCGCCAAAATCTTTGAATGAATTCACCCCAAAATCTGACAATAAGCGCACAACGTCTGGGCCTTCAAAGCAAACATCTGTCATATGGTGAGACATGTTCTGGAATATCGCAGAGGTGCGCCACGCGCGTTGCTCATCAAGCCAATTCGAAAATTCTGGCTGTACAGGAAACGTAAATTTCTGCGCATGCGCATTATAGAGCATCGACCACACATCATCATGGCCATCGATCTTTTCCTGAAGCGATCTCACATTTGAACTCGACATATTATTTTTTTCTTCCTTATTCGGCGATTATTCATTCATTTGCGGGCTTTGCCCGCCCCTTAAAACATCACATAAATGATATCATGTTACGTACGCGACATTACAGGTCAACTTCGATGACGCCATTTTCTTGTGCCGCACGCGATTGGCATAAAATAACCTGTGTTTCGCGTTGCTTTCCAGACAGCACAAAGTCACGATGCTCAACCTCACCTGCGAGCAGGCCACATTTGCAGACCCCGCACAGACCATCATCACATTTAACATCAATCGGAATCCCGTTTTCTGTCAGCACATCTGTTGCCGATTTATCGGCTGGCACATGAAGCTCTTTACCAGATTTCACAAGCTTTAAGATGAAATCATGATTCTCGTAATCTGGCTGTTCTGGTACGCTGAAATATTCCAGATGCCGCGCCTCTTCGGGGAAGCCTTGCCTTTCGGCCGCTTCAATCACGCCATTCATATATCTATCTGGCCCACAGGTATAAACATGCCAGCCATCTGCATAATCAGATAAAATACTATCTAAATCAGCCCGCTTATTTTCATCAGATATATGAAGCGTCACACGCTCCGCCCACGGCATATCTGCCAGATCTTGCAAGAAGCCGGCATTATCTCGGCTACTAGCTGAGTAATGAAGCTCAAAATCCAACCCAAGATGGTGCATCCTATGCGCAAACGCGATCATAGGCGTAATCCCAATGCCGCCGCCCATCAAAAAGGTCTTGGTCGCTTGTTCATTTAGAGGGAAATGATTAATCGGCTCCGAGATAAATATTTTGCGACCTTCACTAAAGATACGATGAAGAAGCTTTGATCCGCCCTTGCCTTCATCTTCGCGCAACACGCCAATTTGGTATTTCGACCGGTCAGCCGGGTCACCTGACATGGAATATTGGCGCAGATATTCAGGTGCAACAACGATATCTAGGTGCGCCCCTGCCGCCCATTCAGGCAGGTCGGCGCCATCAAGCGCGCGCAATTCATATTTCGTCACATCCTTGGTCATCGCCTCAACTTTGGACACCTTTACACGCAACACAGGCGACGGCCCATCATTTGTATAAATATGAAGATGGTCGCGCTCACCTTTGGAAATCTTTGCTTTATATTCCTCTGCTGTTACCAGCGCTTGATAAGCCTCAATCCCTGCCTCACGGTCCATAGGGAACGGATATAGATGCGGATGCGGCGCCAAATTCGCCGGATAGACAGCCAGCGTTTGATCTTCGAACTTTAATTTCAAATCCTTTTGTAAGCCGCGTCGATTAACAGGTTCTTGCACCGGATGATAGGCGCCATCATCACCAAGTTTCAGATCCCACCACCATTTCTTTTGGTCATTCAAGCCGCCATTGCCGACAAAATCATCAAGCTTTGCCAAGGCAGGTGCCGCCTTTGGAATATTCATGGCAGCCCAGCGGAATGGCTTTTCAGCAAATAGCCCCTCAAGGTTCCAGGGGCAGGTTTTCATACAGCGCCCACACATCGCACCGCCCGGTGTTGTGATCCGATAGGTTGAGCATTTCTGGCTATCTGACTTCCAAGTCTCATAGCCATTAAACATCAATTTTGGACCAGCGGTAATCGCCCCAGCAGGGCATTCACGCGCGCATTTGTTACATTGCTCACAGAATTTTTGCAGACCAAAATCAATCGGCTTATCATGCGCCATCGGCATATCGGTTGTCACCACACCTGATTTCAGGCGCGGGCCAAGAAACGGGTTTAAGATCACCTCACCAATACGCGATACCTCGCCTAGACCCGATAATAGCAACAATGGCGGCTGAATCACTTTGCCTTCCATATTTGTATGGGCCGCCGCCTTGAAACCAAGATTTCGGATATGTTTTGCAATAATCCCGCCAAGCAATGAAAAGCGCAGATAAGCGCGCATAGAGAGCGATACAGATATCCAATCATCGCCGCTCGCACCATCCATCGTCTCAAAGCCTTGGTCAATAATCATGCTGATCGCTTGGTCATGCGGCGGGTCAATTTTTGCCCCCGTCGCATCATGCGAATACCACACCCATTCAGGGCACCGGCTAAGGCCCGCAGCATCAGCCCCCAGAAAATAAGACGCCGCCTTGATATTGGCTGCATTACGCTCAGCATCTGTGGGGCGCGGCCCATCCGCAGATGGTCCATCTTGGAACAGCACAAAGGCCCCCATCAGCCTGCGCTGTGCCCCTGCTGTGGCGGCCTTATTACTAAAATAGCCACCGGTGGCATTTTCCTGAACGGCCTTTCCCAATTCCCCAAATTTCGCGCGCGCAAACATATCCGTTCGCTTTGGCACACGCGGGATATTCGCCTCGTCAATATATGTTGTCGGGCTATCTACCCGCTTGAGCGTCTCAAACGGATGCGGGCCATCAACATAATCACGCTTTGCATAAGGATCGCGGGTAAGCCCCCCCTTGACCGACCCTTTGCCCATCCACCATGACGGGCCGCTTGTTGCCATCCATGGCTGAGATTTGGCAAGTGGCTTGTCTGTTAGCAGTGGCAGATTTGTCGTCACAGCCGCAAGGCCAAAGCGTGCGCCAAGCCAAGGCGCCTCTAAGGCACCATCTTTGACAGATGCCAGCCCTGCCGCAACAGCCAGCTTGTTTAAATCCACGCCTGAAGTTGTCGCCGTATGGGCCAGCGCATCATAGCCAAGCGTGCGAATATAATTGCCCATAATCACAGCCGCTTCGGACGAACGAAGACATGCCCTGTGATCTTGCGCATCCAATATCCAATCACTTCCCGGCTCTTCTGGAGATGGGTCACGCAAATGTTCAAACAAGATAATGATCGCATGCGTGTGGTGGCTAAATTGTGCCGGCGGCGCATTCATGGCATCTTTCAGACCTGCCATAATCATATCAATGCCCGAAGCAATAGAAGTTGTCTGTCTTGTTTTCAGATCCTCTGCCAGCCGGTCAATATCAGGGTTGCGCAAAGGCGTGTCTAGAAAGGCCGTTTTTGGCAACTCACAAATGCCAACCATCGAGGCATCACCGAAATAACCAAACGCCTTTAGGTGATTGGCGCGTTCTTGCAAATCTGCGGGTATAGTTGACTTGACCTTATTCACCTTGCCATGCGTTGTCGCATCCATGGCCGCCTGATATTCGCCCATTGCATTGACGATAGATGTTACTTGCTCTGGGCGTGAGAAATCTAAGGCACGCATTGCCGGCGTATGCGTCAAATCGGCTTCATCACATCGCGCTAATCGCTCTAGCGGGTAAGGGCCAAAATGAAATGGCCTATCGCGATTTGAAAATAACTTAGAATACAAACCTTAACTCCGCTTTACTTACTTTTTATTTCCATAAAAATGATGAGATTAATGCATTTGACACGGTGTCTAATAGCGCCCAAGATCTTCGCCAATCGCTATTTTGCCTGTGAATTCTGAGGCTATCATAGCGGTTATTTTATCGTGGTCTTCTTGGCTAAGCTGGTCAAAAGGCAGATGCACCGCCACCAATTCTGTCACACCCGCGCTTGTGGCCATTTTGCCAAGTTGCTCTGGGCGCAGATGATGTTGTTCCATATGATGCGCCATCATATCCAAGCGTTCTTCGGGCATAGTCAGGTTCTTCGCCCTGATCCGCGCCATCGTTGCTTCAACATCAATCAGCTCTCCGACAAGCAATTGCGCACCATTTGCAAATTGCTCCAACCCCTTGCAAGGCCCGGTATCACCGGTAAATACAATCGATCTGTCTGGCGCGTCAAAGCGCATAGCAAGCGATAATGGCCCCTCTTGGCCAAACTGCTCTTCGGCGCGGTAATGCGTATTCTCGCAAAAAGTGACGGTGATATCATCGATAATAACCTCATCACCTGGCACAATTTCGTTGACCGAGACAAACGCCCTTGGGTGCGTTAATGTTTGGCCAGGCACGCCGAAACCTGCCGAATGGGGCGCATCGCACGCGGCCAATAGCCCGTCGATAATAGCCTTGGTACCAGGGGGGCCATAGATGGTTAGCTTTGTCTTGCGATGAAGCATCATATTCAGACCAAGACAGGCAAACAGACTACCAATATGGTCGAAATGATGATGGCTGATAAACACATCATGCACCATGCGCAAATCGATATTAGCCCCGCGTAATTGCCGAAATGCGCCGTCGCCACAATCCACAAGAAGCACACGCTCCCCGCGCTTAATCGCATGAGCAGGCTGGGCACGTTCAAGCTTTGGCGTCGGCCCACCACCGGTACCCAATGCTATAAATTCTGTTTTCACTGATTTGTCCATTATTTACGACACTTAATAATTCAACTGGCAACTAAACTGGCAACTAAACTGGCATTATGGCCGCACATCACCTTTACGAAAGGGCTAATAGTTAAGCACAATTTAATCAGATAGCCTAACAATAAATTATCACGCCCTCCTTCGAGGCTCTTAACGTACGTCATGGCCCCTCGCTAGCCATTATCGGGGTGCGCATCAACAAAGGCTGGCAGAACAGCACATGTGGCCTCTGCTGTGCAAATATGTGGGCAATCTGAATAATCAACGCCCCATCTTTTAGCGTTATAAAGCTGTGGTATCAGGCAAATATCTGCCAAAGACGGGCCAGAACCGGCACAGAAATGACCTGAATCAATTTTGAAATTTGGGGCTGCTATCATCGCTTCAAAAGCTAGCAGACCAGGCCGGATGAAATGTTGCATCCATTGTGTCTTTGCCGGCTCCTTGCCGCCTGTTGCGTGAAGCATCACAGATAGGTTGCAAACCGGGTGAAGGTCGACCACAATCGCCATTGCTGCTGCTGAGATGCGCGCACGTGCCATCGCATCATCTGGCAAAAGTGACAGCTCTGTGGTGTTAGATAGATAATCCAAAATTGCCAAAGATTGCGTCAGCATCACACCATCAATCCATAAAGCTGGCACCAGCCCTTGCGGGTTACGCGCTAAATGCTCTGGGGCACGGTGACTGCCATCCAGCAAATTGACCGTCTCTATTTGATAGTCTAGCCCAAGCAAATTAAGGGCGATGCGCACCCGATAGCTGGCAGATGATTTTGGGTAATCATATAAAATGATTTCACGCGTCATTTGATTTGTCCTCATATGATTTTGCGTCTGCGAATAACGCTTTCAGGCGATTTAAGTCACCTATCTCATTGCTCATCATCAGGACGAGACGCGCATTTAGCGCATGGCTTTGCGCCTCGCTTAACCCCTCATGCAAATTCATCAAAGCCTCATAGAAGGCATCACCATCCGCGCCCAACCTATCGGCACCAATTAGACTTTCACCACTATTATTCGTCATTATAACTGCTCCTCAAAGCGTGGTCTTTTAATGCCCGCTTGCCTTATCAAGGGCGGCCCTTATTTCAGCTTCATCAGCCACCTCAAAAGAGGCGGCAATATGACCGTCAGGGCGGATGAGATATAGCCCGCTCTCGCCATAACGCTGGCGGACAAAATCCGCATTGGCAAAATCCTCATTGGCAAAATCACGGGCCGCCTGATAACAAGGATAGTCATCATGGCTTTGATTAAGGCCAATGCGGTGAACACCCGCAATCCGAGGGGCAATGCACGCCCCCACAGCCAGAAGCGTAAATTCAGCCGCCATAATTTCAATCAACCATTTGCCGCCTTCCAGAGGGGCATCTTTTAACGCCTCACCAACAGGTGCAAGGCACGGCCCGTTTGTAAGAAACGACAAGCCAGCCAATGAACAAGGCACAGACAGCCTGCCTGAATTAATAAGCTTACGCGCAAAAGGCGCTTTGCTAGCGAGGTTCAATACCTCATCACGAAACAGCATCTCAATCGGTGATTTCGGCGTCATAAAGTTGGTCGCACGTGATGAATTGGCAATATTTTCAGCCGCCCCATGACCACGTTCCTCATCATAGCTTTTCAAAATATCAGGGCCAGCCGTTCCATCATAGAGCGCGGCAAGCTTCCAGCCGATATTATCAACATCATGAATACCGCCATTGCCACCGCGCGCACCAAACGGCGAGACGACATGCGCGCTATCGCCCACAAAAATAACCCGTCCATGAATAAATTGGTCAATTTTGGCACATCGGAATTTATAGACACTCATCCAATCAAGACTAAAAGGCTTACCTTTCATAATCTCTTCAATGCGTGGCATAACCTTTTCAGCATCATTCTCAGCTTCGGGGTCAGTCTCTGGGCCAAGCTGTAAATCAATGCGATAAATATTGTCAGGCTGTTGGTGGAGGAGCGCTGATTGGCCTTTATGAAAAGGCGGTTTAAACCAGAACCATCTTTCTGCCTTTTCAGTGACAAACGGGCTCTCTTCCATCACCACATCAGCGATGAGGAAATGCTCATTAAAAGTTTGCCCTTCAAATGATAACCCCATCCTTTTGCGCGTTGGCGAGCCTGCCCCATCACAGGCAATCATGTAATCAGCCTCTAGCTGATAAGGGCCGTCTGGCGTTTCAATATCAAGGGTGATATGCGCGCCCTTATCCTCATGTGCGGTGACTTTATTGTTAAAACGCAGATCAATGAGGTCAGTGAAATCACGCGCTCTTTCTATCAGATATTATTCAACATAATATTGCTGCAGATTGATAAAGGCAGGATATTTATGCCCTTCTTCTGGCAGTAAATCGAACTGATAAACCTCATCCTCTTGGTTAAACAGGCGGCCAACTTGCCAGACAACACCCTTATCTAGCATACGCTCGCCAATGCCAAGCCGGTCAAAGATCTCTAACGTACGCTTGGCCCAGCAAATCGCACGCGAGCCAACAGAGACAACATTATTATCATCCAGCACCACCGACTCGATACCGCGCATTGCCAAATCAATCGCAAGCGCAAGCCCAATCGGGCCAGCCCCCACAATAACGATTTTATGGCGCGGCTCTGGCGCAGTTAGCCCTTTTGGCGCAACATACTCAAAGGGCTGATAATCATAAGGTGCCATCTCTTATCTCCTCTCTCTTAACACCTAACTTTGCAGTGCTTCCCACATTTGCTGGTCGCGCTCTGCCGTCCAGATGCGCGGCGTATCAATGCCCCGCGCTTCATCATAGGCACGTGCCACATTAAAAGGCAGGCAATGCTCATAAATGGCGTAATCAGCAAATTTCGGATCGCACGCCGCACGCACCGCATCCCATGCCTCTTTTAGCGAGCCACCTCTTGCGGCAACGCGTGCGGCAGGCTGATAGGTTGAAGTGACAAAATCGCGGGTATTTTCAATCGCATCATTCACCATTTGCTTGCCCAATAGCGCATCACCACGACCAGGGGCAATGGCATCAACATCAAACCATTTAATCGCATCAAGCGTATCGCCCCAATCATTGAAATGACCATCACCGCAATAGCAGGCCGAATGATATTCAACAATATCACCTGTAAACATCACATTCTGATCAGGCACATGGATAA
>CBFHOS010000024.1:0-28917 GCA_965657645.1 Puniceispirillaceae bacterium (SeqCode) | reverse complement strand
TGTTCCCGCACTCTTTGTCTGGCAGCCGATGAGTGTGCAGAATATGATCGGGGTGGCGTGTATTAGCGGGTTTGCAACGATGGGCCATTTCACCTTGATGAAGGCCTTTAGAGGGCCAATGTGGGCGGCGCAGACAGGCAAATATATCCAGCTATTATTTGTCATCATCTTTGGCATCATTCTGTTCGATGAAATTCCAACGCTTAGCACTATTGTGGGTGCTTTGGTGGTGTTGGCCTCGGTTACCTATATCGGCATTAGAGAGTCACAGATAAACCGTGCAAACAATGCCGCCAAAGCTATGCCAAGCAAAGAATAGATGTGCAAAAGACTGGGTTCAAAGGACTGTCTTCAAAAGACTGGGTTCAAATAAAGACTAGGAATTAGGATTGTTTATGGGTGTTTTTACTGGGATCGATATTATCGAACAATCGCCTGTGTTTTTCTGGGCTGTGGCGATAGCCGCGGTTTTCGCTGTTGCTGTATCTAAATCCGGCTTTGGCGGTGCCTTTGGCGCCCTTAGCATGCCTATATTGCTGTTCGTATTGCCGCCAAAGCTGGCTATTGGTGTTCTTTTGCCGATCTTTTTGCTGACGGATGTTTGGGTTGTCTATCTCACCCGCAAATTTCTTGATAAGCGGCTGTTATTGATCATGTGCAGTTTTGCCGTGGCGGGGCAGTTTGTCGGCTGGTTGCTGTTTGATTTCTTTAGCGATGGGATGTTGACCCTGATCATCGGGATCGTTGCCGTCGTGACCGCGCTTAGTTATGGGCGCAAAGTGTTTTTCCCCGGGCGGACAACCATTGGTGAGAACGCGGCAAAGGTGGCAAAGCGCGTATGGGTTCGGGCGCCTATGTGGTGTGGGTTATCCGGCATATCCAGCTTTGTATCATTGTCTGGCGGTATTCCGGCACAGGTGTTCCTCTTGCCCCATGCATTGGCGCGTCAGGCCTTTGTCGGCACGATGAGCTTGTATTTCTTTGTGATCAATTTGGGGAAGGTTCCATTCTATATGGAGTTGAATTTGTTCACCCCAACCACAATATCCCTATCATTATGGCTCGTGCCGGTAATCCCATTGGGCGTCTATGGTGGCCTATGGTTAAACCGGAACCTGTCGGATAAGCTGTTTTATCATATCAGCCACGTGGTTTTGTTCTTCATGGGGATAAAGCTCACGATTGACGGGCTTTCTTGATTGAAGCCTATTTGTGAAACAGGCATAGTTGAAACAGAAACAGCGCGACTTTGGTTGTAATAAAGGGTTAGGGGTAGGTGATGGCGAGATGGCGGCATTTGATCGTGGCAGTTGGTACCGTTCCGGCGCTGATTTTGTATGTCGGATTGGCCCTGTGGATTTCGACTTATGTGACGGAAATCCATTTCCTAATTGATCTGGTGTTTTTCCTAATTGCTGGCCTAATTTGGATTCCAGCCGCGGGTTGGGTGGTGAAATGGCTAGCACTGCACGAGGCCAAGTGACCCAAGCCCCTGTGACCAAAGCCCCAGCAACATTACGGCGATGACATATAGCATTATGGATGCGATATAGTGACAGAGACGGGTACCAAAACCGATACAGGACTCTCCTCAGGGCCTTCATCAGGGTCTTCAGCAGGGTCTGTAGCCAGACCATTGGCGTCGGCGATCGATCTGGCGACGGAATTGATGGCGCATCACGGGCTATCGGGATGGCGGGTGAAACTTGATCACGCACGCCGCCGGGCCGGTCAATGCGATTATACGAATCAGGTTATTTCCCTATCGCGGCACTATGTCCGCAATGCCGAAGCCAGTCATATTCGCGACACGATCCTGCATGAAATCGCCCATGCCTTGGTTGGACCGTATCATGGACATGACGCCGTCTGGCGGCAAAAGGCGCGAGAGATTGGGTGCACGGCGAACCGTTGCCATACGCTTAATTTCGCCACATCACGATGGATGATGGTGTGCCCCAATGGCTGTTTTAAGGTCGAAAGACACCGCCGCAAATCTGGTCTTGTTTGCGCCACTTGCAAGACCCCGGTTGATTTCGTATCCACGACGGATGTTTGAGCAAACACCAGCAAGACAAGCCGCATTAAAGCGGGCATTGACGCGGTTATCATCGCCATTAGTGCGGATGGTCTCGCTTGCCTATCTATCACCAGAAGAAGTCGACGCGCTGCGCCAATTGTCCTTGAGGCAAGATTTCAGGCAGGCGCAATCAAAGATCAATTACAAGGGCCGCTCGGTCTTGCAAGATTTCGACGTATGCTTTCCTGCACCCCGCATTGACGCCTTTGATCAATTGGCACATTTGCTTGAAGAAGGAATGCGGAATGTGGCCAGCGCCGCCCTACAACCACCGGCGTCATTTACCTTGAATGATTTCGCCATCCAGAATTATCCGGCGGGATCAAAGGGGATCGGCATCCATCGTGATGGTGCGCGGTACCATCACATTGTCGTGATAATCAATCTTGCAGGCGGGTCGCGGCTGTTCACCTGTGATGACCGGAATGGACATAACAAACGGCGTGTAAATGACCAACCCGGTCGCATTGTATTGTTGTCTGCAACCGGATTTTGTGGTGCGGATGATGAGGCGGTTCGGCCCTTGCATGGCGTTGACCGAGTGGTTGATGGCCGCCTATCGATCGGTTTGCGGTTCCAACCTTAAGAACGAAAATCGTCCGATTGATCGGTCTTTGGCGAATGTTTTCCCTTGTCAGAAAGAGTTCCGCTTGTCACCATAGAAATCTGGAGCGTCCATCTGCTCCCTTTTAGCAGAGTTGCTTTTCAAGATGGGCGCAGATCATGTGCGTTCCAGCAATATCGCGGTTTTGCCGCGGTATAACAGTGATCTTGAAGGGAGTATATTATGCAAATACAGGTTTCCGGTAAAAACATGGATACAGGCGGCGCTTTTCAGGAGCATGCGGAAGCATCTCTTAACGCCGTTGTGGAAAAATACTTCCAAAACGCAGTCAGTGGCCATATTACGCTTGAACGCGCCGATGCCGGTTTTACGGTCAAGACCCGGGTTGCGTTATCCCGCCGGATGGAACTTGAGGCAACAGGCAAGGCGCAGGACGCCCATGCCGCGCTCGATGCTGCCATCGAACATGCTGAAAAGCGTTTGCGCCGCCACAAACGCCGGTTAAAGAACCACAGAAACACGCTGTCCAAGGGCGAGGAAAACGAAGTTCTGGCCGTGCCAATGACCGTCTATGCCTCAACCGAGCAATTGGCTGACAAGGGTCTTGATGATGCGCAGATGCACGCCGATGATGAGTCTAGTGGTGATGATCCGTTGCCGATTTTGGCTGATTTGTCTTATGACATTGAAATCTTGACGGTAGAGCAGGCGGTTATGCGTTTGGAATTTAGCGGCGATGACATGCTGATGTTCCGCAATGCCTCTCATTTGGGGCTTAATGTGGTTCAACGCCGCAGTGACGGGGCCATCGGATGGATTGACCCACGCGGCACTAGACGGTTGAACGCCTAGCCGTTTATCTGGATGACAGGCCTCTAAATTGCCAAGCGCCGCCAGCGTCAATTGCGCGGTCTGGTTCCATCAGGGTTGCGCTAAGACAGCCAAAGTGGGCGATCGGGATGCCGATTGCATGGACTGGCGCCATGTTCATGATGTGGCGCATAGCCGCCCTTATAACACCCGCATGAGTGATAATTACTTGAGGCCTATCGAACTCTCTGGCGGCCATATCATCCAGCCATGCTGAAATCCGATCGCATTGTTCGGTAAAACTCTCGCCATTCGCTGGACGGGTGTCGGGCATTATAAATGACCAATTATGTTTTGGCTCAGTGGCCAATCCTGCCCATACATCAACAACAGGTTTGTCATGCCAGTCACCAAAGCTCATCTCGATAATCCGCTCATCAAACGAACTAGACGCAGGGGAGAGGTGCGGTTGCAGCAAATTGCATGTGGCTTTGGTCCGCAGTAATGGCGATATATGCCAATCCGCATTGCTTGGCAGGCTATCAACAAGCCCGCTCACGTCAAAATCATCATCGATTAGCGGCGGATCATAGGGTGGCAGGTGCCCCTCTCGTTTTTGCACAGGACCATGCCGGACGAAATAGAATTCGGTGATGCGCGGATGCGAACTCATGATCTATCCGTTAGCTAGCTGGGCCGCGATAATCACCGCGGTGCCAATCACAATCTCGCCGATGATGATACTGGCCCCCATGACGTCACCGTTCAAACCGTCAATCTGGCGCGTGGCAAGGCGGCCCAACCAGATCGTCAAAAGGAACGCCATTATGCCAGCCACAATGATTGTGGTGAGGGATGTTAACATCCACATAAGCCCAGCCCAGATCGCCAGACCTGCAACAATGTTTGAGAGGTGCGGCGCGCCAGTCATGTTTGCCAGCTTTGCATAAGGGCTTATCTTGAAAAAATGCAACAGGATTAGCACCTGATAGCGGGCGCCAGCGATAATAGCGGCCATCATCAAAATAAACGTCCAGCCATAAAACATATCCATCAACGTGACGAGAATGGTCACCCGCGCCGCCGTCGATAAAACCAGTGCCATGACGCCATAGCTACCTATAGAGCTGTCATGCATGATTTCGGCTTTGCGTTCTGGCGATCTGCCACCGCCAAATCCATCCGCCGTATCGGCGATCCCATCTTCATGCATTGCGCCAGTGACCATGACTAGCACCATGATGCCGATGATCGCGGCTAGCATAGGCGGCAGGCCCAAATCATCACCGCCCTGCACAAAACACCCAACGATAATGCCCAACACAATACCAACGACAGGAAACGCCCATAAAGCCGGTGCAAGATTAGGAGTCTCGTCATCATCAAAGCGATGCCAGAACACTGGTATCACGCTCAGCATTAGAAATGCCGCGCCAAGGTCGCTCTTTAACCGATTGATAATGCTGGGTACTTTATTAGATGTTTTGGGTGTTGCAGGATCTATCATTCGCCGCTCTCAACTCCGGCTTCGGCAAATGTTGCCATGCCGTTATGTGTGGCTAATGCGGCGCGCACGAGCAATGTCGCCACCGCGGCGCCGCTACCCTCGCCAAGGCGCATACCCAGATCGACAATCGGCTGTTTGCGTAATGCCACGGCCAGACGCAAATGCCCCGGTTCGGCCGACATGTGCGAAATTTCACAATGATCGAGCACCGCTAGATTGTCCCCCGCGGTAAGAGCGGCGGCGGCGGCGGTGCTAATGAAGCCATCGAGCATGACAGGGATGCGGCGCATGCGGGCGGCAAGAACAGCACCAGCGATAGCCGCTAATTCACGGCCACCATAGGCACCCAAAAGGGCCGTAGCCGAACTATTCTGGCGGTCTTGCAGGGCGATTGCCGCGGCAACGACATCTGCCTTGTGGTTAACGCCTTCTTCATCCAGACCGGTGCCCGGACCAACCCAGCGGCCTGCATCGCCGCCAAAACGGCCCATGCAAAGTGCCGCCGCGGCAGTGGTGTTACCGATACCCATTTCCCCAACAATGAGATAATCGCACTCGTTATCAAGGGCCGCAGCACCTGCATTCATCGCGTCCAGCACTTCTTGTTCGCTCATCGCGGGGCCAGTTGATAAATCATTGGTTGGTCGGTCCAACTCGAGCGGGATAACGCTGAGTTTTAGGTCGGCCTGATCGCATAGCTGGTTGATAGCGGCACCGCCAGCGGCGAAATTTGCCACCATCTGTCCGGTGACTTCGGGCGGGAAGGGGCTTATGCCCTGTGCCACGACACCGTGATTGCCAGCAAAAATGAGGCATTGGCCATGCGTTATCTGCGGTTTTACCGCGCCATGCCAGCCAGCAACCCACACGGCTAACTTCTCCAGCTTGCCTAATGATCCCGGTGGTTTGGTGAGTTCGGCCTGACGGTCTAATGCCTGTTGTTGCGCGGCATTATCGATTGCGGGTAGGGCGGTGATCAGTTCGGCAATATGAGCAGATGATGTGAAAAGCATTTTTAATCTCAATCGAGTTATGGTGCGCTATCTTATGGTTTTATCTGATTGGCGATACCGGCGGTAACAAAAAAGACTTGGGCGGCACATGCGGCTATCCGTTGGTTCAAGATACCGCTCTCATCGCGAAAGCGGCGTGACAATTTATTATCCGGCACAATCCCCAAGCCAGTCTCGCTGGCGACAAAAATGATATGCGCCTGACAGGTTTCAAGTTGGGCCAACAGAGCATCACGCGCGGCCGGAATATCCGCGTCATTGACCAGCAAATTGGTTACCCAGACGCTGAGACAATCAACCAAAATGACATTGTTGGGGTGGTCATGCGCGGCAAGACAGGCGGTTAGCTCCATCGGTGCTTCTAGCAAATGCCATTGATCGCCGCGCCGCTGGCGATGCAAGTCGACGCGTTGTTGCATCTCATCATCAAATATCTGCGCGGTGGCAACATAGTACAAATTTGGCTCGGATAAATGAGGTTGGGATAAATGAGGTTGGGATAAATTAGGAGAAGCGGCATTGGCCGCAATGCCTTTGGTGGCGGCGATCGCAAGCGATTCTGCATGCGCCGATTTGCCCGAACGGGCCCCGCCTAAACAAAAAATAATTTTATTATCGTTCACCGAAAATCTCTTGAAACAGTTTCTTACAATGCGTCAACTTAAGAGTGATTAATAGGTAACGCTTAACACTGTTTCAAAACGGAGAAAACACCGTTTTGTGAAATGGCGTAAATTGACTATGCACGGTCCTATGTAGAATGATTGAAGGTCTTTTCACTGCTAGCGTTTACTGAGAGCAATGAAGGTATAGATGTCAGAAACTCCTGCAAAACCACAAATTCGCAATCGGCGGCGCAACCGTGAAACTGCCGACATTGTTGCCAAGAAATTCTTGGATGAGCAACTGCCATGGTCGGTTCCTGTGTATCAAGATCCGTTCGCAACGCCAGCAGGCGATGCGGGGGTGGCGGCAATCCATGATGCCAGCATGCAAGTGCTCGAAGATATCGGCATTCTGTTTCTAAATGAGGATGCGCTTAACGTTCTTGAGAAAGCGGGCTGTGATGTTGATCATGCCAGCCAGAATGTGCGGATGGATCGCCATTGGGTCATGGAGCAGGTGGCAAAAGCACCAGCAGAAATTTCAGTCATACCGCGCAATCCTGACCGCACGCTAACTTTCGGTGGTAGGAATTTCGCCTTTGGTCAGGTTGCCTCAGCCCCCAATGTGATGGATCTGGAAAACGGGCGGCGCGTCGGCACACGCGAGGATTTTCAAAATCTTCTGCGACTGTCTCAGGCCTATAATTGCATTCACTTCCTGTCTGGCTATCCGGTTGAGCCAATTGATATTCACGCATCGGTCCGCCATCTTGACGGGCTCTATGACATGCTGACAATTACTGACAAGGTGGTGCATGGCTATTCTCTGGGTACCGAGAGGATTGAAGATGTGATGGAGATGGTGCGCATTGCCGGTGGCCTTAGCGATGCGGAATTTGAAGCCCAGCCACGGATGTTCACAAATATCAATTCGTCATCACCGCTCAAGCATGATTGGCCGATGCTGGATGGAGCGATGCGGGCGGCGGCGCGTAATCAGGTTGTGGTCATTTCGCCCTTTACCCTTGCCGGTGCGATGGCGCCAATTACCCTTGCCGGTGCAATCACCCAGCAAAATGCTGAATGTCTGGCGGCGATTGCGCTATTGCAAACAATTCGTCCGGGCGCGCCGGTTATTTACGGCGCCTTTACCAGCAATGTTGATATGAAATCCGGCGCTCCGGCCTTTGGTACACCTGAATATGTGCGGGCTATGCAGATATCGGGCGAGATGGCGCGGCACTATTCCCTGCCTCTGCGCGCGTCAAACGCCAATGCGGCGAATGCCCCCGATGCACAGGCCATTTGGGAATCTGCTTTCTCGCTTCAGGGCAGTTGTTCTGGCGGGGCCAATATGATCTATCATGCCGCCGGATGGATGGAGGGCGGCCTTTCTGCCAGTTTTGAGAAATTCGTACTTGATTGTGAGATGCTCCAACAGATCATGTACACCAACCAACCACTATCATTTACCAAAGATGATTTGGCCGTTGATGCCATTGCCGAGGTAGGGCCATTCGGTCACTTCTTTGGCTGTGATCACACCCAGCAACGCTATCGCAGTGCCTTTTATCCACCATTGATGTCAGACTGGCGCAATTATGAAGCGTGGGAAGAGGATCAAGGTGGGGTCTGGGCGCATGATCGGGCGACCAAAGCCTATAAGCAGATTTTGAATGAGTTTGAAATGCCAGGGATAGATCCGGCCATTGACGGCGAGTTGAAAGCCTTTGTTGAAAGGCGCAAAAAAGAAGGCGGCGCACCAACCGATTTTTAATTCGCCGCAATACCAGCAATTATCGGAGACCAGAATGAAGACGCAGGCAAGAGTAGTAGTTATTGGCGGTGGTGTAGTCGGCGCATCGGTTCTGTATCATTTGACCAAGCTTGGCTGGAGCGATGTAATCATGCTCGAGCGTTCAGAACTTACCTCTGGTTCGACATGGCATGCGGCTGGTGGCATGCATACCATTAATGGCGATCCTAATGTTGCCAAGCTCCAGCAATATACCATCCAGCTCTATAAAGAGATCGAAGAGAAATCCGGACAGGATATCACCCTGCATATGACTGGTGGGGTAATGCTGGCGGCGACCGAAGAGCGCTTTGACTGGCTAAAAGGCGTTTATGCAAAGGGTAAATATCTGGGCATGGACGATCTGCGGATCATCACCCCTGAAGAAGCGCATGAATTACTGCCGCTGATTGACCCGGCGCATTTTGTCGGCGCGATGTATGACCCGATTGAGGGCCATGTGGACCCGTATGGCGTCACCCATGCCTATGCCAAGGCGGCGCGTAAAAATGGTGCTGAATTCTATACCCACACAAAGGTCGAGGAATTATCCCAAGAGCCGGATGGCACGTGGAACGTGATCACCAACAAAGGCACCATCAAGGCCGAGCATGTAGTTAACGCGGGCGGCCTATGGGCGCGGGAAATTGGCCGTATGGTTGGGCTAGAGCTTCCTGTTCTGGCTATGGAACACATGTATCTTCTCACCGAAGACATGCCGGAAGTCGCCGAAATCAATGCCAAAACCGGAGCCGAAGTCCTTCATGCTGTTGATTTTGATGGTGAGATTTATCTGCGCCAAGAACGTGGCGGGATGTTGATGGGAACCTATGAAAAGGCCTGTGTACCGTGGTCGGAAAAACACACGCCATGGGAATTTGGTCACCAGTTGCTCGAACCTGATATTGATCGGATTGCGCCCTCACTAGAAGTTGGCTTTGCCCATTTCCCAGCCTTTGAGCGGGCAGGTATCAAACAGATCATCAACGGTCCGTTCACTTTTTCCCCTGACGGCAATCCGCTCGTTGGCCCGGTCAAAGGCATGACCAATTTCTGGTCTGCCTGTGCGGTGATGGCCGGGTTTAGCCAAGGCGGCGGTGTTGGTCTGTCTTTGGCAAATTGGATTGTTGACGGTGATCCGGGCTTTGATGTCTGGGCGATGGATGTCAGCCGTTTTGGCGACTATACCAGCATGGCCTACACCAATGCGCGGGTGCGCGAGAATTACTCGCGGCGGTTCTCTATTCGTTATCCGAATGAGGAATTACAAGCGGCGCGTCCGTTCCTGACCACACCAATTTATGATCGGCAAAAGGCCGCCGGTGCCCAGTTTGGCGCGGCGTTTGGCCTCGAAGTGCCGCTATGGTATGCACCCGAAGGCGTTACCGATGAATTTTCTTGGCGGCGTTCAACCGATTTTGAGCATGTCGCCAATGAGGCCAAATCAGTGCGGGCAAGTGTTGGCCTTGGCGATATTTCTGGCTTTGCGAAATATAGCGTCTCCGGTGAGGGCGCCGAGGCGTGGCTCGATCAATTGCTGGCGTGTAAAATTCCGCCGGTTGGCCGCATGACCTTGGCCCCAATGTTAAAGGATGATGGCAAGGTTATTGGTGACTTTTCTCTGGCGCGACTTGATGACGATTTGTTCCTTATCATTGGCTCTGGCGTGGCTGAATCTTATCATATGCGGTGGTTCCTATCGCATTTGCCGGAGGATGACACTGTTCAATTAGTGTCACATAATCTGGAACTTGTTGGCCTTACCCTAGCCGGACCAAAATCGCGGGATGTGCTGGCTTCATGCTGTGATGACGACATATCGCATGATGCAATGACATTTATGGCTGTGCGTGAGATGGATATTGGTATGGTCCCCGCGATTGTCGGCAGGGTTAGCTATACCGGTGATCTGGGTTATGAAATCTGGGTAAAGCCGGAACATCTGATCGGCCTTTATGACCAGCTCATGACGGCAGGTGCGGCGCATAACATCACGCTATTTGGCTCGCGGGCGCTTAATGCATTGCGGCTAGAGAAAAACTTTGGATCATGGGGGCGGGAATTCCGACCAATTTACGGACCGGTTGAAACGGGGCTTGATCGGTTTGTGGCCTATGACAAGGAAACGCAATTCATCGGTAAAGACGGGGCACTGGCTGAACGCGCTGATGGCGGGAAGATGCGCCTGCGTAGCTTTGTTGTTAGTGCGATTGATGCGGATGTGATCGGAGATGAACCAATCCTGCACGAGGGTGAGGTTGTCGGATGGGTCACATCTGGCGGTTTTGCGCATGCTTCTGGAGTGTCCGTAGCGCAAGGTTATGTGCCAAAGGCGATTGCCGATGAGGTTGATGGGTGGCAAATAGAGCTATTGGATCAACAGCTCGATGCAAAACTACAAGCCCAGCCATTGTTTGACGCAAATTCAGGGCGGATGCGCAGTTAGCCAGTAATGGGTGGCTAAATTAGCGGGCCAGCCGCGAGCGCCCGCTCGAACATCGGGCCATCGATATTGCCGCCAGAGGCAATCGCGACAACTGTTTTGGCGTCGTCCGGCAGGCGTTTATCCAATGCCGCCGCGAGGGCCACGGCACCGCCCGGTTCAATCACAATCTTGAGATGCTTGAACGCGGTGGCGATTGTCCGCAACACCAATTCATCACTGACCGCAAAACCACCGGCCACAGTGTCTTTATTAATGGCAAAGGTGAGGTCGCCCGGTGCGGGTGTGACAATCGCATCACAAATGCTCGTTGGACCATCGATATTATGTTCAATATTACCTGATGCCAGCGACCGGATGGTGTCGTCAAAGCCGGCTGGTTCCGCTACCCAGATTTTGGTTGATGGTGATTTCTCGCGCAGAGCAATGCCAGTGCCGCCGACAAGCCCACCGCCGCCGCAACAGCTAATCACGTGATCAGGCGTCACACCCAAAGCGGCACATTGGGCGGCAATTTCAAGGCCAATCGTGCCTTGACCCTCGATCACGCGGGCATCATCGTAGGGTTTGATTACATCTGCATGTAATTCCGCCGCCAGCTTTAGGCCTATTTCTTCGCGGTTTTCATTGTAACGGTCATAATGAACAACATCCGCACCATAACTCTTGGTACCTTCAACTTTCATTTTTGGCGTATCAGCAGGCATTAAAATGGTGGCTGGAATACCGCGCACAGAGGCGGCGCGGGCAACACCTTGGGCGTGATTGCCACTGGAATAGGCAAAGATATGTTTCACCCCGTTATCAACGCGCCACACCGCATTGGTGGCACCGCGTAGCTTGAACGAGCCAGTATGCTGGAGGTTTTCCGCCTTCACCAACAGCCGAAACCCGAGCCATTCATTCAATCGTGGGGATTCGAGCAATGGCGTCTGGTAGATATGAGGGCCAATCCGTTTTGCCGCGGCCTCGATTGAGGCACAGGTTATCGCAAGAGCCGCCGGAATGGTTTTTGGATCATGCATGATGCTGGCCCCTGATTTTATGCGGTGAATAATAGGTCCAGATCAGTATAAATTTTTGGAGATCAAGCGCAAGCGGCGTGATAAACAGCGAGGCTGTAAAGTAATTTGTCCCTTGAATTTGTCCCTTGTTTTTGAGCGCATTGCGGCCTATTTTGGGCGAATTAATCCGCATGATAGGAACGATCTAATGTCTAATGGTGAAATGACCCCACAATTTGCTGGCTCTTACACGGCGTTGATCACCCCTTTCAAAAATGGCGGGGTTGATGAATCCGCGTTTAGAAAACTTGTGGATTGGCAAATTGAGAGTGGCACTAACGGGCTTGTTCCTGTTGGTACGACTGGCGAATCTCCGACATTGTCGCATGAAGAGCATGACCGTGTCGTTGAGATTTGCATAGAGCAGACGGCTGGCCGTGTGCCGATCATTGCAGGGGCAGGATCAAATAGCACGGCCGAGGCAGTTCGCTTGGCGGTTCATGGCGCCGAGGCAGGCGCGGATGCGGTGTTGATCGTGTCGCCTTACTACAACAAGCCGACGCAAGAGGGGCTTTATCGTCATTTCTCTGCGGTTGCCAACGCCGTTGATGTGCCGGTGATTGTTTATGATATTCCCGGGCGCTCTATCGTACGGGTGAATGATGACACCTTGGTTCGCTTGGCCAGTGATCACGCCAATATTTCCGGCATTAAGGATGCGACCAGCGACGTTGCCCGCCCGCCAAAGCTCTATACCCAGCTCGGTAACGGCTTTGCCCAATTGTCGGGTGAGGATGCAACGACCTTGCCGTATCTTGGGGCCGGTGGTCATGGGGCGATCTCGGTTACATCAAACATCGCGCCGCGTGAATGCGCCGATATGCATCGGGCATGGCAGGCAGGTGATATCAAAACAGCTCAGGCCATCAATGCGCGTTTGATGCCGGTTCATGATGCAATGTTCTGCGAGGCTAGCCCTGGTCCGGTGAAATATGCCGCCGCGCTAATGGGTATCTGTGAGGCGGGCACACGTCTACCTCTTTGCGAGATTGCCGATAGCAGCAAAGCACAGGTGAAAGCCGCGTTAACAAATGCGGGCTTGTTGGGTTAACCCGCGTTCTTGAGGCCGTAGATACGGTCAGGCAAAGGCAAAATTATGGCCAGCGGCTATATCACGACGGGCAGAATTGCGGAAAACCGCAAGGCGCGTCACGAATATGAAATCGAAGACAAGATCGAAGTTGGGATGATCCTGCACGGCAGTGAGGTCAAATCACTGCGCCGAGGTCGTGCCAGCATTGTTGAATCCTATGCGGGCGAGGATAGCGGCCGATTGGTGCTGTTCAACGCTAACATTCCGATTTACGAAGCCGCCCGTGACAATCATGAGCCAAAGCGCAAGCGTGAGTTGCTAGTGTCACGGCGTGAGCGTAACCGGCTATTGGGCTTGATTAGACGTGAGGGCATGACGCTTGTGCCTCTGGCGCTATATTTCAATGATCGCGGGCTGTGCAAGCTCTCAATCGGGCTGGCAAAGGGCCGTAAAAAGCAGGATAAGCGGCAAGCCGCGAAAGACCGTGATTGGGGCCGTGAAAAGGCACGATTGCTAAGGAACAAGAACTAGCCGTCTATTTCAACATTTCAAAAATAGAACTAAACATCGGATCGGTTAACCGACCGGTTTGGGTGTTATAGCGCGAGCAATGGTATGAGCTTACCAACCTTACCGATCTAGCACCTGTAGCGCCGGTAATCATGTAATCACTGGCATGGGCAAAGGGATAGGCGGCCAAGGGCAGGCCAAAGCACCGCAACACGGCCTCATGGGCAAGTCGGCCGAGTGCCAATATCTGGGTTAAATCACCCATGGCGGCAATCTCACGTTGGAGAAATGGCCGGCATTTTGTGGCTTCCTCTGCCGTTGGTTTGTTCTGCGGCGGCACACAGCGCACAGCGTTGGTAATGCGCACATTGCCGAGAACAACATCATCCTGTCCGGAATTGTCATAAGTGCCTGTTGCAAAGCCATGGCGATCAAGCATTTGATAGAGATAGCCGCCGGCTGAATCACCGGTAAAGGGCCTGCCGGTCGCATTGGCGCCGCGTAGCCCGGGTGCTAGCCCAACAATCAACAATGTAGCGGATAGGCTACCCACAGCATCCACCGGCGCATTGTGCCATTCGGGGTGTGTTTTGCGGTGGTCTTTTATATATTTGTGCAACCGTGGACAGCGCCGACAATTAGGCCGTGGCGGAATAAAATCAGGCATCTTTTGCGGCATTATCAGCCGTTTCAGAATTTGTCTGTGTTTGGGCGTCTGGCGCGTTTTGCTGGTCGCCTCCATTGCGCGGGCGGCGCGCGATAATATCGCGGATGCTCTCCATTTCGATGAACTCATCGGCCATGCGGCGTAGGTTATCGGCGGCCATTGGCGGTGTGGTCTTGGTGGTTGAGACAACGCTAACCCGCACGCCCAACGATTGGACGTCTTCGAGCAGGCGGCAAAAATCACCGTCACCAGAGAACAAAATGGCGTGATCGATATGCGGCGCTAGCTTTAGCATATCCAGCGCCAATTCCATGTCCATATTGCCTTTGATACGGCGCTTGCCGGTCTCTGGGTCGGTAAATTCGCGGGTCAGTTTACTGACCACCGCATAGCCATTGTAATCAAGCCAATCGATCAATGGCCGCAATGGCGAGAATTCCTGATCCTCGGGCAGGGCGGTGTAGTAATAGGCCCGAAGAAGGTTTGTGCCATTGGCGAAATGCGCCCGCATATTGCCGTAATCTATATCCATGCCCAATGCACGGGCCGCGGCGTAGAAATTTGATCCATCAATAAATAGAGCGGTTTTTTCGAGAGAGGTTGTAATTGACATAATAAATCCAAAATAAAAGTTAATCGGGGCGGCTTGTAACAGCTAGGCAGTTGAAATATACCCAGCCCTGATGAACCGCAGAACAATGCCTGAAACTCTAAATGTGATTTCATCCGATTGTCCAGTGGTTAGGTCTTTGATAACGCTAGGCGTCACCCTAAAAGGCAAGGAAATAGCCCATGAGTGTTAACGCGAGTGATAAACCGCACCGTATTTTTCTCGGTATTGGGGGCAATCTGGCTCCTGATGGCTATGACGGGCCGCGTGAAGGGGCCATGGCCGCACTTGCCGCACTCGAGACAGTTGCGATCCGTATAACCGCAATGTCACGTTGGTTTGAAACCGCACCGGTTCCCATTTCCGAGCAACCATGGTTCATGAATGCGGTGGTGATGGCCAGTACGGATCTGGGACCGGCCGATATGTTGCGTGTATTGCATGAAACCGAGGCCGCGTTTGGCCGTCAACGGCGGGTTCGAAACGAGGCGCGGGTGCTGGATATTGATCTGCTTGATTATGATGGTTTGGTGAGTGATGACGATGCCTTGATGTTGCCGCACCCACGCATGCATCAACGAGCCTTTGTGCTCCATCCCTTGCGCGATGTTGCGCCTGATTGGACCCATCCGGTTTCCGGGCTGTCTGTTGATGAGCTGATCAAGGCGTTGCCCGCCGATCAAAAGATCCGGCCAGCGGGCGATTAACCAGCATATTTGCGCATCAGCACTTGCTTGTAATTGGAAATTACGCTAAGAACTGCGCTCACTTCACTATTTTTGCGGTTAAATCTGTGTTGGCGTTATGAAATCGCCGGAAATGCTAGGTTTTTCCACCGTAAACTTGACTAGGAGAGCTGTATGGCCCGCGTTACCGTTGAAGATTGTATCGAGAGAATTCCAAATCGTTTTGATCTTGTGCTGACAGCTAGCCAGCGTGCACGTGGCATCCTTAAAGGGGATCTGCCTACAATCGATCGTGACAACGACAAAAACCCGGTTATCGCCCTTCGCGAGATCGCGGGGCAGAGCGTTGATCTTGATGTGCTCAACGAAGGCCTCATCAAAAAGCTACAGCGTCTTACTGTTCGTGAAGAGCAGGAGACACATGATGATGCGGCAATTGCGGCTGAGGTTGATCTGTCTGAAATGGTCGGCGATTACGCCACCGAAGAAGGCGCGGATGCCGGCATGCAGATCGGCAGTGGTGAAGAACTTGAAACATCTGGCTTTGAAGATGTTGACCTAACCGAAATCCAAGGCGAAGGTTAAACCACAGCTAACCAACATATGATTTGTTCGGGCGCTGGACTTAATCAATCGGCTCGGCGGTAATGTTAGATTCGGCACAACCACTTATAGACAAGATGAAGCTGTATGACCCTCTGGTTAACAGCGAAAAACTGGCGCGCGCCTTTGAATTTGGCCGTAATGCCCATGGTGGCCAGACCCGCGCATCGGGAGAGCCATATTTCACCCATCCCATAGCGGTCGCGCATATCCTAATTGATATGCGCTTGGACCTTGATACCGTGGTCACGGCGTTGTTGCATGATACGGTCGAGGATTGCGGCGTAACCTTGGAACAGCTCGAAGAGATGTTTGGTAGCGACGTCGCGCAATTGGTGGATGGTGTCACCAAATTGAGCCGCCTCGCAATGAAATCATCACCGAGTAGCGCCCAAGCCGAGAATTTCCGAAAACTGTTGCTGGCGATGAGCGAAGATGTGCGGGTATTGCTCGTTAAGCTTGCTGATCGCACGCATAATATGCGGACTATATCCTTTTTCAAGAACGAGGATAAAAAGCACCGTATCGCCAGTGAAACGATGGATATTTTCGCCCCACTCGCAGAGCGCATCGGCGTCACTAACCTCCAAAGTGAGCTGGAGGATAACGCCTTTTCCGTGCTGAACCCTGAGATGCGTCAAGGTATTATCAACCGCCTTGATTTTCTCGCTAGCGAAGCCGAAATCCAGATCCCAACGATTTGTGTGGAATTACAGGCAACGATTGAGCGGGCAGGGATTGAATCCAGTGTCACTGGCCGGATTAAGTCGCCCTATTCAATCTGGCGCAAAATGCAGCAAAAAAAGGTCACGATGGAACAGCTTGCTGACATCATGGCCTTTCGGGTTTTGGTCCCGACGGTTGGTGATTGTTATCAAACTCTTGGCCTATTGCACCAGAATTACCCGACTGTTATGGGCCGGTTTAAGGATTACATATCCACGCCAAAACGCAACGGCTATCAATCATTGCATACCGGTCTCATCGGGCCGGAAAACCACCGTATTGAGGTCCAGATCCGGACCCCGGAAATGCATGATGTTGCCGAAAATGGTGTGGCCGCGCATTGGAGTTACAAAGATCCCGGTAACGAAAAGAACACTCGCAAATACAAGTGGATACAAGAATTAGTTGGTATTTTGGATGAGGAAGCTGGCGCCGATGAATTCCTTGAGCATACCAAGATGGATTTGTATCACGATCAAGTGTTTTGCTTTACCCCGAAAGGCGATCTGATTGGTTTGCCTAAAGGCGCTAGTGCGGTTGATTTTGCCTATGCCGTCCATACCAAAATTGGTGAAAAATGTGTTGGTGTGCGGATTAATGGCAAGACGCGCCAGTTGGCGACTGTGCTGGAAAATGGTGACCAGATTGAAATCCAGACGTCACCTAGCGGCAAGCCGCGGGCCGATTGGGAGAGTTTTGTTATTACTGGCAGGGCTAAATCTGGGATCCGGCGCTTTACAAGGGCAGAGCGCGCCACAGAATTTAGCCGCATTGGCCGGACTTTGGTTGAAAAGACGTTCCGTGAATATGGCAAGCCATTCCGCAGTCGTTCCCTTGAAAAATCCGTTGGTGCGTTTGGTGTATCCCGTGTTGAGGATGTGTTTGCATTGGTGGGTGAGGACCGTCTTTCACCGGCAAGGGTGCTGGAAAAGCTGCATCCCGACGTGGTGATTGAGGAAGACCATAAAGCCACCAACAGCGAGCGCGGTAACAAGGTCGCTCCGCGGTTGCGTATTAAGGATGATAATTCGGGCACAGCTTTGGCTATCGCGCGGTGTTGTCATCCACTCCCCGGCGAGGCAATTGTTGGTATTTTCACTACTGGCAAGGGCGTTACCGTTCACAAAATCGGTTGTTCCACACTCAACAAATTCAATGATGTTCCGGAATTATGGATTGATGTTGCGTGGGAGGAAAAGGCCACACGCCTCATGAATGGTCGGTTGAATACGGTATTGTCCAATGAACCGGGCAGTCTGGCCTCGCTTGCGGCGGTGATCAGCCAGCAGGGCGGAAACATATCAAACATTCGCCTAACGGATCGTAACCTTGATTTTTTCCGCTTTGAACTCGATCTAGAGGTAAAGGATGTTGACCACATCCGCAGTATCATAGCGGTTTTACAAACCAACAAATATGTTGAGTCTGTCGAACGTGCGGACAATTCTTAACCTTGATAAAACATTTGGTTAATGGTTAAAACTCAGACGCGGGGATTGCTTTTCAATCGTCGCTCTTTCATTGGTGTTGTTGATGTTTAGACGACGGAAATCCATTGGTTTATTGGACCAGTTGCGCAAGATCATGTGGCCTGAGCGTGGCTTTCGCCGCCTGTTTTCGTACCTTCGTCAACGTGTTATAAGAATGCCCGGTACACCTGCCTCCATCGCGATCGGGCTTGCTTGCGGGGTGGCAATATCATTTACCCCGTTCATTGGCTTTCATTTGTTGCTTGGCGGCTTGCTGGCCTATGTGCTTCGGGGAAATATTCTGGCATCGGCTATTGGCACGATCGTAGGCAATCCTTGGACACTGCCATTTATTATCTATGCCGATTATAAACTGGGCGTTGTGTTGCTTCACACTGTTGGTTTTGACATTGTGGAACGGTCAATGAATTTGGCTGAATTTGTTGGCAATCCAGCGGAATTAATGGTGCCAGTGATCATTGGCGGCATGGTGCTGGGCACATTGGCTTGGTTTACCAGCTTTGGTATTGGTTATTGGGCACTTTTGGGCTGGCGAGAGCACCGCGCTAAACGCCTAGCCGCAGGACGCCAACGCCGCAAGAACAGGTCACAGAACGACGCACCCTAGCGCCGGAAAGGAATAGACAGATGTCGATACGTCTTGGGGTCAATATTGATCATGTCGCCACTGTACGTAATGCCCGTGGTGGGATCCATCCCGAACCATTGCGCGCAGCGTTATTGGCCCAGCGCGCCGGAGCTGATGGTATTACGGCGCATTTGCGCGAAGACCGCCGGCATATTCGTGATGCTGATATTGCGGCGCTTAAGCAAGGCATTGATATTCCGCTTAATTTTGAAATGGCGGCAACTGAGGAGATGGTTGCCATCGCCCTTGCCACAAAGCCTAACGCCGCCTGTATTGTGCCAGAACGCCGTGAGGAAGTTACCACCGAGGGCGGGCTTGCGGTTAGCGGTAATGAACAGCGTCTTATCAAATTGCTAGCGCCGCTAAAGGATGCCGGTATTCGGATATCTTTGTTTATCGAGGCTAGCACTACAGAAATAGAGGCGGCGGCGGCAGTTGGGGCGGATATCATTGAAATACACACAGGCCGTTATTGTCATGATGCGCAGAACCGAGAGAGTGAGCTTTTGCGTATCACAAAGGCCGCCCAATTAAGTGCGCAATTGGGCATTGAATGTCATGCCGGACATGGTCTGGATTTTGAGACAGTTGGTGCGATTGCGGCTATTCCCCAGATGGAAGAATTGAATATTGGCCATTTCTTGATGGGTGAGGCGATGTTTACCGGAATGGATGCGGCCATCGCACAAATGCGGGGCTTGATGGATGCCGCGCGTGCCTAGTCAGGTTTAACAGGCATAATTTTGGGTGGGAGTGGTGACAGCGTGATTATCGGTATTGGGACAGATATCTGTGACGCCCGCCGTATCAAACGGATAATGGTGCGCTTTTCAGATAAATTTGTCACCCGTATTTTTACCCCTGCCGAGATCGCTTTGGCCAGCACCAAAGCAGATCCTAGCCTGTTTTATGCCAAGCGATTTGCCGCAAAAGAGGCTGTTTACAAAGCCCTAAGTGCATCACGCTCCACTGATCGTAGCTGGCAAGATGCCGAAGTTTTGAACGATGAAGACGGTGTTCCGCTATTATCGCTCTCAGGCGGATGTAAAACGGCGCTTGAGGCCTTAACCCCAGATGGGTATAACGCGCAGATAGATGTGTCGTTAAGTGACGAGCCGCCTTACGCTGTGGCTTTTGTCGTGCTATCGATCGTGCCAAAGTAAATATCCGCATTGTTCCGCGGTAAACCAAGCGCCTTTGGGTGTTTTTATAAAGTCAGGTATCATGAGCGAAAAAAAACAAAATGGTAAGTTCGAGCCGTTTCGCACAATAATTATTGCAGGTCTCATTGCTCTTGGCTTCAGATCGTTTTTATTTGAACCCTTTAACATCCCGTCCGGTTCTATGTTGCCGACATTGTTCGTTGGCGATTATTTGTTTGTGTCGAAATATTCCTATGGCTATTCGCGCTACTCTTTCCCTCTCGGTATTTTGCCGTTTGATGGACGGATTGCCGAAGATACGCCAGAGCATGGTGACGTGGTGGTATTTCGCCAGCCAAGTGACGTATCAGTCGCCTATATCAAGCGTGTCGTTGGCCTGCCCGGTGACACTATTCAGGTGAAGTCTGGCGTCCTGTACATCAATGATGTTGCGGTGAAGCGCAATCAAGTGGGTGAGGGCACGGCAACCAACGGCATAAACACCATGGTTTACAAGGTCTATGAAGAGACCCTGCCAAACGGAAGAACGCATCTCATTCAAGAAATGACCGATACTGGTGGATTGGATAATACGGTGAAATTCACTGTTCTTCCGGGCCATTATTTCATGATGGGTGATAACCGTGATAATTCGCGGGATAGCCGGACACCGTCGGTTGGTATGGTGCCAGCCCAGAACCTGATTGGTGAAGCGCAAAACCTGTTCTTTAGCCATAATGGTGAGGCGCGTTTTTGGGAAATCTGGAAATGGCCGTTTGCAATCCGCTTTGGCCGCATCGGAGACAATATCGTTTGACCCGTAGCGCAACACCGCCTCTAGACCCGCAAGCCATTGCCGAGATCGAGACAGTGGTCGGCCACAAGTTCAGTGATCAGCAATTGCTGGTCCGTGCGTTGACCCATAGCAGTGCCGCCACGGGTGATAGTTACGAGCGTTTAGAGTTTTTGGGTGACCGCGTTCTGGGCTTGGTGCTGGCTGATCATTTCTTTCACAATTGCACGGATGATGATCAGGGTGGTTTGTCTTTGCGCCTGCATGCGGCGGCCCGCCAATCCAGCCTAGCCGAAGTTGCAGAGGCCCTAAACATAGCCGCTTATGTGCACACCCAGTCAAATATGGATGTTGCCCAAAACCCGTCAGTATTGGCCGATGTGGTGGAGAGCATAGTCGCGGCATTATATCTGGATGCTGGTTTTGAGGTGGCGTCAGCCTTCATAAAGGCGCATATCCCGTTGAACAAGGGTGTGTTGACAGCCAAGGAGAAAGACGCGAAATCACGCTTGCAGGAGTTGGTATTGCAACGGGGTTTGGCCTTGCCGCGCTATGATCTGGTTGAAAAATCAGGGCCGGAACACGCGCCGATTATGTGTTATCAGGTGGTCATAGATGGGTTTGACCCTGTTTTGGGAACTGCTGGAAGCAGAAAAATCGCAGAACAGAACGCGGCTATGGCATTGCTGGAAATTCTGGCAAAGGCCGACAAAGGGTAGCGTATGAACATTCACATTTATCATTCTTATCGTTCTTTTCAGAGATGGGTAGCCGGCAATGACAGATAATCCTAAAGGCCAAACAAAGGCTGGTTTCGCCGCTCTTATTGGTGCGCCTAATGCCGGTAAATCAACATTGATGAATGCTATGGTCGGGCAAAAGGTATCGATTGTAACGCCAAAGGTGCAAACTACGCGGTCACGTGTTCGCGGCATTGCCATGCATGATGATGCGCAAATCATCTTTGTTGATACGCCGGGTATTTTTACCCCAAAGCGCCGTCTTGATCGGGCGATGGTCCAAGCCGCTTGGCAAGGCGCGCAAGATGGTGACGTGCTGTTATTGATCCACGATGTTGCCCGCCGCCAGATCGATGAAGACACGCTCAATATTATCAAACAACTGGAATCATCCGGACGGCCATGTTCACTTGTCCTAAACAAACTCGATTTGGCCCCACCAGAGCGGTTACTCGAACGCGCCGATGAAATGTCCAAGCTATTTGTCTTTGAGAACATCTTTATGGTGTCCGCAGAAACAGGTAATGGCATCGATGATCTGAAAAGCTGGCTAGCGCGTAAAATGCCAGCCAGCCCATATCTATTCGATCCGGATGATCTATCAGATATGCCGATGCGCCTGCTGGCGGCAGAAATTTTGCGGGAAAAGCTGTTTTTGAACCTGCACCAAGAATTGCCTTATCAGCTCACCGTAGAGACTGAAAAATGGGAAGAGCGCGATGATGGTAGCGCCGATGTGCATTTGTCGATCTATGTATCGCGCGAAGGCCATCGCGGCATCATTCTTGGCAAACAGGGGCAAACCATCCGGCGCATTGGTATGGCCGCACGTATAGAGCTTGAAGAAGCCTTGCAACGCCGTATCCACCTATTTAGCCACGTCAAATTCAGAAAAGACTGGATGGATGACTCGGCGCGCTATTCCGTTTGGGATCTGGATTACAATGCCTGAGTGGGCCGCTGATGGCATTGTGCTGTCGGTGCGGCCACATGGCGAAGGCAGTGCAGTGGTCAATGTCCTCACGGCGGATTACGGCCGTCACGCCGGTCTTGTGCGTGGTGGTAGCTCGTCCCGTATGCGGGGGGTATTTCAACCCGGCAATCGGGTGAGCGTTAATTGGCGGGCACGGCTTCCTGAACAGCTTGGTCAGATGACAGTCGAGCTAACCCAATCCATTCCCGCGTTAATTCTTGATGATCCGTTACGCCTTGCCGGCATGGCGTCTATGTGTTCATTGCTGGATGGCGCGTTACCCGAACGTGAGGGGCATCCCGGTCTCTATGCTGGCACGAACGCCATGCTTGATCTGATATGCATTGATGATAGCGAAAACAGATGGCTGGAAGGCTATATCAAATGGGAATTAGGCCTATTGCATGCGCTAGGCTACCAGCTTGACCTAGAGCGATGCGGGGCGTCTGGCCAGACCCAGAATCTAGCCTATGTGAGCCCTAAATCTGGATGTGCCATAGCCCATGATCAAGCTGGTGAATATGCCACGCGGCTGTTGGTATTGCCGCAATTTCTGGGTGGGCTAAGTGCGAATAAGCATGATTACGAGACCGGCCTTAGCCTGACCGAACATTTCCTCGCGCGGCGTGTGTTTGGTGTTCACAATGTGGATATTCCGACCCAACGCAAACGTTTTGGCGATATGGTTCTTGGCATATATGGTGGTTAGTCGCTATAACACTAGCAATATCTGCCCCGACAATGTTTGTTCGGCTTGGGTGGATTGGCTAGAGTATTGAGCAAGGATTACAAGAATGAGTGATGATACCATTGTGGATGGCAATTCGGGGTCAGGTGATGATCGCGGCGAACAAATTGTCCGCACGACATTTTCATCGGCGCTTAGCGAGCGATATCTAGCCTATGCTTTGTCAACGATCACCTCACGCTCACTGCCTGATGTTCGTGATGGATTAAAGCCTGTTCATCGCCGCCTTTTATTTGCTATGCGCCAACTAAAGCTGGATCCGGGTCAGGGTTTCAAGAAATCTGCCCGCGTCGTTGGTGACGTGATGGGTAAGTTCCACCCGCATGGTGATGCCGCTATTTATGATGCGATGGTGCGTTTGGCGCAGGAATTTGCGATGCGCTATCGCCTTGTCGACGGTCAGGGTAACTTTGGTAACATCGATGGCGATAACGCCGCCGCCATGCGCTATACAGAGGCCCGCATGACCGAGGTCGCGCGCCTATTGCTAGATGGTATCGACGAGGATGCTGTTGATTTTAGGCCAACATATGACGGCGAATCAGAAGAGCCAACATTGTTGCCAGCGGGCTTTCCGAATTTGCTGGCCAATGGTGCACAGGGTATCGCCGTTGGTATGGCGACATCGATCCCGCCACATAACGTTATCGAGCTGGCGGATGCGTCTTTGCATCTTATCAAACACCCGAATGCGTCAATCGATACATTGATGCAATTCGTTAAAGGTCCTGATTTTCCGACTGGCGGTGTTCTTGTTGAACCGGCCACATCTATCCGTGATGCCTATGCAACGGGGCGTGGCGGTTTTCGGGTGAGGGCGCAATGGGAAGTTGAACGCGAAAAGGGTGGCGGCTGGCAGATTGTGGTCACCGAAATTCCTTATCAGGTTCAAAAATCCCGCTTGATTGAACGTATGGCCGAAATGCTAAACGTCAAAAAACTACCGTTTCTGGCTGATATCAGAGATGAATCTGCCGAGGATATCCGTATCGTTCTAGAGCCCAAAACACGCCGTCTAGAGCCTGAAATGGTGATGGAGAGCCTGTTTAAGGTAACTGATCTGGAAACACGGGTGCCGCTGAATTTGAACGTGTTGGATGCTGATGGTCGTCCGGGCGTGATGGATTTACGCGGGGCGCTGAATTCATGGCTGGCGCATCGCCGCAATGTTTTGCAACGCCGCTCGCGCTATCGCCTTGGCCGCATTGCCACACGTCTTGAAGTTCTTGAAGGCTATTTGATCGTTTATCTCAATCTGGACGAAGTTATCGCGATCATCCGTGAGGCCGAAAGTCCGCGGGTCAAGTTGATGGAGCGGTTTGAACTGACCGAAGCCCAAGCCAATGCAATCCTTGATATGCGCCTACGCTCACTGCGCCGCCTAGAGGAAATGGCATTACGGACTGAACGTGATGAGCTTATCGCGGAACAAGAAACGCTGAATGCATTGCTGGGTGACGAGGCCCTTCAATGGCAGACTATCTCGACCCAGATCCGGGATATGAAAGCGATTTTTGCCAAGTCAGACAAGCGTCTTACAATTTTGGCGGACGCACCGGAAATCGATTTTGATCCAACTGAGATTTTGGTGGAGCGTGAGCCAATCACCGTGATCACGTCGGCCAAAGGCTGGATCAGGGCGATGAAGGGGCATGTCGAACTGGATACGGAATTCAAATTCAAAGAAGGCGATGGTCCGGCCTTTGTGATCCACGCCGAGACGACTGATAAAATCCTGTTCTTTGCTGAAAACGGGCGGTTTTACACGCTTCCTGCAGATAAATTGCCGCGTGGCCGTGGCTTTGGTGAGCCTGTCAGCCTGATGGTTGATTTGCCAAGTGATGTCGAGATTGTGAAAATGTTGCGGGCCAATGGCGCCAAACTATTGGTGGCGGCAAGCACTGGGCATGGGTTGATTGTCGATACTGAGGCGGCGATTGCCCAAACCCGCTCGGGTAAACAGGTGCTGAACGTGCCGGGCGATGCACGGGCCGTTGCGTGCGCTGTTGTTGAGGGCGATATGGTCGCCTCGGTCGGGGTTAATCGCAAAATGATTACATTTAGCCTGTCCGAAGTGCCGGAAATGACGCGCGGACGCGGTGTGATCCTGCAGCGTTTCAAAGATGGTGGGCTTGCTGACATTACCGTTTATGATAGTACCAAAGGCCTATCATGGCAGGCTGGTGGTGGGCGTACACGCACCGAGACCGATCTTGCACAATGGACTGCAAAGCGCGGTGGTGCTGGAAAATTGCCACCTACAGGCTTTCCCCGTCCGGCGCGTTTCACCTGATCCTAGCTGAATTCCCTAAAGGCTTAGACCTTAGACTTCCGGGGCAATGCCGATGCCGGTGAATGGCGTCCATTTGCCATCGACGAATACCTCGGCAGGACGGAACCGTGCCTTGTACATCATCTTTTGGCTATCCTCGACATAATAGCCAAGATACAGCCACTTAAAGCCAAGTTCGTGCGCACATTCGGCCAGATCTAGAACCATATAGGTACCCAGAGAGCGGGCTGACTGGGCCGGGTCAAAGAACGAATAAACGGCGCTCAACCCGTCACTCTGCACATCGGTTAGCACAGTGCCGACAAGCGCGCCGGTGCTATCGCGGTAATTCATTAATAGCGTTTCGATCGGGCTGTTCTCGATCATATTTACGAAATCATGTTGTGGCATACCGGCCATTTGGCCGTCGCCATGCCGCGTTTTGATATAGCGTTGGAACAAATTGTAATGTTCCGCCGTTGGCCTGATCGGAAAACGCTCTCTTGTTAAATCCTGATTGGCCCGTTTGATCCGCCCAAGGTTGCGGCTAATCCGCAATTCCTCGCAATTAACGCGCCACGGCATACAGGCATTACAGCTAGGGCAGGCGGGTTTATAAACCCAATTTTCAACACGGCGAAAACCGGCGCGCGCTAACTCGTCATGGGCTTCGGGGTTGTCATCTATATCAACCGCAACCCTTTGCTCAACACGGCCGGGCAAATACGGGCATTCGCTGCGCATGCTAAGCCGCATGGGGAGGGGAATGGCTTGGTGTAGGGTTTTGTCCTGATCCATAAAATGACTGCCCGAACTAATACATAATAACAAATAAGACTATAGCCCCAGTTTACGATCAAGACCAAAGAGTGTGATTACCCCCCGTCACTATCATCAAGCTTTCTAACGATGAATTTGGCCCGCTTTAAGTCGTCGATAATCTCATCAACATGCTCTGCGCCGCGGGTTTCTATCACAGCATCAATTTTGGCGAGCTTTGCTGGCACGTCATAAAACATTCGTTGGTGATAAATCTCGACAATGTTTCCGCCGCACCGCCCAATCGATTCGGTAATGGCGGCTAGCATACCCGGTTCGTCCGAGATATCGATCCGCAGGCGAACAATCCGACCGTCACTGGCCATATTACGGTTAAGGATAGAGGCGAGGAGGCGTGGATCAATATTGCCACCACAGATGACTGTGCCGACCTTTTTGCCGGCAAAAACCTCTGGATGTTGGTGGATAGCGGCAATTCCGGCGGCCCCAGCGCCTTCAGAAACGATCCTCTGTTCCTCGATTAACACGCCAACCGCCCATTCTAGGGATTGCTCGCTCACCAACAGAATATCATCGACCAGATCATTAACCACCGGCGTGGTCACCGCGCCTGGTTTTTTAACGGCAATACCCTCGGCCAATGTTTCACCGCCGCAAACAATGTCATCTCCGGCCAGCGCCAGTTTCATTGCCGGATATTGTTCTGTCTGAACGCCGATGATTTCTATATCAGGGTTTATGTCGCGGGCGATTGTGGCAATGCCGCCGATTAATCCGCCGCCACCAATAGGCACCAACAGGATATCAAGGTCAGGCGCATCAGTTAGCATTTCCAGACCGGCAGTACCTTGGCCCATCATCACCAATTCATCATCATAGGGATGAATAAGGGTCAATTGTCGGCTTTTAACGAGGGCGGCAACCGTGTCTTCGCATTCGTTTAGGTTGCGGCCCTCTAGCACCACTTCGGCCCCATAACGGCGGGTGCGGGCGATCTTGGCGAAGGGTGTCTGGGCAGGCATCACAATCACTGCGGGAATGCCTAAGGTCTCGGCGTGATAGGCAACGGCCTGGGCGTGGTTCCCCGCCGACATCGCAATCACACCATTTTTCCTTTGTGTTTCATCCAGCGCAGCCAACGCAACGAACGCACCACGCGCCTTGAATGATGACGTATATTGCTGGCATTCAAGTTTTAATGACAAATCGCAGCCGAACATGCGCGACAGAACCGGCGCCTGGACCATTGGTGTTCGGATAATATGACCGTCCAGAAGGTCCGCCGCCTTCCTTATATCATGTGCAGATATCGACATAGCTATCTCCTGTTAAATGGCTAGCGATGGCTCGCTTGTTTAGCATCATGTAACAGGAATTAAATAATGAGATAAATACGACGCTATTTTTGGATCAGACGCGCAATTTCTGGTGCAAAATAGGTTAGGACCGCATCAGCACCAGCGCGCTTGAAACATAGCAGGCTTTCCATCATGACAACATCACGATCAAGCCAGCCATTATTTGCCGCCGCGCATATCATCGAATATTCACCTGAAACCTGATAGGCGACACAGGGAACACCGAACTTTGTTTTTGCCCGTGTCAGAATATCGAGATACGGCATGCCCGGCTTTACGATCACTAAATCCGCACCTTCGGCGATATCAAGGGCAATCTCGTGCAGTGCTTCATCGCCATTTGCCGGATCCATTTGATAGGTGGATTTGCCGTCCCCACCTAATTTTGCCCCGGCCTTTACCGCGTCACGAAACGGACCGTAAAAGGCGGATGCATATTTAGCCGCATAGGCCATGATTTGCACATTTTCGTGTCCGGCGGCGTCCAACGCGGCGCGAATGGCGGCAACACGGCCATCCATCATGTCTGATGGCGCAATAATATCACAACCGGCATTGGCCTGATGTACGGCCTGTTCACACAATACAGCGATGGTTTCGTCATTAATGATTTCACCATTGCGCAAAATACCGTCATGACCGTGATCGGTGAACGGATCCAGCGCCACATCACAGACAATCCCTAGTTCTGGCTGGGCGGCCTTTACCGCGGCAACCGCACGGCAGACAAGGTTATTGCCGTCGCGCGCCAGAGAGCCATCATTATCCTTGAGGCTCTGCTCGATCGATGGAAAAATCGCAATGGCGGGGATGCCAAGCTCTACCGCAATGGCTGCCTGTTTCACCAGCAAATCGATACTGCGGCGCGAAACCCCCGGCATTGAGACAACATCCTGTTCAATGGCTTCGCCCTCAATCACGAATAGCGGCCAGATAAGATCGTCACAGGTGACTTTGTTTTCAGAGACCAAACGGCGCGAAAACCCCTTCATCCGGTTGCGGCGCATGCGCGTTGCTGGATATTCGCCTCTACTCATTTTTGGATCCTTCCGCTATCATCGAGCCCTCTATACATAATCAACAGGCGCGCGCTTCGCAATGCAGCAAGATAACATCATTTTTTCTGTCCATCCTCGACAAGATGGGCAGGGCACAGGTTTGATTACATTGAACCGGCCGTCATTTTTGAATGCGCTGGATTACAATATGGCCGTTACCCTGCGCGAAACGCTGTTCGGCTGGGCGGATGATGACACCATTAGCCATGTCGTCATGG
>CBFHOS010000023.1:0-30747 GCA_965657645.1 Puniceispirillaceae bacterium (SeqCode) | reverse complement strand
GCGTGATCGATCGGGCGTTGGATATGCAGTCAATCATCGCGTTTAACGATTGTGCCACAGAAGGCAGGACGCGTGATGTCGCTGCATCGAGTGGGCAGGACCAGGCGCTGTATTTGAGTAGCGCCGATATGCTGATGGAGTGTGATGCTGCGCTTGGGGATACGGTGGTGATGATTGATAAGCGTGAACGAATGCAGGTAATGGCGTTGGCTGTACAAAATTATCTGAAAGGGGGAGATGTTGCAAAATCCCGTCTGGCACTGGGTGATTTTCAGCAGCGATTTGGATCACACGATTTGATTTTTGCGGATGGCAGTTCCTTCACGGACACGATGCATGCGCTGCTGTTCCAACATGAGCGCCCCGCGCAATTTGCCCTGTCATCACTAAATGCCAAAGCAAGCGTTAAAGATGAAATCCGCCGGTCTTGGTACTGGCGGCAGAATTAAATGCGTTTCGAGCAGGAGAGAATCATGAATGGACCAATGAAACCGCGTCGGTTGTTGATGGCCACCCTAGTGGGTAGCAGTGTTTTGTTCACCAGCCCGACAATTGTGTTTGCAAATAATAATACGTGGCAACCAAAGATCAGCGAGAAAATTCTGATGTTGCCTACCAAGCATCTGGAACGGGCGGTCGAGCAGGACTTTGCCAATTCATTGCTGGCGAATGATATGAACACGCTAGACCAACAGATAGGGGCAGACATTTCAACCATCACCAGCTTGCAAAACAATCAGCATTTGTATGAAGGCGAGGACGCGCTTGAGGTAGAGCACCAGATCATCGTTGGTAAAAGGAATTACCTGGAAAGAATGGGTGATCAGATCCAACTCAAACGCCAGCAATTGGAAACTAAGAACCGTCTGTACCAACGGTTGATGCGCCAATCACGCCGCGACGAAGTTTTGACCCGTGATACACAGCAATTGAATTTGGCGATTGATGAGGCGCGGTTGCGGTCGAATGCGGTTGAAACCAAATTACGTGATGAGCTGTTTTTTGCCTCTAATTTACCCGAGAGCAAATTCAGCGAAAACTATTCCGAAAATCGTGCTGCGGTAGAGAATTTGCGGGCTGCCATCGTGAACCACCCGGCGAATCAGCAGGTGGTCAATAATGGCGAACCAATCACCAAAACGGATCAGCTAGCGCAGATGATTTTGGAAATAGAATCTGAACTGGCAATGTTGAATATGGAAGAAGAAGTCATCGGCCATATGGCAAAATTATTGTCGCTTGATGCCATGAGCTTTGCCGAGAAAGTGGCCGAGCAGGCGTGGCAAGATCAGGATGGCACCGCTATGCAACCCCTCTTATCGCCAAGCCAGAACGTAAAAATGTTCATCGCATATTGATCGTCCTGGCCAATCAAAAAATCACAAAAATAATGGAGACGAACATGAAAGCTAAAATCCTACTACTCATGATGCTGGTTAGCAGCGGCGGTACCATTGCCACTGCCCATGCAGGTTCGATTGAAAATATGGAACGCGAGCGCGCCGTTGCGGTGGCTCAAATTCTTGATCCAGCAATGTCATCGCAGCAACGGTGGGAACGGACGAGCTATACCAAAAGACGGATGGCTGACCTAGAGCGGATCGCGCTCAATGACAAGTCGCTAATGTCCAGCCGGAAATCAATCGTGTTGAAAGCCTTTAAACAGTATGAGCTATCCTTTTTGGTCCATGCGGCAACTGAAAGCCAACGGCCCCTAGCTGTCCATTGGTTGGAAACAATCGGGCTTACAACAAGCAATCTGATGAATGCGCGGGTAAGCAAATGAGAGTGGCGAACTGGGTGAAAATGACGGGCGGCGTGAAGGCGCTTAGCCTAATGCTGGGAAGTTTGGTGATTGGCCTAGCGGTGATTTCCATCCTTTCGGGGCGCACGTCGAAAGCGCTCCTGCATTGGGCCTTTGATGTCTTGGGTTCGCCGTTTCTTTTGCTGCTTGGTGGCTTGGTTTTTGCCAGCTTGTTGGCTCTGGTCAAGCTGCATGAAACGACGACCATTGAGAATGATGCAGAGCGCGACAGCCGCCGGGCAAAGTGGCTTCAGGCTGGCCTGCAATCATGTAACGGCATCGCCACCCTTGCGCTGACCTTTACCTTACTTGGCATTAGCCTTGGCATTGGTCAGCTGTCGGATGGCGGTCTAACACCTGAAAACATTAATCAGGTTATCGCCAACCTTACCAGTCAGTTCAGCCTAGCCTTTATGACATCTGTCATTGGCCTACCGTTATCGGCTGCGTTGCGCACTGTGCTGATTGTTGCCAATGCATCATTTTTAGTTGCCGCTGAACATCCATTGGAAAGCACCCGAAATGGGCCGACAAATTTGCTTGTTGCACACCCTAACGCCTAAGGAGATTTTCATGCGATATTTGATTTTCAACATTACTGTATTGGCGGCGCTTGGCTATTTGCTGACTGGCGGCCCGAACCAATCATTCACCCAATGGGCAGCTGCCAAATTGGATGTGTGGGGTACGCCAGCGGCCACTGCAAAACCGGCGGATCAGGGCGTTGTCGAAACGGGCAAAACCTTTGCCAAGGCGGTCGCAAAAGTGACGAGTGAGAAGCTAGAAGCACTTGATCCTGACGCATCTTATGAAGCGGCTATTGTTTCAGATGTTGCAGAGATGAGTGGATCTGCCGGACAACCGAGTGACAGCACCAACGCGCTGGAAAAGAAGGCTATGCTAGATGCGGACGAAATCAAAAACCTGATTTTGGCAGTGTTAAGCGAAGTGCAGTTAAACGCCGAACAAAATATGGTTGTGGCGCGAGATACAACAGCATCTCGAGTGTCAGACCTAGCTAGCGTTCAAGAGATCAAACCCACAAAAACACCCACAGAGACATCTACAGCGTCTGCCGAAATGAGTGATGAAGAGATAGAGGCAGCATTTAAGGCTTTCGAAAAGCCTCAAAATGAGCGTTCTAATGCCACTATGGCGGCCGAAGGTGAGAGCGGGTTAAGTGTGGTGACAACGGATGGTTCCGGTGACCAAACGCCAGCATTCATGTCACGCGCTGATCGTGCAGCAGACATGTCAAAAATCATCCAACAGCTTAACATCCTCTATTTGGAAAAAGTGGGTATATAAAATGCAATTTCGTTTTTCTAGCGTGATTAATCTGGGGTTCCTCCTGGGTCTGGCAGTTGTCACGTCGTTGACGCTGCCAGATTCCGCCGTCTCAAATTCACCAGATGAATTGGCTGAAAAATTGATTGCCGTACCAGTTGAAACAGAACATGCGACAGCAGATGACAAAGCACCGCAAAACACCAAAGCATTGGCGCCGTTGGAACTTGCCTCACTGCCGCAACCCTCGGCCTTGCTGCGTGATCAATTAATGGCGGCATTGCCGCGTGATGATGCCGCAAAGGCGGCCGCCGCGACACCAGCGCCGATAGCGGAATCTGCGCCAGATCCGGTGCCAGAGCCTGTGCTAGAGTCTGTGCCAAATCCTGCGTTGGAACCAATGTTAAAACCTGTGCCACAAACTGTACCACAGCCGGTGCCAGAGCCTAGGTTGCACCCTGTAAAGGGTGAAGCATTGGCGGCGCTGCCACACATTACACCGATGGTGGCCGATCAAACGCCCAATCAAGCGCCAAAACCAAGGCAGGCCAGAGCAACGCCCCCGTTAACTGCTGCGCTATCGCCGCTGCTTAATGCCCCGCTGTCTCGGCCTAACCCTGCCAAACGGGTCTTGGTGGATGTTGCTATGGCGTCACAGCAATCACCGCCACGACCGGTTGCCCCAGCTGCTGTTGATATGGCCGCTGCCCGCCGAACAATTGAACATGGAGAGGATGCGCCATCATTGGAATTTCTCTGGCCGGCGAATTCGGCTTCGCACCGTCAGATCTATCATATACTGACCCAATGCCTCGGCATGATTGTCGGGCATATTGATCAAAACGGTCAGGTTGCAGTGGCTCCGGGTCAGGGTGTGATGCTGCTCAACAGAGCGATCCACTCGCCCCTCCTGCGGGCATTCAACCAGCCGGTTACCCCCAAAGAGGCACGTTTGGTAGCAGGTTTGCGCCATCATAAGGGGGACGGCGATTTCATTCGGATATTTCGTAAAAACACTGACGTTAATCTGTTGGCCGGCTTTCGAAAAATGACCAAGGATAGTGGGCATATGGGGCAACACCATCTGCGGGGCCAAATCACAGCGGAATATGTTCTAGCCCATGACGGGTTGTTTCTAGATCAGGTTACCCATAACGGCAACCCCCTTGATGGGCGCGTTCAGCTCTTTCAGGGGCAATGCAGCTAAATCACTATTAATCTATCTCGATATAGGGTTGCCAGTTTGTTTGAAAAACCCCAACACCCGTTGACGTCAACCGGTCTATTTCCAGTTCCATCCGTTCAGCAGACGTGGCAGCAAGCAGATTATCGAGCCAGCCCAGCCACGCTCTATCCGATCTATCGGAAATGACGGCGACTAATCGCGTGGTTTCGTTATGAATGGTAGCCGCTGGTGTCACAAACCGTTGGCCGGCCTTTATGTCGGCGCCGTGCTTCATCAGAACTGCCGGCGCGTTGGCGTCTTTATGGGTGACCAGCGCCAGCCAAATACGCACATCGGTTTTGGTGCCGCTTGTCACCGCGAAGGTCACATTGCATCCCTTGTCAGGAAGCAGCGGCAAACTACCCTTGGTGATTGTTGAGGTGGCAATGGCGTCACATTGCGGGTCACTTACCGCATCACCAAATGACTGAACAGCGATGCTCAGCGACTCTTCTAGCCGCTTTGATTTGTTCAGCAGATAGAAAACCTCAAAGAAATAATACGCATTTGTCGCAACCCAGTTCTTTTGCCGACTAACAGTGCGCATCTCCATTCGCAGGGCCCGCAATTCTCCGGCTTTCTCATAGCGATAACTGTCACGCAAGGATTGATAGGGGATGTTCAGGCCAACCGAGAGGGTGGCCACCGCCAATATACCCATTAGATACATTGTGGCCCGGCCCGGCCGCCTTGCCGCGGCGCTTTCCTGCGGCAACGATTTTGAAGCGCTTGCCAAGGGCATGCTGATGCCAATTGCCGCGCAGGCATCGGCCATAGAAGACACCCCAAAGGCAGTCCATTCTTCGGGAATGTGATCGCGCAAGGTGGCTAGATTTTCTGCGGCAGTAATCAATACGACCTTTTTGCCAGCCGCCATCTCAGCTTCAAGAAGCTCACGCGATGCGGCAACTTTGGCGGCAATATGCTCAACCGGATTAACGCCAAATTGGGTGTCAACCGTGCCCGTTGCCCATATTACCAGCTCGCCATCCGTAGCTGTGAACATGTCATGATGATGCATAATATGCGCAAGGCATAGGCCGAGTTGCCAGCTGTCACCTTGGGTGATCGGCGCGCTGACATCGATCCGATAGGCACCTGGGCCAACCAATTTTTCAATGATGCCGGTTGGTCGCCGAACGAACTGATCGTAATCGGCACTGATGGGTAATGCTTGAAAGCTATCATTCAAACAGATGACGGACCTTATTTCTGGGTCCTCTGTTGTGATAGAAAGAAGCTGAACAGCGTGCCGCGTTGTAGGAATGAAAATCTTGTGCAAATTCACCGTATGAAAAACTCCGCCTCCGGATCATGGAATGCGTCCCACATCGGATGACCTTGCTTTATCATAAGTTGCGCCATCCCATCCATGATTTTTGGAAGAGGTAGGGATAGAAAACGTCTCTGGCTTTCGGCAAACAGGACCTCAGCTTGGGAAATGCCGTCCCTATCTTGGTCGCCATTTAACGTCAGTTGCAGGTAGAATACTCCATCATTTTTTGACGAGGCAATCAAGTTTAGATCAAACGCATCACCAGATCGCCACTGTGGCGCATCGTCTTGGATGCTTGCCGCGGCGGCCTGTTGTGGTTGCGAGGCAAGGGATTGGCTTTGTAAAATCGCGCGAAATTGACGCCGCGCAACAAAGTCACCATTCACGCGTGCCAGTAATGCCTGATCGGCTTCATTCTTTGGTCCTTTTGCGATACGGAGCAAATCACGGGTTGAAATATGATCCTGTGCCGTGGGCGGTGCCAACACATGCCCCACTGCATTTTGCGCAGAAACAAGCATTTCGAAAGCCGCTTCAATTTTTTCATGATCGGGTACAGGCTTATTATCAACCATCATTTAATTTCTCATGCAGGAATTTTAACTGGTCACCAAAACTATGTTTGTCTTGTTTGAAATGAGTTTGCAACTGCTCCATTTTGGTATCCGTAGCATTGGTGAGACCACGCATAAAACCATCTATTTTATGCAATCGTTCACCACCAACAAGCAATGCATCAAGCCAGTCCGAATGCGCTCTTGCATCGTCGGATGTGTTTGGCAACAGGCCCTTGCGCCGGAAACGATGCGCGGTTTCCTTCATTTGGGCCTTTTTAGAACGCAGCAGATGTGATGGCGCCGCCAACTCCAGCGCCGCGAATACCGCATTGGCTATCATATCAACTTGTGAGCCAATCATCGGCAAATCCTGTGTTTTTGTGGCTTGTTCTTGCGTGATTTCACCAAGAGCGTGGCGTTCCTCTTTGGTTCCAACCTGCGCAAAATAGGTGAAAAATTGGGGAGCTTTCGCCTCCCATAATCGAAAATAAGCGGTATCGCGCAGCCCAGACGCCACGGCGATCATGTCATGCCATTGCCCTGCAACATCCTGATAGGCGGTGTCTGTGAGTTGGTTGAAAAGAGCGTCAGGGCTAATGCCGGCCTTGCTTCGCTTTGCCTGTACGATTTTATTTTGTAGGGGGCTAAACACGGCGACACGTAGACAGGTTAATGTCAGCGCCGTTGCCGCCGCACCGGCCATTAGGGGAAAAGCGATATATTCCTGTTCAACCTTGGTAAAGAATTTAATCTGATCACAAGGGGGGGACAGCAAATCCTGAAGCCATTGTGACGGCGCATTGATGTCGCCCACAATCTCGGCAAGGCTGGATGCCCCCGGCTTGTTACTGTCCGACCCATCATCCAGATCATGGTGTGACGCCTGCTGGTGCAATCGATCGAACTGACCATCTTCTTGCAACTCGTCGATTGAGAAATGCCGTGAAAAAGCGTCTGTCGAAGCCAAGTTCAGAGCGTTTCGGTAGGTCATCCAAGCCTGAGCTGCGGTGGCAAAAAGCCGAAAGGATACGCTGTCATCATGGGCATGTTCGCACCAGAATTCATAGATGAGGTCATCGCTGACGTCTTCGGGATAAATTGGGCCACTGCCTTCGTCACTTTTGGTGATGTAATTAGATAGCAATTGCACCATTTGGCGGTTACTGGCACTTGGCAGATGCTCGCCTAAAAACCGGTATAGCGCTGCGGATAATGTCTTGGTAGTGGTGCTGATTGATGGGCTGTCGGCATTTTGTGTAAACGCTTCATAGGCCTGATAGACCGTCTCAAAGCCAAGTGACTCAATGAGAAATTCGATGAGTGCAATCGCGGCGGGGAGTTGCCGCGCGCTGATCTTCATATGTTCCGTGCCATTGGCATGATCGCCAAAGCGCAGTAGATGGGTTTCGATCATCATGATTTCGGTTTGTCGGCCCTGTTGTAATAGCGCGATTACATTGGCCCCCGTTAACGGGCTTTCGGGCAGGATTATCTGGTCGATGGAGGTGCCGGTCATGGCCGCCGCTGCAAGGACATGCACCGCACGATACAGTTCAGGCCCATAGGAACGACTTGCGATAGAGGTGGTCAAATTGATTACGGTTGAACGGTCATAGACGGGTTTGCCGGTGGAGGTCAGTGCATCTCCAATACTGCGAAGACAATTGATAAGATGCTCGGATGGCGGCTCCAGTTTGAATTCTGGCCATGTTCCCAGGATTTCAACAGGATCAAACACTAAATACACTCCCACTGCACCCTAGCTTGGCTATCTTCACGTAACCTACAGACCCGATCTGTAGTCTCACCGTAACGCGATAGCTGTTGAGGTCTCAACCTGTTTCTAAAATTACGCCGGTTATTTTCCATTTGCTTGATAATTCGGGCGCTAGGTGACGAAATAATGTTGAGCGATATTGGCTCGCGCCGCGTGGTTTTGGCGGTGTCGAGCCAGAAATCAACGTCATCAATATTGTCGGTAAAGCTGGTGTTCGGCACGGGGGTGCGGGGTGAAATATGGGTTTGAACATAGGCAGGAACTTGCGCCAGACCGCGGGATGGCTCGCCCGCATCGGCATAGCTCGTGGCTGCAGCCAGCACCTTTAGAACGTAATTCTTTGTGTAGGGAATAATTTGCCGCTTGCCGTTTTTGGATACAGCCGACCCACCATTATAATGCGACAGCGCAAGATCAATCCGGCCATCATATTGTTTGATCAACTGGTCAAGGAATTTGATGCCAGCGCGGATATTGGTTTTGGAATCATACAGCTGCTGAGATGTTAGGCCGAATACAGTCCGGCCAGTTCGCGGCATGATTTGCATCACACCGATGGCACCTTTTGGGCTAAGAGCATCCGATTGAAAGCGCGATTCAACATAGGCAACCGCCAAAGCGAGGCTGGGGGAAACATGTGTCGATTTTTTGGCTTCTTGAATGATTATGCGTTTCACTACAGGTGTTGGTTCAGCTGCTGCGCTGGCGGAAGCCATCGCCGTGACAGCGATGACAACACCCAGACATAGACGGAAATAATAGCCGAGTGTGGCCAAAATCCTATAATTGGTTGGCACCAAGTGTGATCGGCCTTGTGACATCTGTGTTTGCATCTTAACTTCCCAATTTGGCTTCAAGAAGGTCAGTCCATTCAGCCGTCAATTCACTAATTTGCAGGTCTAGTGCGGGATGCGCCTGTTGAAAGCGCATCATCTCGGCCATGGTGACATCGGCCTGCACCCCCAGTGTTATGGGCTGTCCTGCTGGCAGATCATGGCCATTAATCGGGCGCAACATGTCATCAAACAAACCGGTTGCATGAAGAATGACAAGTTTTGGTGGTTCGGTTGAAATCTGTGCGGCGGGTTTCTGGACGACTATACTATCGGCAATTGTCGATTCAGGCTGATGCGTGAGAGCAAACAGCGTCAAGACCATCAAGCTGAAAAAGGCCATTGCAAGGGCTAAGGCAACTTCGGCCAAGGGATTGGCACCATCATCTATCACGTTCATTCTCCCACATTTACATGTTCAGCAAAGACATGAAATTTTTTGGATTGCTTTTGGCCTAAAAGGGACGGCAATGCAGGATTTGGGCTTAAATATATCGTGGTTAATTATACTTTACTGTATTGCCAGTGCTGCCCTTGCGAGTGGCCGGGTCAATTTTACGAATATCGATCCGTTGCTCGGTAATAGAGCGCTGGATGTCGGTGTCGACCGCAAAGCCAAGCTCTTCGAGCGAGATATCGACCCATGTTCCAAGTTTTTGGAGGTCAGCCGTGGTGTGATACAGCATCCGATAGCGAGGGCCTGATGATTGCGCGCGCGTTATATCTACAAAGCCGGGAAATTCATTGCGCATAAGATCGATCAGTTGAATGATTTCACTATTGGAAAAATCGATGATTTCAACATCCAGAATGGCAACATTATTGCCGTTGCTATCGCTGGCACCGGTTGGCCGTTGTAGTAATTGAACAAGGCTGGCGCCAAGCGTGTCGGCCATTCTTTCTGCCTCGTCAGCGACCAGACCATCAGCACATGCCTGATTACAATCGGCCGGCAGGATGACAATCGTATTTGGCACTGACCAACTGGTTAAAAAACTATTGCTCGCGGTGCTGTAGAGCGCGGCGCTCATCCGCACTTCACGATCAAAGTTAGTGGTTGTCAGGGTGCTGTCGATAAATATGAGGGTGGCATTTCCAGCGATCTGGGCCAAGGCTGTGCTGCGCCTTAGGATAAAGTCCTTCGGGCTGTCTTCGTCAATACCAATAGAGCTGAGGAGTGAGGCATCGTTTCGAACCGAAAAACCTGAACGGCTGAGGCGTGATTTGATTGTATTTAGGGCACGCGTCTGAGCATATTGATTTCCTTTGTCAGACGAAAACACAAAAATTTGCTCGTCCGCATGGGCGGTAAATCCAGTTCCACATAGCAGCAACGAAGAACATAAAATGGCGTAAATATAGCTGGAAAGAGAAACGGCACCTCTGTCTTTTGTCGGTTTACAAATCATTTTTTTCTAACCTCTTTTACGGGAACGCTTAGGTCTGGGACGCTGCGTTCATCAGCCGCCACATTGTGCGGTAAAAATAACATTATCTGTAACTTTTTGCAGGCGGAAATCATTCTTCTGGATATATAGCCGCACATTATCTGCACTGCTGGTGGCCGTTCGGGCTAGGTTTTCAGTCATTAGAAGCTGCAACCATTTCTTGAGTCGCTGTTTGGTTGCGGTGGTTTCATAGCGGTAGATTGCGTAGGTTGGGTTCGGCGCTTTTTCTAGCTCCATTCCCAAAAACCCAGGGAATTCTTCCTCCATGATGGTCAACAATGCTTGTTGTTCACAGCCGCCAAACCCTTCAAGCGCAAGCCGTATGCTGTGAGCTGGCCCACCCCATGGTTTGATTTTCCCGGGTTTGACCCGATACCCATTATCATCCATCCGCCGGGCAATAGAGCGGGCAAGGGCTGCCGCAGCGGCATTTAAACCAGGCTGATCAAAGGGAGGCAGGATCGACAATGTTGTCACGATGCCCGTGTTCAGGCCGGTCTCGACATTGATCATAGAAACAAGCGGGGTAATAAATTCGGGGGCAGCCATGTCCGGCGTTGTCGACACCTCCATAATTAGCAAGCGACCCGCGCGTTCCGCATCGTAGCCTTGCAGCGCGGTGATCATATCCGGAGTTGTCTCGGCGCTGTCCAAATGCGCAGCAATGGCAAATCGTGCATCTATCGGGGTAATGCCAAGGTCGGTGAGCGCCATGGTTAGGGCAACTGGAAGTGTGTTCGCTATGGCACTGTTGCTTTGCTGGGTTCCATCGACAGTCATTTTGCGAAGAACAACGATCTGATCATATTCATCGGCCATCGCAGGCAAAGCGACGCCGCATAATGCACCAAGGAGCAGGGGGATAAAGGACCCGGCAAAGCTGGTCATTTTGATTGCCCGAGAAGTAGAAATACGCATCGTTGTCTGTTTCCAATTTAGCATGTCGAAGAAGCTATCAACAAATAGCACATCATTTTGTATATCAAAGGTATTGTTTGTTGCGGCAATTGATAGTGCCTCTCTCTCAATTTGCGGCTCTCAATTTAGCTGGAACCAAGCCACCATGCCGCTTTTCCACTCATGCAAAAATTTGGACCAGTTTTGTATGTCTGTGCCGTCTGGTTTTGTTGCCGACCGGCCAAACGCCATCGGGCCCTTCGCCTTGTATTTTCTAGGGTGCTAAGTTATCGTAAACTTATGTGAGATGAAAAATTAAGGATGGGATAGAGAAATTATGATACGTTCTGCTGCGCTAATTGGCTGTTTGGTTTTTGGCTTAACGAGTATCGTGGCGCAGCAAGCACATGCAAATTGCAGCACGGATCAACCGTTCTACGGCAAGGCTTCGGCAAGTTATAAGCCAAAGGGTACCTTTTCAAAAGATCCAAAACCCGCAGATATAGAAAATATTCGCGAACAAGCTCTGCAGGCAGCGTGGAACAAATATATCAGTGCCTGTATGGATGCAGGACGGATGCAGGAATATCTGGCGCGCGGGTCTGAAATACTTGGAAACCTGGATAATTATCTTCTTGGCAAACAGCTGAGCCACTCGGTTGATAAAAAATCAAAGACACTGAACGCTGAAGCGCTTTTGACGATCAATCAAGCCTTGATTGATGGTTTGTTTACACAGGCGTCAGGTGGCGGTGATGGTGATGGTGCCTATATGGTCTGGATATTCGCGGCCAAGCAGGCGACCACCACAATTGAAGGTGACACCACGACATTTGACGCTGACGTTGAAAAAAATTCAAGCTCACGCTCGCTTAACAGTGTTGAAATCGTAACAGCGCAAGATGATACAACTGAGCTAGAAAGCACTCTATCCGAGACCAACACAAGCAGCGCTTCATCGGGCCAAACCTCCCAGCGTGGTGCAGAGCGTACAGCGGTTACGCGCGAATATGATTTGGTGTCTTCCGCTGATTTCAGCAAAAAAATGCAAAGCGTATTGGCGTTGGCAAATTACGAGCCCATCAGCTATGTGGACCTTGTCAATGAATGTGGTGGCGAAGAGCCAACGATTGTTGAAGAAGAGTTGGCGCTTGATGGCAAAATGACACGGGAAACGCGAAAGTCTGTCATCACCGCTGCCCGCGATTGTGAGGTGGAATATCTTGCGATCGGTACCATTGATGTGAACCAGCCGCGTGAATCAAGTGTTGAAGGCTACAATGTCACAGTGTCGATTACTGGTGAGGTGCTTAGTCTTGCCAGACGTCTGCCAAAGACAGTGGCTGCCATTGGTCCTGTTCAAGCGCAGGCTGGCGGACCTGAGGACAATACAGCTGTTCGCAATGCGCTGATAAGTGCTGGCGATGTTACGGCAAATGAAATTGTCAGTCGTTTAAATGCAAAAGGCGTTAACTGATCCTTGCCGTTTGGCCATGAGGTTATGTGAAGAGGATCGAGTGATGATAGTCCGAAAATTATTATTGACGCTTAGGATGTTTGGGTTGGTGATTGCACTATCATTAGGAGCGCCAAATGCCGCCCAAGCGCGCGTTGATATTGTTGAGGTAACAGTAGAGGGGATGGGGTCGACCCTTGCAGATGCCATTTTAGATGGCGTGCAATCGGCCGTAAGCATGGTGAATGGTGTTGAAGTAGCGGCGAAAACTGCAACTGCAATGACAGCAGTCAGCGCCGAGACAGAGCAGGGCGAATCCTATGCCGCTGCCTCGGCCTTCTCAAAGGAGATCACCACGGCAACAAAAGGTGTTGTAGAGGGCTATGATGTGCTCTCGTCTGAACGTGATCCGTCACTAGGCAATAACTACGTCGTTCAGCTGGCTGTGCGGGTTGCAAAATACAAGCAATCTCAGCAGCTGAACCGCTTGCGCATGGCGGTTACAGGTTTGTATGTGGATGACGCTGTGTCCGACCAACGTGCGGCTGATAAAGCGGCGCTGGCAATTCAAAGCCGTGTCATCGATTACCTTACACAAACGCGGCGCTTTGCCATGATAGATCGCAGCAACCTTGCCGATACACAAGCCGAGCTTAATCATGTTGCAAGCGCAGGAATGGCGACGAAGGAGCTAGCGCGGTTGGGTAATAAGGTTGGTGCCGACTACTTGGTGGTGATGATATTGCGCGAGCTGGATACCAGAATTTACCAAAAGAAAATGAAAACCAACAACCGGGTCAAAGAAACAAAGCAGGTTTTTGGTGAAGTCAGCGTGCGCATACTGGATGTTGCCACATCGCAGATTAAATTTTCGGATACTATCATGATCTTGGGTGATCGTGATTATCGTGCGTTAGCCAAAGAAGGCGGTCGTAAGATTGGCCAGATTATTCAAAACGCAATTTTTCCGGCCCGCATTGTGGCCATTGATGGTGATGTTGTAACCATCGGTCAGGGTGGCAAGACATTTGCGCGCAACGAGATATATGAGCTTGTTCGCTTGGGTGATCGGATGATCGATCCCTACACAAAGGAAAGCCTCGGCTTTCAAGAAATTCCTGTTGGTAAGATTCAAATCGAGAGGGTGCAATCAAAGCAGTCCACTGGCCGTGTTCTCGAACTAACAGAAGGCAGTGCCACGCAACTCACCAATAGTAAATTTATTGTCCGACCATTACGCCTAGACCCCTCAGCCGGACTCGAAGCCGCGCGTGAAAACGTTAAAAAGGCGAAAAGCCGAATCGAAGACATGAAAGAAAGTTTTAAGTAGGAGCATAAGATGCGACGTTTCGATCAAACCACCTCGCGCTCAGCCGGTTCCGGCAGGGCTAATTATTTGGCGCTTTGTTGTGCTGTATCCATCACGTTTGGAACAGTTTTTTTGGCGCCAACAATGGCTAGCGCAAATGAAGATATCCTTGATCTTGATGCCGAAGTTGAACTGATGCTAGAGCCGCTTGACGGCGTTACCTCAGTCTGTGACGACCATGTAGAAGCCAAGGGTTGGAACGATCCGGGCAAACCGTTTTCTGTATCGGTTGGCATGGGCCTCGTCATGGTTCCCCCCGGCCACCCTAATTATATAAATGAGCGTCAGAACGCCTATGACAAAGCAGTGCTAGATGCGAAGGGGCAAATTCTAGAAGCGTTAAAGGCCAAGGTTTCGCGTCAAGTTGCTACCCGGCTCTTTGCGGGAGAACTTCCTCCACCGGTGACCGATGAAGGTATCGCGGCTTCGGTTGATAATCGTGACTTGGCATCCGCATTTGAAAAATCTCTTGAGGTGGTTCACCGCGAACTCGACAAAGAGTTGGCGGCAACGGCGCCGCCAGCGCCCAAAACAGCTGAAGAAGCTGATGAAATAGTAGTTAGTCTAGGCGGCGAGACATTTCAGAATGTTGTCAACACGATGTCGCGCGAGATGCTTATTGGAACTAGCCGTGCCTTCGTTGCCGAAACGTCACGCAAAGGGGCCAAAGGTGAAGTTTGCGTTGTTGTGGTGACATCGGAAAATTTACGCAATGTTGCGCGGGCGATGGTGTCACAGGATGCAAGCTATCTTCCTCCGGCAAAGCGTGGCAAGCCGTTATCACAACATATTCCAAACCCCAAAACAAACAAAGGTCTGATGGAATTGTTGACCTCTTATGGGGTGCAAATCGTTCGGGATGAAAATGGTGGTTATGCGGTTATCACTTATGCTCAGGCAGGCGCAAAATCAAACTCGCAACTGATGCTCAAGGCCGCAAAAGAAGAAGCTTTGGCGCGAGCGCAGGGCGATCTACGCTCCTTCATGGGCGAAATTGCCCTCAAAACAAAAGCCTCAGATAATTATGCCGATTATAAAGAATTGGCCGATGGGGGTGAAATCTACGAAGGTGGGTCTGCCTTGGATGTGGCCATAGAATCATCGTCCGCTGCGTTAGACATTGTTGGTGCAAGACCAAAATATTGGGGTGTAAAGCACCCGGTCTCAAAGCAACCAATTGCCGGTGTCATTCTTGTTTGGACGCCTGCGGCAATGGATAAGGCGCGCGACGAAATTAACGCCAATAACCAACCAATCAAAAAGGCGACAGACCCTATCAAGAAGGCTAATCCAACTGGTGGAAGTTCACGGCTGACTGGCACTTCAAGCGGTGGCGTTTCGGGTTCATCAGGGGCATCTGCAACTGAAGATGATTTCTAAACGTCATGTCGTCGGTGTTGCTGCTTTAGTGATGGTCGCGCTGGTTCCCCAAGTTGGAGCAGCGCGATCTATCACGGCAGAATTTGTTCTGGATGCCCCCAAGAGTAATATTGACCAGAAATTGTTTTTAGACAGGGCTAGATTAAAAGCGCAAGCACAGATGCTTAACGCTCATTTTGCGGGCCTCTCGTTTGTATTGTCATCGGTCAAAGATCCGCATCAGGACCGGTTGAAAAATATCTTGCGGAACGGTTTTTATCAATCTGCAGAGGTAACCGGTTTTACGGCGACGAAGCGTAAGAAGATTGATGACAAGTGGCATTTTGCATTTGTTGGCAACATTCCAGATGAACGCCCGAAGGTCAGTGACGCGGATCTTGTCACAGAAATTCACCGCCTTATCGCCGTACAGTCTCCCCTTATAACGCCAGTGTTTGCCATAGAGCTTGCCCTTGCTTATCCAGACTTGGACCTGTTCGATGGGGCGTTGCAGTTCTGGCGGACGACCTATGTGGGCCATTCTCACGCGATGCTGCCCGGGCAACCGGCCCTGCCTTGGGAAAATTTTGAATACAGTGCGCGCCCCATTAAGGCTGATATGATGCCATCAGACCTAAACGGGATGTTTGCACTTTTTGATCAGGCTCCGTTTAACCCCCATCTGTGCATATCAGCGTTGCCAATGCTTGAGACAGCGCAATTGCCCGCTCTTGTGGCTGCGTTCTATTCTGCTTGCCTGACACTTGAAAAAATATCCCCCCAATATAGCCAGATACAACCGCCTGCATTCGTCGAATCACTGGTCGACCGACCTTCATCCGACAGGGTTGATGCGGTTGTTGAGGAGAAGGCTAGGTTGATGGATACAGCTGGCTTTGACGGCGCTGCCTGGCTGACAAACTTGATTATTAATAGTCTGGGCACAGTTCCTGCGCGTTTTGAAATGGGTGATGAAAGTCTAGTTTTTGAGACGCCAGTCCAATCTGATTCCCTGGAGTTGGAGAGCCTTGATTTTGACGTGGCGGATGAGGATACCCTTCAGCTTGAACCTACTATGGAAACCAACTTGCAGGAAATGTTTCAGTCATTCGCGCAAGCGCCAACGTTAGCGTCAATGCGGCAATTGTCAATTAGCCTTGAAGACGCTGGATATCCAATGCTTGCAGAAATTTTTCACTTACAACGACAAAATTAGAGGAGATGTTGATGAATAAATCATGGAAATTTTTAGTACCTATGTTGCTAGTTCTGACGCCGGTGAGTGCGTCTGCAGGTCTTTTTGATGACCTGACCTCAATTACAAAGAAAATCAAAGGCGACTCCGATGGTGGGGGTTCTGGTTCTTCGTCAGGGTCGTCAACCAGCAACGATGCCGACGCGATTGCAACCAGCAATAGCACGATTAATTTCATTTGTTATGTGCGGCCAAGCAAAAGCATTTACGCCAAACTCGGCAAGCCTGATACAGCTCTTATCACCAAAGACTTTGGCAAAGACGAAGCGGCGCTAACTGTTATGCTGAAGCAGCCACCTCAAGAAGGCTTGCCGTATCTAACGGCGCTTGGGCAATATCAACAGGCGTTTGATACTGAAGAGGTTACCGAGCTTTTTGGCAATTTTGTAAAATCACCAAACACGCGTGATCTCGGCATTATGGCGTCGACAATGAATTACAGCAGCTTTGATAAAAAGAAAAAAATAATCGCTGCGGATGCCCGATTTGCGTATGGGCTGGTCCATCTGTTCTTCCGCAATGAAGGCGGTAATAGGGCTCTTGGTGACAAGCTGATCAAAGAAGCGGCTAAGAAAAACCAGTATGGTGCCCGTTTTGTTGAAGGAATGCGGTGGGCGCACGGTTACGGCCGGGATATCAATTTGAAAAATGCGGTTAGCTGGATGCGTCCGGCCTATGAGCTTTCGTCTAAGCGAGACGGAGACTTGGCCCAAATTATCGAGGATGAGTTCTTTCAGCTAGTGCTGGACCCGAATTATCAAAATCGCCAGCTATATGTGGATTTGATGCAGGCGGCTGAAGAACAGAGACAGAGTCTTCAACAGCAGATTGCACAAAATTCAAAAAATGTGAGCAATGCCACTCTCTTTAGGGCCCAAGTTTACAATTTGACCATTACACGGGCGCAATTGCTGATTGAGCTTGCTGAAATAACCAATGCAGGTGTGGATATTGAAAAATATAAAACCGTATTGGCTATGCTTTCAAATCAGGCTGATCCATCTATTGTCACTGTTTCTGAACTTATTGTGATTACGGATACATTCCAAAACACGCTTGAGACCGAGCTTAAAAATGTCAAAAATATGGAAGCAACGGCAATGCCAAAAATTCAGGCCCTGTTCTCCCGGACTGAAAATTATGTGGGTGATGCTTACGCAGTTGGGGTGGCATACGGCCTGACTTCGCTGATGTCAGGCACTATGGAATTGCTAAATAAAGATGCGTTAAAGCTGGCGGTCGAAATCGGTGTGATGCGCACAAAGGCATGTGGCGTTCGCCAAGGTATAATTGATTTTTCATCACGTACGAATGTCGAGTTACAGGCAACCAACGTTCCGGTGAATAACAACATCTTGGCGCCACGCAAGAAAAAGAGTCGCTAAACCAAACCAAACTGAAACAAAGAGGACCGTTACCCTTGGGGGCGGTCCTCTTATCTATTGCCAATATTACCCGCCAAAAACGCGTGGGAGCCGTTCAAGAACAAGGTTACTCTCTGCGCTGAACATATCCCAATCTTCTGCGGCGGCCTGTATGAACGTCTTTTGGCCGCGTGCCGTGATTTCCTCGCCATCAAAGACGATGCCACGACTTTTCTCGGATTTAATGCCAGCAAAAGCTCGGTCAATGATCGTTTCATGCAGCATGAATAGTCGGTTTTCTCGGGCGATGCTCATGTCGCTATTGGTTGATTCAAGGAAGTCTTGTTTTCCATAATATTCTTGATTGAAAAACGTCGTGCCCCGGTCCTTGTCAAAGCAACGGAGTGTTAATCGCGTAACCAGAGTAACTTGGTTGCGTGTGCTGCTGCTGGCGGTAATAACAAAATCCCATCCCTGATGCGTGATTTCTATTCCACAATCGGCTGGTCTTAGGGGCAATGCAGTGTTCAACGCGCTATCGCCGGACGTTGAGACGATTTTCATTTCACTCAGCATGTCACGGTTTATCGCGGTTGTTTTTCTGTAAGGTACAATCGGCGATTGCAGCTTTTCGGAAAATGCAGTTGTTACGGCGAGCGCCGTATCATCCCCATAGCTGTCAGTATTGATGCCAGTCTCGGCAGCACTGGCGATGGCATATTCTACAAAGACGACCTTATTGACCTGAAAATATTCACCCTGATATTTTTCGGCAAATGGATAATCTTTGATCTTTTCAACCATAAAGCGGGCAACGCTGCCCGTGTTATTCTTGTCAGCTAAAAGATTGAAGAACAATTTTGGCAATATGGCTTCATCAAATTTGCCCACCCGGCTTTCAATATAGCGTCCCCGAACCGCGATGCAGGATACGATCCGCCGATCAACAATGTCGTAAACAGTAACATATCCAATTTGGCGCAGAATATATTGGGTTTTATCTGCAGCTGGCAGATAGACCGCCGCCAGCACCTGTTCGGCTGCTAGACCAAATACCATGCCGTATCGTGTTTCCTTTTTTTTCAGGCCTGTTCGCAAATCCAGACCCGTGCCAGTCCAGTCAGTGTCGCGAATTTCACGAAGAAGTGTCCTATTCACGCTGGTTCCGTTGGGGCTGTTATTTTTTGACATCTGCAATGCACTACGCGTGTAAGGCATGATGCCGGGCTTGTCTTCGAGCAGATAAGCGCCGCCCCATGTCACCGTCCCCGGCAATGCCGCTAATGCGGGAGAAAAAAGTAGATTAGGTGCCGCTAGAGTGGAGAGCGCCGCCGCTGATTTGGAGGTGAATTCACGTCGTTTCAATGATCTATTCCCTTGATACAAAACTCTAACATTCAGATTAAAACACCTCATGTGGAGAATAGTAAAGCGACTATGACAGCCCTTCATGCGCTAATTATTTACTAATTATGAACCACAAAGCTGTTAGGATCAGATAGAGGAACCTGTCAGGAGTTTACATTATGAAAACGCGACTAGTTACAAAATGGTCTTTGGTGGTCATGGCGGGCTTGCTGTCAGCATGTGGCACCAAACAGGCAGCGCCGGTGGTTGAAGGCGGCCTAACCAGCTGTTTGTCGAACCCTCAGATGTGTAATGAAGCGGATCTGTGCCGACTAGCTCTGTTTGAAGAAGATGGCGTAAAGCATTGGTACGTTGAAAATCTGCGATGGGCACCGTATGTGACCGAAGCCAATAACCGAGGCCTTGGCTGCGGGGTGGAATAGCTCCCAGATCGGTTGCTGGGCTGCATCGCGTGTGGGATATTACCAGCACAGAAGTGAACATCACGACAGCACAAACTGGAATGGCAGGGCGACATACATTTGTGGCAAAGACAACCCCGCACTCTAGGTCGCCTGTTTAACCTTACCACCACCCAAAAAAGGGTGCTTCAACTCGTCGCTGTTGTTCTTTGGCGGGTGGGGTTATGGTTGTTTGTGTTTTACTTGGTTGAAAATGTCTCATGATGGAAAAGAACCCCCCAGATTTAACCGCGGATCAGGACGCTCATCTTGATGATATCCGGCTTTCGGTGCGGGCTATTTGTGCTGGGTTTGGCGAGGATTACTGGCGTGATCTTGATGCCCAAAACGGCTATCCCACTGCCTTTGTTGAAGAATTGACGAAATCGGGGTTTTTGGGTGCGTTGATCCCGACCGAATATGGCGGGGCTGGGCTTGGCCTGCGCGAGGCTTGTGTGATCTTGGAAGAGGTGTCGCGTTCTGGCGGGCATCCGGGCGCGGCGCATGCACAGATGTATGTCATGGGATCGTTATTGCGGCATGGTTCCGACGCGCAAAAGGCGGCTTATTTGCCGGCGGTGGCGGCGGGTGAATTGCGCCTGCAATCATTTGCGGTGACCGAGCCAAGCACCGGAACCGATACCACATCGCTAAAAACGCGGGCCGAGAAAGTCGGCGATAAATATATCATCAATGGCCAAAAGGTCTGGATCAGCCGGGTACAGCATTCTGATTTAATGCTGTTACTGGCGCGCACCAAGCCGATCGAAGAGCGCAGTTCCAAATCCGATGGCCTATCCTGTTTCATCGTTGATTTGCGCGGTGCAGAGGAACGCGGTCTTTCCATAAAACCGATTGATGCGATGATTAACCATCACTCCTGCGAGCTGTTTTTCGATGATTTCGAGGTGCCAGCGGAGAATTTGCTGGGGGCTGAACATGCTGGTTTTCGGGTTATTCTGGACGGGATGAATGCCGAGCGGATTTTGATCGCGGCCGAATGTATTGGCGATGCGCGGTATTTTACCGATAAGGCAGTTGCCTATGCCAAGGATCGGGTGGTTTTTGACCGGCCGATTGGCCAAAATCAGGGCGTGTCTTTCCCTATCGCACGCCATTATGCCGCGACCGAGGCCGCCGCGTTAATGGTCGATAAGGCGGCACGGTTGTTTGATGCCGATCACCCATGCGGGGCCGAGGCGAATATGGCAAAGATGCTGGCGGCGGATGCGTCATGGGCGGCGGGGGATACATGCCTGCAAACGCATGGCGGTTTTGGCATCAGCCGCGATTATCATATCGAACGCAAATTGCGCGAAACGAGGCTCTATCAGATTGCGCCGATTTCCACCAATTTGATATTGTCCTATCTTAGTGAACATGTGCTGGGCATGCCGCGGAGTTTTTAAGTGCCATCATCAGGGTTGCCAGATTTGCCGAAGAACGCCCCAGCCGATGGGCCATTGGCCGGTCTATTGGTAGTCTCTATTGAGCAAGCGGTGGCGGCCCCTCTGGCTAGTGCGCGGCTCGCGGCGGCGGGTGCTAGGGTTATTAAGATTGAACGCAGCGAAGGCGATTTTGCCCGCGGTTATGATAGCGCGGCATCGGGTGATAGTTCCTATTTTACATGGTTGAACCAGGGCAAGGAATCCGCCGTCATTGATTTTAAGGATGCTGGCGGTAAGGCGCTGTTATGGGCGATGCTGGCGCGCGCCGATGTGCTAATCCAGAATTTATCACCGGGCGCGCTGGCCCGTTCTGGCTTTGATAATGCGGCTTTGCAAGCGCATAACCCGCGGCTGATTATTTGTAATATTTCTGGCTATGGCGATAGTGGTCCGGCATCGAAAAAGCCAGCCTATGATCTATTGGTTCAGGCGGAATCAGGGCTGATTTCTGTGTCGGGTAGCCCTGATGCTTTGGGCCGTATTGGCGTGTCGATCTGTGACATTGGTACTGGCGTGACGGCGCATGCGGGCATTCTTGAGGCATTGATCAAGCGCGGCATTACCCAGCGCGGATCGCAATTATCGGTATCGCTATTTGACGTGAGTGCCGAATGGATGATGGTGCCCTATATTCATGCGCATTACGGCAAAGGGGCACCAGCGCCGGTCGGTTTGCGCCATCCATCGATCGCACCTTATGGGGCGTTTGAATGCGGGGATGGGCGGTTGGTGTTGATATCGATCCAAAACGAGCGTGAATGGCAACGGCTATGTGTGGATGCGCTGGACGCACCGTGGATGGCCGCCAATGAGGCCTATATGTCGAACAATGCGCGTGTCGCCAATCGTGATGCGCTAGAGGCCGATATTACCAAAATCACCAAGAGTATGAGTGCGGGTGAATTTAGCGAACGCTTAGCCGCGGCACGGATTGCCTTTGGTATGGTTAATGGCGCGGCCGATTTACAATCGCATCCGGCGATGCGGGCGGCGACCTATGGTAATAGTGCGGCGGATAGTCTGGCATTACCCGCGCACCCGATCCTGTGGGGCGATGCGGAGCCGATGCCCGCCACCAAGACACCAAAGATTGGCGAACATACCGATGCGATTATTGCCGAATTTAGCCCAGCCGAAGGGGATCGGTGATGGCGCATAGTGTTAGAAATACGCTGTCACAAAGCTGTCCGCGGGCGGTTTTATTTGCGCCGTCTGATAAAATTGCGCTGGCGACCAAGGCTCTGGGCACAAATGCGGATGCGGTCTGTCTTGATTTAGAAGACGGCGTTGCAAAGGCGCAAAAGCAAGACGCGCGGGCGGCACTTGCGGATCTATTGGACATTGCATCGCAAAATGACAAGCCGGTATTTGTGCGGGTGAATGACGTATCCTCGCCAGAATGTGCCGCTGATCTTGGCGTTGTTCCACCGCACATACCGATCGTCCTGCCAAAGACCAAGGGGCGTGATGATATTGAACTGGCGGCGCGTGGACGCCAAAGCGGGGTCATTGCGATGATCGAGGATCTGGCGGCGCTTGGGCATTTGCTGAATGATCAGGGGGCATGCCCAGATGGGTTGATCGGTCTTGCGCTTGGTAGTGAGGATTTTTGCGCTGATCTAGGTGTGGCGCCGAATGAAACCCTGCTTACGCACGCCCTGTATGATCTGGTAAAGCGCGGCGCGATGTGGGGGATACCGGTTCTTGGCATGCCAAGCTCGATCGCGGATTACAGTGACATTGCGGCCTTTACAAAGGCGGCAATGGCGGCGGCGCATGTGGGCGCAAAGGGGGCGTTTTGTATTCACCCAGCCCAGATCGCGGCCTTGCGTGACGGGTTTAGCCCATCGCCCGAAATGCAGGAATGGGCGGCCGGCGTCATAGCACAGGCGAGCCAGATAGAAACGGGAGGAACGGCGCGGCATCCAGTCACCGGCCAGATGCTCGATGCGCCGGTATTAGAACAGGCCCGCGCCTTATTGCGAATAGAGTAAATGACACCCTATCAAAACAGTGGGTGGTTACTGTATAAGCGGGAAATAATTTATTATTTCGTTAGCGGAGACATTTATGTCACAGCCATCCGGCTTCTTTGAAAAATTCGCAGAATTTGCCGTCAATAACCGCCGCATTTTGGTTTTACTGACATTCATCATGGCCTTTGCCGTTTATGCGGGCATGCCGAATTTGCGGCTGGATACGGATGGCCGTGTGTTCATGGGGCCGGATAATCCTGACAAACAGACGCTGGATCGCTTTGAGCAGGAATTTGCCAAAGATGACAATCTGAATGTTCTGGTCATTCCCAAAGATGGCAAAGTGTTTACCCCGCAAACATTGGCGGTGATTGATGATCTAACGAATGATGCGTGGAATTTGCCGTTTGTGCGGTTGGTGAATTCGATCACCCGTTTCCAGAACAGCTATGCCGACGAAGACATGATGATCGTCGAGGATTTGATTGTAGATCCGCAATCAGTGACCCAAAGCGAGGCGGATAAGGCGCGCGAGGTGGCATTGTCGCGGGTTGAAATCCGAGGGGCTTTAATTAATGACGCCGCCAGCATCACCCAAGTCGGCATCATATTCCGTCTGCCCGGTCTTGATCTGGCGAGCGAAGTACCGTTGGTGATGGCCGAGGCCGATCCCTTGTTGGCCCGCTACCGCGCGGCGCATCCAGATATCACCTTCCAGATAACCGGATCAATTCCAGTTGGCCAGCAATTCGCCGTTGCCAGTCAGGATGATGGGGCGACCCTTACACCGGCCATGTTATTGGCGATGTTGCTAATTGTCGGGTTGTTGCTGCGCACGATCGTTGGGGTGCTTTCGGTTCTAACGATTGCTGTGCTTTCTGCGTTGATTTCGTTGGGGGCGCTTGGATGGAGCGGCGTGCCGCTAAATTCGGCTACCGCTGTTGCGCCATTGATGATCATCACGCTGGCGGTTGCGAGCACGGTTCACATCCTTTCATCGGTTCGCCAGAGCATGCAGGAAACATCCGATCGGGAAGTCTGGGCAAAGCGCGCGATCAGCGATCATGGCTTGGCCATTACCGTTGCCATATTCACCACCGCGGTTGGGTTTCTGTCGCTCAACTTTTCAATCTCACCACCATTTCGCCAGCTAGGTAACATGGTTGCGGCTGGTATGGTCGGGGTGTGGGTGTTCACCATGTTCCTGTTGCCCGCGTTGATTTGCTGGTTGCCATCAAAGCAAAAGCAACAGCAGGCCTCGGTTGACCGTTTCATGGTCGCGCTGGGTGAGTGGGTGATCACAAACCAGCGCCGGTTGTTGCTCGGTATTCCGGTGTTGATAATCGGTGTTGGCGTTGGCATTAGCCAGATCAAGCTTGAGGATGATTTCATCCGCTATTTTGACGAACGCTACGAACTCCGTCTCGCAACCGATTTTTACGAAGACAATCTTGGTGGCTTGAACGTGCTGGAATATGCGGTTGAAACGGGCGAGGAAAGTGGCATCAACTCGATTGCCTATCTCACCAAGCTGGATGAATTTTCAACCTTCCTGCGGGCCCAGCCTGAAATCAGTAACGTGCGCTCGATCACCGATATTATCAAGCGGTTGAACCAGAATATGAATGGCGATGACACATCCTATTACCGGTTGCCGGATAGTGATGAAGAGGCGTCGCAATATCTGTTCCTATACGAGCTCTCGCTTGGCTATGGCATGGATCTGACCGACCAGATTAATGTTGATCGTTCGGCCGTGCGGATTACCGCCTATGTACCGCGCACAAATACGGCGCAATTATTGGCGCTGGATTCCCGTATCCAAGCATGGTTTGCCGATAACGCGCCAAGCCTGCAAAGCCCAGTGACGGGGCAAACCCATGTTTATACGATGATCTCGGCGCGAGATGTGCCGGCGATGCTACAAGGCACTGTTCTGGCCTTGGTATTGATATCATTCGTGATTTTGCTGGTCCTGCGCAACGTAAAGCTGGGGTTGATATCGCTGGTGCCCAATTTGGTTCCGGCGGCGATGGCGTTTGGCCTGTGGGGCTATGCGGTTGGCAATGTGACACTGGCCGTATCGATCGTTGTGGCGATGACATTGGGCATTGTTGTTGATGATACGGTGCATTTCATTTTGAAATATGCGGCCGCCCGCAAGCGTGGTGAGACCCCCGAAAATTCGGTGCGCTATGCGTTCAAATCGGTTGGCATGGCCTTGACCGTGACCTCCCTCGCGCTGGTTGTCGGCTTTGCCATTTTGGGACAATCGGGCTTTGCGGTGAACCGTGACTTGGCCCGCTTGACCGCCGTGACCTTGGGCTTTGCCCTGTTTGTAGATTTCCTATTCCTACCGCCATTGTTGATTTGGATTGATAAAATGAAAAACACAGCCTCTACCAAAACTGTTGCTTCAAGCGTCTTTGCCCTCGCCATTGCCGGCACCCTGATTTTTGTCGGAGCGCCAGCCAACGCCTCGGCTGAAAAAGGGTTGGCGATTGCCACCGAAACGGCCAAGCGTGATGAAGGTTTTGGTGATTTCGCGGTCGAAGGCCAGATGGTGTTGAAGAACAAAGCTGGCAAGGAAAGCGTGCGCAAATTCAAATCAACCACGCTGGAAAATGCAAATCCGGGTGAGGGCGATAAGAGCATCATCGTGTTTTCCGAGCCGCGGGACGTTCGTGGCACCGCGCTATTGACCCATTCGATGATTGAACCGAATGACGATTCACAGTGGATTTTCCTACCTGCCCTTAAGCGGGTAAAGCGCATTTCATCATCAAACCGTACTGGCAAATTTGTCAGTTCAGAATTTTCCTATGAGGATTTAGGATCTGAAGAGGTGGATGATAACACCCATAATTGGGTTGAAGACGCGCCATGCCCAACCGATGCCGCACTCACATGCGCGACGGTTGAGAGTGTGCCAAAGAACAAAAAGTCAGGCTATTCAAAGCGGGTTTCCTATACTGATATGGATGAATATCGGGTGCACCGCATTGAATTTTACAACCGCCGTGGTGATCTTGAGAAAATCCTTACCTTTAATGACTACCGCCAATATCAAGGCAAGTTCTGGCGCGCGCATGACATGGTGATGGAGAATGTCCAGACAGGTAAATCTACCCGCCTGTCATGGGGTGATTATGTGTTTGATGCAGGCCTTGCCGATCGCGCATTTACCCCGCAAGCATTGGAAAAAGCGTCTCGGTAATGCGGCGCTCTCTCTACTCATTTTTGGGTGTTGCCTTCGGTCTATGTGCGCTCCCAACCCTGTCGCTTCCAACCCCGTCGCTGGCCGAGGATCTATATACCGAGCATTATGGCAAGTTTGATCTGCATCTGGATCATTATTGGCAAGCGCCATTGCATGCCGATAGCCATGATGATTTTGGTGCCTTTGATCTAGAGCCGGGCCTGTTGGTTGAATGGGATAATGTCCAGTTGGTGATGGAGCCGCGACTATCTTCGGGAGATTCCGGGGCTGGCCGTGTTGATCCGGCACAGGTCAATATCCAGGCAAGCAACGCACATTATGATTTGTTGGTCGGTACGAATATCGAATTTTGGGGTAAGGTCGAGAGCTTTAACCCCGTCGATATCATCAACAGCTATGATTACACACGCGGTCTGACGCGCGGGCAAAAGCTAGGTGCGCCGATGGTAAAACTCTCAACCCCGATCGGTCCGGGACAGCTCGATATCTATGCATTGCCGCAATTTGTTGAGAATATCTATCCTGGATCGGCGTCACGATTGCGCACTGGGGCGGCGGTTCATAGTGATGCGGTTAGCTATAGCGGCGGGGCTAATCACGGCGATATGGGCCGGGCTTTGCGCTGGTCAGGCTATTTTGGTGATGTCGATTTGGCCGTGTCACATTTTAGCGGCATCGGCCGTGATGGCCGGTTTTTGCCGCAAAGCGATGGCCGCCTAAAGGCAGATTATTCCCGCATTACCCAGAACGGCATCGATGTCCAATATTTGCGCGGCGATACGGCGTTAAAGGCAGAGGTAATCCGCCGCACTGGTCAATATGACCGGCTTGGCAAAATGGGCTCTTATGAGGCTGGTATCATCGGGGTGGAGCATAATCTATATGATCTGGCTGGCACCGGTTATGATGTCGTATTGCTGGTGGAATTTGCTAGAGATAGCCGCAAGCTAGATAGCCATACAGGCTTTCAAAAGGATCTTATCGGCGGTGCGCGTTTGCTGTTCAATGATGTCGATGATAGCGAGGCGCTGTTACTGGTGACCCGCGACTTGGATTATAACGCGACCACAACGCGCCTGTCATACAGCACACGGGTGACAGATAATCTTGTCATAAAGGCGGCGGCTAGCTTTAATAATGGGCTGGAAAAGGATGCGAATAACGCCATTTTCGCCAATGACCAATATGCTAGCGTAACGCTCTCTTATTCTTATTAACGCAATGTCGGGCTAGCCACTAATCAGGTGACGTCTTTGGATTAAGTGATGTCCGTGCAATTGTGAATGTTCAACAAGCCCATCGCCCAATTATCCACGGGGAAGGGGTGAACGCCAATAGGTGATTTTGCGTCACCGGTTTCTTTTTTCATCTCACCCAATGCAACATATTTCGGCGGCCTAGCGATTTCACCGGGGTCGGTAAATAAAAGGAAGAACGGTGCTTTTCCAACTATATTGCCGGTTGAATCAACAACTAGATTGGCCTCGGTCTTTAAGAATGTCGGCGTTGCCATGCCGCGTACCCGCCAGTTATGGTCTTTGAAAACAAGGCGGCTATCGTGAATTTCGACGATGCCATTGGCGAGCACTTGCTCTTTTCCCGATTTATTTTGCCGCCGTTTGAACTCAAACCGACATTTCTGCGCGGCTGGCATCTTCATTAATTTTATTTTTGAGAAATCAAAATAGCTTGGCGGCTGCTTGAGGTTGTTTAGCGACGCTCCGGCTATTTTGACGTCAAATATCTGAATATATTCGCTTTTTTGTAGCGCGCCCCCAGATTTGCTCCCGGATTTGCCCCCAGATCTATTAGGCTCGTCACTGGTTGTTGCAAATGTTAGCGCCGATGCTTGGGTGTGAACAAACAATGCGGCCGCGATTATTGCCATGCCTCGCACTGCGTTTTTCATAACTGGCCTAGGCGAAAAGATGGTCATAAACCCGCTCCAGCTTTGGCGTGTAGAAAATCTTGTCGGCAATCAATTCATGGTCGAGGCCAAAGGCCGCCTCAATACAGGCAGCACAGACGGAGCGATAATCTATCGTCGATTGCAAATCCCGTTCTTCAAAGCGATCACGCTTGCCAAGGCCCGGCCATTGGGTGATGACCTTACCGCCCTTTAGCAAGCCGCCAGCCAGCAATCCGGCAGACCCATACCCGTGATCAGTGCCGGTGGATCCGTTCATTTTTACCGTCCGGCCAAATTCGGTAAGGGTAAGAATGACGGTGTCTTTGAACTGTGCGCCGAGGCTGGATTTAAGGGCAATCATGATATCATCAACTTCGGCAAGCTGTTCATAATGCATTCCTGTATCGGCACCTTGGCCGGCATGGGTATCAAACTCACTCACCTTGATCACCGCCACAGATGGGCCTAGCGGATCGGATAGGCGGGCACCGGCATGCTTGGCCAGACTGACTGGATCGCGGGCGATGAATTTGGCTTTTTCCTTATGCTTTTGGCCGACTTTGGTAAATGCATCACCGATGATTGATCCGTGATATTGGCTCAATTGGTCGGTGAGCATGTTTGTTGGGTCGATCGATCCGCGCAAATGGGCGGGATAGTAATTATCCAATTCGGCCTCGCCGCGGATCAATAACGGCATATCCATCGAATAGGCGCGCCCGGGCAACCCCGCCAGTTCCAATGACCGCCCCAGCCAGCCAGATTTAGACGCATACGGAGTCATATTTCCTGTTTGGATGACGTTCTGGCCTTCAAAGTGCGATCGTTTTGTATAGGGAAACGCGGTGGCGTGAACGATGCTAGCCTCGCCATCATTCAGCATACGGGCAAAACCGCCGAGAGACGGATGCAGGCCAAAGAACGGATTGAGGGTGATCGGATTGGCCGATATCAGCCCCTTTCGCGCCCGCTCCAGATCAGGATCACCAAGCGGCGGTACAGCGGCTAGACCGTCCATACCCCCCTCAAGAATGATCACCACAATATTCCCCGTTGGCAGATCTTTGGTTACTCCGTGAATGGGAAAGCCTGCCAATGCGAGGCTGGCGGCGGAGGATTGCAAAAACTTTCTTCTCGTAATCATCTTACACACTCCCCATCATTTCACGGCTACAGGCCATAAAGATGAATTTGTTGCGCGCATCGCTCGTCGACGCCACCAGATCTCTGGTCATTGCCGATGCGTCAATGCGCTCTAGCATGTCGTTTGCGTCGAGCTGTGGATTACCGAACCGATGCATGATCGAGGCCATCCGGATGCGGCGTTCCATATGTTCAGGCGTAGCCCAGCTAGCGCCATCAAGCGCAAAGCCGTCAGGCTGGCGGCGGCCCCAGATGTTCTGGCCGAGTTCCCGCATCATAAGACGAGGACGGAACACACCCTCATGCGGGTCTTTGCCCCCAATGTCATCCCAGCCATAGGTCAGATTGCCACCAGAGGTGCGCGATAGGGTGAATAACCATGTGAGGGGCCATTGCATTTTCGGACTATTATCGAGCGCGGCCCGTTCGATCACCGCTTTATGAACGCTTGGCAGGTCTCCGTCGCTCCTTTGCCACGCGGCAATGACGGCATTCACATCATCATCACTGGGATTATCGCTGATAAAATGCTGGCATAGTTTGCGTGAGATATGCGCCGCCGTTTCGGGCATCGCGGCAAGATCATCAATGAAAAGCCGCAGGGCCTTCTTGCCATTTGGATAGGTTTTGCCGAGCACCGTCTTGCCACCCGGCTCTGCGTGATAGGTCACAAAGGCGTCGCCGTAATCTTTGATTTTATTCTTGCGGTCAAATCTTGCGCCGTCCTTTTTGTGAAAGAGGAAGCCCCAACCAGCCAGAATTTTGGCGGCGTCTCTGATGTCGTCTTCACTATATCCAGCAGCCGGTGAGATAGTGTGCAATTCCATCAATTCACGGCCTAGATTGTCATTCAAACCCACCTGTTGCTTTTTATTGTTTTTGGCCTTTTCTGATGTCTCGCCAATATTGTAAATATTGTCCAAGTAACAAAGCATAGTCGGGTGACGGGTGACGTTATAGGCCATGTCGGCAAAGCGGCCATCAATGTCGCGGTTCATCACATTTTGAAAAAGATCACCCGCATAGTTGTTAGAATTGGAATTGGCGCCAACAGTGAAATGGTTCATCCAGAACTGTACAAACCGTTGGCGTACGCCGTCTTCGCCAAAGACAGGTTGATGAAAAAAGGTCAGCTGGTCATGGGCATGCGGCTGGAACTTCTGTCTCAATGCTTGTTCTTGGCGTCGTCTCTCGCCCGATGAAAGTCCCGAATCATCATCAAGCTTGTCCAGCTCTCGCTGGAGCTGGCGGGCGGTTTTTACCCGTGTGGTTAAATCAAAAATGAACTCTTCGGGCCATGGTTCGATTTGCTGTTTGCCCGTGCGAAATCTACTGA
>CBFHOS010000022.1:0-30943 GCA_965657645.1 Puniceispirillaceae bacterium (SeqCode) | reverse complement strand
CGATCATAGGGTCCTACCATCGTCCTATCCTTTGGTATTATTCGTTGGAATCAGAACGTCCTTCTTTACCAATGGTTCCAATGCACGGCGTGATGACGGTCATAACGGGCGATCCTGATAATGGGTAATCTTTGTAATGGATAATTGGGCATTGCACCGGTTGTTAATCGACCATGAGGGCCGCCGCACCCATCCGTACCGCGATAGTGTGGGCAAAATCACCATTGGCGTTGGTCGAAATTTGACTGATCGCGGCCTATCTGGCGGTGAGATTGACTTGCTGTTGGCGAATGATATCGCGCTGGCCAGAACCATCGTCACGCAATTGTTTGGTCAGGATATCAGCGCAATATCGACCCGCCGCTATCATGCATTGCTATCGATGGCGTTTAATCTTGGCGGGCCGCGCTTGTCTAAATTTATCAAAATGCGGGGCGCGATTGCCCTTGGTGATTGGGATAGTGCCGCATTGCACGCCCTTGATAGCCGCTGGGCCAGACAAACAGGCCGCCGCGCCGATCACATCGCGGCAATGATGCGGGCGGTGTGAAAAAGCGCAATTATAGACGCTAGCTAGTGCGCTTGGCGGCAAAGGCGGCGGCGGATGCCAATGCATCGGCCAATTCACCAGCCGGGCCATTGCGATAGGGTGCCAACGCCTCTATCGCGGTCTGGACATAGGCCTCTGCCGCATCGAGCGACCGGTTGATCGCGTCATGCGTGGTGAGGATAGCTTGTGCATGGGCCAAATCTGCATCTTGATCAGCCAGGTTGAAATCCCCATCGCCTAGCGTGCGTTGCCAAAAGGCGCGCTCTTCATCATCGCCATCCTGCCATGCGAGGATCACTGGCATGGTGATTTTCTGATCCCAAAAATCATCCCCTGCATTCTTCCCCATCGCATCGGCATCGGCGGTGTAATCCAGCGCGTCATCCATGATCTGGAACGCCATGCCAAGGCTGTGGCCATAGCTGTGCATGGCGGCGATATCGTCTGGGCTACCACCGGCGATTTCCGCCCCTGCGGCGGCGGCGGCGGCGAATAGGATGGCGGTCTTGCCGCCAATGACGGCGAGGTAATCATCAAGCGGTGTCGCTGGCTCACCCGCGATTTCCATCTGTTTGATCTCGCCCTCGGTAATATTGGCGGCGGCGGCGGATAACCGCCCAAGCACCGCAAGACTACCTGCCTCGACCATTAATTCGAATGAGCGGGCAAACAGAAAATCTCCCACCAGAACTGATGCTTCATTGCCCCATAGTGCGTTCGCAGTATCCCGCCCGCGCCGTAAATTTGACTCGTCAATGACGTCATCATGCAACAGGGTCGCTGAATGGATGAATTCCACCGCGGTCGCTAGCTTGATCCCGCCCTCATGGCCCGCGCTAGCATCACTTGTATTCCCAGCATCACTGATATTGCCCGTCTTAGGCTGATTAGCCCGCACCAATTGTGCACCGGCCAGCGTCATTAGCGGCCGCATGCGTTTTCCACCTGCGGCAATGAGATGTCCGGCAAGTTGCGGGATCAACGGTATTTCGCTGTTCATGCGATCCAGAATAGTCGCGTTTACCAGTGCCATATCACCTGACATCATCGAAACCAGCGCGTCGAGAGACGGGGCGGCGGTGAATGTGTCATGGGAATTTTCGGTTTGCTTTGGCGGCATTATCTATCACGAAATGGCTAGGGTTGTTGGGTCAATCATACTACAATTTACGATTGCCCTGTCCGTTGAGACATAGCCTTTGACACGGGGATCCGGCAAGCGAATTCACCCAATCAAAGGTGCGTCATAATAGGCTATATCCCGCCGAAAAGCATAGAAAAATGATATTAAACCTCGTAATCTTACCCTCATGATAACGATTATTCGCACCACAAATGCCGTTCGCTTGTCCTTTCTACAGGCTTTGCTGAATGATGCCGGTATTCGCAATGAGGTTTTTGATGGGAATATTTCGGCTCTGGAGGCGGGTATCGGTGCGTTTCCACGCCGGTTGATGGTTGATGATAGCCACCATCTCGCCGCCAAAACCCTGCTTCAGGACGCAAATGAATTCTATGATGATTGATGTAACGCATGACCATCTATTGACCAAAGCCGTGCAGATTACCCAGCCTGCTGATGGCTATCGTGTTGGCACTGATGCGATTTTGCTGGCGGCGTCTATTGGCACGAACAAAGGCCGTATTCTGGATATGGGGGCTGGTGTTGGCGGGGTTAGCCTATGCGCCGCCTACCGTCTTCCCGATACACAGATCACCGCCATTGAAAAGAATCCGGATATGGCCGCGCTGGCGGCGCGCAACATCACCGACAATGGCCGCGATGAACAAATCCGGCTGGTGACTGGCGATGTAATGGCGATGCCAGCGGTGATGGCGAATAGCTTTGACCATGTGATGAGCAACCCGCCCTATAATGATGTGCGTGGAACACGGCCTAGAAACCGCGCTCGGGCGATGGCGCATATGGGCGAGAATACTGATCTGGGCGATTGGGTGAAGGCGGCATTGTGGGCGGTAAAGCCGCGCGGCACGGTGACCTTTATTTGCCGCGCCGACCGGATGAGCGAGCTGATCACACATTTTGAAACTGCGGGTGCCGGTGAAACGCTGGTCTTTCCGCTATGGCCGCGCACCAATAGTCCGGCTAGTCGGGTGATCGTTCAGGTGCGCCGCAATGTGGCGGGACCGGGGGCGATGCTGGCGGGTCTGGTGTTGCACCGCGACAATGGGTCCTACACAGAATCCGCCCACCATATTATGCAGGGTGGTGGTCTTTCAATGACGCATCCTGCTAGGGTGAAAGGCGGGCGAAAAACATGAACCCGCACCGCTTGCTCTTATCATTATCTCAACTCTCACCATTGCCTGAGGAATGTTACACCTGATGAAAATTTTCTCGAAACTCGCCTCTATCTTGTTTTTCTGGCGCAGTAGTCGGCCGATCGTTCCAGTTGTGCGGATGTCGGGGGTGATTGCCGCTAGCGGTATGCGGCGCGGTATTTCGCTGGAGTCGGTCGAGCCACAATTGAAAAAGGCGTTTTCGGTATCGGGGGCAAAGGCGGTTGCGCTGATCATTAATTCGCCGGGGGGCTCGCCCGTCCAATCGGCGCTAATCGGGTCGCGGATCCGTGATCTGGCAAAGCGGGCTGATCTGCCGGTTCTGGCATTTTGTGAAGATGTCGCCGCATCAGGCGGCTATTGGCTCGCGGTTAGTGCGGATGAAGTCTACGCTAATGCCGCCTCTATCATTGGCTCTATCGGGGTGATTTCGGGTGGCTTTGGTTTTGACAAGGCGATTGAAAAGCTAGGGGTTGAACGGCGCGTTTATACAGCCGGCAACAACAAGGCGATTTTGGATCCGTTCAAACCTGAAAACCCGGATGATGTGGCGCGGCTAAAGGCGCTCCAGACCGAAATTCACAACCAGTTCATTGCTCATGTGACGGATCGGCGCGGGGCCAAACTAACCGGTGATGAAAAGGATTTATTCAGCGGGGCGTTCTGGACAGGGGCAACCGCCGCCACATTTGGCCTGATTGATGGGCTAGGGGAATGCCGCCAGATTGTAACAGAACGGTTTGGCGATGATACCGAGTTGATGATGATCGAGCCAAAGCGGAAATTACTATCGGGCATTGGTGGCTTGTCGGGTTCGCTCGCCAGTGGCATAATCGACGAGGCGGCAGAAGTCGCCATTGAACGCGCCCATCTGTCACGTTTTGGCCTATAGAAAAAGGGCATTTATGAATGTTGTCGCTTCCTAAACTTCTCGCTCTTGGTGGTATCATCTGGGGGGTGTTCTATCTATTTCGAATGATAGAACGAAACCGGAATAATGCTGTAAAAGACGCCACTCTAAATCCCAATAATGATGTGGGTAATGGCGGGCCCGATGATGCGCCCAAAGACAAGCCGAGCTCGCTCGACCTTGAAGAGTGTAAACTCTGTGGTGCATGGGTTGCTGGCCAACCCTGTGACCGCGATGATTGCCCCTATAAGGCTAGTGGCTGACGGGTGATTGCACGCCTGTTACATCCCCTGTTATATCGCCGGTTGTTCACCCTGACTTTCGCTAATAGCGATGCTTGCATTGGGGGGCGGTTTGGGGCTACTTTCTGTCTAGTTTTTTCAAGCAGGCAAACGCGTCGATGACTCCGTCAAAATCCAAAACACACGTCACTACTCCGGGGCTGGATTTTCAATCCATTTTGCTCAACCTACAGCGTTATTTCGCATCGCAAGGGGCGGTCATTCTCCAGCCCTATGATATGGAAGTTGGCGCCGGCACATTTCATCCGGCGACGACATTGCGTGCATTGGGTCCAGACCAAGTTTGGCGCGCCGCCTATGTCCAGCCATCACGGCGGCCAACTGATGGGCGCTTTGGCGAAAATCCGAACCGGCTCCAGCATTATTACCAATTCCAAGCGATTTTCAAACCGTCGCCAGCCGACAGCCAAGCCCTATATCTGGGCAGTCTTCGCGCCATTGGTCTTGATCCTGATATGCATGATATCCGCTTTGTTGAGGATGATTGGGAATCACCGACGCTGGGCGCGTGGGGCCTCGGTTGGGAAGTCTGGTGCGATGGTATGGAAGTGTCGCAATTCACCTATTTCCAGCAAGTCGGTGGCATTGAATGTAATCCTGTGCCTTTGGAATTGACCTATGGCCTAGAGCGTCTGGCGATGTTTATTCAGGGCATTGATAATGTTTATGATCTGGATTGGGACGGCGTGCCGGGCGATCAGGGCGGTAAATGTTACGGCGATATTTTCCACCGCGCTGAGGTCGAATTCTCCGGCTGGAATTTCTATCATGCTGAAACCGATATGCTGCTCACCCATTTCCGTGATGCCGAGGCGGAATGTGGCCGCTTGCTCGGTCTTGAAAAGCCGCTGGCGTTACCGGCCTATGATCAATGTATGAAGGCCAGCCATCTGTTTAATTTGCTGGATGCGCGTGGGGTGATTTCGGTCACTGAACGCGCCGCCTATATTGGCCGGGTGCGGGCCCTTGCTAAAGGCTGTTGTGAAGCCTGGATCGCGGAGGCGGCCAATGTCTAAAGAAACGCTCGATCTATTCATCGAACTGGTCCAAGAAGAAATCCCCGCCCGCATGCAGGATCAGGCTGGTAAGGATTTGTTGCGGCTGGTCACAGCAGAATTAAGCGCGGCGAATTTGGCCTTTGAGAACGCCAGCTATGTGGTGTCACCACGGCATCTGGCATTATATGTGAGCGCACTTGATGCGCGCCAAGCGGATAGCATTGTTGAAAAGCGCGGCCCGCGGGTTGATGCGCCGGAACAGGCGATCAACGGATTTTTGGCCTCGACTGGCATGACCCGCGATCAACTGGTTGAAGAAGAAACCCCAAAGGGCACTTTCCTTTTCGCCCGCAGCGAGTCCAAAGGCGCGGCGACTAGTGATTTGCTAGCCGATATGATCACCGGCATTCTGGCGAATTTCCCATGGCCGAAAAGCCAGCGTTGGGGCACGACACGTTTTCGCTGGGTACGGCCATTGCACCGGGTCAATGTCTTGGTGAATGGCGCGGTACTTGATGGCACGCTCGATTTGGATGGTGCGTTGATGCTGTTTGGCGGCACTAGCATGGGCCATTATTTCGAGAACCCAGCCGATATTGATATCACCGGCATCACCAGCATGGATGATTACACCACGCGCCTCGCCGATGCCCATGTGATTGTTGACGGTGATGTGCGCCGCGCCATGATAAATGATCAGGCCGAGGCCCTAGCCAAAGCAAACGGCGCCATTGTCCGGCCCGGTATGACCGATGAGATCGCTGGACTTGTCCAATTTCCGCATCCTATTTATGGGGCGATTGAGGACCGGTTTATGGCTTTGCCGGACGAGGTTCTAGAAGCGTCGATCCGCTCGCATCAGAAATATCTGACTTTGAGCGCGGCAGACGGCACGCTGGCCAACGGCTTTATTGTTGTTAGCAACCGGTTGCCAGATCCAGATCGTGATGCGGTTATTCTAGCGGGTAACCAACGAGTGTTGCGGGCGCGGTTGGCTGATGCCGAATTTTTCTGGAATGAAGATACCAAGATCGGTCTTGAGGATTATCTGCCAAAGCTGGCTGATATCACCTTTTATGAGGGGCTGGGATCGGTGCATGACAAGGCCATGCGGATCGAAAAACTGGCCGGCACGATCGCTGGCTACATGGATGGTGTGGACGCCGTTAAGGCGGCGCGGGCGGCGCGGTTGGCCAAGGCCGATTTGGTTACCGGAATGGTTGGCGAATTTCCCGAGCTACAGGGTCTGATCGGCGGCTATTATGCGCGCCTTGCGGGTGAGGGCGATGATGTCGCGGCGGCCATTGCCGGTCATTACCGGCCGCAGGGTCCGGGCGATAGCTTGCCAGAATCCAACATTGCGCTGGCCGTTTCACTGGCGGATAAAATCGATAGCCTCGCCGGTTTCTTTGGCGTTGGCGCAAAGCCAACCGGCTCTAAAGATCCGTTTGCCTTGCGGCGGGCGGCACTTGGGATTATCCGGATTGTCCGCGAGGCACAGATCCGCATGCCGTTGGGTGAGATTATTGAGCTGGCCGCGAGCCATCATGGATTTGCCAAAGCGGATGGCGATTTGCTGGGCTTTGTGAAAGAAAGATTGCGGGTCAATTTGCGCGATGAAGGCATTGCCCATGATGTCATTGCCGCGGCGATTAGTGATGATGGCGGCGCCAATGATGCGCTTGATGACATGCTGTTGATGGCTGATCGGGCGACGGCGCTGGATGCGTTCCTTGCGAGCAGTGATGGCGCTGGTCTAATGGCCGGATGGCGGCGTGCGGCTAGTATTCTGGCGGCAGAAGAAAATAAGACGAAAACAACTTTCTCTGCGGCTACCAAGCCGGCGTTATTTGCCAATGATGCCGAAGGCGCTCTTTATGCGGCGGTTACTGGCTTGTCGGATAGCGATGCAGGGATGGCAGATGCAAATATCCAGACAAAAGAAGACTTGTCGGCGATGATGACCGCTTTAGGCGGTTTGCGGGCGCCCATTGACAAGTTTTTTGAAGATGTTGTGGTCAATGATGATGATCCGGATATCCGGCAAAACCGTCTTGGCCTATTAGCGTTGATTAGAGCAAAGATGCAACAGGTGGCGGATTTTTCTAAACTGGAAGGCTAGATCACATGGCGACTTCAAAGACGGGTAAATGGGTTTACAGTTTTGGCGCAGAGGGCACAGACGGCGATAGCTCGATGAAGAACCTGCTTGGTGGCAAGGGTGCAAACCTTGCCGAGATGAGCGGGATTGGCCTGCCGGTTCCGCCCGGATTTACCATTACCACCGAAGTCTGCACGCATTTTTACGACAATGACCAAACCTATCCAGAGAGCCTAGAGGCCGAGGTCCGTGCGGCCATTGCCCAAATTGAACGTGAAACCGGTTCTGGCTTTGCTGATCCGAAAAATCCGCTATTAGTGTCAGTCCGGTCTGGCGCGCGGGCGTCAATGCCCGGAATGATGGATACGGTGCTTAATCTGGGCCTCAATGATGATACTGCGGTTGGGCTGGCGGCGCATTCCAACGATCCGCGTTTTACCTATGATAGCTATCGCCGGTTTATCCAGATGTATGCCGATGTGGTGCTGGGCGTTGATCATGGCCTGTTTGAAGATGCGCTCGAGGATATGAAACTCAATCGCGGTGTGTTTGATGATACCGGCCTGCAAGGCGATGACCTCATCGAACTGGTTGATCAATATAAAGAGATCGTTCTGGCAGAAACAGGCGAGGCATTTCCGCAAGACCCGTGGACCCAGCTATGGGGCGCGGCGGGTGCGGTCTTTACCAGCTGGATGAATAACCGGGCGAAAACCTATCGGCGGTTGAATAATATTCCGGCGTCATGGGGAACGGCCGTTAATATTCAGGCGATGGTATTTGGTAATATGGGCGATGATTGCGCGACCGGTGTTGCCTTTACCCGCAACCCGTCGACTGGCGAGAATGCGTTTTATGGCGAGTTTTTGATCAATGCACAGGGTGAGGATGTTGTTGCCGGTATTCGCACGCCCCTGCCGTTAACCAAAATTGCCGCGGGTGAGACTGGCGACATGTCGATGGAAGAGGCAATGCCCGAGGTGTTTGCCCAGCTAGACGCGGTCCGTCATCAACTCGAGGCCCATTATACCGACATGCAGGATTTGGAATTTACCGTCCAGCAAGGGCGGCTCTATATGTTGCAAACACGTGCGGGCAAGCGCACTGGCGAGGCGGGCTTGCGCATGGCGGTTGAGATGGCCGAAGAAGGTCTCATCACCCGCGATGAAGCGATTTTGCGGGTTGATCCGGGCTCGCTGGATCAGCTATTGCACCCGACCTTGGATCCAAATGCCGAGAGGGTTTTATTGACCAGAGGCCTGCCGGCATCACCGGGGGCGGCGTCAGGCCAGATTGTGCTCAATTCTGATCTTGCCGAGGAAATGGCGAATAATGGCCAGCAGGTGATATTGGTGCGTCTGGAAACCAGCCCGGAAGATATTCACGGGATGCATGCGGCGGCCGGTATTTTGACCGCGCGCGGCGGCATGACTAGCCATGCGGCGGTTGTTGCCCGTGGGATGGGGCGGCCTTGTGTGTCGGGTGCGGGTGATCTGCGCTTTGACGAGGCGTCTGGCAAGGTCTTTGTGTTTGATACAGAGCTTTCCGCCGGTGACGTTATTACCATCGATGGGGCGAGCGGCGAGGTCTATATAGGCGCGGTTGAAACGATCCAGCCACGGATGTCGGGCGCCTTTGCCCAGATGATGCAATGGGCGGATGAAACCCGCCGTATGCAAGTTCGCACCAATGCCGAAACACCTGCTGATGCGCGGGTTGCCCTCAATTTTGGCGCCGAGGGTATTGGCCTTTGCCGAACCGAGCATATGTTCTTTGATGCGGACCGGATTATTGCCATGCGGCAGATGATTATGGCGGCTGATACGCCGGGCCGTGAGGCCGCATTGCAAAAGCTATTGCCGATGCAACGGCAGGATTTTGAAGAGCTGTTTACCATCATGGCAAACTTGCCGGTGACCATCCGCCTTCTGGATCCGCCTTTGCATGAATTTCTGCCGCACTCATCGGACGATCTGGCTGACGTGGCGAGCGCGGCTGGGGTGGCGCTGGAAACGGCGCGCCAACGCTCATTACGCTTGGCCGAATCTAACCCGATGCTGGGACATAGAGGGTGCCGGTTGGCCATTACCTATCCGGAAATATGCCGGATGCAGGCGCGGGCAATTTTCGAGGCGGCGTGTAATATCGCCAAGGCTGGCGGGGTCGTGCCAATTCCCGAAATCATGGTGCCACTAGCGGGAACCGGCAAAGAGATTGCGATTTGTAAGGCGATTATCGATGCCGAGGCGAACGCGGTTATGAGCGAAACGGGCCAGAGTATCGAATATCTTGTTGGCACTATGGTAGAGCTACCACGCGCCGCGATTTGCGCTGGTGATTTGGCTGATGAGGCGGAGTTCTTCTCGTTCGGGACAAATGATTTAACGCAAACCGCACTGGGCATTAGCCGCGATGACGCCGCTACATTTCTGCATGATTATGCCGATGCCGAAATCTATCCGATTGACCCGTTTGTGTCGGTCGATATTGCTGGTGTTGGGGCACTTGTCGAGATGGGTGTCAAAAATGGCCGGGCATCGCGCCCTGATATCAAGCTTGGTATTTGCGGCGAGCATGGCGGCGATCCGGCATCGATCAACTTCTTTGAACAGGTTGGTCTAGATTATGTGTCCTGTTCACCGTTTCGTGTACCAGCCGCGCGATTGGCCGCGGCCCAAGCGACCATTCGCCAGCGGGGCTAATATCCTCTGGCTTATAACGAACAAAAAAGGCTGGGAAAATCCCAGCCTTTTTTAATATGTAACCAGTTTGTTGGCTAACAAGCTTACTTGATACCAAGACCGGCAAAGCGCTTGTTAAAGCGGGCAACCTGACCGCCTGAGTCAACGATACGGTGCTGACCAGTCCAAGCAGGATGTGTCAGTGGATCAATATCCAGCTTTAGCACGTCGCCTTCTTTGCCCCACGTTGACCGCGTCTTGCGCTCGCTACCATCAGTCATCACTACAGTGATTTCGTGGTATTCTGGATGAGTATCTTTTTTCATTACGCTCTCCTGATCTGCGCCCAAAAGGCGCATGGCAGTCTAATGTGTTCCACCCCATTTATAGTGGGGTCACGCCACTAGTCATTAATTCGATGTGGTGGTATATCGTCAACGCACGCTAAGCGCAAGCCCCAAAGCCGATTTTGCCGGTGAGGTGAGGGCGCTTATCTGTTCGTTTTATTGAATTATGACAAGATCACCATCCAAGGCCATAGTTAGCCACCGCTACAGCATCCCTGAAAAGCCATAGAAGCTAGCTAGATCCTGAGAAAAAATGGAAAAACATGTCAAATAGCGCTGAAATCACTGCCTCAAAGCCGACTGCGACTAGCGAATCACCGCAAGTGGCCGCGGCGTCGCAAGATTTGACCTCGGCCCAGCTATTTGCGGTTTTCTGGCCGTATCTGCGCCCTCATCGTAACCGCATCATCGTGGCGATTCTCTCGCTATTCATGGTCGCTGGTGCGCTATTGGCAATGGGCCGCGGTTTGGCCTATCTGGTTGATGAGGGGCTTGGCAAACAGGATCCGGCATTGCTGGATCGGGCGGTCTTTGCCACTGTTCTCATTGCCTTTGTGCTGGCGCTGGGAAGCTATCTGCGCACGACTTTGGTTAACCAGATTGGTGAAATGGTGCTGGCTGATATTCGCCGTGCAATTTTTGGTCATGTTATCCATCTCTCTGCTGGCTGGTTTGAAATGGCCCGAACTGGCGATGTGCTGGCGCGTATTACCACCGATACAACGATTGTCCAGACGGTGATGACATCAACCATTTCGATGGCGGCGCGCAATGTGATTCTGTTGATCGGCGGTTTGGTGATGGTGGTGCTCTCTAGCGCCAACATGTCTTTGGTGGTGTTGATTGTTGTGCCGCTGGTGGTATTGCCATTGGTGATTATGGGACGACGGTTGCGCCGTGCATCACGCTTGGCCCAGGACCGTTTGGCCGATGTGGCTGTACAGGCAGAGGAGAACATCAGCGCCATTCGCACGGTGCAATCTTTTGGCCGCCAAGATTATGTCCAAGGCCATTTTGATGCGGCTGTCGCTGGTTCGCTAGAGGCTAGCTTATCGCGGGTTCGTCTGCGCGGGTGGCTTAGCGGTATTCTGATCTTTCTGGTATTTGCCGGTATCTCTGCGATTTTGTGGATTGGCGGACAGGATCTGATTGCGGGCCGGATTAGTGCTGGCGATCTGTCATCCTTTATTTTCTATGCATTCCTAGTGGCAAGCTCGACCGGGTTTTTATCGGAACTGGCGGGTGATTTGCAACGCGCGGCGGGGGCGGCGGAACGGATCGCGGTATTGCTCCATACTGATGCTGCCCTGCCAGAGCCAGCCGAGCCAAACAAGCTTGGGGTAACGCATCGCACCGCTTGCGAATTTGAAAATGTTGATTTTGCCTATCCGGCCTATGCCGATCGTCCAGCGGTGTCCAAGATCAGTTTCTCTGTGCAGGCTGGCGAGAGGGTGGCGCTTGTTGGACCGTCGGGTGCGGGTAAATCGACATTGTTCCACCTGTTATTGCGGTTTTATGATCCGAGCGCGGGCGTTGTTCGCATTGGCGGGGAAGATGTGCGTGGCCTAGCCCTCGATGATCTGCGCAATCACATTGGCCTCGTGCCACAGGATCCGGTGGTGTTTTCATCGACAATTCGCGAGAACATAGCCTTTGGTCGTCCCGATGCCAGCGAGGACGAGATTATCGATGCGGCGCGGCGGGCCGAGGCCCATGACTTTATCGCGGCCCTGCCAGATGGCTATTCGTCGCTGGTCGGCGAAAAGGGTGTGCGCCTGTCGGGTGGCCAACGCCAGCGTATTGCGATTGCCCGCGCGATGCTGCGTAACCCTCTGTTGCTATTGCTTGACGAGGCAACCAGTGCGCTTGATGCACAATCAGAAGCCGCGGTGCAGGGCGCTTTGGAAAATTTGATGCAAGACCGCACGACTTTGGTCATTGCCCACCGCCTCGCCACTGTGGTGCGGGCGGATCGCATTTTGCTGATTGAGAATGGGGCTATTTCTGCTGTTGGCACGCATGAAGAATTGATGGTGGAATCCGCGCTTTACCGTCATTTAGCGGATCTTCAATTTTCCGCTCCGCAACCGATATCGGCACAAGGCGAGCCAAAATGACCGATTAGGTTAATCGCCGGATTATATGTTTTGGTGTAAAATATCCCGCGATGGTCGCCATCGTTACTATCGCCAAGACTTAGCAAGCTTCGCGCATTTGACACATGATTGGCGCCATTGAATTCTAGTTCTAAACGGGCGCTATTATCTATGATCATGCCGCGATTGGATCTGGAAATGAAGGTCAGGGCACCAGAGATTTGATGGTCCGTGCCGCCGCCGAAATCCATAAAGCGCAAGCTACCAAGATTGTTCGTGAGATCGACCTTTAGTGCCCCATCACCACTGAGATTGATCGCCTCGCCATCACATAGACAGGCGATGTTCAATAGGACTTTGGTATCGATAATGCCGGATAGTGTGACTTCGCTTAATTGCCATGCGGCGTGAAAATCAAGCCCCAGATCACCACTGCCACTGCCCGGAACAAAACCCAGAGGCATTGGCTCAATCCGTGACTTGCGGTTCACAGAAAAATCGGACGAGAACGGGAATTGCGTGAGATGGATATAAACTATCTCCGTGTCTATGTGTTCCTGATCAATTGGCGCATTTGTGATTGGCCCCAGGGGAATTGGTACTTGGGGAATTGGTACTTTGGGAATTGTTACTAGGGGAATTGGTGGTGGAGGGGGAATTATGATTGGCAGGGGCGCGATAGGCTGGGAGTCCGGCCTGCTATCATCGGGCATTGTCTCATCGGGCATTGTCTCATCTGGCAAGTCGGGCGCTTCGGGCACAGGTAGCAAGGCGGGTAGAGGCGGCAGGGTGAAAACATTATCCTCTAGCGGGGTTCCACGGTTGCTCGGATAATTTGGAATATTCTGGCTGAAATCGATGATGTATCCAGCGTCAAAGCCGGATTGATCAAAATATTCACCCCACGGCCCATCACGCATCAATAGGGTAAAAAAGACATTTGGCATCACCAGCCAGCAATCATCTTTGATCGAGGCGCGGGGCGGCGATTGCATCGTACAGCCGAATGCAATCTGGCCAAAGCAGTTCGAAATGACAAGTGACAATGCCAAACACATAGATAGAAAATTTAATTTCATAACACGTTTAGATTATCCGAAAGGATAGTAATAATTTATGAAGGCAAATACACAAGCGGGTTACAGGCGATGCTGGAAACCGTGTGTAGGCGTCAGAAATCTGTGGATTATTGCTGTTTGGCGGTAACCCGTTGGGTGATCTTTAACTCAATGCGGCGATTGCGGCGGCGTGCATCGTCGCTTTCGCCGGTGTCCAATGGTTGAAATTCCCCATAGCCCGTGGCCGCCAGACGCGTTGCGGGTACCCCATTGCGGGCGAGAAAACGCACTACCGACAATGCCCGCTCGGTTGATAGATCCCAATTGTCCGCGTATCTACCCGCCCGAATGGGCACATTATCGGTATGGCCATCGACCTGTAAAATCCACTGGATATCGGCGGGGATGCTGTCGGCTATCTCACCCAATGCAAGGGCCAATTTCGCCAATTGTTCCTCACCGGCGGGTCCAATATCGGCCTGTCCAGCGGCGAATAGAACTTCAGACTGGAACACAAAACGGTCGCCAACAATTTGTACATCATCACGTCCGCTCAGATATTCCCGAAGCCTGCCGAAAAATTCTGACCGGAAGTTTTTCAATTCTTGAACACGGCTGGCCAAGGCGTTATTGAGAGATTTACCAAGGCTGGCGATGGCGACTTTATCACGCGCCGCCTGCGCTTCTTTTTCCGCTAGCAAGGCACGCAGATCTTCCATGCGCTGGCGAAGCGCGGTCAACGCATTGGTCATCTGGATAATTTCGGCTCTGGATGCCGCGTTCTGATCCTCTAATGCGCTAATCTTGCCCAGATTATTGCTGTTGCGGGCATTGGCGTCACCCAGATCAGTGGTGCTTTTTGCCAATGCCGCGACTGTTTCGGCAAGCTCGGCCTCGGTTGCGCTTTGCAATTGGCCAAGACGGTCTAGTTCATTGGTGCGGGCGTCAAGCGCGGCGGTGGCGGTGGCAAGCTGGGCCATTAACGCATCACGCTCGGAGGTGGTGGTCGTCAATTGATTGGCGATCCTTGCCAGATCGGCGGCAAGATCGGCGCTGGCATTGCGCTCGATATTTAGCAATTCGCCAAGACTAACCAACTCTTGGCGCATCTTGCCAAGGGTCTCATCCTGACCCGATACGCGGTAGGCGAGATTGACCTGAATTAGCACGAACACCATCAACACGAAGATGATCACCATGAGCAAGGTGGCTAGAACATCCACAAAGCCCGGCCAAGTGAAATTCTCCGGTCGCCGTGATCCGCCTAATCGGGCCAACGCCATTACTTGTCATCCCCAGTTTCTGGTGAGTTGGTTGGTTGGTTAGCTGGGCGGGCAGATGATTTTGGCGGGCTTTTTGTCACCGGCTTGACGTTGATAAGATTGGCGATTGCCGCGGACAATCCGCGCAATTCTGTGCCAACAATCTGTCCCTGACGATCACGGTCTTGGCGTAGATCTTCTGATAGTGAGATGATGTTGGCGTTGAGTTCGGCCAGTTGCTCGCGGAGCCTGCGGTCATCGAGCAGCGCTTCGTTAATGCCGGCAATGCTGAGGTTCAATTTGTTGAGCTGGACTAGCGTTGCGCTCCGGTTTTCTTCACCGGCGGCGATCGAATGTGACAATGACAATAATGCCCGCGCCGCTTCTTCGCTCATGCCAGAGGCCAATGGCGACTGTGCTACTGCGGGGCTGGCTGGGCTGCTGTCGTTAAATCTGGCAAAGGCGGATAGCCAATCTTCCAATTCATTAAAGAACCGGCCCATCGCCTGTCCAAGCTGGAGATCGAGAAAGCCAAGAATCAACGATCCTGCAAGGCCAAATAATGATGAGGAAAAGGCCGTTGCCATGCCCGATAATGGCGCATCAAGCCCCTCACGGAGCTGGGTCATCATCTTGCCAAAATCTGTGGCATCAGCGTCAAGCGAGCCAACCACTAGGCCAACCGCGCCGATTGTCTGTAATAGACCCCAGAACGTGCCGAGCAGGCCCAAAAACACCAATAGGCCAATCATATAACGTGAAATCTCGCGGCCCTCATCGAGGCGGGCGGCAACGCCATCAAGCACTGAACGCAGAGACAGCGCCGAGAGCTGGGCGTCATGTCTCTGGTCGGCAAGCATCGCATAAACAGTCGCCAGCAAAACCGGCTTTGCATTGGGTTGGTCTAGTTTACCGTTTTCACGCAAGCCATTAAGCCAGCGGCGTTCCGGCGATAGGCGCAAAATCTGTCTGATGGAATAGGCAATGCCAAGAGCGAGGGCACATAAAATAACGCCGTTTAGCGCCGGATTACCCATAAATGCGCTAATCAATGGCTGGTGCAACAGGGCGGCGATGCCACCGACGACTATCAGAAATAAAATCATCCGAATTAAATAGCGGCGGGGATCGGTCATTATTTACGCTCCTCTGGCACCCAGCATCTATGCCTCAAGCCAATCAAATCAGACATACGCATGTCCAAGCCAGTGGCCCAGACCATGACGGTATGACTATTACTATGAAGAATGGCAGGAATATGGCCAGTGGAAAAGCGCGAAGTCACATTTTGCTAAAATAGCAATCTGGCTGGCACCCACTATCACACCTAGGCTGGTTGGCCTATTCGCGCAGGGTTTTTAGCAGGGTTTTATGAATGGTCGGATTGGCGGCAACAATGTCACCACTGGCAAGGGCCCGATCGCGTGAGGCAAAATCAGACACAAAGCCACCAGCCTCGCGGACCAGCAAAATGCCAGCGGCGATATCCCAGATTTCCAAACCGCGCTCCCAATAGCCGTCATAACGACCGGCCGCGACCCATGCCAGATCAAGCGCCGCAGAACCGGCACGGCGCACCCCAGATGAAACTGCCATTACATTGCCAAGCTCGGTGCGAAAACGATCATGCTCGTCGGCATCACCGCGTCCCAGAAAGGGAATGCCAGTCGCAAATAGGCTATCCGGCATGGTCCGTCGTCCAGATACACGCAGACGGCGTTCGTTCAAATAAGCACCTTTGCCGCGCTCGGCAAAAAAGAACTCATTTCTAGTTGGGTCAAAAATCGATGCGGCGGTAATAGTGTCATCGCCTTGGGCCGATTTTTCCATAACCGCAATCGAAATGGCAAAGTGAGGAATGCCGTGCAGGAAATTCGTGGTGCCATCGATCGGATCAATAACCCAGACCGGCGCATCGGGATCGGCCCCTTCAACAACGCCGCCTTCTTCCATCAAAAAGCCCCAATCTGGACGGGCTTTTTCAAGCTCGCGGCGGATTGTGCGCTCGGCATTAATATCGGCGCGGCTCACGAAATCGGCTGGGCCTTTGCGGCTTACCTGAAGATTTTCGACCTCACCGAAATCACGCAACATGCCGCGACTAGCGGCGTTTGCGGCTTTCTGCATGACATTGATCAAAGCGGATTGCTGGGCCATTAATGAATTCCGATCTGGATGAAATAGAAGAACTAGCTCTTTGCGCGCTCTACATAGCTGTTATCTTCCGGACGCACAACAATGCGTGTACCCATTTCGATATGTGGGGGCACCATAACCCGAACACCATTTTCCAAAATGGCTGGCTTAAAGCTTGATGACGCCGTCTGGCCTTTCACCACGGCATCGGCCTCGACAATTTCCATAATCACAGTATCGGGTAGCGCAACCGAGATCGGCTCGCCTTCATGGCTGGACATGGTGACCGCCATACCGTCTTGCAAAAACGCGGCACGCTCGCCAACCATATCGACGCTGATGCTGATTTGCTCGAATGTTTCTGGATGCATAAAGACCAGATTGTCGCCATCCTCATAAAGAAAGGTGCATGACGCCTCATCCAAAATCACCCGCTCTACGGTTTCTGATGACCGGAAGCGTTCGTTCAATTTGGTGCCGTCGCGGATGTCGCGCAATTCGATCTGGGCAAAGGCGCCACCTTTACCGGGCTTTACATGGGCCACTTTAACCGCGGTCCAGAGCCGATTATTATGTTCGATGACGTTGCCGGGCTTGATGGCATTTCCGTTTAATTTCATGACTTATTCCTAAATTCTTTGGCCTTCACCGCGGCCGACAATAGTCGAACGCGGCCATGCATTACAATCTCGTTTAGAGTGTTTTGCCGATTTCGGCCGCATTGTCCAGCATTCGGCACGAAAAACCCCATTCATTATCATACCATGCAAGCACCCGCACGAGGTGATCATCCATAACATGGGTCTGGGTAATGTCGGCAATTGATGAATGCGGGTTATGGGTAAAGTCAATCGAGACCAATGGCCGCTCGTTAATCGCAAGCACGCCTTTCATTGGGCCATTGGCGGCGTCGCGCAAAATATCGTTCACTGCTTTTGATGATGTGGCGGTGGCCGAGGTAAAGCCGAAATCGATCACGGAAACATTGGGTGTTGGTACCCGAATGGCCGATCCGTTCAACTTGCCCTTTAATTCAGGCAACACGTCGCCGACGGACCGCGCCGCACCGGTTGATGTTGGGATCATTGATAATCCCGCCGCCCGCGCCCGCCGTAAATCATGATGGCTGGTATCGAGCACAGGCTGATCACCGGTATAGGCATGGATGGTGGTCATATATCCCGCCTCGATGCCCAGCGCGTCATTGAGCGCTTTGGCGATAGGGGCGAGGCAATTGGTCGTACAGGATGCGTTCGACAGGATTTTATGATCGGGCAGAATATCGTGGTGATTGACGCCATAAACGATGGTCGCCTCGGCACCCTTACATGGGGCGGATACAAGGACTTTCTTTGCCCCGGCATGAAGATGCGCGGCGCATTTTGCGGCATCATTGAACCGGCCCGAACATTCCATCACGATATCGATATTATGGGCGGCATGAGGAATGTTTGCCGGATCGCGTTCATGAGTCATATGAATTTTGCCGCGACCCACATCCAGCCAATCGTCGCCAAAGGACACATCACCAATGGCGCGTCCTTGGACCGAATCGAATTCATAGAGATGGGCTGATGTGGCAACCGCGCCGGGGCTATTGATCAGGACGATTTCGATATCGTCCCTGTTGGTCTCAACTAACGCCCGTAAAGTCATCCTTCCAATGCGACCAAAGCCGCTAATGGCAACGCGAATAGTCATACTTGTCTCCCGTTAAATGGGTTTTTGATTGGCACAAAAAACAGACGTTACGATACTAATTCCACTGGTTTGTTCAGATATGTTGCGATCAATAATAAGGGGTCATTACGCGTTGGCTATGAGACGTTTTGCCTCGGCTATTACGGCTTCGCTGGTGATGCCAAAATGCGCATAGAGATCATTAATAGGGGCCGATGCACCAAAATCATCCATGCCGATAAAGCCATCATTATCAGATAACATCCGGTCCCATGGTTGGCGCATGCCAGCCTCGATAACAATCCGTGGTGCGGTGCCCAATACCGACGCGCGGTAGGCATCATCCTGTTGCCAGAATAAATCTAGACAAGGCACTGAGACAACGCGCGCCTTGATACCATCTGCGGCGAGCGCTTCACGCGCCCCAAGGGCAATGCCAACCTCAGAGCCGGATGCCAATAATGTAACGGCAGGTGCGTCGGTTTCGCCAGCAATGACATAGGCGCCTTTGGCGGTTTTGTTCTCGGCCATATCACCGCTACGGAATTGCTCTAGCCCTTGACGGCTAAGCGCCAGAATAGATGGTGTCTCGGCGGTCATCAGCGCGCATTCCCATGCCTCGGCTGTCTCAACCGCGTCACCCGGACGGTACACATTGACGTTTGGCATAATCCGCAGAGCGCCAACATGCTCGACAGGCTGGTGCGTTGGGCCATCCTCGCCAAGGCCGATAGAATCATGCGTCATGACATAGATAACCCGCTGGCGCATGAGCGCTGATAGGCGGATAGACGGACGGCAATAATCAGTAAAGACCAAGAACGTGCCGCCAAATGGAATAGTGCCACCATGCAAGGCGATACCGTTCATCGCGGCGGCCATGCCATGTTCACGCACACCATAATGGATATAGCTACCGGCATAATTATCGCGGCTGAAAATCTGGTGATCCGCCACTCTGGTATTGTTTGATCCGGTCAAATCGGCCGATCCACCAAATAGCGCCGGACATGCCGGCAGGATAGCCTCGATTGCCTTTTGGCTCGCCACTCGGGTGGCCAGTTTTTGCGGGGAAGCGGCAAGATTGTTTTTCCATTCCAGAACCGCAGGCGCAATAGCCGCCGCTACATCAACTTCCATCGCGCTGTCAAAGCTTGCGCTATCAGACGCGGCATGACGCTTTTCCCATGCGGCACGGGCATCGGCGCCCTTGCTGCCAACCGCGCGCCAATTGGCGATAATATCAGCCGGAATTTCAAATGGCGCGTGATCCCATCCAAGAGCGGCGCGCGTGCCAGCGATTTCATCACCACCAAGCGGCGCACCATGCACACCAGACGTGCCGGATTTTGTCGGCGCACCATAACCAATCACGGTTTTACACCGGATCAAAGTCGGCTTGCTCTGGTCTTTTTTGGCGGTGGCGATAGCGGCTGATACGGCGTCCATATCGTGGCCGTCAACGCTAAGCACATCCCAGCCATAAGCCTCAAAGCGGCCAGTCGTATCATCGGAAACGGTTAGGTCGGTGCTACCGTCAATTGAAATGCCATTATCGTCAAACAGCACGATTAACCGGCCAAGACCCATATGTCCGGCCATTGATGCGGCCTCGTGGCTGATGCCTTCCATAAGGCAACCATCACCAGCGATAACATAAGTGTAATGATCAACCAGATCATCACCATGCACCGCCGCCAGATGGCGCTCGCTCATCGCCATACCAACGGCATTGGCAATGCCCTGTCCTAGTGGTCCAGTGGTTGTTTCAATGCCAGTCGCATGGCCGAATTCAGGGTGGCCCGCGGTCTTGGCACCAAGCTGGCGGAAATTGCGGATCTCGTCGATCGTCATATCCTGATAACCAGTTAGATGTAGCAATGCATAGACCAGCATCGAGCCATGTCCTGCCGATAGAACGAATCGGTCACGGTCTGGCCAATGCGGTGCGCTTGCATCGAATTTTAGATGGTCGGCGAACAATGCCGTGGCGGCATCGGCCATGCCCATCGGCATGCCGGGGTGGCCGGATTTGGCTGCTTCAACAGCATCCATCGAGAGGGCGCGAATGGCATTTGCCATGTCTTGTCTAGCTGGGGAATTTGCCATTTGGCTCTCCGTATAGGTGCAAGACGCACCCTATCTAATTCTGCATGCCACCCGTTGGACGTTCGATACGAGCGTCATCGATGCACTAAAACTTCCCGCAATCTGCCTGTCTTGATTGGCTACGTCAATTGCTGATGGTGGGTAATTTGCCACGGCTACTTCACCAATCATGTGCCCAATATTGATAAACGTGTTTTACACACTAATTTGGGGCTTTATTTAGATTATGACTTGGTGCAAACTTTGCCCTGTAACATGCTATCTTTTCAATAGTATTTGTGATTAGTGGAACATGAGAGCCAAAGATGTTGGGCTTTGTTTGATGTTCTTTTGAAAACAATAGTAACGATTGCCAGAAAGCTCATAAAGCAATGTCGCGTTTGGCTGAAGCCGAAAAAAAACTAGGAGAAGCACTCGCCGCACTGGAATCGGCGCTTCTTGCTATACCCACCGCTTCTGAAATGGCGGCTTCTAAAATGGCTGCGTCTGAAATGGACGGGTCTTCATCGGCTGGGTCTGATGTGGATATGGGCGCTGTTATTGCTGAACTCGAAATGATCGATTCCAAGATTGAACAGGCGATGACTATCGTTAGCGCCGCTGAAGCCTCATCTGTTACTGAAGCCTCATCTATCTCTGGGGCCTCATCTGTCACTGGGGCCTCATCTATCTCTGGGGACCAAAGCGCATCATCCTCTGACGCCAGCCCCGCACCGATTGCTCCACCTACCCAAGCAGGAGGCACTGAATGAGCCAGTCCGTCGTTACCGTCCGGTTGAATGGAACGCCGTATCAAATTGGGTGTGGGCCGGGCGAGGAGGCACATGTCGCCGCGCTTGGGGCAGAGGTCGAGAGCATTTTGCAGGAACTCATTGGCGCGGTTGGCCAGATTGGTGATGCACGGCTTTTGGCAATGGTTACACTGATACTCGCCGACAAGGCCAATGATGCCAAGATTAGTGAAGCCAAGAAGAGCGATGCGACGTCAAGTGATGTGACGTCAAATGGAGCGGCGCCAAATGCTACGCCGGACCAGTCTGAGGACGCGGCCGCGGCGGCGTTGGAGTCGGCGGCTGAAAAGATTGCCAATATCGCCTCTACACTTGCATCGCGGCACGCAACACACTAGGTATAAGCCAAGCGACGACTGGACTTTGCGTTTGGATTTTCGATCCCTGGGGCCATAATTTCACTCTCGGGAGCTGCCTCTGGCCGGATCGTGGTCTGGCTACTTGCGGCGCCCACCTGCAAAGCAGGTCACAGAGGATGAACGCACCGACGGTTGTGCTGGTCGTCGCCCTTAACTGCCAGATCGGCTTTGCAACAGATCGGCCGCCTATGTCTATGACGCCTCCCCCCGACAACATACCGCCTACAGAGACTACAGATCCTAAAGATCCTAAAGATCCTACAGATCCGAGTGAGGCTAAGGCCGCGCTCCGCAAAAGCGTTGCGCTTGCACGGGCTGATGCCGTGGTTAAATGGCCAGATGCGGCGGATATGCTGGCGGGTCAGATCGACACGATCATTGGTCATTTTGGCACCGGTATCTACGCCGCCTATCTACCGATCCGCAGCGAGCTATCGCCATTGCCGCTGGTGAGTGCGCTGGCTAATGCCGGTATTGTAACCGCCATGCCGATAACGCCGGAACCGGGATTTGGGCTCGATTTTCACCGCTATGCCCCTGGCGATCCACTCGATGACGGCCCCTATAAAACCCTACAGCCTCGCAAAAGCGCACCGCTGGTCACGCCGGATGTGATCCTCGCGCCTTTATTGGCGTTTGATGATTGTTGTTGGCGGCTTGGCTATGGTGGCGGATTTTACGACCGGACGATTGCCGGATTACGTGATAATGGCCATGCGGTGACAATTATCGGCCTTGCCTATGATGAACAGCAGGTAGACAGCGTGCCGGTTGGCCCTTATGACATGGCGCTTGATGGTGTGTTGACCCCGAGCGGATTACGCCGGGCGAAATCAAGTCGGGCAGAGGGAAAAGTATAATGCGCGTTTTATTTCTTGGTGACATTGTTGGCCGCGCAGGTCGCAACGTCGTGATTGAAAAATTGGCAGAATTGCGGGCCGAATTGGCGGTCGATTTTGCCGTGATCAATTGTGAAAATGCGGCAGGCGGTTTTGGTGTTACTCCGAAAATATGCGAGGCGTTATTTGCCGCTGGGGCCGATGTCCTTACGACCGGCAATCATGTGTGGGATAAACGCGAGATTTTCGAATATATCGTCGATGAACCACGTTTGATCCGTCCCTTTAATATGGCCGAGGGAACACCCGGCAATGGTCATGTGATTGTGACGAATGACGCTGGCCAGCGTTTATGCGCCATTAATGTGATGACCAATTTATTCATGGCCCCGAACGAGCCGGTTTTCGCCGCGTTAGATGGGGCGTTGGTGCGTAATCGCCTTGGCCGTGATGCGGATTTCATTCTGGTTGATGCGCATGGCGAGGCGACTTCAGAGAAAATGGCACTCGGTCATCTAGCCGATGGTCGCGCCTCTATGGTGGTTGGAACCCATACCCATATTCCAACGGCCGATCACCATATTCTACCCGGCGGCACGGCCTATCAGACTGATGCCGGCATGTGCGGCGATTATGACAGTGTTATCGGGATGGAAAAACAGGCGGCAACGGATAGATTTACCGGCAAGGGCAGTTCCCGTCTTTCGGTCGCGCTTGGTGAGGTCACCATCTGTGGCTTGATTGTCGAAACTGGTGATGATGGATTGGCAATTGATGTCCAGCCTGTGCGCCGTGGTGGTCATCTAAGCCACGCCTAGGGCTTTGGCGTCCCGCTAGATCTAGGTTCCATCTATCCCCCTTACCCATCTATCCCCCTTACATTTTGTCATTATCTGATATAGAAAAGTGGGGATTACGAATTTCAACAGCTAGCAATAGCTAACAGCAAAAAGTCGAACGAGCATGGCAGGCCATAGTAAATTTAAGAATATCCAGCATCGCAAGGGTGCGCAGGACAAAAAACGGGCAAAGATTTTTGGCCGGTTGATCAAGGAGCTTACCGTTGCCGCGCGCGCCGGTACTGACCCCGATTCAAACCCTCGTTTGCGCACGGCTTTGACCGCCGCTAGAGGCGCCAATATGCCGAAAGACAATATCGAGCGCGTGCTAAAACGGGCCGAGGGCGGCGAGGGCGAGACTTATGATGAAATTCGCTATGAAGGCTATGGCCCCGGCGGAACCGCACTCATCGTTGAAACCATGACTGACAACAGAAACCGCACGGCCTCTGAAGTCCGCGCCGCCTTTAATAAATATGGTGGTTCGCTGGGTGAAACTGGCTCGGTTAGCTTTATGTTCGACCGCGTTGGCCAGATGATCTATCCGGTTGACGCTGGCGATGCGGATACTGTTTTTGAGGCCGCGCTTGAGGCCGGTGCCGATAATGTTGAATCGGATGAAAACGGCCACGAGATCACCTGTGCCACCGAGGATTACAACACGGTGAGTGAAGCGCTCAACGAAGCCTTTGGGGCGCCAGAAGAAGCCGGTCTCGTCTGGAAGCCGCAAAACACCATCGAGGTAAATGAACAGCAGGCATCGACCATGCTGAAATTGCTTGATGCGCTAGATGACAATGATGATGTGCAGAATATCTCATCAAACTTTGATATCCCCGAAGACATCCTAGCCAAATTGGCCTAGGGCGGATTGATGCGTATTCTTGGCATTGATCCTGGAATTCGCAACACCGGTTGGGGCGTGATCGACACCGAGGCTGGACGGCTTCGTCATCTTGGTAATGGGGTGATCAAGCCTGATCCCAAATTGCCTGATGCTGATCGGTTGGCGGTCATTGCCAAGGAACTTGGTGAGGTGATCACGTCATTCCGGCCAGCGCATGCGGTCATCGAGGAAATCTTTGTCGCCAAATCTGCGGCCTCGGCGTTAAAGCTGGGGATGGCCCGCGGGGTTGCGATGATGGTGTGCGGCCAGCATGATCTAGGGGTCGGCGAGCTTGCCGCCCGCTTGGTGAAAAAGACCGTCACCGGCACTGGCACCGCCGATAAACGGCAAATTCAAGACATGGTAAACCGGCTATTGAACGTACAGGCGGCAAATGCGGACGCCGCCGATGCGCTGGCCATTGCCATTGCCGGGGCCAATGATGCGGGCATGAGTGGGGCTAATATATCTGGCGTTGCCAATGCCGTCAGTGTAGGTTCAAAAAAGAGAAAGAGCGGCGGGTCGGCTAGTGATTCTGGAGCGTCCAATCTGTCAAAAGCAATCGAAGCTGCGCTTGCAAAAGATGCCCAGCGAGCCAGTGGCAAGAGTAAAAAGCCAAGCGGCAGTAATGAGGATGGTCAATGATCGCACAGCTTCGGGGAAAGATCGTCGCCGTCGGCCCAAATGCCGCTATTTTGGATGTGTCAGGGGTCGGCTATCAGGTCAGCATTTCTGGCAAAACCCAATCATCAATAGCCCTTCTCGAGGGTGAAATCACCCTCCTCACCGAGATGGTCGTGCGCGAAGATAGCATGACATTATTCGGCTTTCTGGATGGTGGTGAGCGCGACGCCTTTAACCTGTTGACCACGGTACAAGGGGTCGGAGCAAAGGCCGCGATGGCGATCTTGTCGGTATTAAGCCCAGCAGAATTAAGCACTGCGATCATCTCTGGTGACAAGGCGATGGTGACAAGGGCCGATGGCATTGGTCCCAAAATCGCCCAGCGTGTTGTCAATGAACTAAGCGAGAAAATCGGCAAACTATCCGGCCTTGGCGGCGGCATGGTAATTGGCGGTGCTGGTGGTGAGGCGACTGCGGGTACTGGTGGATCTGATGCTGATACTAGCGGGATTATCGGTGATGCGATTTCGGCCTTGACCAATCTTGGCTATGGGCGGGCCGAGGCGCATACCGCGCTAATGCGGGCCCGGGCCAATGGTGTTGCTGATGAGCTATCGCCGCTAATCGCCGCGGCGCTCAGGGAAATGGGGCAATAGCATGAGCCAAGATGAAGACCGCCTGATTAGCGCCGAGCCGATTGAGCGAGCCGATACCGCATTGCGCCCAACCAGCCTTGCCGAATTTATCGGTCAGGGCAATGGCCGGGCGAATTTGGAAACCTTTATTCATGCGGCCCGTGATCGTGGTGATGCGATGGATCACACGTTACTGCATGGCCCGCCCGGTCTTGGCAAGACCACTTTGGCGCAGATTATTTCTGGTGAATTGGGGGTCGGCTTTCGCGCCACCTCAGGTCCGGTGATTGCCAGAGCCGGTGATTTGGCGGCGCTATTGACCAATTTGCAACCGCGCGATGTGTTGTTCATTGATGAAATTCACCGCCTGAACCCTGCCGTTGAAGAAATTCTCTATCCGGCGATGGAGGATTTCCAGCTCGATTTGATAATCGGCGAGGGGCCATCGGCGCGGTCTGTGCGGATTGATTTGCCGCCATTTACGCTGGTCGGGGCGACAACGCGTTCGGGGCTGTTAACAACGCCATTGCGTGATCGTTTCGGTATCCAGATGCGGATGCAATTCTATAGCCGCGATGAATTATCGACAATTCTCAACAAACAGGCGGTCAAGCTTGGGCTTGATCTTGCGGCTGATGGCGCGCTGGAAATTGCGGGTCGGGCACGCGGAACACCGCGTGTTGCCGGTCGTTTGTTGCGCCGTGTTCGTGACATTGCCGCGGTGGCTGGGCATGCCACAGTTACCCGCGATATCGCCGATGTTGCGCTGGGCCGATTAGAGGTGGATGCCAACGGTTTGGATGCGATGGACCGGCGTTACCTTGGCTGTCTTGCCGAGAGCTATGGCGGTGGGCCGGTTGGGGTGGAAACGCTGGCGGCGGTGCTATCTGAACAGCGCGATGTGCTGGAAGAAGTGATCGAGCCGTATTTAATGCAAACTGGATTATTGATGCGCACCCCACGGGGGCGGTGCCTATCAAGTGCGGGATGGGCCTATCTTGGCATTACCCCGCCCGCCGCAACCGCCCAGCAATTAGACATGCTAGCGGCAGATAAAGGTGAGGATGAGGCGTGACGACGAGCATCGCTGATGAGCATCTGAATGCTCTTGATGGGTATGTTGCCGATGGTGTTCATCACTACATGATGCGGGTGCATTATGAAGACACTGACGTTGGTGGCATTGTTTATCACTCCAATTATATCGCCTTTGCCGAGAGGGCGCGCTCTAGCTATCTGCGCTCTATTGGCATTTTCCAAGAGGATTATATTGCCCAAATGAAGGCCGGAGTGAATGATGGGGCGGATGAAGGTTTCGCCTTTGTCGTGCGCCGGATTGAGATCGATTACACCGAGGCGGCAACGCTCGGCACGCCGTTGCGGATCACCAGCGAAATGCTAAAGATCGGCGGCGCGTCACTAAAAATTGAACAAACTGTTATCAATCACGAAAATGGCCACATTCTTGCCCGACTTCTCGTCGATATAGTATGCGTTCGTTTTGATGATAAGGGCGGGGCGCGGCCGCAACGCGTGCCAGATACAATTAGACAGAAGCTAGCACATGATGCCGGCAAATAGATGGCACCTTTGAAAGAAAGCCAAAGTGGGGATTTAGATGAATTCTGTTGAGACCGTAGTTACTCATTCCAGCGCCGATCTGAGCATGTGGGGGCTGTTTTTGGCCGCCGACCCTGTGGTCAAGCTGGTGATGTTTTTATTGATTGGTGCATCGATCTGGTGCTGGGCCATTATCATCGACAAAGTTATGGCGGTACGCCGTGAACGTGCCCTGGCACAGGCTTTTGAAGATGCCTTTTGGTCTGGTGGATCGCTCGATCAACTATATGACGATACGGGCGCCGATCCGCGTGATGGCATGTCGCGGGTGTTTGTGGCGGCAATGCGCGAATGGCGGCGGGCCACGGCGCGCGGTCTGGCCCATGCCGGTCGGTCTGATTTGCGGGCATCTTTGGTTGGCCGGATTGATCGCTCGATGAGCTTTACGATCACCCGTGAAATGGAACGCCTAGAGCGCGGGATGAATTTTCTCGCCTCTATCGGCTCTGTATCACCATTTGTTGGTTTGTTTGGCACGGTTTGGGGCATCATGAGTTCGTTCCAATCTATTGCCGAGTCAAAAAATACCAGCCTTGCGGTGGTTGCCCCCGGTATTGCCGAGGCGCTTTTTGCGACGGCTCTTGGTCTGGCCGCGGCCATTCCCGCGGTGGTTGCCTATAATAAATTTTCTGGCGATCTTGAGCGGCTTGGTGCGCGCTTTGAGACATTTGCCGAGGAATTTAGCACATTGCTCGCGCGTCAATTGGATGAGGGCGGTAATTAATGGGTGCCTCATTAAAACGCAATTCTGGTGGTCGTCGCCATCGCCCTATGGGTGAGATTAATGTGACGCCGTTTGTTGATGTGATGCTGGTGCTCCTTATTGTCTTTATGGTTACTGCACCGCTATTGACAGTCGGGGTCGAGGTTGATCTGCCAAAAACCCAAGCTGGCTCGATCAGTGCTGACTCGGCCCCGCTAGTGGTGTCGGTAAAGCCGGATGGAACCTTGTTTTTGCAGGAAACCGAAGTGCCTGCGGATCAGCTAATCGCCCGGCTCAAAGCCATTTCCGAGGCCAATCCATCGGTCCGTATTTTTGTGCGTGGCGACGCCGCTGTTGTGTATGGCGAGATCCTTGGGGTGATGGGCCGCATTCAATCAGCCGGATTTGAACGGGTGGCGCTTGTTGCGCGTTTGCCGGATACGAATTAGGACCCCATGATGATGAATATCTTGTTGAAGAACCCAACGGAACGGGAATTTTAGACGGATTATGACATCGCGTCCGGTCATCATTTCAGTTGTTTTCCACCTGCTCGTCACATTGTTGGCGATTGTGGGCTTGCCTTCACTCAGCCGCGATCTGCCTGATGAGCAGGCCATTGTTGTGGTCGATATGGTGCAGACTGTGCCAGAAAATAACTTGATCGAAGGCGATAAGGTCAGCACCGCGAAAGAGGCTCAGGAAGCGACGAAAAAGAAAACCGTGAGGACGCCGCCACCACCGCCACCGCCGCCGCCACCACCGCGGCGGCCAGCAAAGCCAGTGCCGGTCCCACCAACACCAGAGCCCGCGCCACCAAAGCCGGTGCCTGATGCCGAGATATTGCCTGAAAAGCCGATCGCAAAGCCGAAATTGACCGCGTCAAAATCGCCGGCCCTGCCAAAGCAATTACCAACGTCAAAGCCAAAGCCGCCAAAGAACAGGGTGACTAAGGCCGAGCGCGAAAAGGCCAAAAAAGAGCAAGAGGCACTCGCGCGCAAGGTGAATAAGCTGGCTCAGGATGAGAAAAAGCGCCGTGAAGCGGGTGAGGCCGCCTTGCAGAACCTTGCCAAATTACAGGCGCAGGCAGAAGAAGCAGAGCTAGCCAAAAAGACCAAGCAGCGGAAAGAAGCCTCCGATGTGCTGACCAAAACCCTGACCCAGACGGCAGGCAATGCAATCAAAGCGCAAAAAGAGGTAAAGGATACGGCTATCGGCGCGGATGAAATCACCATTATCCTTAGCCATATCGCGAAATGCTGGCAGCCACCAATCGGCGCGGCTGGTAACGACTCCCTTATTGTTGACATAATTGTTTCGCTAGATAAGGACGGAACAGTGATGAATGTGGAAGTTGAAGATAAGTTGAGGTTTAATCTGGATCGCTATTTCAAGGTCTCGGCGCAGGAGGCAATGCGAGCAACATTTGCATGTTCGCCTTTGCCATTCCCGGCCGATAAATACGACCAGATAAGAAAAGGATTGTATATCGGCTTTAATCCAGCGTTTTTGAGTCGATAATTGCGTATATTAAACCACGTTATGCCAACGGTTTGTGGTGTAGAGTAGAGACGGTTTGATGAATGGGACGGTAAAAATGGTACTTGCGATGAAACGTTTTACGGGCTTTGGGTTTATGGGCTTTGGCGCTCTGGCAACAGTTTTTGGTTTCATGCTCCTCTCGGTAATGGCACCAGCGAGCGCACAGCTCCGCATTGAGGTGACTGATGGCCAAGTGGCGCCAACGCCGATCGCTATTGCAGATTTCACCACGCTAGATGGCGAGGTTGGTGATATTGGCCGCCAGATGTCGGAAATTATCTCGAATGATTTGCTGAGCTCTGGATTGTTTGCACCAATTGATAGCGCCGCCTTTATCGCGCCGCCGAAATCACCGGCGATCACCCCGAAATTTGCCAATTGGGCGCCGCTTGGGGCCAAGGGCCTGCTTGTTGGCTCTGGCTATATTGATGATGATGGCAAGTTACAGGTTGAATTTGTGCTGTGGGATATTGTGACCCAGCGTGAAATGACCTCAGGCGCAGGAAGCGCGGATCCGGCGGCGATGCGCCAGCTGTCGCACAAAATCGCAGATTTCATTTATGAGGAATTCACCGGCGATACCGGTTATTTCGACACGCAGATTGTCTATGTCTCTGAATCTGGTCCGCAAGAGCGCCGGTTAAAGCGGTTGGCGATCATGGATCAGGACGGGCATAACCACCGTTACCTGACCAGCGGCCTCGATCTTGTTTTAACGCCGCGGTTTTCACCAACGGCGCATGAAGTCGCCTATTTGAACTATTTTAACGACCAGCCGAATGTCTATCTGATTGATGTCGCGACTGGCCGGACTGAACGTCTCGGCTCGTTCCCCGGAATGACTTTTGCCCCACGCTTTGGTCCAAAGGGTGACAAGCTGATTATGAGCTGGGCAAAAGATGGTCTAACCGACGTCTATGAAATGGACATGCGCACCCAAGCCATTTCCCAGCTAACAAAGTCGGTTTCTATCGATACGGCTCCGTCTTATTCGCCCGATGGTCGTAGAATCGTGTTCGAATCTGACCGTGCTGGCTCACAGCAACTCTATGTCATGGATAGTGACGGCAGTAATGTGCGCCGAATTAGCTTTGGCGATGGCCGCTATGCGACACCTGTATGGTCGCCGCGTGGTGATATTATTGCCTTTACAAAGATGACAGGCGGCCAATTCTATATCGGTGTGATGAATGTTGATGGCACTGGTGAGCGCCTGCTGGCGGATGGGTTTTTGGTGGAGGCGCCTACATGGGCGCCAAATGGCCGCGTGTTGATGTATTTCAAGCAAAATCCGTATGAAGCTGATGGTACAGGTGGGTCTACTGCTCTCTATCGTATTGATATTAGCGGGTTTAATGAGCGCCGTGTTATTACGCCGTCAGATGCATCTGACCCTGCATGGTCACCATTGTTGCGCTAGATATTGATCTTTTTGCGCGTCGCACGGGACAGTGATTTGAACGCCTTTTAAAGCGGCGTTCAAAAATCATCGGCAATTTGCACTGATAATAGTTCCGTTTTAGACCGATGATTGCTCATTGATGGCTCTTGCATGGCTTTTGTATTGCTCTGTC